>CAZLEF010000067.1:0-39050 GCA_964558465.1 uncultured Lewinella sp. | reverse complement strand
CTACCAACTGAGCTATGCTGGCTGATCAGGCTCAAAAGCGGTACCGGTTCAATGCTGTTGCGGGACAGAACCCTGTTCCTGTAGCAGGAAAACCGGTGAGATCGGATGGCAGCCAGCGGCGCCGGAGTTGATTTGAGGGATTACGAGCGCCTGTCCGGGTCATGTTTGACCATTTTACCCCTTCAAGCGGCGTCCAAATACACACAAATCGCTGCAAAACAACGCTTTATCCTTAATTTCAAACCTTATTTCGAGATCATTTTCTCAAAAGCGATTGCAAAGATATGACTTTTTTGGTAAACTCAAGCGAATGAATAATTTTTTTTGGCAAAAAAGCAAGAATTTTAAAAACCTGACTTTTGGACAAATTTGCCATATATTTTAAAATCAGGAATATTACCTTTGCGAGTGCCCGTTCCGGTTTAACATAAGGTCTCAGAAAACGCTTTCACCCTTGCAACTATTTTCGATCCGACAGGCTGTTTTGACCTGTCGGCGACGTAAATCATTTTGGTGGAGGCTTTAAATTTGCTTAACATTGCGCGATTTTTGCTTTTGCAATATCCTATACTGTTATTAAAACCGTTCATATGAAGCGTTTTTTACTCTTGTTGTTTTTTATCGCCGCTTCCTTTACCGTTGCATTTGCCCAGACTTCCTTGTCAGGCAAGGTCACTGACAAGGAATCCGGTGAGCCCGTCCTTTTTGGCACGGTGGTGCTTTACAAAAACGGAAACCTGTACCAGGGCACGGAAACCGATGTCGACGGCAATTACAGTTTTTCGAATATTGACCCGGGCACCTACGATCTGGAGGCCAGTTACACCGGTTACCAACCTCAGCGGATGGAAGGGATCACCGTGTTGGCCGGAAAGGCCATCAAACTTGACCTTGAAATGGGGTCAGGCGTCACCCTCGATCTGGGGGTAGAGGTGAAAAGCTACCGGAACCCGCTCGTGGAACAGGATAACACCACTTCGGGTTCGGTTATCACCAGCGACCAGATCCGGAACCTGCCCGTCCGGAACATCAATGCCCTTGCCGCCACCTCGGCCGGGCTTTCCGCTGCCGACGAAGGCGACGCCGTTACGATCCGGGGGTCGCGTTCCAACGCCACCGATTATTACGTGGATGGCATCCGGGTGAGGGGAAGCCTGATCCCTGAAACGGAGATCGAACAGCTCCAGGTGATCACCGGGGGGATGGAAGCCCAATACGGCGACGTAACCGGCGGGATCATTTCCATCACGACCAAAGGCCCATCCAGCCAATTCACCGGTTCGGTTGAAGCGGAAACCTCCACCCTTTTTGACGATTATAACGTAAACCTGCTCGGTTTCAACCTGAGCGGCCCCATCGCCAAAAACAGCAAAGGGGTTTCGGTCCTCGGTTTTCGCGTATCCGGGCGCTACAACTCCCGGGATGACGACGACCCGCCCGCTGTACCTGTATACCGGGTAACGGATGAAAAGCTTGCCGAACTGGAAGCCAACCCGCTGGTCAATGTCGGCGGAACCCGGCTTGTAGCAGCGGATTTTATCCAGGCAGGAGACGCCCAACCTGTCAAAGCCAAACCTTTTGAAGAAAGCTCCGATTATAACCTGACCGCCAAACTCGACGCCCGTTTCAGCGACGCCATCGATGTCAGCCTCAGCGGTTATTATTCCAATGCGGAAAACCGCTTCACGCCCGGCGGCTGGACCCTCTATAACAGCCACAACAATCCGTTGGGAACCGGTAATTCGTACAGGGGCAACTTCCGGTTCCGGCATCGCCTGGGCGGCGCCCCGACCGGTACGAAGAACAGTTCCGTCATCCAGAACGCATCCTACACCCTCCAGGCCGGTTACGAAAAAAACCACAATGAAACCTATGACTACCGGCACCGGAAAAACATCTTTGAATACGGCTACCTGGGTAAGTTCGATATAGACTATGTGCCGGTCTTTGCCGAAGAAGAAGACACCCTGGGCAACGCATACGGCGTTCATGTCGGTTACCGTTCGGTATTGCGGAATTACGAACCTTCCTACCAGAACAGCGTACTTGCCAACTACAACAACGTCCTTGGATTCCTCAACGAAGAAGGACTGAATACGATCGAACCGGAATACGGCTTCACCGATAACCGGGAGTTGAACGGCCAGAGCCTGGTTACCCTCGACGACTTTGTGGCCATCAACGGCAGAACCCTGGGTATTTTCGGTTCTTCCTGGAACTTTCACACCAACGTCGGCCAGGTGTACAATTCATCCGGCTACGCAGACAATGAAACCTATATATTCAATGCCAATGCGGCCTTTGACTTTGTACCCGGAGGTTCGGAAAAAGGCCGCCACAATATCCAGTTGGGTATTCTTTACGAACAACGCGTCAACCGCAGTTATACCGTTTCGCCTGTCGATATCTGGACGCTGGCCCGCCAGCAAGCCAATATCCACCTGCAGGGCGTGGACCTTTCAGCGCCCGACACGGTAGGCACCTTCGATCTGCCCGGGTTCGGGCAAACCCCTTTGCTCAAAGTTACCCAGTCGGCAGACAACGACCTGCTGTTTTACAAAAAGGTCAGGGAGTCCCTGGGAATGAGCCTCGACCAGTACGTCAATATCGACGGACTGACGCCGGACCAACTGAGTCTGGATATGTTTGCCGCCAAGGAACTGACCGACCGGGGTGTGCTCGGGTATTTTGGTTATGACTATCTGGGCAACCGCTTCGACGGCTCTTTTGACGATTTTTTCACTACGGTTGATCCGGCCACCGGCCTGCGCACCTTCCCGGTTGCGCCCAACCGGCCGATCTATTCCGCAGCTTTCATACAAGACAAGTTCACCTTCAAGGATATCATCTTCCGGATAGGTGTCCGGGTAGACCGGTACGACGCCAATACCAGCATTCCGAAGGACATCTATTCCCTTTATGAGATCATGGGGGCGGGTGATTTCCACACGGAGAACGGCGGTCAGAAACCCGGCAATATCGGCGACGATTATAAAGTTTACCTGGTATCCGAAAACAGTACCCAGGTGCGCGCCTACCGGGATGAAGACACCTGGTACAAAGGCGACGGAACGCCGGTGAACGGCCCGCAGAACCTGGAAGGGATCCGTTCAGGCCTGATCTTCCCTCACTACAAGGATAGTCGCGTCAGGGAGGCGCCGAACTTTATCAAAGATCCGGATTTTGACCCCAGCGTCTCCTTTGAGGATTACGAGACCCAGGTCAATATCATGCCCCGTCTGGCTTTTTCTTTTCCGATCTCGAAGGATGCCAACTTTTTTGCGCATTATGATATCCTGGTACAGCGGCCGGCTTCCAATACGCTGGCTACACCGTTTACTTATTATTACTTCTATGAAGGTGGAAGCGGGATACGGAACAACCCAAGGCTGAGGCCGGAGCGCACGATTGACTATGAAGTCGGTTTCAACCAGGTGCTTTCCCAATCCTCGGCCATTAAAATTTCCGCTTATTACAAGGAAATGCGGGACATGATCCAGTCAAGGGTTGTTTTTCCGGTTCCTGTTGTCGGCGAATACACCACCTATGGCAACATCGACTTTGGAACCGTGAAAGGTTTCTCCATGCAATACGACCTTCGCCGGACCGGCAATGTATCGCTGCAGGCCAACTATACCATGCAATTTGCGGACGGTACAGGCTCGGATGCCAATTCGCAGCGCGGGTTGAACAACAACGGCGTTTTGCGCACCCTGTTCCCGCTCAGTTTCGACGAACGCCACCGCTTTAACCTGGTAATGGATTATCGTTACGGCGAAGGCAAAACCTATTCCGGCCCCTCAATCCTCGGCGCGGATATATTGGCCAATGCGGGGATCAACCTGCAGGCTGTGGGGGTTTCGGGAAGGCCTTATACCGTGAACCAAACGCCGCTGGAATTGGGCGGAACCGGCCTGAAAGGCGCGATCAACGGCGCGCGGAAACCCTGGAACTTCACCCTGAACCTCCGGGTGGACAAGGACTTCAACCTCGGCAACCGTTTGGGGTTGAACGTATTCTTCCGCATTTCCAATTTGCTGGATCGCCGGAACATCATCAATGTATATTCCGCCACCGGCTCGGCTGAGGATGACGGCTTCCTGCGCTCGTCCAGGGGACAGGATCAGATTGCGAATATTTCGGGTTCGAACAGAAGCCTGGAGTCTTACCTGATCTCTTATCAATGGGCTTTGATCAATCCTGACTTTTATTCGCTTCCAAGACGGATGTTCCTGGGGGCCTATCTGAACTTTTAATTCCTAAAGTCAAACCTGAATATCATGTATTATATTAAAAGATGGCTATTGATCATGGTTGGTTTTGCGGCCGTTTTGCCGGCCTACAGCCATATCAATCCCGATCACGGAAAAAAACCCGCAAATAATCAACGACCGGACCGGCTGAATTTCAGGCAGTCCTGCGACAATTCAGTCAGCCCGATTGACCAGGCCATTAATAACGTCAGAGCCCGTTTGAACTCCGCCGGCGACGTCTGGTGGGATGGCAGCGACGGCCGTTACGTCGTGCCCAAAGTGCCGCCGGGGGTACCTGAAGTCTCCTCTATTTTTGCAGGCGCGGTCTGGCTGGGCGGAAAAACACCGGCAGGTGAATTCAAGGTAGCTACACAAACCTTTGGCCGGAGCAACGGCAGTTTCGACTTCTGGTCGGGGCCGCTGGTGCCGGACGGCCCCAACCGGGGCACTACCAGCCGGGATACCTGCGCTGCATGGGACAAGTTTTTTGTGGTGACCGGGGATGAAATCCGGTTGCACATTGCGCAATACAAGGAAAGCCTTGCCAAAGGGATCGAATACCGTGAAGAGGATATTCCCGCAGGTGTAAAGGGATGGCCAGGCAAACGAAATCCATTTTTCTCGGAGATACATGGTTTTGATCTGCCGGACACGGAGCAGGGCCTTGCCGGTTTCTGGGATGAAGGCGTTGTGGACGGTTATTACAACCCACTCGACGGCGATTACCCGATCATCGAGATCCGCGGTTGCACGACGCCCCAGTATCCGGATGAAATGATCTTCTGGATCTACAACGATGCCGGTAACACGCATGAGGAGTCGGACGGCTTGCCCATCCGGATGGAGGTGCAGGTACAGGCTTTTGCCTATAAGACCAGCGACGAGATCAACAACATGACCTTTCAGCGGTACAAACTGATCAACCGCGCGGTAGAAAGTATCGACAGCACCTATTTCGCCATGTGGGTGGATCCCGACCTGGGTTGTTATACCGACGATTATGTGGGGTGTGATGTGACCAGAAGCCTTGCTTTCGTATACAATGAGGATGCGGCCGACGGCACGACCGGTACCATTTGCGACGGCGGCGTCCGGACGTACGGTACCAATATCCCTTTGCTGGGTGTCGACTATTTCCGCGGGCCGCTGGACGAAAACGGCAAAGAGATCGGCATGTCCTCTTTTACTTATTACAACAACGGCGGCGTAGATCCTACCCCGCTGCCGCCCACCACCGACCCGCAAACCGTACAAGAATATTATTACTATCTTTCCGGCCGCTGGCGGGACGGCAGTTCGTTCACCTTTGGGGACGACGGCTACAACGACGGCGCTCCGATCAAATATGCCTTCCCGGACCCGCCCAACAACCCCACCGGCTGGTCGATGTGCAGCGAGGGTTTGCCGGTTGGCGACCGGAGGACGGTCCAGGCATCAGGGCCTTTCCGTCTGGACCCCGGCGCGGTCAATGAACTGATCGTCGGGGTGGTCTGGATGCCGACCGCCGTTTATCCCTGCCCTGATATTACAGCCCTGCTGGACGCTGACGATATTGCCCAAAACCTGTTTGACAACTGTTTCAGGCTGACCCGCGGCCCCGACGCCCCGGATGTGGACTGGGTGGAACTGGACAAGGAGATCATCGCCGTTTTCAGTAATGATACCTTGACTTCCAACAATGCCTTTGAAGCCTATGCCGAGCCGGTTCTGCGACTGCCGGAAGGTGAGCCGGACAGTTTATACCGGTTTGAGGGATACCGCTTATTCCAGCTTTCCGGGCCGGATGTCACGCTGGCAGAAAGAGAGGACCCTGCCAAAGTCCGGGAAATCTACACAGTTGATCTGCGCAACGGCGTTGCAAAGGTGTTTAACTGGGCAACACTGGAGCCTGGCATCGGTACGCCGACCAATACACCTATATTCATCCCGGAATTGCAGGTAACGGGCGTTAACTCCGGCATCCGGCATACGTTCAGGATCACGGAAGACCAGTTTGCCGAAGGCGACCGCCGCCTGATCAATCACAAAAAATATTATTTTGCGGCAGTGGCCTATGCCTATAATAACTATCAGCTATTCGATCCGGTTTCGGAGACCGGACAACGGGACCCCTACCTGGAAGGCGACCGGAATGTTGGGGATGGGGAGAACGCCTTTTATACGGTGATCCCGCGCCCGATCCTTGACCGGAAACTCCAGTCCGTTTACGGCGAAGGGGTAGAAATCACCCGTCTGGACGGGATCGGAACAGGGGGCAATTTCCTCGATTTCACGGATGATACCCGGGCTGACCTGGAAGAACATTTCAAAGCCAGCACAACCCCGTTCAAAGGTGAACTGATTTACCAGGAAGGCCGCGGCCCTGTTCAGGTGCAGGTTTTCAACCCGCTCGAAGTGGTCAACGGAGACTTTGAACTGGCGTTCTTTGACCCCAAAATGACCGATACCAAACTGGAAGATACCGCAAGGTGGGTGCTTCGCAACCTCAGCACGCCATCTATTGCTCCGATCTATTCTGAAAGAACGATCGATGAACTCAACGAGCAGGTCATTGCCCAGTATGGGTTTTCCATTACGGTCGGCCAACCCGCCGAGACCGGTGTTGACCGGTTTGGGACCAACGGCGCGCGCGGGTATGAGGAAGTTTACAAAGGAGCGGCGCCTCGCCGATGGTTTGCGCCGATCGCCAACAAGACCAACCTTGGGACCGGTTTATTCTTCCTGGACAATACCATGTATGCCTTTGCGCCGACTGAAACGGGTGAGAAGTTTTATGACGACGATCCTATGCAACAATTGACCAATATGACAACCGGAATCTTACCGTTTTACCTATGCGACTGGGAAGCCAAGAGCGAAGAAGACCCGCCCTATATCACTCCGGCCTGGACCGAGGGCAACGGCGGGCATTCCGGCGTCAGGGCCCGTCTGAACCTGGCCGACCTGAACAATGTGGACATTGTTTTTACCTCCGACAAGAGTTTGTGGAGCCGGTGCGTGATCGTAGAGACCTCCAATATTTACTGGCGGGAAGGCGGTTTTATTTCACAGGGCGGATCGTTGCATTTTGACCTGCGGAACACCCCGTCTGTGACCAAAGAAGCAGATGCGGCAACCGGCCGGCCTAAAACCGATACCGACGGCAGCATTGGTTTCGGTTATTTCCCAGGGTACGCCGTGGATGTGGAAAGCGGGCAGCGCCTGAACATTTTCTTTGGTGAGAACAGCACTTATGACGGGACATTGATCCCTGCAGCCAACAACGGCGCGGATATGATGTTCAACCCGTCCGACCTGTTATTTGCAACGCCGACTGACGACGGATCCGTGCCCTTCCTGTTTAATTATAACTACGTAACCGGAGGACAGCATTTTATTTATGTCACAAAAGTGCCCTACGACGGTTGTGAAGTATTTAAAAACTTCCTCCGCCCGGGCGCCCCTTCCGGCGGAAAGGTGCAGGTGTTGAAAGAAATTACCTGGTCGGGCCTGATCACAGCGGCGCCGGGGCAGCAGATGCTTTCCTATGCCGACGGATTAATCCCAACCGACATGACGGTAAAAATACGGGTGGATAACCCCTATAAAGTCGAAACCAAGCCGTTGATCCCACCCGGATTTGACCGGACCGGTTCGGGCGAGAATGGTTTCCATCCGTTGTATCGTTTCAAGGTGGAAGGCAAAGAAGCCGCCACCCTGACCACACCTGAAATTGCCACTGCGCTGGATGAGATCAATGTCGTGCCGAATCCTTATTACGGGTTTTCCGATTACGAAAATTCATCTACGGAAACGCTGGTGAAGATCACCAATCTTCCTGCGAAATGTGTCGTGACGATCTTCTCGCTCGACGGCAAGTTTATCCGTCAATATACCCGGGACGAACGGTCGGCAGACCCGAAGGGTTACGGGATCGAGGGCAAACAGATCATTCCCGATCTGGAATGGGATCTTAAGAACAAAAGCGGCATTCCGGTGGCCAGCGGGGTGTACCTGATCCACGTCAAGTCGGATGAGGGCGAACGCACAATCAAATGGTTCGGGGTTAACCGGAAATTTGATCCTACGGGGTTGTAGTCGGTTGGCAGTCCGACCGTCTTCAGTTGGCAGTCTGTTCAAAAAAGGCAACAGATTGCCAACTGGGGGCGAGCCGGTTGCCTGTTTGCAGATTTTTAAAAATTCAAACATGAAAAATATTTACTTCCGTATATTTTCATTCATTTTAATTACCCTGAGCTGCGCAGGCGCGCTGATAGCGGGCAATCCGGATCGCCAGGGTGAAGCGGGGGCGTATGAACTTTTGATGGTACCCTATGCCCGGATGGCCGGCCTGCACGCGATGAACACCTCGATGGTCACCGGTGTGGAAGCGATGCACCTTAACATTGCGGGGCTATCGAGGGTCAATAAAACAGAGATTGTTTTGGGAAACGCGCTGTACCTTCAGGGAACCGGGATGAAGATAAACGCATTGGGCCTATCCCAAAAGGTGGGTAAAAACGGCGCCTTCGGGTTGTCGCTGATGGCGCTGGATTTTGGGGATATCCGGGTAACCACTACCCAACAGCCGGAAGGCACCGGGGTATTTTATTCGCCCAATTTTTTTAACCTTGGTTTCGGGTACTCGCATATCTTTGAGAACAAGATCTCTGTTGGCGTATTATTCCGTTTGATATCCGAATCCATTGCCGATGTTTCCGCGGCTGGTTTTGCCCTCGACGCCGGCGTACAATACGTAACTGGTCCAAAAGACAATTTCAAATTTGGCATTTCCCTGCGCAATATCGGCTCCAGGATGACCTTTGGCGGGGAAGGCCTTTCCACTTTTACAAAAGGGGCCGGGGATACGGATTACGAACTTACGTTCAGTCAACGGAGTGCAGGCTTTGAGCTTCCTTCTGTTCTTCACATAGGGCTTTCCTATGATTTTTATGCCAGCGAAGCGCATAGGTTGACCGTTCTTGGCAATTTTACCGCCAATTCATTTTCACAGGACCAACTTGGCGCCGGACTGGAATATTCGCTGAAGGACATGTTCATGCTTCGCGGAGGATACAAATATGAATTCGGATCGGAGGATCCGGTTACAGCCCCTATCTATACCGGTCTGTGCGCCGGGGCTTCCGTCCAGGTTCCCTTCAGCAAAGAAAACAAAAATGTCAAATTTGGCATCGACTATGCTTACCTCCAGACCCGGCTCTGGAATGGCACCCATAATATAGGCATCCGGATAAATATTTAAGCCGCCACTTGAATTTCTGCAGATAAGGCCTTATCTTTGCAGCGCAACAGGCAAGGACGTTTTCTCCCGGGAGGAGGAAGCGTTCTTGCCTTTTTTAATCTTTGGTACAGCGCTAAAGAACAGATCGATAAAATTCATCAGAAATGGTTCACTATCTGACGCAGGAAGGTTATGACAAATTGAGGGCTGAGTTGGATGAATTAAAGTCCAGGGGCCGTCAGGATGCTGCCCGCGCCATTGCAGAAGCGCGGGATAAGGGCGATTTATCCGAAAACGCAGAATATGACGCTGCGAAAGAAGCACAGGGATTGCTGGAATTTCGAATCAACGAATTGGAAAAAACCCTTTCTCAATCCCGGGTGCTGGATCAAAGCATGCTGGACGCATCGAAGGTCACTGTTTTGACCAAGGTAACGATCAAGAATACAAAAACGGCCAAACAAATCACCTATCAGCTTGTTTCCGAATCGGAAGCCGATTTGAAATTGGGCAAAATTTCGGTCAGTTCTCCCTTCGGACAGGGGCTGCTGGGAAAAGTCATCGGCGAAATCGCCAAGATTCAGACCCCCAACGGTCCGATAGAATTCGAAATTATCGATATTACACTGTAATCCGCCATGTCCAGCATTTTTACCCGGATCATTGAAGGCGAAATTCCTTGCCATAAGATTGCAGAGACCGACCGTTACTTTGCTTTTCTCGACATCCGGCCTGTAAAGCGGGGCCATACCCTGGTTGTTCCCAAAAGGGAGGTGGATTATTTATTTGATCTGGAGGATGAAGAACTGGAAGGGTTGATGGTTTTTGCCAAAAAAGTGGCCAAAGCCATTCAGGCAGTTGTGCCTTGTAAAAAGGTCGGAATGGCGGTGATAGGCCTTGAAGTGGCGCATGCCCACGTGCACCTGATCCCTGTGGACCAGGTGGCCGACCTGAGCTTTTCCAATCCAATATCCATGACCCAGGAGGAACTGGCGGAATTGGCGGAAGCGATACGGATGAAATTGTTGAATTGTTGATGTGCGTGCCACGTCATCGGCGTGGTTGATTTGTTGATGCGTTGATTTGTTGATTCGAATCAATCCAATCAATCGTATCAATCGAACCAATCCAATCAATCGGATCAATTAAATAATGTTCCCAAGCTACGATGTCATAGTAGTCGGCGCAGGTCATGCGGGTTGCGAAGCGGCAGTTGCTGCAGCCAACCTCGGGTCGAAAGTATTGCTGGCGACCATGAACATGCAGACCATCGCGCAAATGTCTTGCAACCCGGCTATGGGCGGCGTTGCAAAAGGGCAGATCGTGCGGGAAATTGACGCATTGGGCGGGTACTCCGGCATTGTTACGGATCATACCATGCTGCAATTCCGGATGCTCAACCTGTCGAAAGGCCCCGCCATGTGGAGCCCGCGGGCGCAAAGCGACCGGATGCTGTTTGCCGCCAAATGGCGCAAGATGCTGGAAGAACACCCCAATATTGACTTTTGGCAGGAAATGGTATCCGGGTTGCTGGTAAAAAACGGTGAAGTCAAGGGTGTGCGGACGGGTATGGGCCTGGAAATCGAATCCCGGGCGGTTGTACTCACCAATGGTACTTTCCTCAACGGCGTTATCCATATCGGCGAAAAACAATTTGGCGGCGGGCGGGCCGGCGAAAAAGCGGCTACGGGAATCACGGAACAACTGGTTCAGCTGGGTTTTGAAGCCGGCCGCATGAAAACCGGCACCCCGCCCAGGGTGGACGGCCGCACGCTCGATTATTCGCGCATGGAGCTCCAGCCCGGCGACGAAAACCCCTCCAGGTTTTCCTATACAGATACGCCGAAACTCACCCGGCAACTACCCTGTCATATCACTTATACAAGCCCGGAGGTACATGAATTGCTCAAATCGGGGTTTGACCGCTCTCCTATGTTCAACGGACGGATACAAGGCCGCGGGCCGCGTTATTGCCCGTCTATCGAGGACAAGGTGAACCGTTTTGCCGAAAAGGACCGCCACCAGCTTTTTGTAGAGCCGGAGGGCTGGGATACCTGCGAGATCTATGTCAACGGTTTTTCTTCTTCCCTGCCGGAAGACGTTCAATACAAGGCTTTGCGGATGGTACCCGGGTTTGAGCACATGAAAATGTTCCGGCCTGGATATGCGATCGAATACGACTATTTTCCGCCTACCCAGTTGAAACTTTCGCTTGAAACGCACCTGGTCAGGAACCTGTTTTTTGCCGGTCAGATCAACGGCACAACGGGTTATGAAGAGGCCGGCTGCCAGGGTTTGATCGCGGGGATCAACGCGCACCTCGCCATCAACGAAAAAGAACCTTTCATTCTCAAAAGGTCGGAAGCCTATATCGGGGTGCTGATCGACGACCTCATCAATAAAGGAACGGAGGAGCCCTACCGGATGTTCACCTCCAGGGCAGAATATCGGATCCTGCTCCGGCAGGACAACGCCGATATCCGGCTGACGCCGCTGGCGCATCAACTGGGGGTCCGCGGTTCGGAAGAACGCCTCGAGCGGGTGCGGATCAAGGAATCCAACGCCAAAACAATTGAAAAATTTTTTGAAGAATTTAGTGTGGAACCCGGAGAGGTCAATACTTTGCTGGAAAGCAGGGACTCCTCCCCTATCCGGCAAAAGGTGAAGCTGCAGGGGATCCTGTTGCGGCCGCAGGTCAATATGGCCGACCTCGGTGAAGTCGTTCCAGCCGTACGGGAATTCCTGGCCGGGTTTGACCCGGAAAGCGTGATGTTGTCCGAGATCAACATGAAATACGAGGGTTATATCATCCGGGAAAAAGAAATGGCCGACAAACTCAACCGGCTGGAGGAAGTCCGGCTCAGCGACAATTTCCGGTACGATCAGATGCCTTCCCTGTCTTCCGAGGCACGTGAAAAACTCACCCGTTTAAAGCCCAGGACCATCGGGCAGGCCAGTCGCATCAGTGGGGTGTCGCCCTCGGATATATCGGCTTTGCTGGTGTATTTGGGAAGATGAAGCGTTAAAATTTGGGAACACGTCCAAAAAAAATTATTAACTTTGACTTATTCCAGGCAACTGTTTGATTACAAATTTTATGTCGATTCAAGTTCAAAAACACTTAATTTCGGTAAATGACTTCCACAGAATGGGAGAAGCCGGCATATTGCCTGAACAGGGTGTCGAATTAATAAACGGGGAAATTTATGAAATGAGTCCGATTGGCAGTAAACACGCTTCTGTGGTTGACAGGATCAACAATTTGTTATCCAGACAGTTGGGAGACGAAGTAATCCTTCGCGTCCAAAATCCGGTGGTTTTAAGCGATTTTTCCGAACCTGAACCGGATATTGCGATCGTCAAATTCAAAGAAGATTTTTATGAAACAGCACATCCTTGCGCTGAAGATATCCTTTTGATCATTGAAGTTTGCGATAGCTCGATTGTATATGATCGCCAAATAAAACTGCCGCTTTACGCCCAAAACGCAGTCCCGGAATGCTGGTTGATCGATCTCGAAAAGAAAGAAATTCAGGCCTACTGGCAGCCTTTTGGAGAAATATACCGGTTTAGTCAAATAGGGTTAAAAGGGGATGTTTTAAAGGCCCGGAATGTTAACCTGGAACTTCCCATAAAGAAAATTTTCGGCTAGAGCGCATCTGAGAGCTGCAGCATAATATCCTTCCAGAAATTAACGGAATAATCTTTGTCGCGCCCGCCAAATCGCACGATGACGAGGTTTTTGCCCGGGTGGACGTAAATCATCTGGCCAAAAAGCCCGGTCGCCATAAAACTTCCGTACTGACCGGGGCCCAGGGTGAAGCCGCTGCGGTAGGAGCGATTGGTGGCCAGCCCGGCGGTAAACACCTCCCCCAGCCAGGTTTCCGGGAAAATTCGCCGGCCGTTCCAGTCGCCGTTGCGGAGCCAGAGACGGCCGATCTTCGCAAAGTCGATGGCCCGCGCCTGGAGACAGCAAAAGGATTTTTCCGCGGCGCCCTTCCCCCTTTTGTCGAGCGACCAGAAGGCGTCGCTTTCCATACCGAGTGGCTGCCAGATCTTTTCCTGCAGGTAAGTTGAGATATTTTTTCCCGTGGCCCGTTCCATGACGAGGGTCAGCAGTTGGGTATTAGCACTGTTGTAGTTAAAGCGGGTACCCCTCGGGAGGACAAGATCGCGGTCGAGCGCCCTTTTATTGATATTGCGGCCGTAATAAAACTGCACCTGGTCGCCGTTGAGCCGCCAGGGCGAACGGACAAAATCGACGCCGGAGGTATGCTGCATCAGGTCGAGCACCCGGATGCTGTCGAAAGCGCCGCCGCGGGCTTTCCATTCCGGCAAAAAGTCGGTGACGGGCTGTTGGATGTTTTGGATATGGCCTTCGGAAATGGCAATTCCGACGAGGGTCGACAAAATGGCTTTGGAGATGGAAAAGGAGGTCACAACGTCCTCTTCGTATTTTTCGGGCAGGTATTGTTCGTAGAGGATCGAATCGTTGCGAATGATGATAAGGGCCCGGGTTTTGTAGAGCCGTACAAATTCGTCGAGTGGTGGGTTGTTTGAGGTGTTGCTATGGGCGATTTTCAGTTTTTGCCCCAAAGTCGGGTTTGCGCCGGCGTGGATAAAATCGAAACTTTCTTCTGCAGCCAGGATATCCCTTTGCGGAAAAAGGCGGTAATCTCTGGCATCCGGTTTGAGATAGGTAATCGCTCTGACTACCCCGCAAGCGTTCAGGGTGAGGATCGTTGTTACCAGCAAAAAGGCTCTTCCCCAAACACGGATCTGTTTGCGATTTTTCATTGGGTGTTCCGGTATTTCTTTCCAGGATTAACGCGGGAAAAGGCATGGTGGTTCAATGATTTATTCAGGATGTACTCCAATCCCGGCAAGCCGCGTCCACCCGTTTCAGCAAAGTCGGTATCCTGAAATCGCCCACCATCCGGCCGATTTGCTGTGCGGCGTCAGTAGGGGCTATTCCGATTGCCGTGATCCAAAGCGGGTTTTTACCCGCACCGCGCCAAACCGGAATTGCCCAATTTTCACAGCCCTGAAATCTGGTTTTGGCGACTCCGATCACCGGAACAACCTGCTGAAGCGCCTGGTATAAATGCAGACCCAAGCCGCCCCGGTTTTCGCCCAGCCAAACGTATCCGTCGATAATGAAGGAGTCGATGGGCGCCCGCACCTGGTAAAGGGTTTTCAGGATGCAGGGCAATTCGCGTTTATAAATGGCGCCAGGTTCGAAGAATGCGCATAAAGCGTGTCAAAATTTAACCAGCAAATTTTCTCCTGCACTTGATTGTGCGTCGGTCACGTAGTTCTGCCATGATGTGGCATGGTCCCTCCTTCGGCTTTGTGCAGAATAAAATTTACTCGACACCGGCTCATTCTGATACACTCTTAATTACAAAATAGCAATATCGGGATCGCGGTTATGATGAAAACCAGGAAAATCACGATGTATATCATCCAACTTTCCGGTTCTTCATTTTTTGAATACGCCGGATTAACCTGAATCGCTTTATCGCGGATGAAAGTAGTCAGATCTGATTCCCTGAATCGGAAAAATTCATTTCTTTTGGGGATAAAAAAAATTATTCGATTCTTTAGCCGTTTCTGATCGAAATACTTTAAACAAATATAAGAGAGGCCGCGATGGTTGCGCAGTTCAAATATCCATTTAATTTTTTGATAATCGATTGATTGCCTTTCACCATTTCTAATTCTAAGCAAGTGTAGTTTTTCAGCGCCGGCTTCCACCCAGCGTATTCTTGTTACAAAAAGGACGCCAAAGGCCAGCATAAGGCTCAAGCCAAATAAAGAGAACCAACACCAGCACTGGAATTGACAGGTTATTTCCTGACTAATGCCTGAAAAAAGGGAAACCCCGATGACCAGGAGGGTCAGAAGGATTTGAACGGAGGGGTTTCGACTTTTCATTGGATTGCTCGTTAATATTACAACGGTTTTTTTCGGCGAGAGGAATAGCTCATAAAATAACTCATTTTCTGCATCTTCCTCATTTCCATTTGGCTCATATCCTCAGCCTGGCTCAATTGTTGTTGATAACGCAATATTTCGGTATAGAGCCGCGACAGTTCATCCGTTGCCGGCATCATTTGGAAATGTTTTTCAAGGTACATTTTCACCTGGTCGATCAGGCGCCTGGCGCCTGCGAAATCGCGCTGGTCGACAAGACGAAGGGCTTCTTCGTACAAATCGTTGGCTACAAACAGTGCGGTTTGTTCGAGCACAATGGGTTGGATGCCCGTCGATACCAGGTTTTCATCCTTAGCAAGCGTAATTCTGCCGGTGAGTGTTTCTCCAACCTGGTCAAAATTACCGGAAGCGCGGGCATAGCGGAGAGCAGCAGACAGCTCGATATCCTGGTCAAGGGGTTTGACAACGGCAAGCTTCACCAGAACCGCTTTCTTTTCCTCCGAAAAAAGATCATTGAAAAGGATGTTAACGACACCCGGCTGGATATTGGCGGGAAAACCGTACACCTTTTCCGCGCGGAAATAATCGGACGGGAAACGAATATCCACCCTTACATTTTGTGCGACCACAGCCAATAAACCGCGCAATTCCTCTGCGAAGATGGCCGGTATTTTGTCCGGACTGTCGATGAAATAATAATTGGCGCCGCCGTATTCCGACAAAGCAGTCATGAGCACTTCATTAAAATCATTGCCGACCCCGAAGGTGGAAAGAGCGACGCCCTGTTCGCGAAACCGGGACTGAGCGATCAGTTTCAATTGTTCAGGATCCGTGATACCCTGGTTGGCCAGGCCGTCGGACAACAGGAGGACACGATTGACGTAATTATCCTTTTTGGTAGATTGGACCTGGTCGTACCCTGCCAGCATGCCGCCGCTGAGGTTGGTCATGTTGCGGGCCTGGATCTCCCCGATCCGGCGTTTGGCTTCCGGTTTGTTGGTAACCGGGCCGGAAGGGATGACCACATCGATGATATCGTCGTACTGCACCACGGAGAGCTGATCTTCGGCGGCGAGGTTGTCGATGACAAACTGGGCGGCTTTTTTGACGTATGCGATCTTGTCGCCGGCCATCGAACCGCTGCGGTCCAGTACCAGGGAAATATTCAGCGGTACGCGGTCGGCGTTGAGGGGGGCGGTTCCGCCCTGAAGTTCAAGGTAAAGATAAAACTCCTGTTTAGGAGCGCCGGATAGCCAGAAGCGGTTTTCGGCGAGGAAATTGGAGGTGATGGTTTTCATGACGGGATCGTTTTTTGTGATAACCGCTGATGTTGGAGAATAGTTCCGAATTGGGTTGGCCCGCCGAAGCTTGAGCGGTGGAGGGTTGTTTGGGGTTTGGGGTTTGGGGTTTGGGGCTCCGCCCGCCGAAGCTTCAGCGTAGGAGGGTTGTTTGGAGTTGTTTGGAGTTGTTTGGAGTTGTTTGGAAGGGTTAATTCTTCACTTTATTCGAAATCAGCCCATCCAGGCTCCAGGCGCCGGGGCCGGTAAAAAGGAACAGGAAACCAAATAAAACAAACATAAAAGGGTGCTGATCCTGGTACCAGAACCGGCCGCTGCCAACAAAAAAGGTGACATACGACAAGGTTCCCATGACCATGAGGGCGCCAATGCGCGTAAACAGTCCGAATAAGAGCAGGAGGCCGGCAATCAGTTCGGACAACTTACCCGCATATACCAAAAGGCGGGCGTTCGGGCAGGCAAAGGCGTCCCAGGTTGTATATTCCTCCATTAATGCAGGGTTGAATACTTCCTGGCCGTGGTAAACCACGAGCGCGCCTAAAATGACCCTCACGATCCCTGTTCCCTGGTGGAGGCCCATTGGTGCGGCGGAAAAAAAGGCGCTTTTTGGCATGTTTATCTCTTTTTGGGGAAAGATAAGAAAAATGGTTTGGCCCCTCTTCAAAAAGTGGAAACAAGTTGCGCTACCTCTTCGATGGGCGTATTTCCAGATTTTTTGACGGCCCGGAAGCGCCATTCCTCAGTGCCTCCACGCCCACGCCACGCAATTCTTCAGTTTGGAGTTTGAGCGTCAGGCGTTAGGGTCAAAGCGGATGTACAGCCCTTCCTCAAGCGGATAATCTTTTTGGAAATCCGGCTCATTGGCGAGGAAGTTGGCCGGCAGCGGTCCGCACAGAAAAATAAGAAAAAACGAATTGGTTTTCATAAAGAGTTGGTTGGGTTTAATTTTTTAGCTTTCATCCTTGTCGTTTTCGACATGTTGTTGAAACCATTTTTTGTAACGGGCCCTGGTCTCGGCGCTGGCAATTTCGAATCGGCCGATTTCGTGAAGCCCGTTGTGGATCAGGTCGGTTTCTCTGGCCCGGATGCCCAGTTTCAGCAAGTCATCCACATGGGCTACGGCCCAGAAGCGCCATTGCACGATCCGGCGCCCCCACCAGGCCCAGGCGGCCAGGGTAGCCGAAAGAAAAGCGATGAGCAGGGAAAGGCCGGGGTGGATGGGCAGGAAGGCCATCAGGGGAAAACCCATGAGTAACAATCCCATAAAAATGGCGCAAGCGGGCCAATAAGCTTTATTCTTGCCGATGCGGATGGCCTCGACGACGGTTGTTTTGGTTTTGGGCGGCATGTTGAGGTTTATTAAAATTCAAGTCGAAGACTTGAAGGTTGCCCGTTTCGGGGCATAGCCCCTCACGAACGCGATGGTTTTGGTTTTTTGGTGAATAACGTAAAGTTGTGGGCAAAACGTTCCTTGCAGGATGCGAAGTCATCCTGTTTGCCATAAAGATCTTTGGGCGGTGAAATATGGAACTTACGGCCTTTGGCACTATTTACCGGCTACCCAGCAGAAACAGACGATTTCCGCGGCAGCCACCACCCCAGCCAGAGCCCGACGAGGCCCCATTGGACAACCGCGTCGACCAGATAGCCAAGGGAATTGCTTTCGAACCAGATGCTGTTCAGGTAAGGGATGGTCAGGTAAGCGATCAGCCCAACCAGGACGGAGGCTTGCAGGGCCAACTTCAGGTTGAGGTTCCCGAATTGCAGGAGCATCCAGACCAGCATCCAGGCGGCCACCAGATCGACCAAAAAGCCCCGCACCATATTCATTCCCATGGCGGTGTTCATGGATTTGTGGTAGCTGACCGTGGCCCAGGGTTTGCCGGCGCTGCTTTCCATCAGGGCCATTTCCTGGTCGTAGGTACTGCCGGGCGCCACGGTGGGTACCATGTACGTTCCTTCTTCGGTCAGGTTCTGGCTCAGGGCTTCCAGGATCTTATCCTGGTTGGGGGTGTACCGGAACTCAGCCTGGTGGACCTGCAACATCGACCACGACAGGAATTGCCATACAAACAGGATGATGGCGCCGACAAGGGTTGCGACAAGTTGTTTTCTCATAACCTCTGTGTTTTTAGGTGATTGAATGGGTTAAAGGTAAAAATTTTTTGTTTTAAAACAAAAAATTTATTCAAAAAAACAACTCTCTGCTGTGGCGTAAAAATGGCAGCTAAAAAATCAGGTTTAAAGCCGCTTTCTCCGTTTGCCTCTTTTGTCTTTGGGGCCCCCTTCCAGTTTAAACCTGACCGGCAGATAAAATTGAGCCCTTACCGGCTGGCCGTCCAGCGTTCCTGGCTTCCAATTGGGCATGGATTGCACAATACGAACGACTTCTTCGCTGCAACCGCCGCCGATGTCGCGAACGATAGCGATATTCGAAAGCGAACCATCCTTTTCAACTACAAAACTCACAACCACCGCGCCTTCGATGCCTTTCCAACGTGCATCCATTGGATAATTGATCCTGCTGTACAGGTACGTCAGCATTTGTTGTACGCCCCCGATGAATTCGGGATATATCAGGTTGTCTGGCGCAGTTTGGGTCGGAGCCATACAGTAGTAAATCGAAGTATCCTGAAGGATCGGATCCGGTATTCCAGGCAGGGTGGATTGCGCTTGCAAAAGAGGAATTTGCGCCATTAGCGCAAGCATAAAAATGATGGGTTTCATGATGGTTGATTGAAGTTGATTTTTGAGAATCAGGTGAAGTGGCCAGGAAGTCGTCCGGTTACAGATACCAATTCCAGTGCAGCTTGAAATTCAGCAGGAAGCTGACCTGACTGCCGTTGTTGTAACTCCAGTAATCGTTCACGCCGTGCAGTTTGATGACGCCGCCGCCCAGTTCAAAGAAAAAGGTGTTGTTTTGGTTTTTGTCCCGGATATTTTCCTGTATCCAGTTCAGGGACAAGAAAGATTCTTTTGCGACGCCGAAAGAGCGGCCCGCTTTGAAGGATACGCCCTGTCGTTTGATCTTTTTCTTATCGGCCAGGTAAACGTCCTTCATAAAATGGTTGACCGAACCGGACAGCATGACGGCGGTTTCGATGGTGCTCGCTTCGTAATAACCATAAGAACTGTACAGCTGAACGCCTTTGGAAAGGGCGTTGAATTCCAGGGCCGTTTTATCGTTCAGGTTCAAGTGGACCGCTCCGCCAGCGCCCACGCTGCTGAGGAGGATGCCCACCCCGACCGGTCTGATTTTGTATTCCGGCGGGGACGGGATTTTTTCGTCCTCGACGGTCAGACGTTCAATCTCTTCGTATGGATATTGAAGGATCAACCCGCCCGGGGTTTTTAATTTGATGTAGTCGTTGATTTGGTTTTCGATGATATCACCTTTCAGGACGGACCCGCTTTTCAGGTGAACCAGATCCAGGCGCACCTGACCGGAGAGAAAAAGGGGGCAAATCAAAAGGAAAACGAAAAACACAAACGCAGACCGGCGAAAAGGTTTCGGTAAAACGGGAAACATTTGAATGAACATGATTGAGGTTATTTAGGTGAGGTATAAGTTCTCTTATTTCCTTTGGTTTTGAATGAATGATGCGCACAAAGTTCGGGCCCATCGGGCCGCCGGGCAATCCCGGAATGTTGGTAGAAATAGGGTTGCTGATTACTAAAAAGTTGGTAGAAAAACCCGATCGTTACAGCTCCCCCATTAATTGTAATTCAAATAAATCGCATCCGATTGCGCCGCAACCGCCGGGCGCCTCGAAACGGACGTATTTTGCATTGACTTTTGGAAATTTGAAGGATTGAAAGGGTTGGTCATGGATTAAGCCGTCAAACAATTCAAAGGTATCGATCGGGGTAAAAGTTCCGGTTGGATTATCACCGTAGGAAAGGACAAACTGTTGGATATGGTAGCGCCCGGAGGAAGGCACAAAATATTGCACCTCGTCGAAAGCGGCTTTCCGGTCATCTTTAAACCCCCAGACTCCCCAAACGCCTCCTTTATTATGAAAACTCTTCGTTGAACCATCTGCAAGTTGAACCATCCCTGGTTCATCGGATACCTTTATGGCGCCGCCGTTTTCCGGCGCCAGCAGGTTGATCCGTTTCCCTTTCAGTTGGGCGTACGACTTGCCGGTATCCAGGTTGGGGTTGATCTTTTTGGCGGCCTCCAGGTTTTCGCGGGCCTTGTCGGCGTTGCCCATTTGTTCGTAAGCGTAGGCCAGGTTCTGACGCACGGTAGCCAGGGGCGCCTCGCCCGCTACCTTTTCCAGGTATTGGACGGCGGTGGGAAAATCGCCGCTTTTCAGGGCGTCCTGACCTTTGGTCAGCCAGGATTCCAGTTCGGCGCCGTTAGATTCGAGTTTGGCGCGGACGTCTCCGTTCAGGTCGGCGAGGATGGCGAGTTCCTTCTGGATGTCACGAAGTGACACAAACGCCGCACGCTGGCCGCCAAAGAGCGCCTGAAAGCCGAAATAACCGCCGAAGAGGACCACCGCCAGGCCCGCGGTCAGGCTCCAGAATTGCCGGCGCCCCAGGCCTGCGATCGTCTTTTTGGTGATGGTATTGCCCGAGCCGATGACCACGTCCTGGCTGCCTTGGACGTTGATATGGCTGCCGCTGAGGTCGGCAAAATTGCCGTTGTTCAGGATCCCGGCCACCTGGTCGTTGAGGAACTCCTTTTCCAAGCCTTTGAGCACGGTTTTGGGGGCCGAAGCGCCGGTTTCGATCTCGTCGATCAGTCCCAGGGCGGCCTGGGTGACGCGGGTGCGGATCCGGTTGGCCTCTTCGTTGTTGATCAGCCCGGTTTTGGCCTGGCGTTCGTTGTGGGCCCAGGAAGCCTGGAGCAACAGGGCGGACTTGCGCCAGATGGGCGACTGGGTTTCTGCCCAGGCGGCGAGTTGCTGGAGGGCTTCGCCGGTGCGGGCGGCGGCCAGGAGGGGGCGGAGGTGGGTGGGTTGTGGCATCATGGAAAATAATTTCTTATTCAGGTTAAAACAAATATGTTGAAGGTCATATCAGGGGGCATCGACACGCCGGAAACGCAGTTGTAAACCGACCAGTAACCTTCCTTAAAATCCCATGCGTCTTCAGGGTCATCAAACCAGATGGCAACAGGAGAATTGTTGTAAGAAGCGCCTTGCCGGTCGGGACGCCAGGCGGGCATTGCAAAGAACAAAACGTGCGGGTTCCTGTTCAAGAGTTCATGATCAAGAAAAGATATGTTTTTCCCGGGCGCTTTAATCGTTTCCTGCTCAGCAAGATGACTGAAAGCCCGGACATTCATCAATTCAGGACCGTCGGCAACCAACACATTGAACTCCGCGCCGGTGGGAATTCCGTGTCGTTCCGTATCATAGGGATCCTCGACCCCCGGGTTGATCTGGTTGGCAATAAACCATCTGCCGTTAACGGCTTCATAGGCAATGATAATAGCCCTGTCGTTAACAACAGTTCCTCTTGGGGTCGCCATAAGATACGCATTCGGCCGGTTGTTGCAAAGGGGATGATCAATGTAGGTTCGGTTCATGGATAAATTACCGGAATCCGCCCTGTGAATAAAAACATTCGGGCAATTATCCGGTGCAATCAGGACATTGAATACGTAGCCGGTGTTCATGATGGCGTTTGCCTGCTGGTTATGAATCCTCCAGCGGCCGTAATGGTAATCCACTCTGAAGTGGTAAGGGTTATCGGCCCCTGTTGCACCGATACCCCAATTGGAAGTCACAAAAACCATGGCGTCGGGGTTGTCATTCAGGTGCATATGATCGAGGGAAGTAAACGGCGCGGTCCAGGATTGGCTGCTGGACGCCGTTACTGTATGTTTGAACCCAACAAACGTAAGGTTAGGCAGCGGCCTCCAAACAAAGAGATTGAACCCCTGGCCGCTGATCATATTGGCGCCGTTTGCATTGTACAGCATCCAATGGTTATTCCTGTATGACCGGTAAATGTCATCCGGATGGTCATACCATAATTCAGGTATCCCTTCGTTGGGTGCGCCTTCCAGCGCATCGGGCGAAGAAAGGAAATCCTGGCGCCAGCATTCCGAGAAGAACACCATTGCTGCCGGGTGGGCGTTCAGGACAGGGTGATCCAGAACGGTCGTCGATCCGTGCAGGATATTTTCTGTTCGGACCTGATGGCTGAATGCAGAGAGTTCGCTCAGTTCATTCCCTTGAATGGCCAGCACGTTAAACTGGGCGTTCAGCGGCATCCGGTAGTCGGGGTTGGATTCAGCCCCAGCGTGGCTTACCTTGTTAAAGATGTACCAACGACCGCGCTCCAGATCGAAACGCACGCACAACTCGTGATTGTTCAGGACGGCTCCCCGTTGGGCAACCAAAAGGTACACGTTGGGCCGCAGGTTGGTGAGCGGGTGGTCGAGGTAGGTGCGGTTTTCGAGGGTGTTGGCCGCCGTCGCCGTGTGAATAAATGCATTGGGGTGGTTGCCCGGTACAACCAGCACATGGAAACTGTTATCGGCGACCATTGGCAGGGCCGGATCCTGATACACAATGGCCCAGCGCGCGCCAGTGAACTGCACGCCGATGGTATTGGGATTGCCGGTTCCGAAGCGTTCGTTGCCCCAGACGCGTGCGGGAAAAATAAATGCACGGGAAGCGGCATTTACAGAAATATGATCCAATTCGCTTCGGCCCCCCTGAATATTATCCGGATGCGAAACGTGGATAAACGCCTGCAAGGACGGGGTAACGGGTAGTTGCGGCGCCGGTTCCCAAAGGGTCAGCCGGAATGTGACGGTTTCATTTACGGGTTGGACAACTGAAGCCCCATCACCTGCTTCAGGAATATTTTCCGTCTGGACGTGCTGTCCATCGCTTTCGCCATTGTAGTTGAGCGTGATTTCAAAAATTCCGGTCTGGAATCCAAGCGTCAGCCCCCGAACCAGGAAAACACGGGTAGCATCCTGATTGGGCAGGAATCCAATGGTCTCTCCCTGGACAGTACCGCTGATCCGGTTCCATTCCACCGGTTCCGGGCTTTCCAGCAAAACCAGACAGCTGTTTTCCTCTGTAAGCGGAATCTGGATAAATTCAATATGCGGAGGCAGGCTCCGGTTGCGCATGTCAATTTGCGAACCATCCGGCTTGACAAATAAAAAGGCGGAGGTTTCTATCCGGGCATATATCTCTTCAAAGGTCTTATGGGTGGCTTTTGCCAGATTGTCAGAAGATTCCTCCAAAGCAGAAAGCAATCGCAACCCGGATAAATGCGAAATGTCTATTGCAGAAGGGGCGCTGGTATCTGCCTGTGCGCTTGCCTCGACGAAACTCCGCCAGTTTCTCCGGTTTTCCCGGAATTGTTCAAATATGCCGCCGGTCGAGCGCATTGCCCTGAAGCTGAACGTCACCCCTTCTTCCTGTGGGTCGGAAGCCGGGATAATGGTTTCCAGCTCTTCCAGACGGACGGAGACGGGGTTGACTACCCGGGAGGTATAGCCATCCCCTACCGGACTGAAATGCGCCTGAAAAGTGGCATATTTAGAAGTTGTAAACTGAAACTGATATAAAGGCCGCTCCGTGTTTTCCTGATTCCGGGTGAAGAGTTCGGCAGTGTAAAGCGCACTGGGCTGCATACCTCCAACAGCGGGAAAGTTGGCGGCGGGGTTCCAGATCGGCGGATTAAGGCGCTGCCGGCAAACGTCCCTGCTGCCGGGGCCTTCCATCAGCCCTGACAACCAGGTTAAGGCGCGAACGTCTCCATAAAGTATGGAAAAAACTTCGGGAGGGGTAAAGTTTCCGATTTGCGCCTCGGCTGCCGGTTTGCCGTTGCGGTCGCGCAAGCGCAGGTAAAGCGCCTCCGTTCCATATAACTTTTCAAAGTAGGCCTCATTAAAAACCAC
Organism: uncultured Lewinella sp.; assembly: GCA_964558465.1. Classification (GTDB taxonomy): domain Bacteria; phylum Bacteroidota; class Bacteroidia; order Chitinophagales; family Saprospiraceae; genus JACJYC01. Next base: position 14,462 of record CAZLEF010000067.1, on the reverse strand, counting down.
GTTGATATCGTAGCCATAGTAATGGGCCGGCGCGCCGTTTTTTGGCAGTGTCCGATTCACATAAGTTTCCGCTTTTCCGACCGGAGAGGCGGAGGCATTATCTTCCGGAATGCCGGGCCCGGCGCCGGTTCTGAAAAAGAAATAATCCGTATGGCGATAGTACTGCAGCCCGGCGCCATTGCTTGCGCCGGTTACCACTTTCAGCCGATACGCTGAATTGGGTTCCAATACCAAATCCTGGGCCACGGGACGCAGCGGTTCCGGTGCTGCGGCTGTATCGGGTGGGCGATTTTGGCGGTATTCCTGGAGAGTAATATATTCGATGCTTTGAATCCAGAAAACCTGATCAGCCGATTGGAGTTCTTCTATACGAATGTGGTCAAATCCTTGTTCACTGGCAACCTCATACCTGAATACTGTTAGAGGCCTCTCTTCAACCAAATTATCATTCATGAATATATTTACCCTGGTTCCGTCATCAGGAAGCTGGGTTCTTACTCCGGAACCAACCGGGGTACTACCACGAAAAGCCGAAATGTAGGACGGTACTGGTTCAGGGGTTTCCGATTCTTGCATCCCTTGTACGACATAGACTGCAATGTTGTACAAAATTTCCGGAAATATAATTTTTGTATTATTCGTTCTCAGACACTTTCTGTTTTCGTCGAAATGCGTATAAATATGATTTATTATATCACTTCCAAATAAACCAGAAAAAAACAAAGGATCACCTACATAAGGCCTGGGTGTAGCCAGTGGTATATCGCCTGATAAGAATCGATCCGTTAAAAATAACAAGTCCTGATGCGTAAAAATATGCGGATAAGTTTTCCCCGCTGCCTCATCTTTCCAATGGATCACTTTTGGAGCCAGTTCATCTGCTGGTCCGCAGGGCGGATGCAACGCATTGATATTGTCCCGCTGAAAAGTATTGGTGAATTCGTACGGCTTGTACTGCCACAATTGAATGGCGGGTTCTTTTGCATCGATGCCGTTCAGAAAACTGCCGCTGCTTTCTCCTTCGTCGCCTCTGAGCAGTTTGAATACCGATGGTGGCACTTTTCCATCGGCATCCTGTTGGTTGACGCCGGCCTTCACCGGCGACCAGGCGGGCGTGTCTTCGGCGCCGGTATATTTCTCCAGAACGAGTTCCTGTAACTCGTAGGCGAATTTTTTACCGGACACCGCATCGGTTCCTTCATCTATTAAATTAGCATAACTGTTGTCCGAACGCCGGAGGTTATGGATGCGTTTGGCAAAGGTCAGTACCGGCGTACAGTCCACCGCCACTTCAGGGATTTCACCGGAGGGCAGTTGATCCGGCTCAGGGCAATTGCTCCACTCGGGATTTACTTCCTCAAAGTTTTCTACGGTTACCTTCCTTTCCCAATCCTTTGCTTTGTGGTGGATAAACGCTACTCCTTTCAAAAGCCGCGGAACAGGCTGCGGGTTGTCGGGGCCGGTCCAGCGCAGTTCTACTTCAAAATCAAAAGAAGGCAGCGGGAAAGGCAGGCTCAGCGCCAGTTTGCCCTTGCCGTAAATTTCAAACGGGTTGGGCGTTTTGCCTTCCAGTATCATTTGAAGCAGGAGCTTCAAACCAATGCCGAAAATGGTGAGCGCGATTTCCGCCATCAGTTCCAGGCGGCCTTCCAACTGGAAGGGTTTGAAGAAAATGCTGAGGTCAAAGCTGATACGGGCCACCAGTGCAAAACTCACCGGACCGAAGGTTTCCCGGATGTTCAGACCAACGAATGCCCCCAACTGAAGGGACTGGGGCGAGATCATAAAATACACATTGGCACGGAACAAGGCCAGCACTTCGGCCTGAATGCGTTTGCTGTCCGGCTCCTTGCGCCCGATATTGAGGTACCAGTTCTGGTCGTTGTTGAAGTCGAAAAAAGCCTCCAGCCCGCCAGTCACCCGGACTACATCCTGCAAGGAATACCGCACATCGATATTGAGCTGGAAGGTGCCCGCGCGGCCGTCGAGTACGGCCAGCAGGTAAAAAGCGCCTTCTTCGCGCTGGCTGCCCTCGCCGGCGGCGCGCACTTTGAGCAGGTTGGCCTTGCCTTCCAGCATAATGACCGGGCCCGGTATGAGCACGACCAACATGGCTCCGAGGTTGAGGGTGGTGCCGTCGTCGTAGATGGTGCCGAGTTGGATACCCGCGCCGAAGGCGTAATTGTCGTACAGCGGCTGCCACTTGCGGATGTCCACCACGTTGTATTCGGGCGTAGCTTTATACCAGTCGTACCAGGTTTGTTCGTCGGTTTTGGTTGGGGCCACGTTGATGCCCACAAGCCCCCGGATGCCGAAGAGCCCCGTACCCGTAGCGCCTAAAGGCAATGCCGTAGGCAACGTAGCCATCAACTGGATGTAAAACACGCCGAATTCACGCCCTTGCGCGTCGCGACCCTTGCCCACCATGAGGGTGCCCGCTACTTCCGTGCGGAGAGGAATGAGTTTGACGGATACCTGCCCCTTGAAACCGTCGAATGTGGGGCTTTCGACGTATTCTACACTGCCTGCAAACTCCAGGGTACCGGGGATTTTGAACTCTACGCCGATGCCGCGGAGGGTGACTTTGAGTCCTTCTCCGGCAGTATCTTTCAACCAACTGAATTTTAATCCTTCTACCGAGCCCTTGATCGGAAGCCCTTCAATGAGTTGGATTTCGCCGCTTACACCCAACCACTGTCTATGATGACCGTCTTTTTCTTCATTTCCAAAACCAAATTGGCTTAGGTTAATTTTAAAGCCATGAAAGTTGAGAGTAGTTGAAGAGGGTAGGTTTATCCAACTGCCATCAATCGCTACTTGGCCATTTGTATCTATCGAAAGTTTATTTATATTAAAAGAAGGAAAATTTAGCCCGCCAACCAATGGCTGAAGGCTTCCCGCCATCTCAAATCGACCAATTTCATTTTCCTTTATTATTCTTATATTTTGAATATCAAACTTTAATAAATCTTTTATCTCAACATTAAACAGGTTTGCTTCTTCTCCACTGATTGCACTTAAACCGAGGTTAATATCTCCGTTAGCGTTAATATTAAAGTCTAGGCCCAATATTTGGTTAAAAAATGGTAAAATTAATTGACCTTCAATTAGTGATGATACTGGTATATTTTGATTAAAAGTTAGCTGTACCTGTTTCAAAGCAATATATATCCCTAAAAATGTTCCGGTTGCCGGGCCGGTTATCTTAGGGTGTTCAAGTTGAATTGTATTTTCCCATTCTAAAGCAATTTCTCCAAAAAAGCCATCGTTGCCGATGCCAGCATTTTCAAGGCTTATTTCCGTCTCACCCAATACAAAATCCTCTGGTAAATACATACTAAGTCTTTCAATAAAAAAGCCAGTCCAGCCTGTTGATCTGCCAGCAGGAGGAGGCGTCCCGGAATCTAGATATAGACCCATATTTTCAGCTTCAAAGACAATTCCTGTATCCCCGATAAAGCCAGGGGATAAAGATAATGATATGCTCCCCTGAACTGAGGGTTGAAGATTGCCGTCTAAAACAAGATCAAATGAAGGCAAAATAATTTCATACATCCCTTCATTGTCTTGTTCCCATCCTGAAGTGTTAGAATTATCTCCATTTGGTCGTTTAGCTTTGCGAATTACCTCCCTTGGTATTCTTATCTTGAATTGAAAATTTCTAATTGCATATTCGCTTCTGGCGCCAAACATCAAACTAAATGGGAAGGAGGCTCTCCCTCGGTCAGAATTTATGACCAATGCCAGTCCATTCGAATTAGGAACTTCTAATACAATTTCATCAATAAATGCTAATGCTGCGTTTATAGAAATGATTTGCTCCCCTTCATTGACATCAATTTCAAAGTATTCGATTCCAATAAGATCAAAGAATTCTCCATTCAGATTAACGCCTAGATCGTTTAGAGGCAATATCGAAAAAGTATGTCGTAGAGGCAAAAATGGTTTTAATTCTGGCATATTACAATCATTAAAAATTAATTATTTGCCCAATTGCAAATGGTATAACATCTCTCTCTCCTACATGGGTAGAAGGTGGCCTTACATTGGTAAAATGATCATGAAAAAGAAATACTTCCGGAATATCCGAATCAGAAGATATTTCAATTTCTAAACATCTAATAAAATTTCTACTAGTAAATAAATCGCGAATAGGTACTTGAAATAATCTGCAATCCCTGTTTGCGATTAAGTTAGAACCTAAAGGATGCCCCTGGTGAATATTATCACGTACTGAAGATCTTATAAATTCCGCTTTTACTTTGTCAATGTGATCGAATGCTAAAAACAGCAACATATCATATGCAGGGACCTCAACAATAAGCCCTACTCTTACACTACCCATAATTTCTTCTTTTGATAATATCATGATCCCGCCACAAAACCGGCTTCTGTTACCAGTTATACGAACATCTTCAATCCTCGCTTTAGAAGATCTTAAAAAAACACCTCCTCCATTACCATTTAGAGCAGAGTTCTCTTGTACAGTGTCATTTTTCATTATCAGCCTTGAACCAAATGTCACCTGGACCCCTCCTCCATTTTCATTAACTGCAGTATTATGTGTAATAGTATTTCCATATAAGTTAATAAAAGCGCATGCTGTCCCATAAATTCCTCCACCTGCCATTTGTGCTTGATTAAACCTAATAATATTATTAATTATTTTAATATCTTTATTTTTTGCATGTTGCAATCTCTGTGTATTCCATAATCCAAGTATGTTCTGGCTTACAACAGCTACAGTAGCGCTGCCACGTTGAGTAAAATCATGATCAGGAGAGTTTTCTTTATCGGCTTGGAATATACCTATGCCTCCGCCATCTCCATCCCCACCTGGATTAGAGCCTCCATCAAAATCTCCATTTGGATTTCCTTCAGATACATTATATGCGATTAAGTTATTGAATATATATGGCCATCCAAAAAAGTGGATTCCAATGCCCCCGCCCTGACAATATGAGTGGTTCTCTTTTATTAAGCAATTCGTTATCAAAGGGGAGGAATAGAAGCATAATATACCACCTCCTTGGTAAACGCTGCTTGGATTCGTCGTAGGGAAGCTCTCCATACGATTACCAATAATTGCGCAGTTATTAATATGAACATTTGTTCTGGGTGTATAATTTGGGGATGAAAAAGAATTATTAATAATAGCTATTCCAGCGCCTCCCTCCGTACTCGAATCGCATGACAATAAGTTGCCACAAACAGCCAAACTCTGAAGATAAACTAAACCAATCGCGTCGTCCATCAACACAGAATATAAAATTCTCAACCCTCTTCCTCCTCTAGCGTTTGTTAGACTTGGATATTGACTTCTTGCCTGACTGATTAATTCTACTCCTCCATAATGATCTAATCTTTTTATATCGTCAGATGGATTACTAGTTAACCCAATTATGGAAACGCCTTTGGCAATTTGGAGTCCGGCATGATCAAGTATATTAAAATTATCAATGACCAATATGCAATCATGCGGGTCTGCTGAAGTATAGGCATTTCTCAAATTTGGATATTGGAGAGAAATAGGATATCTGATATCCCCAACAGTTCTTAATACATATCGTATGTTTCCATTAGTAATTGGAGGAGCTAATACAGTCTGTTTAAAGTGACTGGGAAAACGACTATAATCTTCAATCGCATTACGCCATTTAACAAAATAAAAATTGGGATTAAAATAAATATTATCCATTACAACTCGATTAGAATCTTCAGGATGCAATGAAAATTTCACTTCCATCCCTGGGTCAATATTGAACAAAACCGTACCAGCCTCAAGCGGAATTCCTGGTTCAAATCTATTATTTAAAATCTCTGTTAATATAAAATCCCTGTCTGGCTCTGCCATTGGAGATGTCGGTTGCTCTTGTACATATGTCCTTAAAATAGTTGAAAATACATTTTGAGGTAACAATAAATTCCTTACAATATATTCTGCCGTATTTAATGAAAAAGGGCCATATTTTGCATATTTTGGGAGTGGATAACCATCCGGCAAATCGTCATTTTCCGAATAAGGCCTCAATGAAAAAACATAAATAAGAATAAAATATTGAAACCCCTCATGTTTTACCGATACGGTTCCCGTAAAGGCTGCGACGAGACGCACTTGACGTCCAGATTGCGGCGTAATATTCCATTCTTTTTTAAATGTTGTTCCATCATTATTAAAACCATATGGCAGAGCCTCATGGACAACATTCATCGAATCATCAACATGAACCGGGAAAGTAACATCACGTCTGTGCTCAATAAACCCTGTCAATAATTCACTGTATGACATATTCTAAATGATTTTTTGAATGAGCAATTCTTTAAAATACTGATTACTCTTATTGTTTGTCCCCAATAATAATAATCTATATGTTTGATCATAAAAAGTATCGCTTGTTTCTAATGCTAAATCTAGATAGTGTTGAACATCATAAAGCCAATCGGTAATATCGATCCAAACGCCCAATTGATTCTTCTTTTGAATTTTAATTCGCGCACCTAATGGTTCTTCGCTCCAAATCAGTTGAATACAAGATTTTCCTTCTGACACAGTATTAAAAGGTAATATTTCTCCTGTATTTAAGTACTTCACCCAGGTTCCTGATATCCATTCCGGAGAAATTGGTATTGAATCGTCCAGCGATTTACCCAAAATACATTTAGGAGAATCGCTTTTAAATCCATTTTTTGCTACACTACTAATTTTATAATAATAGTTTACCCCCCAAACAACATTTATATCTGTATATAGATAAATTGCTCTGGTTTCAAGTAATTTTATGTCCATAATATCCCGCCACACTATCGCCATCTCCACCCCTCTAGCCACCTTCCGCAATCCCGTTACCCGGCGAAACGTCCTGTCGCCCAGGATTACGACAGAAGTCTGCACTCCCAACCGATAATCCATCGCCCCCACCTGCACCTCTACCCTTTCCGCCCCGGCATCAAACTCATCCGCCCGGTAAATTCCCAGAATTTGCTCTGCCCGGGTTATCGGCGAATCGCCCGGCAACAGAATGTAGGCATCTCCGTTTTCATCCCAACGCGTCACAATGCGCGGATCGGGAATGAAGATGGACGTCACCCCTGGAATGGGCGCCGCGTCCGCCCAGCGCAGGTCGGCCAGCAAGGCTTCGTCTTCAGCGCGGTAAAGTGTGTACCCCAGCAGGTTGGGTTCGCGGTTGAGGGCCCATTGCAGGGTGATCTGCCGGTCGCCGGCTTCTACCTTTGTAAATACGGGGGCGCGCGGCGGGGAGGCGGGTTTTTCCAGGGCTTTCGGTTCGCTTGCCTTGCTCCAGGCGCCCGCTTGCAGGTTGCGCCCCAGTACCCGGGTGCGGTACAGGTAGCCGTTGCTGACCGTGCCGCTCACCGGATCGGTATAGATGACTCTTTCATCGGTAACCGGCGGGTTCAGCGGCTCATTGTGCACAATGGTGAAGGCGCTTTCGTTGCCGGGACGGTTGGCCAGGTCTTCCACCTCCCGGTCAGTCAGGGATGGATAAAAGCGGTCGGCCCAGGCGCGCCAGAACTCGTGGGCGGTCAGCCAGGCAGGGTTGATTTCCGGGGGAAAGAAGCCGGCAGGATCCTGCCCGCCGGTACGGGCAGCCACCCAGCCTCTATGCCGCGGAGGATCTGTTAATACTTGGTCATAACTCATTCCTGCGTAAGGGCCCGCCCGGCGGCGGCGCTGGATAACGTCTGCTTTCCAATCTTGTTCCGCCCATTCAGGACCTGTGTAAAAGAGCCCCGCCCATTCCCGCCAGAATGCATCCTGCGCTTCCCAGGCCGGGTTGAGACGCGGCGCAAAAAGTCCGTCCAGGTTTGCCAGGGCGGCTTCCGGCCGGCGGTGGCGGTATGCCCTCAGCCAGTCGGCAAAATCGGGATCGTCGCGGAATACGCCGGCAATATCTCCCCCGGCATAGTCGCTACCGGCTTCGCGGCGGCGGCGTTGCTCCTGGTCGCGCTCAAAGATCGCCGTATCCACTGCGCGGTAGAGCTGGTACCCCAGGGCATCGGGCACAACATCCCACTCCACGGTGCAGGCGGCCTGTCCGTCGAAACCGGGTTTGCCGATGTTCAGGATACGAGGGATCGGGCCCGGGACAGCCAGGCGGCGGTCGGCGGCGATCATAGCAGCTTTGGGGGAAAGTTCTCCTTCAATCGAACCATCGGCGGTAGCGGCTTCCACAGCTATACTGAACTCATTGGTAGGGGCGACTGAAAAATCCGGCAACAGTCCGGCGGGCAAGCTCAGGCGGCGTTGAAATTTTCGGCCATAATAAATTCGGGTCGGCGACCGGCCCGCAAAGCTTACGGTATCTCCGGTCAGTTCCTCCGGTCCTTCGCCCTCCGGAGCGGACAGGTAACCGATCCATTGCAGGCTGCCGTCGGGTTGCCGGCGCACTTCGTGCCAAAAGACGTAAAAAATCCGGTAAGCCCATATTTCGTTTACGGCGCACATGGCAACCACGGCGCCAGGCACGTAATGTTGTCGCATATATTGCGACTCCTCCGCATTGGCAGCCTGATTGAGCGGCATATTGGCGGGGGGTGTTTCCCGAATGCCGGTCAGCTCAAGGCGGAGGACATTTTTTTCCGGCAACCAATCCAATCCGCGATCCTGCCAATCGGCTTCCGCAATATCGGATCGCAAGCGGCCGATTTCTTCTGCGGTGAGCATATCTGCGTTTCTGAGTTCATATTGTCTAGGTTCCCAGGGCCGGAAGACACTGGTGATTTCCGGTTCAAGGGGAATGTATTGGGTTTTATCAAGCGGATCGGCGTAAATTGAGGATATCTCCGGCACGTTGATGTGCAGGGTGGCGCCAACGCGCGGGGGCGGCATATCGAAGTCGCCTTGCGCCTCGAGGGTAATATGGTCTCTCGCATATTCCACAATACGATACAGACGATTTTCCACCGCAGCATACGCATTGATGAATTCCTCCTCGGGTAGTTCGATCCGGGTTTGTAATCTGTAATGGCGCTCTGGATGGGAAATTACCTCGTATATGGGCGCGACGACCTCGTTCCAGGCGCCCCTGCGCAGATGGGGCAGGAATCTGTCCACAGCGGGGTTGTGCAATTGTTGTACGCCTGTCCATGCCCATGAAAATACAAATTCCTGATCGAAGGCGATGGATACCTGATCATTAATGGCAGGTTCAAGTTGGGCGAAGGGGCGGTCCCGCAGGGTTAATTTCAACAAGCGCCCACCGGCGCGTTCGGCTAACAATACCTCAAAGGGCTGCTTTAAGCGGTATGCTTCCGTGCCGCCGGAAAAAGTGGCGCGTTGCCCTGGGCGGGAGAACAAAGCTTCATAACGCCGCAATTCGCGGGGGTCGCCCAAAAATGGCGCCTGAAGCTCGATTACCGCTTCGTACCGCTTTGGGGTATGGTCTTCTTCGGGAAGGGCTGTTGTTTGGATCACTTCTCCTGCGACGGGCAGGAATGTAGCTTTTACATCCACGGGGCCGTTGAAAGTCAGCCGGTTTTGCACCTGAACGGAAAGAGGCGCGCTCCAACCGCTCAATTGTCCCCACAGGTCTGTGCTGCGTACGTAGTAGGTATAATCCCCGTCGTCTACATTACGGTCCACAAGGAAAGGCGGTGCAGAAAAAAAGCGAAGCTCGTTGGGAGATATAGCCTGGTTCCATATCTGAAATCCGGTAACCTGGCCCTGAAAGGCGTCATAACCGGGATTTCCGGCAATTCCATTACCAATTGAAATATTTGCCGGATTGAACAGTAGTTGATTTGGAACGTTTTCGGAAATAGTTTCAATCAGCAGGCCATTGATGAAAAGACATACCTTTTCAGCATCCCAGGTAATGCCGATATGCGTCCAGCAATCAGGTTGAATGGTTGTTCTCTCCGTGCCGATTGTGACGCTTGCCAAGCGAATTCCAAAGTAATACTCATGCCTATACTTCAGAGGACTCAGGAATGTAATAAAATTGATACCACTATTGAAAAGCAATACAGGCCGATGGTTGCCCGGAGGAAGAGGATCATTTTCCGGATGGATCCAAAAAAACATGCCCATCTGCCGGGTCAACAGAACCGGCGCCAGGGGGTAACTCAGGTCCTGCCAGGGATGGTCGCCTGGCAAAAAGGTCAGAATCTGCGGATGGGAGCTTATCGGGCCGCGAGTTTTCAGCGTTTGGGGAGGCAGCGGCAATTTGTATATGCGAAAGTCGGCAATCCGGCCCCTGAAAGCCGGAATGGAACCGTTATCCGGAACTGTCGATAAATCGGCCATGTTAAACCTGCGAAAAAGATTGACAGATTTATCCAGGCGACCATCGACAAAAATCTTTAACTGCTGACAATCATAAGTAATCCCGATTTGGGTCCACGCTTCACGCTCATATTGCCAATTGGAGACGATACTTGTTTCCGGGTCAAAACGAGTTACAAAATGCAACCTGCGGTCGGTCTCGTTTAATCTCAATGCAAAACCATTTGTACCGGGAAATCCCAGGAAATATCCCCCCGCTTCGGGGCGCATCCAAAACTGGATGGAAAAGGAAGTCAAATCCTGCAAATCGGGCTGTGTGAACTGCCGGTGCGGCGCCTGCCCGTTGAATGACAGCGTCTCCGGTAAATGGAACGCCGGCCGTAACGGCAGGTATTGATCCAAAGCTACCGAATGCTGCGCCAGAGACAAGGCAGCGGTGCGTGGGTCGACGGCGCGATGCCAGAATTGCACATCGGCCAAGAACCCCCGAAAGTTCTGATCACGGGGCCCGCCGGGGATTCCGCCCAGATAAAGGTTTCTATCCGAAAAGCGAAGCTGCGCTGCGGGGAAAACAAAAGTCCCCCCGAGCGGGCTGAAATTGATAAAAATCTGGCCGCGTCCGTTACGTACCACCAAAGCCAGATTTTGCCAATAGTTGACAAAGGTCCACTCGGGCAGTTCCACTACCGTATCGTTGATCCGAAGATGCAGTTTCAATTCATCACGCTGGTCCGCCACGGATGAAATCCCAATAAACAGGCCCTCTCCGGTGTCGCTTCCCAATAGGGTCCGGATGGTATCCTTGTTCATTGTGCCGGCTAAGACCCGAAAGGAAATAGTAAAACTATTGCCCGGGGATTTGAGTTCCTGAAAACGGTCGAGCATCAACGCGGTATTTCCGTCGAAACACAAAACACGTTTTCCAACGGTTTGAAGATGGGGGTACCGTTCATCTATTTGAAGGCGTTCCTGGCCGATATTGGCTTTTGCAAAACGCAGTTTCCCGATCGGCGTGGCGGCTTGTTTTGATTTGGCATCCTCAAAATTCCCGTCAAACTTGAACCAGGCTGCCAGGTCAGGCAATGGTTCTTCTTGTGCCCGAAACAATGCGGGCCCGCGATCTGCATCGTCGAAGCGGTTGTTCAGCGTAAAATCAGGCAGGGGTTGCGAGGCTTCTCCAGGCGATTTGCCAAAAATGAGCGAAAGGGGTTTGGCGGGAAATGTCCAGGAAGGATTGTAATAACTGGCAGGTAATACGATCTGCGACTTGGGCAATTCCAGGTATCCATTATTATTCAGTACTGGCGTTGCCGCCTCTATCACCGGCTCCTCCATATTTATTCGGGGAGCGACAAAAATTCCAACTGGAAGTTCCAAACTCACCGCGGCCAGATAGCAGACAGGAGAACGCAAATTGCCGATAGGTCCTGTTTTCCGGCGCAGGGAAACTTTTTCCAGGTATACCCCATTCGTCCGGGTTGTCGAAATACTTAACTGAAAGAATGGGCGGCCGGGGCTGATGATGGTCATCTCCGAACCTGTTCTGTCTATTACTGCGGGCTGGCGGCCATCCGTAAAAATATCGCCCGGCTCCAGAAAGCTGCCATCCAGGATCATCTCTTCTACCGGTTCATCCGATGAAATGGTCAGAATTCTCCCTGGCTCTCCTCTAAACCAAAGCCGGTCATAGGCAACCCGGGAAGTTGCCGGGGGTTCGACACGTGCATTGATAAAATACCCTCCCTGGGCAATAATTTCAATACCTGGTTTACGGATACTCAAGCCCAGTTCCTGAGCGGGAATATTTTTCAGGTCAATATCCTTTTTGGGGTAGCTTTGGGCGCCCCAGTCTCCCTCTACCCAATAACAGGCACGATTCAGTACTTCACCAGAATCCAGGAGTTGATGATCCACGAAATATAACCCGGCAAAGCGGGCGATATTGGGATCGGCAGCCGCAAGCAGGATCGAATCCAATACCGGAATTTGTATTTTTTTTCCTTCGGCCTGTGGAAATTTATTTGACCGCCGCACCCATTCTTGTTCCGTCGGCCGCAGCGACTGAATATGCTCGTAGATCTGAGCAATGGTGTTGTTTCCGCTATAACGTTGTTCCAGAAAACCGGCATACCCGGGAAAAGGGATGGTGTGCGTTTGGAACAAGCTGTCCAGGGACATATCGAAACTCCAATTAAACAACACACTTGTTGGGGCATTAATTCGACCGTTATCATCCAAGCTGGATCGATATACATTAAACCCATTGCGCGGGTATCCCAGGTCCGGGTCAAAACTCCAGCGCAGATGGATGCCGCGTTGCAATAACTGGTTGTCAAACAACAGGCTAGCTGGGTTGCTATTTGCAATTAAGGCAATTAAAGATAAAGGATTAGAGGGTCTTTGGATCATGGTTCTACTATCATCGTTTTACCGGTTTTCTATGAAGGGTCAAAATCTGGTTGTCAGAACGGGCCTCTCTCAATGGAGCGGTATGAATAGTCTAACAGTCTGCAGTCCACAGTCCGGCAATCCGCAGCCGATTTTTAATCATTGACTATTGTAATCATCAGGGTTGAATTGGATACCCTGTTGCGAAAGTTTCTGGCTTCGGCCTCATATGACCTGAATCCGGAAACCCAAACCATGCCTTCCTGCGGACACAAGCCCAACCGTATCCCCCCTTCCACGGCTTCCAGGAAGGAATAAGCAACCCCATCTCTTGCTGTCTGTGTTTTTTCGATCGGAACGGCATCGCGAGGCGTAAGGCTACTAAAGTTACCACTAAGCGCCCTGCATTCAGATGAGCCGTCTAATACAATTCTAAGTTTTTCCACTCCGCTTTCCTGGTCAATTCCCCGGCAAGTAATATCCAACACGGTGCCCGGATTAAAAGTCACATTGTTTTCTGTTTCCCTATAAGTGGTTACTGTATTTTTTGTTATGTTTTTGATGGTCCATATTATATGGGGAGAGGTAGTGTCAATTTTCTGAATGAAGATCCTCGAACCGAACCCAACGCGGTTGCTTTTACGTACGCCCCCGCATCCGAATTGAAAAAAGAGCAGAAGGGTAAGTAAAAAAAGGAATAGTATTTTTTTCATTTTTTCAGAGGTTAAAAGTCGAATAAAATCGGTTAAAGCATCACCGCTAAATTAAGACCGGGTTAACTTCGCCGCAATCCCATGATCATGGTACAAGGGTTGGTCTGTGGTTGTTGATATGCGTGCCACGCGGTACGCGTGGTTGATTCGTTAATTCGTTGATGTGCGTGCCACGCCATCGGCCACGCGGTACGCGTGGTTGATTCAAGGATGTTTACCTGCCCTTCAGGGCTTGCGAGGATGCGTTTTAAGTCATCAAATCAAGGAATCGCTCAGGATCATTCCCCAGGGAAGCGGTCGCCTGAAAATCAGCAAACCGACTGCCCGCATACGCCATGCGCTAAGGCGTGGAGACAGCGGGCGGACTGCCCCCTCCTTCCCACGCCACCGGCATGGTTGATCCAAGTCCGGAGACTTATGACCTATGACTTACGACTTACGACTGAAGACTTACCACTACCTCAAACTATCCACCGCCACCAGATTCACATAATCCCAAAAAGCCGATACATTCACAATCTTCCACTGGCCGTCGATCTTTTCCATGATGCGGATTTCTTTGCTGTGCGCGTAGTTTTTCAGGTCCTGCCGGATATTGTACTGATCCCAGATCATATACGCCACCTGATCGCCGTAGAACTTGACAATCATGTTGCGCCGTTCGACTTTCGGATGGATGCTGCCGACGCCCGGCACGGGGTTTTCCCGGATGTATTTTCCGATCTTTTCGTCGACTTCCTGCCAGCCCGTTTTGGCGTCGAAGGTGCCGTCGGCATTGCTCCAGGCCTGAAAGGCGTAATCGGTCTGGGCATAAGTGGTCTTCCAGCACTCATAATCACTTTTGAAAAAACATTCGGTCTCGCGCTCAATAGTAGCCATGATGGCCGCTTTCTCTTTTTCTTCGTCAAAAACGGGCGCTGCCGGTTCGGGTTGCCGGTTTTCCGCCGGGGTGCAGGCGGTGAACAAGGAGAAAACACAGTAAAGGAATAACAATTGTTTTTTCATGATTGGAACGGGTTTTATGGATTTGGGCTAACAGGTGTAACCTGTTTAACCACGACCTGGGGTTGTGTAAAGAGTGAATTTTCTGACTACAGCCCTCGGTCTTTTCGACATAT
>CAZLEF010000066.1:0-39322 GCA_964558465.1 uncultured Lewinella sp. | reverse complement strand
CGAATCAATCGAATCAATCGAATCAATCGAATCAATCGAATCAATCGAATCAATCAAATTTCCCTATTTTAGCCGCACAAAGATAAGCCGGCAAACAAAATGGCAGACATCTATTCAATTTTGCGCCGGAACTTTTCCGGATTTCTTTTTTTGATAACGGCCGCGCCTGTGGCTTTTGCACAATCCCCTTATTTTCAACAGGAGGTCAATTGCAGGATCCACGTGACCCTCAATGACCAGGAACATACCCTGACAGGAGAAATCGACATTGAATACATCAACCGGTCGCCCGATACCCTTGCCTTTATTTATTTCCACCTCTGGCCCAATGCTTATCGCGACCAGGCAAGCGCCTTTGCCCGCCAAAAATTGCGGACCGGCAGCACCCGGTTTTATTTTTCCGATGACACCGAAAAAGGCAATATCCGCGATCTGAATTTCCAGGTAGACGGAGCAGTTGCACCACTGGTGTACGAAGCCCCTGATATCGCAAGGCTGATATTGCCCAAACCCCTGGGGCCCGGACAAAAAGCCGCCATCCAAACGCCGTTTACCCTCAGGATCCCGGCCTCTTTTTCGCGGTTGGGTCATGACGATCAATCTTATCAGATCACTCAATGGTACCCCAAACCGGCAGTTTATGACCGCGAAGGGTGGCATCCGATGCCATACCTCGATATGGGCGAGTTTTATTCCGAATTCGGTCGGTACGAGGTCAGCCTCACGTTGCCGGAAAACTATGTGGTTGGCGCTACGGGCCAATTGCAAGATGTCGCCGAGATCAACTTTTTGAGCCAAAAAGCCGCTTCAGACGCCCAATACCTGGCTGGTCTGGCGGCCGAACCGGCAAAAAGCGAGCAGGATACTTTTCCGGTTTCCAGCCCTGCAACAAAAACCCTGCGGTACCTTGCCGAAAACGTCCACGATTTTGCCTGGTTTGCCGACAAACGTTTCCGGGTGGCCAAAAGTTCGGTGGTTTTACCGTCCGGACGGGGTGTGGATACCTGGGTGATGTTTACCAAGGCTGAAGAACACCTTTGGAAGGACGCCATCCACTATGTCGACCGGGCGGTACAATTTTATTCAGGCCTGGTGGGTGAATACCCCTATCCACACGCCACCGCCGTGCAAAGCGCGCTGGGCGCAGGGGGCGGCATGGAATACCCGATGATCACGGTGATCGGACTGATGGGCAATGCCAGGAGTCTGGATGGGGTGATTACGCATGAGGTGGGACACAACTGGTTTTACGGTATCCTGGCCTTTAACGAGCGCGACCATGTCTGGATGGATGAAGGTTTGAACTCCTATTACGATCACAGGTATACCGAAACTTATTATGGCTCCGTGGATATGGAACTGCTGCCGGATTTCCTCCGGGGGCAAAGCGCAATGACCGTGCCCGAACTGGGATACCTCTATCAGGCCCGCCGCAGGCAGGACCAGGCGCCGGAAACGCCATCCGACGATTTTGAACCGCTCAATTATTGGCTGGGAGGGTACGAAAAACCGGCCAGGGCATTTAAAATGCTGGAAAAATACCTGGGGCCGGAACGTTTTGACCCCATCATGCAGGATTTTTACCGGCAATGGCAATTCAAACACCCGCAACCCGCCGACCTCCGCCTGCACCTGGAAACCCAAAGCGGCAAATCGCTGGACTGGCTGTTCGACGGCCTGTTGTACTCCAACCGGCAGATCGATTACGCCCTGACCGGGGTGAAACCGGCGGCAACGGGATGGGAAGTCCGGGTCAGAAACCTGGGTGAGATACCTGCGCCTTTTCCTGTGGCCGTTGCCAGTCCATCTGAAGTTGGCCCACCACAATGGGTAGAAGGATTTGCCGGCGAAAAAACGATCACACTGACCGGCGAACAGGCCAGCGTCATCGTGGCGGACCCAGAACGCTGGACGCTCGACGTCAACCGGAAAAACAACCGGATCAAAACCAATGGTCTGCTCAGAAGAACCCCGCCCTTGCGGTTTACTTTTTTGGGAACCCTGGAAGACGACCGGAAAACGGAGGTTTATTACCTGCCATTCTACGGTTGGAATGTTTACGACAAAAGCATGGTCGGGTTTGTCCTGCACAACCGGACCCTCCCGTACCGCAAATGGGAGTTTGCAATCCACCCGATGTATGGCCTGGGATCCAATAGCTTGTTGGGAATGGGCAACCTGACCCGGCATTTTTTTCCAAAATCCGGTTGGATGGAATCCCTGGATATCGACCTGACGGCCCGCCGGTTTCATTTTGACCGGAATGAACTATTCGACTACCGCCTGGATTACCTCCGCCTCGAGCCAAGGATTACGGTCCGGATCAGGAATCAGCATACTGATCAATTTTCAGTTGCGGCACGGTTCCGGGCTATTATCCTTGGTGTGGAAAATCCTGTTTTTGACCAGGACGGCGCATTTCAGGGCCCTGACCGGGAATGGACCACGATTTACGAAGCCGCTTTTTCGGGCCGGGGCAACAACCCTTTGAGCCCGTTTACGTTAGAATTGGCGCTGGAGCAGCAATCCTATACCGACGTTTTTTCCCGGTCTCAAAATTACCTCAAGGCCTCTTTAGAATGGAAAAGCAAGCTGGCGTACCGGCACAAAAAATACCTCCACCTGCGATTTTTTGGCGGCGGGTTCCTGCAAAATTCCCGAAGGAACGCCGGCGCCATATTCCCGGGCGCTTTCAACCTGATCAGTCAGGGGCACAACGATTACCGGTTTGATGATTTTTATTTCGGAAGAACGGAAAACGATGGTTTTGGGACGCAACAGGTCAGCCTTCGCGACGGCGGGTTCAAAACCCCCACCGGCCCCGGGTTTTCGTTGGGGCGGAGCAATAATTTTATCCTTGCCCTCAATTTCAAGGCGGATCTGCCTGGTAAAATACCCGTAAGGCCTTACTTCGATTTTGGTTACTTCGACAACGCCATGCCTACCGGAGCGGACGATACGTTCAGGGATCAGATGATCTGGAGCGGAGGCCTTGCCCTGGAATTGCTGGATGGTCGTTTCGGGATCTATTTCCCCGTCATCAGCTCAAAAAACCTGGACGACCCACTTTCGGAAAAAGGGAATTACTTTCAACGCATCGGCATCCGGGTGGAGTTGTACAGGATGACACCGAGAGGAGTGGTGGAGGGGGTGTTGCTGGGTCTTTAACACTTTTGTACCTCCGACCTCTGGTCGGAGCAAATACCCTTGTACCTCCGACCGAAGCCAGGATAAAAGTCCAAAAATCCCCAATACCTTGTCCCGCTGAACCTCCAACATTAAATTTTGGTTAGTTTTATTCAGGTGTGAACAATCCGATCCCAACGCCGCCAGGGTTTCATTATCTTTGAACACAAATTCAACCCATCTCATGTCCCGTAAAGCCTTTATCATCCTATCCGCTGCCCTCTGCCTGGTCCATTGTGCCAACCCGCCGGCGGATAAAACACCCGAATCCACTATGGAAAAACCACCCTTTGACTGGCAGGGCCACCGCGGCGCCCGCGGCCTTGCCCCTGAGAATTCCATCCCCGCCTTCCTGCTGGCCCTGGAATACCCGGAGATCACCACCCTGGAACTGGACCTCGCCGTGTCCAAAGACAGCATCCTGGTGTTATCCCACGAACCCTGGATGTCGCACGCCATCTGCCTGCAACCGGGCGGCGCGCCGATAACGGAAGAGGAGGAAAAAAAATTCTCCATTTTCAATATGACCTACGAGGAGATCAAAACTTTCGATTGCGGGTCGAAAGGCAACGACCGGTTTCCGGAGCAAAAGCCGATGGCGGTATACAAGCCGGCCTTAAGCGAGGTGGTGGCAGCCGTAGAAGCCCGGTGCAAAACCCTGGGGCGCCAACCGGTGCGCTACAATATCGAGATCAAAAGCGCCCCGGAATTGGACGGGGTGTTTACGCCCGCACCCGCCGGATTTGCGCGCCTCGTCCTGAATGAAGTTAAACGGCTCAACGTTCATGACCGGACCTGCATCCAGTCGTTCGATATCCGGTCTTTGCAGGCCGTCCGTCAACTGGACGATTCTGTTACCATCGCTTTTCTGATCGAAAACGCCAAAGGGCTGGACGAAAACCTGGCGGACCTGGGTTTTGTTCCCCAGGTATTCAGCCCTTATTACCTGGTGCTGTCGCCCAACCTGGTGAACCTGATCCACGAAAAAAAGATGCTGGCCATCCCCTGGACGGTCAACGATTCCGCCACCATGCAGGGCCTGATCAATATGGGGGTGGATGGGATCATTACGGATTATCCGGACCGGATCCCGAGGTAGGGAGTTTTCAGTTGGCAGTCTTCAGTCTTCAGTCTGCCAACTGCGAACTGCCAACTATTCTTCTTCCTCAGAAGGATCCGAAACGGGAGGCTCTTCCGGAAACCAAAGCCCTGCCAGCCCGCCTACCAGGTCAATGCCAAAATGCAGGGCCATCAGCGGCCAGAGGGCGCCGAATTCCAGATAACAAATGCCGAATAAAATGGCCATGACCACTATGCGGACTACAGCCCCGCGGCCCTGGTACAAATGCACAATGCCGAATATGAGCGCTGGCAAAACGATGGCAATGACCGGCGACCATACACCCAGTTTGAACGGCGCCGTGAGCCCCAGCCAATAACCGATAAAATACCCTCTGAAGACGATCTCTTCGCAAACACCTGCACTGAACGAAAGCGGGATAAAATACAGGTATTCGCGCCGGTTTCTGGGCAAAAGATTCAGTTCGCCGGAAAGTTTGGACTCAAATTTTTCCACGCCTTCCCGGGAGGTGAAAACCGCTGAGAAGTCGACCAGGTACAACAGGAAAAAAATGCCAAAAGCAACCCAACCCACCACCGAATGCCGGATCGGAAAACCGAGTCCTAACCCGTTGAATTCACGGCCCATCAGCCACCAAAAAGCCAGTACAATGATCGCCATGGCCCATAATCCTATGCTGTTGGCCAGGAAAAGACGGACGCGCAGGTCAGAGGTGAAACGGATGCTTGCAAGGCCCTGTTGAGCCTTGGTGGAGCGAAAGGGAAGGATAACGCCTAATAAAAGAAACAATATATGGTCGCCCCAATGGGGTTCAAATCCTTTCAGCGACAAAAGCCAGTCGAGCATTCAGCCTGCTTTTATTTGGCCCCAAAATACCTAAATTGGGTTAAAAGGCAATTTTAATTCGCTGAAATGGCCTAAAAAACGCCCGTGCGCCTTAAAATTGCACCGCGAAGGGGTAACCCTCGCGGTTGACTTGTCTGCAAGTATAAAAACCCGGCAGTCCACAATCTGTTTGGGTAGTTGATATCCAGGAATTCAACATGAAACGCAACCAGGGCTTTGAGGTCCTTTACAATTTATATGCTTTTTCGGAGGGTTTATACCTGCCGAACGCCTATATCGTAGCAGTCGACGAAGCGGGGTTGCTTACCTATGTCCAGCAAAAAGCCCTGGAGAACACCATCGGCGCCTTTGGTTTGCGGATGAATGCCCAGCGGGAAAGGTTGTTTGCTATCCATGAACTGCTGGCGCCCAAATCGCTGGAGGACAAATTCAACCCGTCGAAGAAGAAAAACCCGGATCTGAATGTTCTTCTGGCTCAGGAAGAAACCGGAAATGCCATTCTTGTTTATATCCACAGGCTGTTGGGTGAATGGCTCCAACTGATCACCCAACACCAGTTGCCGGTCGCCTGGGATGCAGAGCGCAAGAGCCTGGTAAAGGACCACTTGCTTTCTTTCAACCCGGCGCCCCTCGAACCGGAATTGTTTTTCAAAAAAAATCCGGATAACGTTGTTTACAAACTCCGGCTCAGGCTGGGCGCCGAACATTGGCTGATCAGCACCAAAAACCTGATCCCGCTGACCAATAACGACGCCTGGGTGGTGAACAACCACCAACTTTTCCGGCTGGCCCATATCAACGGAAATATGATCAAACCTTTCCGGAACAAGGATGAAGTGGTGATCCCCCAATCCTCGGTCAACGCTTATTTCCGGAAATTCATCCTCAAGATCGCCGCCAAAGTGGAGTTCGAAGCGGAGGGTTTTGAAAAGGAAAACTTCAACCGCATCCGGATCTGCCGGCTTTCCCCGGTGCAGCACCTTTTTAATAAAAACTGGATTTTATCCGTCCAGATGGGATACCATCAGGCCTATTTCAACTGGGCGGATAAACGCGACCAACGTCTGAGTCTCGAAATCGACGCGGCGGAGAATATCCGGATCCTGCAGGTGAAACGCGATAAGGTGGCTGAATCCATCTTTATTGCAAAGTTGAAAAAAATGGGTCTGGCGCTAACCGACGGCAGCTATTTCACCGTATCCAAACCGTCAGAAGATCCCTTTCAGATCATCCAATGGTTGTCGGCCCGCCTGGAAAAACTGGAACTGGAGGGTTTTGAAATCGAGTCGCCGGAAATAGATGGGAAAGCCATCCACCTCGGCAAGTCCAGACTGGATGTCATGGCAAGCCCCGACAACGACTGGTTCGACCTCCACGGCGAAGTCAGGGTAGGGGAGTACGCTTTTCCCTTTCTGGCGCTGGCCAAGTACATCCGTGAGGAAAACCGTTTTTACCCCTTGCCCAACGGGCAGTTTTTTCTGATCCCGGAAGAGTGGATGGCGCGGTACCGGGAACTCACCCGGTTCGGGCGGTTCGAGCGCAGCCGGCTCCGGTTGTCCAAAAGCCAGTACACCTTACTGGAACAGATCGGGATCGAAGCGGGCGAATCCCTCAGCAAAGAAATGGAGACGGTGGAATTCAAGCCGTCGCCCTTGTTACAGGCCGAATTGCGGCATTATCAGTCGGAAGGAGTAAAATGGCTGATCCAACTGGCGAGCCAGCAATTGGGGGCCTGCCTGGCCGATGATATGGGATTGGGGAAAACCCTTCAAACCATCGCGGCATTTGCCCATGCCAAGGACCGGAGATCCGGTCAAAAACCCATCGTCCCGCCAAAGGGAGAAGGTCAGCTCAGCCTGTTCGGCCAGGCTTCGGACATGGGGTTCCTTCAACCCCTGAACGCCCTGATCATTATGCCGGCCTCCCTGGTGTTCAACTGGGAAGCCGAAATCAAAAAATTTGCGCCCTCCCTGACCGTATACAACCATACCGGCGTCAAACGCCATGAGGATATCCGGTTGATCACCCGTTTCGACGTGACGCTTACCACCTACCAGACGGCCTTGAAGGATGTGGAACTGTTGGAAAAACTCGAATGGGAGTATATCGTCCTCGACGAAAGCCAGCAAATTAAAAATAAGGAAAGCAAGGTCTTTCAGGCGGTCAATCAATTAAAAGGCAGGCATAAGATCAGCCTGAGCGGTACCCCCATTGAAAATTCGTTGTCGGACCTATGGTCCCAAATGCGGTTCATCAACCCCGACTTATTGGGCAGTTTCCAGTTTTTTAAACGCGAATTCATCACACCCATCGAAAAATTCAACGATGAGGACAAAAAGATCCGCTTGCGCAGCCTGGTGAAACCCTATTTGCTGCGCCGGACCAAAGAAGAAGTGGCGCCCGAATTGCCGCCCCTCACCACCAAGGTCTTTTTTTCTGAAATGACGGCAGAGCAGAAAAAGCTGTACGAAAAGGAAAAATCTGCGGCACGCAACCAGTTGTTGGAACAATTCCGCCACAACGACCCCAAATACAGGCTGCAGGTCTTGCAAACACTGACCCGGCTCCGCCAACTGGTGAATCATCCGCAATTGATCTTCCCGGATTATAACAAGGAAAGCGGCAAGTTTACCGATGTGCTCGAACATTGGGACCTGATCCGCAAAAGCGGGCATAAGGCCTTGTTTTTCAGTTCATTTGTGCAGTATTTGTCGTTGTTCAGGGAGGTGTTTGAAAAAGAAAATCAGGCTTTCTCCTGGCTGACCGGCGACCTGACCGCCGGGGCGCGAAAGGAGGCAGTCCACCGGTTTGAGAATGATCCGAGTATATCGACTTTCCTGATTTCCATCAAGGCGGGCGGCACAGGCCTCAACCTCACGGCAGCCGACTATGTATTCATCCTCGATCCCTGGTGGAACCCGACTACCGAACAACAAGCTATTGCGAGGGCCCATCGGATCGGTCAGGAAAAAAATGTGATCGCCGTCAGGTTTATTACCCGCGACAGCATCGAGGAAAAGATCGTCAGACTTCAGGAACGGAAAAGCCAATTGGCCGAGGATATTATCGGCAATGCCGGCAAGCTGGATTTTTCACGGGCGGATATTGAGTTTTTGCTGGAATAAGGGGGATTGTTGATGCGTTGATTTGTTGATTTGTTGATTCGAGGGCTGCCGTTTCAAATCAACAAATCAACGCATCAACGAATCAACAACAAATCAATCCGTAATCAAAACCGGCTGATAATTCTTCTCATACACCGACCAGGGCGTGTTGCGGTATTCCCCGCTGCCGAAGTAGGTGGCGATGACTTCCAGTTCTTTGGCCGAGCGGTAACCCGGGATCGCCTGGATCAGATTGGATGCATCATCCAGGAAAACAAGGGTTGGAAAGCTCATCCGGCCACCCAGCCATTCGGCCGCAAGCCGGTGGTATTCCTTTTTGCCCAGCTTGATCACACCGTAGGTTTGATTGCGGAAAATCAGTTCCTCCTTGCGCTCCGCGTTGAATTTGACAGGATAGAATTTTTCATTGATATATCTGGCAATGGAGCTTTCGTGCAGGGTGGTCTCTTCCAGGCGGGTGCACCAACCGCACCAGGAAGTGTAAATATTCAGAAAAACAGGCCGTTTTTCCTGCTCTTGCCTGACCTGCGCTTCTTCCCAGGTCAACCACTGGATGACTTCGTCTTTGCCTTGGCCGAACAGCTGGCTGACAGCCAATGTCCATATAATGATCCAACTGAATTTCATGCCCTTCTTCATTTTCTCTGAACAAAATTAGTACCTTGAAAACAAATTCCCGCTATTTCTCCCTATTTCAAAGGCGGACTTTAATACAAGTTTAACAAAACAGGGCTTTCTGGTCTGTAAATTCTTAAAATATCTCCGCCAATGGAAATCTCCCGGCAAAGTCTGCCGGGTAAAACAGGGCCCGGAATGCCGTCCTTAATCGGCTGTTGACCGGTGAACACCCGGGCTTCGTCCCATAATCCGGCCTGTATGAATGCCTTCAGCAGGGTAGGGCCTCCTTCGACGATCAGGCCGGCTATTTTTTTGTTGAACAGGTCGCGCAGCATAAAATCCAGTAAATTATTTTCCTCTGGCGCTACACAAAATATCGTGTTGGGGTAGGAGGGGGTATCCGGGGAGACGGTATAAACCAAGGTGGGCCCGGTCCCGTCAAATAATCTCAGGGATGCCGGCAGCCGCAGGCGCCGGTCAATTACCACACGGATGGGGCTCCGGCCGAACCCGTACCGGGTTGTCAGGGCCGGATCATCCGACAGAGCCGTATTGGCGCCCGCCAGGATAGCCGCGGCCTCACTTCTCCACCGGTGGACAAGCCGCCTGCTGAAGGGATTGGAGATCCAGGCCTGCCGTCCGTCCGCCGCCGCTATCAGGCCTTGCGGGTCCAGAGCGTATTTCAAAATGATATAGGGCCTTTCTTCCGAAACAAACGTATTCCTGGGCAAAGCAAGCAGGGCGCCTTCTTCCTCCAGGAGGCCGACCCGGACTTCAACGCCGGCATTTCTCAACAACGCTATACCGTGTCCGTCAACCCCCGGGGAACGGTCTTTACAGGCCACCACCACCTTCGGTATCCGTTCCCGGATGATCAGGTCGGTGCAGGGTGGGGTTTTGCCGTAAACGGAACAAGGTTCGAGGGAAACGTAAAGCACAGATTGCGCGATCAGGCGGCGGTCTTCCGGTTTGACCGAACCCACTGCGTTGACTTCCGCGTGCGCCTGACCATAAATTTTATGGTAACCCTCTCCGATGATCCGCCCGCCGGCCACCAGGACTGCGCCCACCCGGGGGTTTGGAAGCGTGTTTCCGCCACCCAGACGGGCAAGCTCAAAACACCGTTTCATGTAATAGACTTCGTCCATCCGAAGCAGTTTTTTTAACCATTACTTGCGTGGATAGCAAAATTACCTTATATTTAGAGCAATTCTTGTGATTCTTCATTTTTTGATTATCCCTACCGTGAAAAATGGCCCTATACAAGATCAAGTTGAAAAATGCAAACGATGAGGTTTTGTTGGATGATAAGGTCTATGAATTTCTAACCACCGACCCTTATCTCGTCAAAATCGATTTCATCAACAATTTGCGAAAACATTCTAGCGGCTGCGCTGTATTCCAGAAAACCTGGAAAAAAGCAAAGGGAGGGTATAAAACGGAAACCATTTACCTGCACAAACTGGTAGCGGAGCGATTTTTGAATGAAAGCAAGACCCGGGATAAAAATCTGGTCGGCGCAAAAAACGGCAATAAACTGGATTGCCGGCTGGAAAACCTGATCTACCGGTCCAGGTCGGTCGCCAGCCGCAAACGCAAAACGAGCAGCAGCGCAGGTTATACGGGGGTATACAAGGAAAATAACCGTTTCAGGGCGGTTATTTCCATTGGGCGCAAGTCCGTCCATATCGGGATGTTCAGCACTGCCGAAGAAGCAGCCATCGCCTACAATAAAAAATCGCGTGAACTGTATGGAGAGGAGGGCAAGATTAATGTGCTCAAGTCTAAAAAAGCAGAAGAAAAAGAAAAACATGATTAGGTTTTAACCGCACGCGTCATTTCCCTTTTCCCCGGGGGCCCTTTTATGGATTCTACCGCCAGTCCCAGCGATCTTAATGTCCTTTTCAGGGCGCCCTTCGCGCAGTAGGTCACCAGTACGCCATTGGTTTTCATGGCATTCGTTACTTTTCCTAGCGTTTCTTCCGTCCAGAGCTCCGGCTGCGCTTCCGGTGCAAATGCATCGTAGTATACCAGGTCATACCGGCCGGCCTCTGTGAGGTCGCGAAGGTCGGCTTTTCTTTTTTCCAGCTCAAAAAAAGCCGTCAGGGGCGCCGGTTTTTCCCATTCTGATTGGTGTATCTGCCTGAAATATTGTTCTGCTCCTTCCATTGCCAGCACAGCAGGGTAGTTCAACGATTCCGCCTCCTCCCCGGTCAGCGGATTCAGTTCGTAGGCAGTATAACGGATATTGACCCCGGCCCGGGCGGCTGCGAGAAGGGTGAGGAGCGCATTGAGGCCGGTTCCAAGTCCCATTTCAAGGATCGCGATTTCTCCGCGATGCCTTGGCAAAAGGTAAAACAAACCCGCCTCCAGGAAAACATGGCGGGATTCCTGAACGGCCCCGTACTTCGAATGGTAACTAACCCCGAAAGCCTGGGAGAAAATGGAATGCGATCCGTCCTGGGTGGTAAATATTTGATTGCCGGCCATTGCCTCAATCCATTACCGGATTGCCTGGATGGTGGTCTGGACGATTTTTACCACCGGCTGGATATTAAAATTGCTGGGACAGCCGTACCCGCGGTTGCAGGAAGACATGGAAAGTGCAAAAGCCAAAAACAAACACGCTGTGATTAATTGCCTGAGATTTCTCATGGGAGTTTCTGTTAATATGTAAAGCGAATAAAAGCAACAACGCAATGCAGAAAATGTTTATTGCTTTGCCGCCGCGCAAAGGTAACTTTTTTATCTGATTATTTCAAGTTCTGCAACATTGCAAAGATACTATGCCCAAATCCCGGAGAATTACTATTTTTGCCTTCTCAAAAAAAGAAACGAATGGCAAGAATAATTGCACTTCGCGATGCCTTGCGCGAAGCTATGAGCGAAGAAATGCGCCGTGACGAAACGGTTTTTCTGATGGGTGAAGAAGTAGCGGAGTACGATGGCGCTTATAAGGTCAGCAAAGGCATGCTTGAGGAGTTTGGGCCCAGGCGGGTCATCGACACGCCGATCGCTGAATTGGGTTTTGCAGGCATCGGCGTCGGCGCAGCTATGAACGGGCTGCGGCCCATTGTCGAGTTCATGACCTGGAACTTTGCCATCCTGGCCTTCGACCAGATTGTCAACAATGCCGCCAAAACCCTTTCCCAGTCGGCAGGGCAGTTCAATTGCCCGATCGTTTTCAGGGGCCCTTCCGGCGCGGCCGGACAATTGGCCCAGCAGCATTCACAGACCTTTGAATCCTGGCTGGCCAATACGCCGGGCCTGAAAGTGGTGTCCTGTATCGACCCCGCAGATGCCAAAGGCCTGTTGAAATCCGCTATCCGGGATAACGACCCGGTCTGTATGATGGAATCCGAAATGTTGTACGGCCATACCGGCGAGGTTCCGGAAGGTGAATACCTGGTGCCGATCGGGGTGGCCGCTGTAAGAAGGCCCGGAACCGATGTAACGCTCGTTTCCTTCAACAAGCTGATCCTGCCCACCCTGGAAGCCGCCGATTTGCTGGCCTCCGAAGGCATCTCCGCCGAAGTGATCGATCTGCGCACCATCCGCCCGCTGGATTACCGGACCATCGTTGAATCCGTCAAAAAAACCAACCGCCTGGTCGTGATCGACGAATCCTGGCCTTTTGCCGGTGTTTCAGCTGAGGTAACGTACGAAGTGCAGAAATATGCATTTGATTACCTGGACGCTCCGGTGACCAGGGTGAATGCGGCAGATACTTCGCTTCCCTATTCGCATCCTTTTGTGGAAGCGTATATGCCGAATGCGGAAAAGATCGTCAAAGCGGTCAAACAAGTGATGTATGTAAGGTATTAAGCCAGGCCTGCCTTTGCGGGTCAAGTGTGTGCAGTATGCGGTTAAAAAGCCTGGAAATAAAGGGATTCAAAAGTTTCGCCAACGAAACTTTGATCAACTTCAACGCTGACGTGATCGGTATTGTGGGGCCCAACGGGTCCGGCAAGTCCAATATCGTCGATGCCATCCGCTGGGTCCTGGGGGAGCAAAGCAGCAAGGAACTCCGCCTTGACCAGATGACCAGCGTGATCTTTAACGGCGCCAAAAAACGCAAACCGGCCGGCCTGGCCCAGGTTTCCCTGACTTTTGAAAACACCAAAAACCTCCTGCCCACCGAGTACCAATCCGTGGCCATCACCCGGATGTTATACCGCTCCGGCGAAAGCGAATACCGGCTCAACGGCGTGCCCTGCCGCCTCAAAGACATCACTTCCCTGTTCCTGGACACCGGGATCGGCTCCAATTCCTATGCCATTATTGCACTGGGCATGGTGGACGATATCCTGGCCGACAAGGATAATTCGCGCAGGCGGATGTTCGAACAGGCTGCCGGCGTTTCCAAATACAAGATCCGGAAAAAAGAAACCCTGAGTAAACTCAAAAGCACTTCGGAAGACCTCGACCGGGTTGAGGATTTGCTCTATGAGATCAACATCAATCTGGTCTCGCTTGAAAAACAAGCCAAAAGGGCTAAAAAATACCTGGAGTTAAAAGCCGAATACAAGGCGCTGAGCCTGGATATGGCCATCCTCAAGATCAGCATGGTCAAGGAACGGCAACAAACCCTCAGTGCGCAACTCGATCAGGAAGAGGATCATTTCAGGCAGTACGACGTGCAGATCCATCAGCTTGAATCGAAGCTCGAAGCCGATAAAAAGGAAAATCTGGATAAGGAAAAGGCTTTGTCCGAACGCCAGCGCGACCTCAACCAGTTGATCGGGCAGATTCGCAACCTTGAAAATGAAAGACAGATCCTTCAGCAGAAAGAGAGTTTCATCCTCCAGAACAAGGAAAAACTGAACCACGACATTGCGGCCGCCATCAAAAGGATCCAGCTTTTTGAAGCGGACATCGAGCAATTCCGCACCGATTTTAACCTGGAAAAACGGATTGAAGCCCGACTGGAACAAGAACTTGTCCAGGCCGAAGAAACCCTTCAGAAAATAAAAATCAGCCACGGATCCATCAAAGCCGACCTCGATGGGGTTGTAAACCAGCAACAACGCCTCGAACGGGAATTATTCGAACTGGAGAAACAAAAGGCCGTCAATGCCAATCAATCCGGCAATAACCAGCAGGAGATCGAACGCAGCGAAATGGCCGTCCAACTCCGTGGAGAAGAAGCCGGCGGTTTCAAGGAAAAACTGGCAGAACTCCAAAAAACGCTTGACCAAAAAGCAGCGGAACTGAATGTACTGGAGCAGGCGGAAGAAAAACGTCAGCAGGATATTCAATCTACCGAAACGGCAGTGGAAGATCTCCATGGCCGGATCTCGAAACTGAATCGTGAACTGGACGCCAAACGGAACGAGTACAAGCTCACCCAGAGCATGATCGAAAACCTGGAAGGTTTCCCGGAATCCATCCGTTTTCTGAGCGGAAGCAAGGAATGGAAAAAGGATACCCCGCTTTTATCTGATCTGATCTATGTAAACGAAGCCTACCGGGTGGCCATTGAAAATTTCCTGGAACCCTATCTGAATTATTATGTGGCAGCCAACCTGGAAGAGGCCGCCAACGCCATCCAGTTGCTGAGCAAAAGCCAGAAAGGCAAGGCCAATTTTTTCCTGCTCAACGCATTCAGGGATTATATGGCGCCTATGCGCCTTTTGCCGGATACGGTACAGGCTGTGGACATGGTCCAGTGCGATCCGGCCTATTTTAACCTGGTGGGCTATCTCCTGGAGAATGTGCTGATTACTCAAAATGAAGAACTGGCCACCCAAAACCTGGAGGAAGGTGTCGTCCTGCTGTCCCAGAACGGGCGGTTCATCAAACGGAAATACAGCATTTCAGGTGGTTCTGTCGGTTTGTTTGAAGGCAAACGGATCGGCCGGAAAAAGAACCTGGAAGTGCTGGACACCGCCATCAAAAAGGCGGAAAAGGAGGTCAACCGGCTTTCAACGGATTATTATAACCTCCGGAATCAACTCGAAACCTTAAAGAACCAGCGCACCCACGCCCATATTCAGCAAAAACGCAATGAAGTCAACCAGGTCGAACAACAAAGGGTAAGCGTAGCCACCCGGTTGGAAAATTATGATCATTTTGTGGCGGAAGAACAAAAGAAACAAGCCCATTTCAGGCAGTTGATCGAAGCGCTGAATGAAAGCAACAAAGCCATCGAAAGCCAGTTGGCCGTGAAAACTTCGGAAATTGCCGCCATCAAGGACCAGATCGCCCATACCGATGGGTCGTATCGCGAAGCGGCAGAACAACTGAGCCGGGCTTCTTCCGACTTCAATGAAAAAAATATTGCGTTCATCCGGCAGCAGAACAAGGTGAGCGCCATCCAGCGGGAAATGAACTTCCGGGAAAAACAACTGGAAGAAACCCGGCATACGCTGGAAAATAACCAGAAAAACTTCCTTCAGAGCGACGGCGAAATCTCCGGCATCCACGCCGGGATCGACCAGCTTGGCCTCGAACTCGAACAGGTCTATCAGGAAAGAAAAACGAAAGAAGCGCTGCTGACGGAAGCCGAACAAGGATATTTTCAGGCCAGGGGCGGCATCAATGAAATGGAGGACGAACTCCGAAAACTGAATCGCCTCCGCCAGGACGCGCAGATCCTCGTCAACCAGCTCAGGGAGAAAAAACAAGACCTGAAGTTTGAAGTCTCCTCTGTTGCCGAACGCCTCCGGATCGAATTCAACATCAACATCAATGATGTGATCAATACCCACCCCGTTCCCACCGATAATGTGGACGAACTGGAGATCAAACTGGGGCGGGTCAGGAGCCGGATCGAAGGGTATGGCGAGATCAACCCGATGGCGGTCGAAGCCTACGACGAAATGAAGGAACGTTTCGATTCCATCTCCGTCCAGCGCGACGATATCCGCCAGGCCAAGGATTCCCTCATGGAAACCATCAAGGAAATTGAGGAAACCGCTACCGCCCAGTTTCTGGAGGCATTTGAAAAGGCCAGGCTTTATTTCATCGACGTTTTTCGCAGTCTGTTCACAGAAGACGACAACTGCGACCTGATTCTGCTCGAACCCGACAATCCGCTCGAATCCAGAATAGAGATCGTTGCCAAACCCAAAGGTAAACGGCCTCAAACGATCAGTCAGCTTTCCGGCGGGGAAAAAACCCTGACGGCTACAGCCTTATTGTTTGCCCTGTACCTGTTGAAGCCGGCGCCTTTCTGCATCTTTGACGAAGTGGACGCCCCGCTTGACGACGCCAATATTTATAAATTCAACAAGATCGTCAAAAAGTTTTCCCACGATTCCCAGTTCATCATCGTTACCCACAACAAACTCACCATGGCCGCTGTCGACACCATTTACGGGGTCTATATGGCCGAGCAGGGTGTTTCAGGCGTCAGCCCCGTAGATTTCCGGGATTTTGAACATACCGCCAGTTTTGAAGTCAGCCAGAATTGAAACCTTTTTCCGGAATTGCGGCGTTATCTATGAAACGCCTTGCAAATGTTTCACCCGACCACTTCCGACAAAATCCATCATTGCCTGGCCGAAATTGAACAAAAATTGGGCTGGGGAACCGCCGCCGGCTGGCAAAATCGCGACTACGAACAATTATCCGACCTGATCCTGGAAAAAACCGGCGTGCGCCTGAGCCATACGACCCTGAAAAGGGTTTGGGGCAAAGTCAGCTATACCGCGTCCCCTGCGCCGGCCACCCTGGATACCCTCGCTCAATTTGCCGGTTACCTTCATTGGCGGGATTTTACCGGCCCAAACGGAACTTCCACATCTCAAAACGGAGTATTTCCTGCACGGCAAAACCGGGCAAAGCCGCCTTTTTTTCAATTCAGGCGACTGAAGTGGCTTGCCGGCCTGACCGGGTTGCTTTCGCTGGCATCCCTTTTTATTTTTGGGCTGGAAAAAAGTCCGGCCCCGCTGGTTTTTAATCATATTTCCTTTAGCAGCGATCCTGTCGCTTACGGGCTGCCGAATACGGTCCTGTTCAGGTATGATGCCGCCGACTCCAACGCCGACAGCGTTTTTATCCAGCAATCCTGGGATGACCGGCTCCGGTTCCGGGTGGATAAATTCCGTAAATCCTTTGCGTCCACCTATTATTACCCTGGATATTTCAGGGCAAAATTGATTCTGAACGACAGCATTGTACGGGAACACGACCTTTATATCCGTTCCGGAGGCTGGCTGGGGACTGTTCGAAGAAATTCGATCCCGCTTTATTTCCGGGATGAAGAGATGACACAGGAGGATGGCCTGTCGATCACGGCGCAAGAATTGTCAAAAGCGGGCTTGGATACCCTGTTGTCCGGGCTGGAAACGGGGCTCCACTTTGTAGAGAATCTGGGCGAATTGCCGGCCATGAACTTCAACTTTGAGACGGATCTCAGAAGTGATTTTGCCAAAGGCGACGCCGTTTGCCAGAAGGTAAATGTATTGGTCAGGTGCTCCAACGGCATCTTCATTTTCCCGCTCAGCATACCCGGATGCGTTGGAGAATTGAAATTGTTCCTCAACGAACAAATTTTCGACGGTCAGACCACCGACCTTTCCGGATTTGGGGTTTCCTTTTCCGATTGGGCCAGTTTGAGGGTGGAAGTAAAGGATGGTGCGGTAAAGGCAGCGGTAAACGGCAGAACAGTTTTTTCAGGCCGGCTGGCCAGGGATCCGGGTAAAGTTGTGGGGATTACTTATCGTTTTCAGGGGCCGTTTTCCGTTCGGAGCGCGCGTTTTGGTCTGCCAGGCGACCCGACCTGCCTGGATTTGCTGCCACCCATTTAACGGTAGCCCCTCTGCTAGCTGGTTTGGATCGCAGGGGCCATCTGCTTCGGGTGGTTAGATGCCGGTCCGCTGGACCGGACGCCGTTCTCATCCGGGACGGTTACAAAGTTGCCGGTCCGCTGGACCGCGCTGTGGCTGGTTCAGGATGGTTGAAGTATGTTAATTACCCTGAGTTACAAAATGGCCCTTAATATTTTTGTACGATTTTGTACAGGACTTGTACAACCTGTCCACTGTGGTTGCCTTTACCTTGCCGGCAAAAACAACATGAAATTCGATCTGAAAGCGTTGATCTTCCTGCCGGCTTTTATGCCATCGGCGATCCTTGCCCAAAAAACAGCGGTTCCCATGGCGGCAGCCCATTGGGAGGTAAAAGCGACCGAACACCGGTTTGAAAACTATAAGGGGCGGCAGAGCCTTTATTTAAAGCGGGGTGAGGCCATCCTGAAAAATGGAAGGCTGAAAAACGGCATAATCGATTATGAGGTGACTTTTGACAACAGCCGCAATTTTGCAGGCATTCATTTCAGGCGCCTGGACGAAAACAACAGCGAGGATTTTTACCTCCGGCCCCACCAGTCGGGTAACCCCGACGCCAGCCAGTACACCCCGATTGTGAATGGATTGGCCGGGTGGCAGTTGTATTTCGGGGAAGGTTACGCCGTACCCGTCGTCTTCCGGTTTGGGGAATGGATGCATGTGCGGCTGGTCATCAACGGCAGCCGGATGGAAGTTTATCTGGACGATATGGAGAAACCCTTTCTCCATGTATTTGACATGAAACAGGCGGTCATAGAAGGAGGCATCGCCTTTTGGGCAGGTATCGGGCCGGCCTGGTTTGCCAACCTGACCTATGAACCGGTGGAAAACCCGCCTTTAAAAAACGACCCGGTCAAAACAGTTCCTCCGGATGCGTCCACCATTCAGAAATGGCAGGTTTCCAATCCGTTTGACGAAGCCCTTGTCGACGGCAGAACCACGCTGGACAAAGACCTGAAAAACAAACTTCAATGGGGTGAAATGGGCGTTGAATACACGGGGTTGGCCAACCTGTCAAGGGTAGCGGTCATTGGGGAGAAGGAAACGACGGTCATCGCCAAATTCACCATTATTTCAGACCAACAACAAATCAAACGCCTGGATTTCGGCTTCAGCGACCGGGTGCGGGTATATTGTAATGATCAGGTCCTCTTCATGGGCAACGATCCTTTCCAATCCCGCGATTACCGGTTTCTGGGGTCCATCGGCTATTTCGATTCGGTTTTTCTGCCCCTGCGCAAAGGAAAAAATGAGATCTGGATGGCCGTTTCCGAAAACTTCGGAGGGTGGGGAGTCAAGGCCCGGCTGGAAGATTTGGAGGGGGTGAGGATGGAGTAATTCCTGGATAATTTATGATTCTGAAAAATTTCGGGCCGGCCCTTTCAAGGCGCCGGCCTTTTTACACCATTTCCGGCAAAATGATCTCAATACCAGCAATATATTTACTAAACCGTTTGGCGCGGAAAGGCCAGAACCGGATGAAGTCTTCCGCGTCGCCAACATCTGCCTGTGCGTATTTCCATTCCACGATGATGCCGTTGCCCGCTGAGAGCGGACACGAGAAATGATGGTAATAAAAGGGGCCGAACTCCAGGTCCCGGTCGATGGTCACCCTGAACCTGCCATCGGCTGAGACCCAATAGGAACGAAGGTAGGTGTTGAACAACACCGGTTCCAGGTTATACCGGCGGATGACCGGGTGGTTGTTCACCTCGGCGAGCAAATCATCGAACGACTGGCCGTCGGTGAGATTTTCCCATTTTTTCCAGCCCAGTTGGTTGTCCTTGTGTTTTTCCTCCAGAACGGGTTTGGGGATGACGTCATTTTGCTCGCCGTACCACCGCAGGCGCACTTTTCTCCGTTGTCCGACGCCGCGCAGGTTATCCCGGTAACAATCCAGGGTAGAAGTATCGAAGTAAATATTATTGATCCGCCGGTCCGGATAAGAAGGCCGGAATGCTTCCGGATGGAGCATCAAAGCTTGTTGAACCAAGATTTCCTGTTCCAGGGAGACGGGGAATTTCCTTTCGTATCTCATCAGCAGAGGGGAATGTTTTCAACAATTTCCAGGCCATAGCCGGTAATGCCCACTCTTTTGCGTGGATGATTGGTGATCAGTTTGATCTTGTTGACGCCCAGTTCGCGGAGGATTTGGGCGCCGACGCCAAAATCCCGCTGGCCCATGTCCGCCGTATTTTCAGTTGCGGTATCCAGGCCATTACCCGCGGATTTTTGCAATTCCTGGATCCGCTGAAGAAGGTTATCGGCTTTTTCCCGATGGCGCATGTACAAAAACACGCCTTTGCCTTCTTCCTGGATCAGTTCAAGCGATTTGCGGGTAATTTCACCTGCGTTGTGCATCAGTGCGCTCAGGATATCATCCGCCTGTTCGGAGGAGTGAACCCTGACCAGGACAGGTTCCTCGGGCAGCCAGGCGCCTTTTTTGATGGCCAGGTGAAGGTCGCCGGAGGTGAGTTGCCGGAACGCCGTCAATTCCATCAGGCCGAAGGGTGTCTGCAATTCGGTTTTTAATTCCTGGCGGACGATCCGTTCGTTGCGCATGCGGTAAGCCACCAGGTCTTTGATAGCGATCACCTTGAGGTTGAACCGGGCGGCGATCCGGACGAGATCCGGCAGGCGGGCCATAGTGCCGTCCTCATTGAGGATCTCGACCAGAACCCCTGCGGGGTAAAAACCGGCCAACCGGGCCAGGTCAATAGCGGCTTCCGTATGGCCGGTTCGCCGGAGAACGCCGCCGGTTTTGGCCCGCAATGGAAAAATATGACCGGGTCTGGCAAAATCGGCGGCCTTCATGTTGGGGTCTACCAGGGCTTTAATGCAGGTGGCCCGGTCGAACGCAGAGATCCCGGTGGTGCAGCCATGCCCGATCAGGTCGATAGAAACCGTGAAGGCCGTTTCGTGCAAAGCCGTATTGGCAGGTACCATCATGGTCAATTCCAGTTCATCCGCCCGGCGTTCATCGATCGGGGTACAGATCAGGCCTCTGCCGTGGGTCGCCATAAAATTGATGATCTCCGGAGTGACGCTTTCGGCAGCACAAATGAAATCACCTTCATTTTCGCGGTCTTCATCATCCACAACAATGATCACCTGGCCCGCACGGATGGCGCTGATGGCGTCCTCGATGGTATCAAGCTGGTATGTTTTGGTCTCGTTTGGTTGGTTCCCAGACATTATTTTTTACACCTTTTAAGTATTTGAAAAACCCCGATAACAGGGCAATATTCATCAAAAGGAAATAGCGCATGCTCCTTGCCGGCAGCCAATGGATGCCCAAAAAACCCAATACGGCATCCAGAAAAGCTGCCAGGATAAAAATGCCCGATATACTGCAAAACACTGCGGGCCAAAAGAAGTTTTGGGTATTCAAAGCCAGCAGGCCTGCGCTCAGCCAGACGCCCAGGAGCAAAAAAGGGCCCAGCCACCTCAATACCTTATGTGAAAAAAAAGCAAATCCCAGGGTATTAAAAGGCGGCCACCACAAATGGAAAAAGGTTTTCATGTTCTGAAAGTTCCCGGCGGATATTCTTGATTTCCGCCTGAATTCTTCCCGCCAATCATGTGAAATGGGTTCAAAACACCGGGCATCCAGATCGTTGATGGCTGCTCCGCCTTTTTCCAGGGCCCGCATGGCGATGAAAAAATCATCCACCAGGTAATTGGCAGGCACCCGGCTAAAATAATCCGAACGCAAAACGTAACATCCGCCAAACGGCCCCATCATTTTTCCCCATACCCGGCCTTCGTGGTGTTTTAACCATACTTCCTGGGATATGTACTGGTTTTCCGACCTTGAAATGCCGGAGGATTGAATGCCGGTGTGGATCACCCGGGCATCCACCAGGGCGGTATCCGGATGCTGAAAATGGCGGACCAGGTTTTTCAGCGTCGCGTTTTCGAGCAAGACGTTGGCGTCGGTCAGGAACAGGATATGGTTCGGACCGGGTGGGGTAATCCGGAGAGCGGTTTCCGACAACCGGTTGATCACGCCGGGTTTGCCCTGCCGGGTTGAAAACCCGGAAAAAATAAATTTTTTATGGTTGGCGGCAAAAGCTTCGACGATGGCATTGGTCTGGTCGGAACTGTTGTCGGAGCCGATGAAGAACCAGATCTTGTCCTCCGGATAGTCAAGCGCTTCAAGGCTTTGAAGTTTGGCGGCAATGACGGTTTCTTCGTTGTATACAGCCATCAGAACGGAGACGACCGGCCAATCCTCAGGCATTTTGGCAGCATTGGAGGCCCCGGCGTCTGGCAAACGGGCGGCCAGTTTTTTCAGCAGCAAGGGATAAAAAAAATACGAATGGGCCAGGCCGGCCAGGGATAAGACAAAGATCGATAACAAAAAACAGGACAATATCATCGTTTAAACAGCAGGGATCATCAAATCCTGGTACACTTTCAGCAATTGTTTGGCAATTTCCAGGCTGTCATAATTGCGGGAAACAAAATCCTGGGCCCGGCGGCCCATTTTTTCGAGTTCCGGGCCCTTGCGGTAGCAATAGGCAATGCTGCGGATAAACTCTTCGGGTGTATCGGCGATCAATACCTCCGACCGGTGTTGCGCGTCGATGCCTTCCAGGCCGAGGCTGGTGGTGATGACCACTTTACCCAGCGCCATGCCTTCGATGATCTTTGCACGCATTCCGCTGCCGGACAGGAGCGGGACGATCATGACGTTGTGGCGGTTGATGAAATCTGCGGAGTCCGGTACTTCGCCGTGTACTTTTATGTTTTTTTTGCTGAGTTGCAACAACCATTCGGGGGTATTCCGGCCGGCTATATGCAGTTGCAAGTTGGGAAATTTGCGTTGCAATTTGCCCCAGACCTCGTCCAGGAACCAGCAAAGGCCCTCCTGGTTCGGCATCCAGTCCAGCGAGCCGATGAAAGAAAGCGAGATCTCCTGTTTATAAACGTTGTAATCCGGCAGGTATTGGTCGGTTTCCATACCGATGGGGGTGACAATTCCGGGTTTCCGGTACCCCAGTTGCTGGAACACGTTCAGGTCTCTTTCCGAAATGGCCACCATCAGGTCATAGGATTGCAGTTGTTGCGTTTCGTATTGTTTAAGCCGGTCGGCGAGGTGTTTGAGGTACCATTTTTTGAGGCCGAAGCGGGCGTTGGAATAGATCCGTTCCCAGATCAGGTGTTCCACATTGTGTGCGCGCATGGCGACCGGCGCTTCGGAATATTGCCGGATCGTAGGGATGTATGGCGCCAGATAAAGGGTTTCCAGTTGGATCAGGTCAAAGGAGTCGCGTTTGAGCAGATCGATGAGCTTTTGTTTGAACGATTCGGATACAAATCTTGAAATTTGATAAGAGTGATGGGTGAATAAATGAAAAAAAGCGTCTGCCGCTTTTATCCTGTTGTCGATGTCCACCATGCAAATTTCATGGTATTGGTCCAGCGCTTCCGGCATTTCCGGTGCTGCGTACCGGTGTTTGGCCGTATTCATAGCCAGCAAAGTCAACTCACACCCCAGTGCGTTCAAAGAACGGCTCAGTGCGTTGATGGCAATGGATTCGCCGTCTTTAAGCGGGAATGGGAATTTTTTGCAGATTTGAAGAATTTTCATGCAAAGCTATTTTTCCGGCGCCGGGGTGTACAGGGATACCACGGCATGCTGCTGGACTTTTTGTGTTTATGGCAGAAGACCGGGAAACTTGGAGCGTGGGAGAAAAGCAATGCCTTCACCCCTTCTCCCGCTCTCCTCCAAAGGAGTCCCTTGGTCAAATCTCCTCCTCTGCTCTTGTTGTCCGGTAGTAGGATACCACGGTTATCCCTCCGGTTGATGCACAGGTGGGGCAAAATTATCAAATTTAGGGCAATTATTGCTGCCACAGATTGTCTTTGAGGTTTATGTCGGCCATCCTTCCAGTCGGGTCGATTTCGATTTTTTGTATGCGCGCCGTCTCCGTACCCGGAATCAGTTCGTATTCCGGGTGGGTCCACGGCCAATCCGGCAATACGGTGTATTTGACCTTTTCATCCTCAGGGGGTTTATTCCCGCGCATAATATCCAGGGGAATATTGAACACCTCCTCAGTCCCCCCGGCATAGGTGATCCGCACGTCAAGCGGCATCGGCATGCCGCCGGACCTCCGGAGTTTAATCACGGCTTTTCCGTTGTTGTCGGCGACCGATTCAATGCCGTAATCGATCATATGCGTGGTATTCACCCGGTACTCCTTGTACCAGTCCAATTCCAGCCGGGATTGTTTTTCCATGATCCGAATAAAATCATTGGGATTGGGGTGTTTGAATTTCCAGACGTCATAATACCGCAACATGGCCGCTTCAAAGGCTTTTTTACCCAGGATGTATTGCAGTTCCACCAGAAACAAGGAACCCTTGGTATAGGCCGAAACGCCGTATGCCCGGTTGGTGATGAAATGATCGGCATGGGTGCTCATGGGCTCTTCCTGTCCGCTCAGCGCAAAATTGACATAACCCTGAACCGTACCCTGATGCGGATTATCCTTGTATTCACCCGGGATCAGTCCTTCTTTCCGAAGGAAATTTTGTGTTTCATCGGTTGCAAAACTGGTGAAACCTTCGTCCATCCAGGGGTACAGGCTTTCATTGGAGCCCAGGACCATTTGGTACCAGCTGTGCATTGATTCGTGAATGGAAACGCCGACCAGGCTGGGTAGCGTCCGGTTTCCGGTGATCAGGGTGGCCATGGGGTATTCCATCCCCCCGTCGCCGGCTTGTATGAAGGAATATTGTTTGTAAGGATATTGACCAAATTTCCGGTTGATGAATTCGAATGCCCGGTCCATAATGGGCGGCAGTTTGGACCAGGCATCTTGGGTTTTGTCGTTTTTCTGATAAAAGAAATGCATGACCATGCCGTCCTTGCGGGTAAAAGTGTCGTGTGTATAGTCCGGGTCGGCGGCCCAGACAAAATCGTGCACATTGGGCGCAAAAAAGTGCCAGGTAAGCGTTTTCTCTTTTTTTCCGGATTTTTCCGTTTTTTCTCCATAACCAAAACCGATCTCCTCCGGGTTTTGAAGGTACCCTGTACCACCGATCAGATAGTCCTTGTCGATGGTGATCTTCACGTCAAAATCACCCCAAATGCCGTAAAACTCCCTGCCCACATAGGGATTGGCATGCCAGCCCTGATCATCATATTCGCACAGTTTGGGGTACCATTGCGCCATGGAATAGGCGATCCCCTCTGCATTATCCCGCCCCGAACGGCGGATCTGAACAGGTACCTGGGATTCAAATTCCATATCAAATACAGCGCTTCCCCCGGCAGGCACCGGATGGTTCAATCTGACTTCCAGAATGGTTCCGGCGACTTCAAAATCAACCGGCTCTCCATTGTGGCACAAGGTCTTGATCCGGTGGTAACCGGTTTCGTCCGCTTTCAGTGTGGAGATCCGGTCCCTGACCCTGGGATCGCCGCCGCCTTTAATGGTGCGCGACCGGACGTCCATGTTGCTGCCCGGTTGAAAAGCATTAAAATACAGGTGATAAAAGACCTGGTCGAGGTCGTCGGGAGCGTTGTTGAAATAAACCAGTCTCTGGACGCCGGAGAACCGGTGATTTTCGACATCCAGCACGATGTCCATCTGGTAATAAACTCGCTGTTGCCAGCGGTCGGGCTGGGCTGAAATTCCAAAACTGCAAATGAACAGAAAAAATAAAAACGGTAGGAAGCGCTTGTGTTTGATCATGCAAAGTCAGATTTATGGTACATAAAAGCCGGGAGTCAAAGAAAAGGGATTTTTTGAAGAGGACAAAATGAAAGTTGCCATTCGGTAACTTTTGCGTTTCAACCGGTTCTTTTGTAACTTTGCAATTTGATTGAATAAACCAGAGCTTGATGAACCGCAAAATCTCCCTCAGAACCGGCATTTTAGTTCTTTTAATCCTTGTTGCCGCAGCCAGCCGGCTGGTCCCGCATCCGTACAATGTAACGCCGATCGGCGCAATGGCGCTGTTTGGCGCAGCCCATTTCAGCCGCAGATACCTGGCCCTGGTGTTGCCGCTGGCTGCCATGTGGCTCAGCGATCTGGCACTCAATAACCTGGTTTACGCTGAATATTACGACAGCTTTGTCTGGTTTGGGGGGAGCCTGGTTTATCTGTCCTTCGGTTTGATCGCATTGCTGGGCATGGTTGTTTTGAACCGGTTTTCCTGGGGCCGCTTGCTGGGCAGCAGTCTGGCGGGTTCGTCGATCTTTTTTCTGGTCACCAACTTTGGCGCCTGGTTGTCCGATCCGGTTTACCCGAAGAATATGGGCGGCCTCATCATGTCTTATACGGCGGGTTTACCTTTCTTCGGTAATACACTTCTGGGCGACCTTTTCTATTGCGGCGTATTGTTCGGTTCCTTTGCCTGGATGGAACGCAGGTTCCCGCAGCTAAAATCAAACCTGGCTTGATGCAAGCCAGGCCGGAGGATGAAAAACCGGAAGAGGGACTGGATTATTATATAGAGGATGGGCGTTGGGTCTTTACCGCTTTTTTTCTGCTGAAACGGGGTTTTTGTTGTCAAAACAGATGCAGGCATTGCCCTTATGGATCTGAAAACGGCAAATCAGACCCTGTTTCCGGGGAAATGGGGGAACAGAAGTGAGCAGCAAAACGGAAATTCAATTCATATAAAAAGGATCTCATGAAAACGCGCCGCATTCCGGATATCAGAACCTTCTTTTTGACGGCGCTCTCCCTGGCCGGGGTTGCGCTGCTGCTTTCATCTGCCGGACCCGGTCCCGATCTGTCGCCGGTTGTAAACGGCTGCTCCGGAAGCCTGGGCGAAAATATTTTTACAAGCGGGGACTTCGGTTCGGGCGCCTCCAATATCCTGCAATCCAATCCGCAAATTGCACCCGGCTACATTTACACCACCAGCACTCCGCCGCCGGACGGCTATTATACCCTGACCAACAATACCGGCGGATGGAACAATATTTACAGTTCATGGATCAGGATCCGCAACAACAGCAGCGACCCGCAGGGGTATATGATGGTGGTCAATGCCAGTTTTTCGCCCGGCATTTTTTATGAACAGACGATTTCGGGCCTGTGCGCCAACACATTATATGAATTTGGAGCCGATGTGATCAACATTATCGGCGCCTCGGTGACGGATCATATCCGGCCGGATATCAGTTTCCTGATCAACGGTCAGGTCTTTTTCAGTTCCGGCAGTATTGCCCAGGATGAACGATGGCATACCTACGGCTTTACGTTTACAACCGGACCCGACGAAAATACTGTCAAATTATCCATCCGGAACAACGCTCCCGGCGGCCGCGGAAATGACCTTGCACTCGACAATATTTCCTTTCGCGCCTGTGGTCCCACTGCCATCACCGGCCCTGAAGGAATACAATTCTTTTGCGCCGGAACGGAAAACATCAACCTGACTGCCACCGTACTCAATTCTTCCTATCCTCAAAACCATTATCAATGGCAGATCAGCAGCGACGGCGGCCTGACCTGGAGCGATATCCCGGATGCCAAACAGGCTAATCTGTTTTTGGAATCCCTTTCTCCGGGGAATTTCCTGGCCCGTTTCCTGCTGGCAGGGTCGGAGGAAAACCTGCAGAACACCAAATGCAGGGTGGTTTCCCGATCGAAAGAACTCACCGTTTTGCCCATCCTGTATGAAATAACGGATACGATCTGTGAAGGGCTTGTATACCGGGTGGGCACGGCCGAGTACACGCAGACCGGGGTGTATACCAATACCCTGACTTCCAGCAGGGGTTGCGACAGTACCGTGGTGTTAAACCTGACCGTCGTGGACGACCCTGGCATCCAGGCAGTCCTCAAGCCGGAACAGCCTGATTGCCCCGGAGATGCCAATGGCGCCATCGCCTTTCAAATCTCTGCTCCGGGTTATGGGGCTTATTCCTATTATCTGAACGATGTATTGATCCCTTCTGCAACCGTTGCTGAAGGCCTGGCAGCAGGCGCGTACACCTTCCGGATCACCGACCGGCTTGGATGTGGTTTTGAGACGCTGGTCCTGGTGGAGGACCCTGCGCCGGTTCAGTTGGAACTCGGGCCCGATACGGCTGTCCTGCTCGGCCAGTCTTATGTATTCCGGCCGTTTACCACCCAATCCGGACTGATCTACGAGTGGCGGGACGCCGCCGGGTTAAGTTGCCTGGATTGTCCCTTTCCCCGAATAGATCCCCTGACTTCGGAAGTTTATACCCTGAAAGTAACCGACCAGCGGGGGTGTTTTGCAACGGACAGCATCCGGGTGGGGGTTGTCAAGGATTACCGCGTTTTTGTGCCCAATGCCTTTTCGCCCAACGGAGACGGCATTAATGACCGGTTAGTCGTTTTTTCGGACGGCGTTCAGATCGACCGGATTGAAAGTTTGCAGGTATTTGACCGGTGGGGCGGGATGGTTTTTGAGGATAATCAATTTTTACCCGATACGGATGCCGGCGGCTGGAGCGGCCGTACGGGGTCCAAAAACCAGCAGGCCGGCGTGTATGTATATCGTATCCGCGTGGTATTCATTGATGGGGTTGAAAAGGAGTTCGCCGGAACCATTGCCCTGGTCCGGTAAAAAAGGAAATCCCACAATTCTGGAGGGTAGATGAAATCTGTTTGCGAATTCCGGCAGGAAAGGCTATATTTGTAGACTTTGTTGCAATATTTCTCTCTTTCTTTCATTTATTTCAAATAAACACCTCAGCATGAAGAAATTACTGTTAGCTGTATTTGCATTGGCCGCCCTTTTCTCCTGCCGGCCCGACGAAAATGCATCGGAGGACCAGACGGCGGTTCAACCGGCCCCCCTGAAGGCATTGACCCAGGCCAATCCCGAGTGGGTCCATGAAAACCTCCGGCTGGTACCGGTCACCGCAGATGCGGATTTTGTTGCAGACAACGCAGCAGTCGCCGGCTTGCTGACCCTGCAGGAGGCCATCCGGGAATACCACTTCCGGATCAGTGAAAAGGCGCCTTTTGGCCGTTTCGAAATCGGGGGCGCCGTCAATATGCTTACCGCCCAAAACAAATTGAAAAGCCCTGTATTTCTGATGTCGGGTGATGTCGTTCAGGGCGGGCGTCAGGATCGGGTAATCGGCGAGGACCAGGTCATTGCCGCCAACCGGATCAAGGATGTTCCTGTTTTTTGTGTGGAACACGGCAGGTGGACCTACCAGGAATCCGATGAGGTTGTAGCGGCAGCCTCCGAAGCGCAGCGCAAAAAGATCTTTGCTTTCAGCGGGTATTACCACGTCGCTGCGACGGATATCCGCAAAACCTTGCAAGGCAGCAAAAGCCAGTCGGAAGTATGGGACAAAGTAAACAAATTCCGTGCGGCCCATAGCGTCGAAACGGGTACTGAAGCGTATACGGCACTGGAAACCGCTGAAACTTATACTGCCCGCCGCGATGCCTACCTGAATTTTTTCAAAGAC
This sequence comes from uncultured Lewinella sp., assembly GCA_964558465.1. Taxonomy (GTDB): domain Bacteria; phylum Bacteroidota; class Bacteroidia; order Chitinophagales; family Saprospiraceae; genus JACJYC01. Next base: position 10,249 of record CAZLEF010000066.1, on the reverse strand, counting down.
AAATTTGGCGAGGTGGAAAATATGGTCGGCGTCCTTGCGATCAGCGGCGACAAGATCCTGGCTGCCGACGTATTCGGCCACCCCGACCTGTTCCGCAGGCAGTTGCCGGCCTTGTTGCACAGCTATGTGGCGGATGCCATTACTTATGGGGCCTCCGCCGGAGGAGATGAATCCCTGATCCTTAAAAAAATGGAAAATATGAATAAGGGGATCGGGGGGGATAAAACCCATGGGACTCGTTTTACCCACGAGGGTAAACTGGTACATTTTACCTCTCTGTAGGAAGGAGACAGGTGAATCAATAGTTCATGGTAGTTTATGATCGGTCATTATTGTTTATGCAAATCAATAGTTAAAAACGGGGCTTGGGGGCAGCAACTCAACACAAGGACACAAAGGTTTCACAAAGCACACAAAGGAAATTGTGCCTTTGTGCTTCCCCTTGTGTCTTTGTGTTAAAAAACGCGGACGCAGCAACTATTCCGGCCGACTGAAATAACCATCCCACTGCAAATGTCCTCCGAACAGGCCCTTATCGAGCTTCATTATTTTCCATCGGTCCAATATTTTACCAAACTGATCCGGTATGGCGGCCTTTTGATCGAAAGTCATGAAAACTACCAGAAAGGCGGTTACCGCAACCGGTGTCTGATCGCGTCCGCTAATGGGATTTTGCGGCTTTCCGTCCCGCTGGAAGGTGGCAAGCACCAACAGCAACCGGTCCGGGACGTGCGGATTTCCTGGGCGGAAACCTGGCATATCCGGCATTGGAGAAGCATTGTTTCCGCATATGGCAACTCTCCCTTTTTTTTGCATTACGGCCCCCAATTGGAGGAAATATTGCAAAAACGGCATTCCTTTCTCTTTGACCTGAACATGGAATTGTTTCAGGCTTTGGCCGGCATGCTGGGTATTCAGGCCTCCATACACCTGACCGGGGCCTACCATGCCGGCGGAAGCGGCGATCCGCTCATGAAGGATTTGCGAAACCGGATTTCACCGCAAAAAAGTGCAGATCCGGATTTTAATCCTGCTTTTTATCCCCAAGTTTTTCAGGATCGGTTCGGGTTTATTCCCAATTTGAGTATCTTGGACCTTATTTTTTGCAGCGGACCCAACGCGAGGGAAATACTGGAAAAATCGGTCTGCGACAAGAAGTTTTAATTGGTTTCAAAAACCAATACAAAAATAATGATCAATAAACTGCTGAATAAGGATCTTCAGCCCATTCGGGCCCAACTCGATGAGACGGTCAAGGATCTGCACGAATTGGCCAATGAAACCGGGAACGAAGAATTGGGCCAGACCGTAAGCGATTTGCGAAACCGCCTGCACGAACCCTTTATGTTTGTGATTGTGGGGGAGGTAAAGGCAGGGAAAAGCAGCTTTATCAACGCCCTGCTTTCAACAGGTAAAGAAATTGCCAGGGTGGCGCCGCAACCCATGACCGATACGGTCCAGCAGATCCTGTACGGGGAGGACGAAAATACCGAGGTCATCAACCCATTTCTCAAAAAGGTATTTTTGCCGGTTGAAATTCTCCGGGAGATCGCCATTGTAGATACGCCGGGCACCAATACCATTGTGGAACATCACCAGGAGATCACCGAGCGTTTTATTCCGTTTTCCGATCTGATCGTATTTGTATTTGAAGCCAAAAACCCTTACAGGCAGTCCTCCTGGGCGTTTTTTGACTTTATCAACGCCGAATGGCGGCGAAAGGTGATCTTCGTTCTGCAACAAAAAGACCTTATGTCTGCGGAGGACCTGGAAGTGAACGTCAACGGGGTGGTGGAACACGCAGAAAAGAAGGGGGTCAAATCTCCGGTGGTCTTTGCTGTATCCGCCAAACAGGAATTAGAGGGACAATCCGACGTCAGCGGATTTGAATCCTTGCGGGTCTTTATCCGGGAAAACATCACAGGTGGGAAAGCGCCCCGCCTGAAACTGGCCAACAGCGTGGAAACTGCCCGGCAGATCAACGGCAGGATCCATGAAGGTATTGAATTGCGGCATAAACAGTGGCAGGCCGACGTAGATTTCCGGAAGGATATCCGGGAAACCCTGGACGAACAAGCCGTCAAAAGCGATAAACAGGTAGATATGCTGGTGGAGAACCTGCTGGCCGCCTACGACCGGAGCACCCGCGAAGGCGAGGAGGAGTTGCGATCGGGTTTGTCCTTTTTTTCTTTGTTGCGCAGGTCGTTCGCCGGAATTTTCAGCAAAAGAGCCTCTGCAAAAGAATGGCTGGAAGACCTGGCCAAAAGGCTGGAAAGCGACCTGAATTCCAACATCCAGCAACGCTTGAATGATGGGGTGGTGGACGTGGCCGACAGCATTCAGCAAATGGCCCGGATCATCGACCTGAAGATAAAAAACAGCCAGACCATCCTCAAAGATGATTACGGCCTGTTCAGCGATATTGCCGAAAGGCGGAGCTACGTACTTCGGGACCTGCAGGAGACCTTTTCGGGGTTTATCAGCCGCTCGGACAACTTCCGCGACGAGTCCCTGTTCCCAGCCAAACAAAACCTGGCGCCCAACCTGGCCACCGGCAGCGGCCTTGCAGCCATCGGCGTGATCATCATGACGGTGACCAACGGAATGATTTTCGACATTACCGGCGGGATCCTGACCGCAGTCGGCTTGCTCTTCGCAGGGGTTTCGACCGGTATAAAACGCAGGCAGGTATTGGACGGTTACCGGAATGAGATCGCAAAAGGCCGGAGCCGGATCGGCGGAGAAATAACGGAAAACCTGAAAGTATACATCCGCAGGCTGAAGGACCGGATCGAGGATAATTTTTCACGGTTTGACAAACACCTGGAACAGGAAGCGGTCCATCTGAAAAAGCTGAAAGCAACCTATGATGAAATCGCGGTAAAACTGGAAGAACTGGACAAAAGACTGGGTGTGTAACAGGCGTTTGCAGTTGATAAATGAATGGAAATGGAAAAGATCAGAACCCTGTTGGTGGATGACGAATTCCTTGCCCTGAACCTGCTTGAAAATTTTGCAAAGGAAATTCAGGGCCTGGAAATCGTGGAAAAGGTCAAAAACCCCCTCCGGGCGCTGGAAATCCTGAATAACGAACCCATCGACCTTCTTTTCCTGGATATTCAGATGCCTGCGCTCAGCGGTGTGAACCTGTTGAAAACCCTCAGGTACCGGCCTGTTGTGATCTTTACGACTGCCTATGCGGATTTTGCGATCGACGCTTTTGACCTCAACGCAGTGGATTATCTGCTAAAACCTTTTTCCTTTGAGCGGTTTATCCAGGCAGTGGGTAAAGCAAAAGAACAACTGCGGCTGCGGATTTCACCAGCCCCGGATGCCGGAAACAAGGAATATTTTACGGCGAAAGTGGACGGAAAACTGGTCAAAATCCCGTTTGAAAAGGTGCTTTTCATTGAAGGCCTCAAGGAATATGTCAGGATCGTATGCCGCGACGGGCGTTATGTAACCCTTGAAAGTCTTCAGCGGCTGGAAGGCCTTTTACCCGCCGGAAATTTTCTCCGGGTGCATAAATCCTATATCGTTGCGAAGGACAAAGTCCAGTCGCTCAATGGAAATATGCTGGAAATTGAAAAATATAAAATCCCCATCAGCCGAAGCAAAAAGGATGAAGTGGTGGAATGGGTTTTTTACCGGTAATATTGAAGAACCTTATGGAAAGTATCATTCTGGAGTCTGTTGGGCAGGTCGCCAAAATGACGTTGAACCGGCCTAAAGTCTACAACGCGTTCAACCGCGAAATGGCGCTTCTTTTACAATCCTTGCTCGACCAATGCGAGGCCGACGAAAATATCCGGGCCATTTGCCTGACGGGCGCCGGGAAGGCGTTTTCAGCCGGCCAGGACCTCCAGGAAGTGGTGTCGGAAGACGGGCCAAGCCTTACCGTGATCCTTTCCGAACACTATAACCCGATCGTCAGCCGGATCAGGAACCTGGAAAAACCGGTGATTGCCGCTGTTAACGGGGTTGCTGCCGGGGCAGGCGCCAATATTGCACTGGCTTGCGATATCGTGGTGAGTGCGGAATCGGCTTCGTTTATCCAGGCCTTCAGCAAGATCGGCTTGATCCCGGACAGCGGAGGTACATTCCTGTTGCCCCGGCTGATCGGTTGGCAACGGGCCTCCGCCCTCATGATGCTGGGCGAAAAAGTGCAGGCCAAAACGGCTGAAGAAATGGGCATGATCTGGAAAACCTTCCCGGATGACGTTTTTGCGGAGGAATCCATGAAACTGGCGCATCAGCTTTCAGAAATGCCGACCAGGGCGCTGGGGCTGATCAAAAAGGCGCTGAATGCCTCGTGTTTTAATGATCTCACCCGGCAACTGGCTTTGGAGGATCAATTACAGTCGGAAGCAGGGGCTTCTCAGGATTATCGGGAGGGGGTAGCCGCTTTTCTGGAAAAAAGACCGGCCCGGTTTGCCGGCAAATAAGGAAATGTTAATCTCCTTGCCAAAGTGTGTTATTCTTTGTTAAAATAAAATGGAATTGGCGGAAAGGCTTGTACTTTTAGCCATCATCCGAGTTTTTCAATTACTAAAAAACCAATCGCAATGAAAAACAGAAGTTTACTTCCCGCGCTCCTGTTGAGCCTGATGACGACGGCCCTGACCGCCCAAAGAACCGCAACCGGGTCATTGGAATCCAGCCGTTTCCTTTCACCGGTTACCGCTAGATTTGACCGGGTACTGATTGAAAACGATACCCTGCTGGGGGATGCCTTCTCGCTGGAATGCAGCGACCAGGTGACCAGTTTTTTCTCGGACAACTGGGGGTTTATCGCAGGTACCAACGGATATGAGGATGCGGAAAAGGCGCAGCGCATCACTTTGGGCGAAGGCAACAATTTTAAGGTGCTTGAAATCTGGGGGTTCTTTGCCGTGGCTTCCGAGATCAATGACGGACCGCTTCGCACCAAGGTTTACGGCGTAACCTCCGGCGGCGCACCAGGGACCAATTTCGGCACGAGCAATGATATTAACGTCAGTGATGTCGCCCTCAGCACCACGAGTATCGTACCCACCATTTTTACGTTCCCCGCTCCGGCTTCGGTAACCGGCACGGAAATTTTCATCAGCCTCGATGTTTCCGATCTGTATGCCACGCAAGACACCGTTGCGCTTTGGATGAGCGAGGAGGGTTGCGGCGACGGCAACGACGCCTGGGAGCTCTGGGGCGACGGCTCAGGTTGGTTTCCCATTGATGTGGCGCCGTCCTGGCAGTTGGAGTCCAACTGGTTGTTGGGGGTGGTTGTGCAATTCGACCCGATCGCCTCTTCCCAGTCCGAACCTTCCGCCGGAATGAATGGCCTCCGGATCTTTCCTGCGTCGCCAAATCCCGCTTCCGAAGATATTGAGATCAGCTATAACCTGGATAAGGGAAGCAAAGTGCAAATCGAGATCTATTCCACGGAGGGCAAACTCCTGCAAAGGATCGACAAGGGCTTTCAGGCGCCGGGCCGTTTCAACGAAACGCTGGGCGCCAGCCACTTGCCCGCGGGCGCTTATGTATACGGTGTGATTACGGAAAATGCCCGGTTGATGAACCGGTTTGTGGTTGAATAACGCTTAGTTGTAAGTCGATAGTTGTAAGTCGATAGTCGTAAGTCGTAAGTCGTCGCAAGTTCCGATTTCCTTACGACTTACGACTAATCACTTACGACTTTCTTACTCTTCTTCTTCATCCGTTGCAGCAACGGGAGCAGGCGGTTCCTGAATCACCTTCAACAACTCAGCGCTTTCCCTTCTCGGATTTTTCCACCATTGAACCGACCAGGCAGGAAGGATCCGGTAACCTGCCTGTTCCAGGGCTCTTCTTTGCAGGTCTTCCCAGATGAAGTCTGTGGAGGGAGCTTTAGCAAAAAAATGATCCGGCTGGATGATCAGGGGAGCGCCTTCCGGTTGTTCAGGCAGGATAACCAGTGGCAAAACAAGGTTGCCGAAGGGGGCGTTCATTCTAATCCTTTCGGTCCGCATTCTGCCGGCGATATGCCATGCAATTTCCTCCGCCAGCGGATGATTGTCCATTGTTTCAGTTCCATAAACGGCATTTACAGCGCGCCATTCCCGCAGCATGCCCGGGTTATCGTGTTTGCTCAGGGCATGCAGAAACCTGATCCACGAGCAAAGCAGAAAAACGCCTTTTGCGCCAGGGGCCTGCACCAACTGCTCCAGGTTGTCCTCCGGCATGGAGTTGGCGATCCGGATTTCCTGTTTGCCGGCGGTCATCAATTGCACGACGGCCGATTGTCCGCCTGCCTGGTTGAAACGTTGGAGATGCCGGGTAAGCGCGCCGCCGATATTGGCCTGACCAAAGGTGGAACTGACGATTAATATGTCAAATTGTTGCCCGCAAATTTCATCGGCCCTGAAGGCCGAAAGTCCGTTGCGCTCCAGTTGCTGGATTTTTTCCACGCCGGGCAGGCGTTTTTGTTTGATGCGCAAAAGGTATTCCAGGATTAAATTCCGCTGACCGGTAGTCAAACACGCAATGCCGACCGAAGGCAAGGTGCGTTGTTTGGTGGGTTCAATTTTGTTCAGCCAGTCCAGGATTTTTCTGGCTTCCTCTTCATTGGTTTCTGCGGTTTCGTCGTAGCGGCCGTCCACCTGTTCAAACAGGATCTGGCTGCCGGGAAACTCGCCGGGGTTTGGCGAAAGAATATTACCCGGGAAATGCCGGTGGACCTCTTTTAATGGAAAAACATTCGGATCCTGGTCCAGAAGCCCGGCCATCAGGGATTGCGGATGTACCTCGGTGGGTTGGCCCGAGATACCGAGGGCAAATTTGCCCAGTTCCGGCAAACGGGGTTCGAGGGGCAGGAATTCAGGGTACAGAAAAACAACCCGGTCCCAGACGCCGGTCTGGTGTTCCAGCAGATCGAGAGCAACCCCTGCGGTGACCATTAAAACAGGGAAACAATCGGTTACTTCCTGAAAGATCCGGCCTGTGATCTTTCCTGCGCTAAAATCAGAAGTTCCCTTTTCCGCAAAAGCCTCATACAATCCTTTGTTCTCTTTTTTGAAACGCCGGATGGCCTCCGAACGCCGGTTCAGCCAATAAGCAGTTGTTTTTTGTTTGAGCATCCCTCTGAGTTCGGTGAAATTCCGGGAAAATTCCTCCAGTTCAAAGGGTTTTACAGGCAAGGAGGGGTCATAATTCATTTCCAGGCACTGGTGCAGGAACCAACTTTCAAAGGCAGCTACCCAGTCATTGGGTTTGACCTTGACAATCGACCTGACGATCCGCCTTGCATTTTCAGGCAAACTGAACCAAAGGCGCTGCCATTCGTAAAATGCACCGTAGTCGCGGAGATTAAACTGCGTGGTCTCCAGTTGCTGGATGATGTCCTCCAGCAATTTTTGCCGTTTGGACAGCGTAAGCATTTTGTTCTGGATCGGCAGTTGATAGAGGCCGCTGCCATTGATCTCATCGATCAGGTTATCCAGGGCGTCTTCCAGGTTGGCGACCTGTTCGGCGAATCCCAGGCCGGGATGGGCAGTTTTGGCGCTCAGCCTGGTCAGGTCTTCCTGGATGGTCGAATTGAGCCGGTTTCGCCATTCTTCCAGGGTTGAACCCAATTTTTCCAGGTTTGCCCTGAGTTTTGGCAAAGAGCGGGATTCTTTGATATTCAAAAAATCATGGTCAAACAATTGCCGTTCCTCGCAGGTTTTTTGCAGGGTTTCATACAGCCTGGCGATCCTGGACCTTGCCTCCAGGGCAGCTTTGTATTTGTCGGCAAAAATGCCGTAAAGCTTCAAAGTAGGCCGGGAAGACTTCAGTAAATCCTCACCGTAGAGGGTCAGCGTGTCTTTTACAAGTTCGCTTAACCGGGTGATCTGGTCGTGTATTTCGAAATAAAATTGATCAAAATAAGACCTTAACCGGTCGCCGTATTCATTCTGGGTATGAATGTACCTGTATTGAAACTGGGCGGCTTTCTGGAGGAACAGTTCCAGGTTCTGCTGGATGAAATTCAGGCTTTCCTGTTTGGATTGGTGGACAAAAATGCCTGCATTCAGGTTATTGAGCGGATGATCCAGCGTCTTGACTTTATCGAAGGCAGCGGCGCATTTGGCGATGGCATTGCGGTAAAGTTCGAAGTTGGCGGGGTCAAAGCTGTAATCCTGGGGTTGGAGTTGATTGCCCAGGAGCTCTTTTCCTTCAATCCGGTTGGAGGAGAGGAACAGTCCGACCGTTTCGGTCCAGCTTTTGTCGCCGAAGACCTTTTTGGAACAAGCCTGGTATTGGCGGTCCAGACGGTTCTTGTCCCTTGAAACCTGTTCAAACCGGAGGTTTAATTGGGTATCCCATGATTTAGGTGAATCACCCGCATTTTTTTTGGCGGCAAGTTTAAATGCGCCACCCCAGGCAGCCATATCGTTGAGGGGGTGCCGCAATACAAAGGAAAGGGCGCCCAAACCGATGCGTTCAAGTCGCTGCTGAACAGAAGCCAACGCCGGCGCCCATGGCGACACTACAAGGCAGCGTTCTTCGTTGGCCAGGGCTTCGGCCAGAAACGACAAGAGGAGGTGGGTTTTGCCGGAACCTGCTTTTCCCAATGCCAGGGCCGGTTTTTCATTTTTAAAAAGATCCAATACGGATGCTTGCCAGGGGTCTGTGTCCAATAATGACAGGGAGCGTTTGCCAGGCCGGAAACCGGCAGGACCCTGTTTCGGAAGAGAGGAGCCTGTTTCTTGTTTTTTGGGAAACAGGCCCAGTAAGGCAGACCATAAAAGGCTACCTCTCGACGCCAGTTCATCCAGTTGATCCAGGCTGGGTTGAGGGGTCGTTGCAATACTTTGGCTGGGGTTTTCAAAACCCGCTTTCTGGCAAAATTCATCACATACGGCAAACAACCCGGATGCATTCCATCCGGATTTGGCAGGAAGGCCGGCGTACCAGTCTGCAACAGCCTCATTCCGGTTGATTTTTAACCAGTCGAAGAGCCAGGGATTGCAACCTGGGTGCTGGCGTTTGTCGGGCGTGAGTGTCCATTTATTCTGGCTTTGCCCTTCGGGTTCGAATGCGACATCCCAGATGAAGACCGGGGCCAGCTTCATTTCACCCCCTGCAAAAAAGGCAACCAGCGGATAGCCAATCGCCGTCTGGCGCCGGCCGGAAAGTTTCTCCCGGTTCCGTTCCGAAAAATAAAGGCTTAACAGCGTTTGTGAATGGTCAAAATTGCTGGAAAAAGTCACTCCATTTGGATCCGGCGACAGCAATTCCCGGATCATTTTATAGGCAAAATCCGAAGAATCATTGTCCAATCTGCTCAGATCAAGGAGGTTGTGTTTTCCGGCTATGGCTTGTTGCAGCGTGTGGCCTTCAGCCTGCCAAAAAAATGCCCACGATTCTGCCGGATGAATGATTCCTGCCATGTATTCAAGTTTGTTCTTATTCAGCGTTGGGCCAAAGATAGAACAAGGGGCCATACGGACAAAGGGAATTGTTTTATTGTTTCAGGGTTTAGCTCGTTGATGGAAGTTTTGTAACCATGCCGGGTTGTTTGGAGTTGTTTGGTGTTGTTTGGGTTGGTTTGGAGTTGTTTGGGCATTAACGGACCATTCCTCCAAATGAGTTCTATCCCCAAACCATCCCAAACCATCCCAAATCATCCCAAACCATCCCAAATCATCCCAAACCATCCCAAACCATCCCAAACCATCCCAAACCATCCCAAACCATCCCTCCAAAGGAGTCCCATGGACAAACTCCTCAACGCATGGCAACCATGCAGCGATCTACCGCCCCCAGGCAATGCCAAACCGAAGATCCAGTTGGGCAAAAGGCGCCGAGACTTTGTCGTTTTCCAGGCCGGGGATTTCGCTGTCCAATACGAACCGGTACCCACCCTCCAGGCCTAACCGAAACCATTGAAATACATTGAGTTCAACGCCACCGGACGGCTGAAAGACAAAGATGCGGTCACTACCGTTATCGGAAGTGGAGATCCGGCCCCTTCCTGTCATCAGGTTGATCCTGGGGTGAATGGCTCGCCGGGAATTGGGCATCAGGCCCAATACAAAAACATTGTATTTCATTCTGAAGGGAGAAGAAACGCCTCCAAGGTCAACATCCTCTTTCATACGGTATCCTCCCCAGCCGATAAAAACGGTTCTGCCGAATTCCAGTCCGCCGTAACCGCCGCGGGTATAAATCCAGTTATTGTTAAAACTGGAGTAGTTGTTGGAAAAGGCGCCCCAAATGCCGGAAAACCTGGCGCCACCCCGGTTGATCA
>CAZLEF010000065.1:0-39993 GCA_964558465.1 uncultured Lewinella sp. | reverse complement strand
ATTCCTTCAATTGCCTTGTAAACTTCTGCTAATTTAAAGTTGTAACCTATTGATTTTAATTCTATTACACTACTTTTATCTGTATAAGCATTAACCCGCATTAATCCTTTTTCAGGGTCCTCCAGGTAAACAGTCTTTGCCCATACCTTCTTTTCCGGCTCGATGAGCAAATATTCTCTGAACCCGGGAATCGTGCAATAATTTTCAAATTTTTCACCCTTGTCGAATGATCGGGTATCTTCAGATAAAACCTCAACAATCAAGAGTGGATTGGTGATGACGTCTTTGCGGATTTTACCCGAAGGCGACTGATAAAATTTGGGAGGCAGGGCCAAAACTGTAACATCCGGGTAATAAAAGCTGTCCACTGACTCCACCCATGTTTTTTGATCACTGTCCAGAACCAGCATAGGAAGGTTATTCGACCGGATAAACGCTTTTAGAATAGAGTAAATTTCTCCTTTTATCAGGTTGTGGCTGATCAATCCTCCGGACATCTCTACTGATTTTCCTTTATGGTATTCTTTTTTGATCGAAGAGGTGAGCTCTCCGTCCAGATATGCTTCTATTTTTGATGCAACAGCGGCGCCACTATCCATACTACCATCATTTTATACAAATTTACAAAAAAAAACCGAATCAGGAAAACGATTGATTACCTCAATCCCAGCTTCCGCAAATTTTCCCGGTAAATCGCCGCATTCTGATTGTGCGCCTCCAGCGTTTTGGCGAAGGAATGCAGCCCCGAGCCGTCGCCTTTGGCACAAAAGAAGATATAGTCGTGTTTTTCAGCGTTGAGGACTGCATCGATGCTGGCAATGGAAGCCATAGCGATGGGGCCGGGCGGCAATCCCTTATAAAGATAGGTATTGTAAGGCGAGTCAAACGTGAGGTGGTATTCCGTCACCCGCTTGGTGTCAAAATCACGGGTGGCAAACACGCAGGTTGGGTCGGCCTGCAGCGGCATGCCTGTTTCAAGGCGGTTCAGGTAGACGCCGGCCATCCGCCGCTTTTCGCTGTTCTGCTGGGTTTCTTTTTCAACAATGGACGCCAAAGTATAAGCTTCAGCAGGCGTAAGTCCCCATTTTTTGGCCTTGTCTATCCGGCCATCCTGATCCCAGAATTTTTTGTGCTCTTTTACCATTCGCTCCATGAATTCGGAGGGGCTGGTATTCCAGAAAAATTCGTAGGTATTCGGCACAAAAAGGCTCATCAAGGTCTCGGGGGTATACCCCAGCGATTGGATATAGGACACGTCCTGGAACATCGTCACCAGTTCAAGCGAATCCGGTTCGATGAACCGGGCGGCTTTGGCGGCCACATTTTCAGGCATGCGTTCGGTGGTGAGCACCACGGCCACCGGCTCTTGTTTGCCGCCGCGCAGTCGCCGGATCAGGTCGATCATGCTCCACCCCGGTTCGATCCGGAACTGGCCTGCCCGCATGGGATCCCTTTTGTACTGCATCTTGTCGGCCATCCACCGGAACACCCCTTCGTCGCTGATAACACCCTTTGATTTCAGCAAAGCGACGACTTCTTCAAAATTTGAACCGGTCGGAATCTGAACAATATAGGGTTCATCCTGCTGGGGCACAGCCGCCGCCACAATAAACCGGTAATATAAATACCCGGAGGCGGTAATCACAGCGGCCAGCAGGGTCAACAATGCGTATTTGGTGATTTTGCTCATCTCATTTAGTAGTCAGTTGACAGTTGACAGTGGTCAGTTGCTTTCGGTGATTACCCGGCGGCGGGCCGACTGCGCAGATTAAAAACTGCCAACTAAAAATTAATATTGTTCTTTTTCGTTTGGAAAATCCTTGTTTTGTACATCGGCGATATAGTGCTCTACTGCCTCTTTGATGGTATCAAACAAATTCAGGTACCTTCTGAGAAAACGCGGCTGGAACTCTTTGGTGATCCCCAGCATATCGTGGAGTACCAGCACCTGTCCGTCGGCGTAAACACCTCCGCCGATGCCGATCGTTGGGATGGTCAGGTTTTCTGAGACTTTTTTGGTCAGTTCGGCGGGTATTTTTTCAAGCACCACTGCAAAGCAGCCCAGTTCCTGCAATACCTGGGCATCCTCTATCAGCTTGTTGGCCTCGGCCTCTTCCTTTGCCCGTACGGTATAGGTTCCGAACTTGTATATGGACTGCGGTGTCAATCCAAGGTGCCCCATGACGGGCACCCCAGCTGACAGAATCCGCCGGATCGAATCGGAGATTTCAGCGCCGCCTTCCAGTTTTACAGCGTGCGCGCCGGCCTCCTTCATGATCCGGATGGTCGACTCCAGGGCCAGTTTGGAATTGCCCTGGTAACTGCCGAAGGGCAGGTCCACCACCACCAATGCCCGTTTTACCGCCCTGACCACCGATGAGGCGTGGTAGATCATCTGGTCGAGCGTAATGGGCAGGGTTGTTTCGTGACCTGCCATCACGTTGCTGGCGGAATCGCCGACCAGGATGATGTCCACACCCGCTTCGTCCACGATCCTTGCCAGGGAGAAATCATACGCAGTGAGCATGCTGATTTTCTCCCCGCGCTGTTTCATCGCCTGGAGTACATGCGTAGTAATTCTTTTAATTTCCTTGTGGACTGACATAGTTTCATTTGAGGCCGAAAGATAAGGGTCTTCGTGGAATTTATACCGCGCGTCGGATAGTTTTGAAAAAACTATCCAGCCTGCGGCATTACACTTCGCGCCACGCCATGAGCGCGAAGTATAAAAAAAATAACTAGTTTTGGGTGTTTTCTAACACTCGCACCGATCATGAAAAAAAACTGCTTTTCGCTTTTGCTTGTTTGGTTTTCTTGCGCCATCGCCGTTGCCCAGGTGAAACCTGCGCCAGACCGGAGTGAGGGCGACGGCCCCTATTCCCAATTGATCATCCGGGGGGTTACCCTGATCAACGGCAACGGCGCTCCGCCGTCGGGCCCCATCGACATCGTGGTGGAAGGCAATAAGATCACGCAGATCCGCAATGTTGGTTTTCCGGGATTGCCCATCGACCCCGATCGCAGGCCCAAGCTCAAGGATGGCGGTAAAGAATACAACTGCGAAGGCATGTACCTGATGCCGGGATTTGTGGATATGCACGGTCATATCGGCGGGGGATCCCAGGGCGCCGACGCGGAATACGTGTTCAAACTCTGGCTTGGTCACGGCATTACCACCATCCGCGACCCATCCGCAGGCAATGGCTTGGAGTGGGTGCTGCGGCACCGGGAGAGAAGTGAAAAAAATGAAATCACAGCGCCCAGGATCAAGGCTTATACCGCATTCGGAATGGGCGCGGAAAAAACCATTGCCACACCGGAAGAAGCCCGGCAATGGGTAAGGGACAACGCCAAAAAAGGCGCCGACGGCATCAAATTTTTTGGCGCCAACCCGGATATCATGGCGGCCGCCCTGGACGAAAACAAAAAACTGGGCCTGCGCTCCGCCTGCCACCACGCCCAAATGGATGTGGCTCGTTGGAATGTGGTGAATTCGGCGCGTGCCGGACTGACGACGATGGAGCACTGGTACGGCCTGCCGGAAGCCCTGTTTGAAGACCGGACCGTGCAAAATTACCCGCTGGATTATAATTATCAGAATGAACAAAACCGGTTTGAAGAAGCCGGCAAACTCTGGAAACAGGCAGCCTCCCCTTATTCTGACCACTGGAACAAGGTAATGGATGAATTGCTTTCCCTGGATTTTACCATCGACCCCACCTTCAATATCTACGAGGCCAACCGCGATCTGATGCGCGCCCGCAGGGCCGAATGGCACGAAGAATACACGCTGCCCTCACTGTGGCGGTTTTACATGCCCAGCCGGATGTCGCACGGGTCCTATTGGCACGCCTGGGGAACCGAACAAGAGGTGGCCTGGAGGGAAAATTACCGGCTGTGGATGACCTTTATCAACGAATACAAGAATCGGGGAGGGCGGGTGACCGCGGGCTCCGATTCCGGGTTCATCTACCAGCTTTATGGTTTTGCTTATATCCGCGAATTGGAATTGCTGCGGGAAGCCGGCTTTCATCCGCTGGAAGTGATCCGGTCGGCTACCCTCAACGGCGCTCAGGCCCTCGGCATGGACGACCGGATCGGAACAGTGGAAGTCGGCAAACTTGCCGATTTTGTGATCGTTGAAGAAAACCCGCTGATGGACCTTCAAGTGCTGTACGGCACCGGAGCCATCCGTCTGGATGAAGCCAATGAGGTGGTGCGTGTAGGCGGTGTCAAATACACGGTGAAAGACGGCATTGTCTTCGATGCCAAACAATTGCTGGAAGATGTGAAAAAGATGGTTCGGCAGTCCAAATCGGCGGAGGATTTTGAGATCGTTCAGCCGGGTGTAAAAAAGGTGAAACCGTAGGGCTTCAATTGTTGATTCCACGCCTGTGGCGTGGCAAGTCGTTGATTCGTTTATTTGTTTATTCGACCATGCCGAGGCGTGGCGTTCCAATCGAACCCACCTACGCTGAAGCTACGGCGGGCGAAGCCAATCGAATCAATCCAATCAATCCAATCAAATCTTTCATGAAAAACCTGTATTTGCTTTTGCCTGCGCTCTTTCTGGTCGCCTGTAATACCGGAAACCGGGAAACCGGCCGTCCCATGACCCTTGCAAGCCTTCTGGCATCCGGGGTCTGGGTCGATCTGACTTATTCCTTTTCGCCAGCCACGTTGTACTGGCCCAACAATAAAACGGGTTTCCAACTGGACACGATGGCCCACGGCATCTCCCCCGGCGGCTACTTTTATGCGTCCAACCAGTTTTGTGCTCCCGAACACGGCGGCACCCACCTCGACGCCCCCATCCATTTTGCAGAAGGCAAACAAACCAGCGATCAGATCCCGCTCGACAATCTGATGGGGGAGGCAATCGTTGTCGACGTATCGGAAAAAGCCCTGGCCAACCGGGATTACCTGGCAGGCGTCGACGATTTTACAGCCTGGGAAACACAAAACGGCCCAATACCAGAAGACGCCATCCTCCTGATCCGCACCGGATACGGGAAATTTTACCCCGATGCGCTCACCTATTTCGGTACGGGCAAAAAAGGAGACGACGCCATTGCCAAACTCCATTTCCCGGGTTTGGACCCCGCTGCGGCAGAGTGGATCGTAACCAACCGGAAGGTCCGGGCCGTCGGCCTGGATACCCCCAGCATCGACTTCGGCCAGTCCAAAGATTTTAAAAGCCACCAGATCCTGTTGGGGCAAAATATCCCTGTTTTTGAAAATGTCGCCAATCTGGATCAATTGCCGGTATCGGGAAGCTTCATCATCGCTTTGCCTATGAAAATCGAAGGCGGCAGCGGCGGCCCCTTGCGCCTGATCGCCTGGCTTAAACCATAAAAACGCAAGGGTAATAGCGTCAATGGCACAAACTGACCACTAACCACGCAAAAACCGATCTTTTACCCATGATCCAACACAAATCCGGTCATCTCACCGTCTTCGAAAGCGCCCTCTACCGCACTACCAGCGGCCTGGTCGCCGGTCACGAGGCCGTTATTCTGGTCGACCCCACCTGGCTGCCGGGCGAAGTGAACGCCATCCGTCATTATACGGAAGACCGCCTGGATGGCAACGACCTCCACCTGGTTTTCACGCATTCCGATTACGACCATATCTTGGGCTACGGGGCTTTCCCCGGTGCAAAAACCATTGCATCGCAGGCGTTTGTCGAAAGCCCGCAAAAAGAAGAACAACTCCGCATCATCCGTGAGTTTGACGAAAAATACTACCTCAACCGCCCCCACCCGGTAACCTATCCTTTCATCGATTTTATCATCGATAAAGACGAGGAATTTCTCATTGCCGGCGAAACCCGCCTCACTTTTTGGCTGGCCCCCGGCCATAACCCCGACGGCATCCTGACCCTGATAGAACCCGAAGGGGTCCTCTTCCTGGGCGATTATTTGTCAGACATTGAATTCCCTTTCGTTTACCACAGCTTTTCAGAATACCGGAAAACCCTGGACAAGATCGGGAAACTGGTCCTCTCCGGCCTGGTCAAAACGCTGGTTCCCGGGCACGGCAACGCCACCTCCGACCGCCAGGAGATGGAACGCCGTCTGACCGAAAGCCACTGGTACCTGGATCAAATGGAAAAATCGGTGCGCGATAATACACCTTTCCCGGAAGACGAACTCTGGGACCGGTACAAATATCCCGCCGGCCAGAGGGAGTACCATGAAAATAACAGGAAGGTATTAATTGAGGAACTGAAGAACTGAGGAATCGAGGAACTGAAATTGGAAGTCAATCGATTCCTCAGTTCCTCAATTTCTCAATTCCTCAAATTATTACCCGCCAGCCATTATATTTGCCCCAAAATAAACCAACATGTCAAAAGTCCTGATCATTGGCGCCGGTGGAGTCGGCCGGGTTGTTGTCTTCAAATGCGCCCAACACCCGGAAGTGTTTTCCGAGATCCTGGTGGCCAGCCGAACCAAATCGAAATGCGACGTCATTGCTGAAGACGCCAAAAAAGCCACCGGGCACCAGCATATTACTACGGCGGCAGTAGATGCAGAAAACGTACCGGAATTAACCGCCCTCATTCGCAAATTTCAACCGGAACTGGTCATACATGTGGCGCTGCCTTACCAGGACCTGACCATCATGGATGCTTGCCTGGCTGCCGGCGTTCACTACATGGACACCGCCAACTACGAACCCAAGGATGAGGCAAAATTCGAATACAAATGGCAATGGGCCTACCACGACCGTTTCAGGGAAAAAGGCCTCCTTGCCCTTCTTGGCTGCGGTTTTGACCCCGGGGCTACCAGCGTGTTCACGGCTTATGCCCATAAACACCATTTTGATGAAATGCATTACCTGGACATTGTCGACTGTAACGCCGGCGATCACGGAAAGGCCTTCGCTACCAATTTCAACCCGGAGATCAACATCCGGGAGATTACCCAGAAAGGAAAATATTTCGAGAACGGGCGATGGATCGAAATTGACCCCCATTCCGTGATGAAACCCCTGACTTACCCGGGCATCGGGCCCAAAAATTCTTATCTCATTTTTCACGAGGAACTGGAGTCGCTGGTGAAAAATTTCCCGACCCTCAAACGCGCCCGTTTCTGGATGACCTTCGGCGACGAATACCTGACCCATTTGCGGGTGATTCAGAACATCGGCATGTCGCGGATCGACCCGGTGCTATACAAAGGGGTGGAAGTCATTCCGCTTGAATTTCTGAAATACGTCCTGCCCGACCCGGGTGAATTGGGCGAAAACTATACCGGTCAAACCTCTATCGGTTGCCGGATACGGGGTATCAAGGACGGCAGGGAAAAGACCTACTACGTCTGGAACAACTGCAGTCACCAGGCTGCATACGATGAAACCGGCACCCAGGGGGTCTCCTATACCACCGGCGTTCCGGCCATGATCGGCGCTATGATGATCCTGACCGGAGCGTGGAAAGGTGAAGGCGTGTACAACGTCGAACAGTTCGACCCTGATCCGTTTATGAAAAAAATGAACGAATATGGGTTGCCCTGGCACGAAGAAGTGAATGGCGACCTGGAATTTGAAGGGTAGTCTGGAACAGTTTCATGGTTATATGGTCTCAGTGTTTCAGTGCCGTCATGCAACCATGAAACCATGAGTTTCCGGAGGAAACTCAACCATGAAACCATATAACCTTGAAACCATGAAACCATGACCGAAATCACTCCGTATATTTCAGCCCCATCCCCTGCGTTTATCCTGGAAGAAGCATTACTGATCAAAAACCTTGAATTGATCAAAAGTGTGCGCGAAAGGGCCGGCGTTTCCATCATTCTTGCCCTCAAGGGGTTTTCAATGTGGAAGACCTTTCCATTGGTCAGCAGATACCTTTCAGGGGCTACAGCCAGTTCGTTGAATGAAGCCCGTCTGATCCATGAAGAAATGGGGGTAAAGGCCCATACTTACGTCCCGGCTTACAATCCTGCTGAATTTGGGGATATCCTTCGATACAGCAGTCATATCACCTTCAATTCCATCGGCCAGCACCAACGGTTTATCGGACAATTGCTGGCCCATCCCGAAAAGGTAAGCGCCGGCATCCGGGTGAATCCGGAGTATTCAGAAGTGGAAGTGGCTTTATACAACCCGGCAGCGCCGGGTTCAAGACTGGGCGTTGACCCAGCCGTTTTTCCGGACACCCTGCCTGACGGGGTAGAGGGGTTGCATTTTCATACGCTCTGCGAGAGCAGCTCTTATGCCCTTGAAAAGGTACTTGCTCATTTTGAAATACGGTTTGGCAAATTTCTGCCCTTGCTGAAATGGGTCAATTTCGGCGGCGGCCATTTGATGACCCGGAAAGACTACGATATCGACCATTTGATCAGGGTGCTGAAAGGTTTCAAAAACCGGTACCCCAACCTGGAGGTCATCCTGGAACCGGGTAGCGCTATTGCCTGGGAAACCGGCGTTTTATTGGCCACGGTGCTGGATATCGTGGAGAACCACGGCATCAGAACGGCCATGATGGACATTTCCTTCACCGCACATATGCCCGACACCCTGGAAATGCCCTACCGGCCCAGGATCAGGGGGGGCAGTGACCCGGCGCCCGGTAAACCGGCTTACCGGATCGGCGGGTCCAGTTGCCTGGCAGGCGATTACATGCTGGAATATGCGTTTGACCAACCGCTTGAAATCGGGCAGCGCCTGGTTTTTGAGGATATGATCCATTATACCATGGTCAAAACAACCATGTTCAATGGGGTGAACCATCCGGCCATTTGCATTTTACACCCGGACCAGGAACTGGAGATCGTCCGGACATTCGGTTATGAAGACTTTAAACACAGGCTTTCCTGATCGGAAATGTTATCAAAATATTAATATTCCCCGTGTCCCCCTCAGATGTCATATCTTTGCGGAATCCTGAGGAAAGTGAACATGCAACAGCAACTTTCGGGTTTTCAGGGATGTTAATAATCATGCCCAACACTTTTTGATATGATGAGAGCGCTTATACTTTTTTGCGCATTCTTTCTGGCCCATGGACTTATTGCCCAAATCCTGGATCCTGTGAAGTGGGAAACCGCCTCCAAACAGGTCGGGCCGGATGAATTTGACCTGATCTTCACAGCAAAGCTCGATCCGGGCTGGACCCTGTATTCGCAGCATACCTCCCCTGACGGCCCGGTGCCTACCTCTTTTACTTTTGAAAAAGGCGCCCATTATGCCCGTGTCGGAGAAGTAAAGGAACAAGGTAAAAAAAAGGAAGGCCCTGACGACCTTTTTGGCGGTGTTACAGTCATCAAATTTATCCAGGGCCCCGTGGTCTTTACCCAGCGGGTCAAAATCAGCGATTTCAGCCAACCGGTGACCGGGTATTTTGAATATATGACCTGCGACAATCAGAAATGCCTGCCGCCGGTGGAAGAACCCTTTGAGTTTGTACTTACCCCGGGTAAGCCGGAATTGCCAAAACCCGAAGGGGGCGATGGCGCCAAACCAGCTATAAAAGGCGATGCGGGAACCAATCAGCCGGAGCAAGTTGACGTAGGGGTCGCGCAGTCGTCCGAAGCTTCCGGAAATACGGCAATTTTTGGAGAAAACCAGGCTCAAATTGGTGAAAACCGGCTTTTGAACCCGGTAAAATGGTCGCTGACAAGCTCCAAAACCGGCACTGACGAATATGAACTGGTATTTACCGCCGAAATGGAAAAAGGCTGGACGATCTACTCTCACCAGATCACCCCGGACGGCTCTCCGCTTACCAGCTTCGAATTTGAACCGGGCGACCACTTTGAGAAAATCGGTGGAATGTTGGAGGAAGGCCATAAAAAAGAAGGCCCCGAACCCCTTCTGGACAACCTCTACGTCATTAAATTTGTTGAAGGCCCTGTTCTTTTCCGGCAAAAAATCAAATCTGCAGATCCTTCCGTGCCTGTAAAAGGAACGGTTTTTTATATGACCTGCGACGACAGCCAATGTACCCGCGGCGAACCCGTCCCTTTTTCAGTTGATCTGGCGGGCAATCAGGTCGTTATCGGCTTTGATGCAGAAACCGCGGGCATAGCAGAACCTGCCGGCGTTTACGACCCTTTCGAAAAACTGCTCAACCTGAGTAAGCTTCAATCGCCGGTCGGCCAATGCGGCGATGTGGTGACCACCAAGGGGAAAAGCTATTGGGGGATATTTATCCTGGGGTTCCTGGGCGGGTTGATCGCCTTGCTGACCCCCTGTGTGTTTCCGATGATCCCGCTGACGGTCAGTTTTTTCACCAAGGGCGCCGAGAACCGGCGCAAAGGCCTGACAAAAGCGTTCCTTTACGGATTTTTTATATTTTTGGTCTACCTCCTGCTGAGCCTGCCTTTCCACCTGATGGACGGTATTGATTCGGGGATCCTCAACAAGATTTCCACCAATATCTGGCTGAATGTCGGTTTTTTTGCCGTTTTTTTGTTTTTCGCTTTTTCATTTTTTGGTTATTACGAGATCACGTTGCCGGCCAGTTGGACCAATAAAGCCAGTGCAGCGGAAGGGTTGGGCGGCATGTTTGGCACCTTTTTTATGGCGATCACCCTGGCCCTGGTTTCTTTTTCCTGTACAGGGCCGATCCTGGGCACCCTGTTGGCAGGCGCATTGACCTCCAATGGAGGAGCCATGCAACTGACCATGGGCATGGGCGGGTTTGGTTTGGCATTGGCGCTTCCCTTTGCTTTGTTTGCCGCTTTTCCGACCTGGCTGAGTTCTCTGCCCAAATCGGGCGGCTGGCTGAATACGGTTAAAGTGACCCTGGGATTTGTAGAGTTGGCATTGGCGTTCAAGTTCTTGTCCAATGCGGATTTAACGCGGCACTGGGGTGTTTTGCGGTATGAAGTGTTTTTGGGGTTGTGGATTCTGATCGCCGCAGGACTAGCGCTTTATCTTTTTGGAAAACTCAGGTTCCCGCACGATTCGCCGCCTAAAAAACTGGGTCTCGGCCGGATGACGACCGGTCTGGCAGCCCTGGCTGTGATTGTGTACCTCGGCTTTGGTTTCGTTTACAACAACAATATGGGGTCGTATCAGCCGCTGAAGTTGATGAGCGGCCTGTTACCCCCAAGCTGTTATAGCTGGCTGCATCCCTGCGACTGCCCCCAAAACCTGGATTGTTTCAAGGACCTGGAACAAGGGCTTTCCTATGCAAAGGCCCACAACAAGCCTGTTCTTATCGATTTTACGGGATATAACTGTGTCAATTGCAGAAAGATGGAGGAGCACGTGTGGCCTGAAAAAGAGGTTTATCCTCATCTCAAGGATGATTATGTGTTGATCTCACTTTATGTAGACGAGGACAAGCCATTACCGGATGACCAGGTGATCGAGGTGCCCAGAGCCACTGGAAAAGGAACCAAAACACTGAAAACCACGGGAGACCGCTGGCAATACCTCCAGGAAAAATATTTTGTTGCCAATTCACAGCCCTATTATGTACTGATCTCCCCGGACAGTTACCTGCTGAACGCCCCGAAAGCATTCACTCCGGATTCGAAGGAATACGGCGATTTCCTTCGCTGCGGTTTGGACAATTTCAAGCAATTGAGTTCGGGGAAACTGTCGTCCGGAGAAGAAATCGGCCTTAAAACTGGAAATAAATAAACGGCACTAATTCTGAGCCGGCCATTTGAATGGCGCTCCAAATGACCAAAGCGAGCAGAAAAGCCTGAAAAACAAAAGGCGATTTGGCGAGTGATCGTTCCAACCGTTGATTTGGGCCAAGTGGCCGAAAATGCAATAAATAACCTAGCAGGATCAAACCCAATGCCGGCGCGTAAGCGCTGCCGGCCAGTTGCCAGAACATTTCAGGCCTGAAGGCGGTGAGGATCTGGGTCAATATGGTCGCAGTGGTCTCCAGCGGCGGATTCACCGCGCCCGGGGCGCCTGCCCTGAAAAACACCCAGCAAAGCGCCACAAAATGGAAGACCAGCAAAACGCTGAGGTGGCGGGTCAATAACTCCGGTTTCTTCCAAATCCTTTCCAATGCCATAGCTGCTACCGATACGCCGACCCAAACCGAGGCTATCCAAAATTGCGCCCTTGTCATTTGTCCGGCAGCCGAAGCAGAAAGATCCCCCGATCCGGATGCGCTCCAGATCCAGAATTGACCAGCTAGCTGGAGGATCGCCAGAATGAACCCGATCCGGATGATCTTTTGTCCCATTAAACCGCCGATCGATTCCATCCACCGGTCGATGGCCAGCGCGGCTCCGTGTAATCCGCCCCATATTACATATACCCAGTTGGCGCCATGCCACAACCCGCCCAGGAGCATGGTGAGCATCAGGTTGATATAAGTTCTGAACTTTCCATTCCGGTTGCCGCCCAGTGAAATATAGAGATAGTCTTTGAGCCAGGTGGACAAAGAGATATGCCAGCGCCGCCAAAAATCCCGGATGCTGTTTGCCCGGTAGGGGAGGTTAAAATTTTCCGGCAACCGGAAACCCATCAGCAGTGCAAGCCCGATAGCCATATCCGAATACCCCGAAAAATCGCAATAGATCTGAATGGCGTATCCGTAGACGGCAAGAAGGTTTTCGAGCCCCGAATATTGGGTGGGGGTGTCAAATACCCGGTCAACAAAGTTGACGCTGATATAATCCGAGATGATGGCTTTTTTAAACAAGCCGACTGAAATAAGCAGTAGGGCCCGGTTTAAATCCACCCTGGTCAGGCTCAGTTTTTCCCTGATCTGCGGTATAAACTCGGCTGCCCGGACGATCGGGCCTGCAACCAACTGGGGGAAAAAGCTTACAAAGAAAGCAAAATCGGCCAATTGCCGGAAAAAGGAGCCAACACCTTTCACCCCTTCTGTCAGCGGTACAATGTTCCTGCGGTAGATATCAATGCTATAGCTCATGGTCTGAAAGGTGAAAAAGGAAATACCCGCCGGCAGGAAAATTTTTTGAAACGACCAGTCCAGACTGAACAACGCATTGACAGAATCGATCAGAAAGTGCGTGTATTTAAAATACCCCAATAACCCCAGGTTGGCAAGGATGCTGACCCAAAGCCAAAACAGGCTCATTTTCCGGGTTTTGGCGTTATAGATGAAGTGCCCCAGGCAGAAGTCAATCAGGGTGGAGAGGATCAACAGCAAAAAATACCAGCCACTGGACAAATAATAAAAATACAAGGAGAAAACCAGCAAATACAGGGTTCTTGCAATTACTCTTTGCCGGATCAGCAGAAACAGACCATATAATATTAAAAAAAATGCGAGGAACCGCAGGCTGTTGAACAGCATCGGCTGATCGGAATTGTAGATCAATTGGGAAAGAATATGATCCGGTACCAATGCTTATAATTTAATCATTTTCAAAAGAAAAAAGCGCATCAAACAGCAAATTGGCCTGGAGTTCATAGCCGCTTTGTGAAAAATGAACATAGTCGCCGGCAGTCAACCCTGCTTTTCGCCAGTCTTTGATGCTGCCCAGCCCGCCCATCAGCCCGTAAAGGTCCCATGCAGCCAGATGGCGGGTTTCCGCTGCAGTTAACAGGGAACGCCGTATAATGCCGCCGTAGGGATTCGGGTATCGCTTGCGTTTTAAAATATCCGGGTTGGTTGTGATCAGAACCGGCGTTTCAGGAGCGGAGTGGTTCAGTTTATCCAGGAATATCCGGATCTCTTGCTGAATTTGAAGAGAATCTGCAGGTTTTCCAGCCGACTCATTTGTGCCGAGGGATACAATAATCAGGTCAGGTTTCAATACCGGTAATTGATCCCAGAAATAATCGGCTGCATTATAGTGTGCAAAAGTGGCGCCGTTGACGCCGATAGAATGATATAAAATCCCGTTTTGGCCGCTGTTTTCAAGGGTCAGTCCGAAAAGGCAGGCTTCGTTGTCTTTCTCCTGGCGGGCGATTCCTTTTAACACGACGGAATGCATCAGGGTATCCAGATAACATACGGCATGCCCCGGACCGGTGACTGGAGTTTGGGTTGAAATGGTAGAGATCGGTGCGAACGGTTGGGCGACCATAGTTGGGGCAGACGCGTAGCCCTTGCCGTTCACCACCAGTTTTTTGCCGATTTTGAGCATGGTTCCGCGCATGCCGTTCCAGCGCTGCAGATCTTTTACGGAACAACCATACCGCCTCGACAGATCGTATAAATTATCGCCGGATTTAACGGTATGGTACTGCTTGGGCTGAACAGGGGCCTGGGGTGGGGCCGGCGCGATGCCAGGTAAAAAATACCCTACGGACAAATCCTGGCAATTGCTTCCCTGCTGAAAGAACAAGGTTACCTTGTCAAATCTGGGGTCATCCGGGAAATAACCGCCCTTGAGCGCCACTTCAAACAAGAAATTGGGCTGCCGGGTCCGAATGGCCATACCCGCTAAACCCAGCGGGATTCCGGCATTCTGAAAAAGGCTTTTCCGGTAATCCCATGAGACATTGGATTTGCTCCGCAAGTCCCGCGGTTCATTGGAGTCGGCCAGACGGTATGGGAATACAAACCCACGACCGGCATTGCCATAACGCTCCTGAAAAAGGTACCGGAGCCTTCCGGTCCAATAATCGGCCTGAACATGGGAGTCTCCGATGTGAACGATCCGGACCTGGCCGGTCCTCCCCCCGGCGAGGTCCTCCAGTTTGTGAAAGAAGGTCTCCAGGATTTCCCGGTTGCGGATCAGGTTCAGTTCAGGGTTTATAAAAGAGAATTCTTGCTGGCTGTACAAACTTGCAAGGGGGGCCCAACCGACCCACACCGAATAAAGGAGACGAAACAGAATCTTTTTCATTCCGGAAGGTGTTTTTTACCCGCCAGATAGGCGTCGTATTCAGTCAAAAGATATTTGAGAAACAATTTCCCCGCCAACTCGGCGCCCTCGTAGTTAAGGTGGGTATAATCCAGGTTTGCCAATCTCGGCTTTTTTTTGTCCACCCAGTCCAGCATCACCCCATTGCCGCCCATGGCTTCGTAAAAGCTGAAAAATGCAACTTTTTCCCTTTGGGAAACGCGCTTCAGGATAGCGGTTACCCTTGGTAAACTCGGATCGGTTTGCATGACGCCCTCCCACTTCACAGCCCGGTCGGTGGGGCCGACGATCAGGATAGGTTTTCCCGGAAATGCGCGTTTGATGTACCGGACAACATTGGTCATTTGCACGCCGTACCAGGAGAAGTCCTCCATTTCGGCGGCCAGGGCGTTCAGTCCGTATTGCAGAATGATCAGATCGTAATCCAGCAAGGAATCAAAGCCTTGATAAATTTCCAGCGGGATTTCCATCAGCTTGTCGCCGTGATTGCCGCGTGCAGGAAGATTGTCAAGGATGACCCCTTTGCTGCTTTCCATACTCATTCCAAAAAGCGGTAGCTCATGCCTGGATGCGATTGCAATGCCGAGCTTCCGGTGGAATCCTTCCAGCAAAAGCGTCTCGTCGACGGGTTTGCCAGGGTGAAGCCGCAAAAATCGCGTATGATTTCCGGAAACCACTTTGCATACCGGCGCTACCTGCCCGGCGCCTGACAAAGAATCCGATTTTCCAAAAAACAGTTTGACCCTTTGCGCCTTCCGGCTGGTTTTGATCTCTATCGCAGGCAAGGTTTCCCACGGCAAGCCTGCATGACCTGCCGAGTCCCGGGCATGGAGGTATAGGCTGTCGAAATTCCCCGGAAGGGTATCCGGAATAAAATAAGACCCGGCAATGCCAAAAGGAATTCCTTTATCCTCCCTTTGCCCCAGGTAACGGGCGTACCAATTTCCGGTGCTTTCCTCTTTTACGGATTGCCGGAATCCTTTGACCTTGTGCAAGATAGGAAAAAAACCCACGCCCGAACCGCCAAACCTCCGTTGAAGGCTGTCTCTTACCGTTTGGCAAATCAGATCGCCTTCTATGGCCGAGTCGCCAAACCAGGCAATCCGGACCTGATCGCTCCCGCGTTGAAGGGCCTCAAAAAAATAGTCCATGCCCTCCAGACCGGGTGCAAAAGCAGACAGGTCTTCCTGATAATCCTGAAGGGAATCCAGCAGGAAAAAATCACCCGGCAGTGAATCGGGTTCAGATCGTTCAGCCGTTCCGGTACCCTGATCGAAAAGAGCGTTGATGCCGTCATAAGTCTTGAAATGCCGGTTGAGCCATGGTATATGCGCATGCGCCCATGGATATAACAATACCAGAACCGTGGAAAGAAGAAGAACGCCATAAGCTCTTCCGAAATGATCCCGCTCCATTCAAAGAAGAATTCGGCGCGAATATACTCAGTTTGATTCAGGGATTGCCGGAAATCAGTTCTTTTCCCAGAACTTCCAGTTGATTTTTTTGCGATCGTTCAGCAATTTACTCCGCTTGACAAAGACATAACGCAGGGAAACGCCGCTTTGGTGGTACACATCCTTCCGGCCGCCCACCAGGTTGATGGCAGGTTTGTAGTCCCAGGTGAGGTTGAGCCGGCCCACCGAAAACTCAATACCCCCGATGAGGGATATGCCAAACGGGTCTTTGAATCCTTGCTCCGCATCATCCTCCAGCCAGCCTTTGTGTACGCCGCCGCCAAAAAAGAGGTTGAACCGCCGTGTCAGGACCGAGTTGTGCTGTTCGGCCAGGATACTGATAATGGTTTCCTGGTGTTTGATGCCCGACTGAATGATCACTTCGGCGGCGGTCTTTTTGGCAAACCGCATTTTACCCGTAATGCCCCAATCCGTGCCCAGGCGAACCCCCGCCGCCACGTCAAAAGATTGTGCAGGTAAAACCCCAAAAAAAAGAAATGCAGCCGCCAGCGGAAGGAAGATTTTTTTGATCATTTGAACCTGGATTTATGCTTGATCCAGCATTAAACGAATGCCCGCCTGCTTTTGGTGCATTTTTTTACATTCTGGCCATCTTATTCTTCCTGTTCGCGGGCAAGTTTCAGGTCGCGGTTAATGGCAATGCTGGCATTCAATTCAAAACCGATCAGCAGGATCAGGGAATTGAGCTGAATCCATAACATCACGATAATAATCGCCGCAATTGATCCGTAGAACTTATCATAGGTTTCGTACCGTTCAAATTCGTCGATGTACAGTGAAAATGCCAGGGAAGACAGCAGCGACAGGATGGTGGCCAAAGTAGCCCCGGGAGAAAAGATATGGAATCGCTTGTACGTGGCCGCCCCATACCTGTAAATGATGGAAATGCCAAAATAGAAAAGAAAAATGATGGAGATCCACCGCAGCAATTCAAAGCCAACGGCGGTGAACCCGTCAATTGTAATCAACATGGAAAGCCATTCCAGAATCACGTTCCCCAGGATAACCAAAATGACGGACCCGATAACCAGTCCACCCAACAGGCCGGTTAAGAGCAAGGCGATGATCCGCATTTTGAAACCTGACCGTTGCCGGAAGGTGGTTTTGTAGCTTTTTTCAAAACTCCGCATCATGGACAGCATTCCATTGGATGCAAAATAAGCAGCCAGAATAAAACCGAAAGAGAGCAATCCGATTTTGGGTTTGGTCGTGATCTCAACGACAAAATCGAGCAGGGTTTGGCCGGCCGAGCCGGGCATGATCCGGCCGATCTCTTCCCTGAGGTATTCTTCAAAACTTTCTCCCTGCGGCATGAATCTCAAAAAATACTGCTGCAAAAAAGGCAAAAGGGTAAAAAGCGACAACAGCGCCGGAAACAAGGAAAGAAAAAAGGTAAAAGCAATGGAATTGGCGCGGGTAAAAAGATCAAAACTCCGGACTTCGTTATAAACAAAGATGACGACCTCATAGATCGGAACCTTGAAAAATCCAGGCAAAGAATGCGTCTTTGCCCATTCCAGCAATCGCCGGATGAACGGGCGATGCATCATGTAATCGACGACCTGTTTCTGGTCCGGTATTTTTATTTTCGGTTTACGCAAAGTACGGTATCAATTTTTCCTTAATGTATTCCGGGACGGAGATGGTCTGTTGGGTTTTAATGTCCACAAAACAAAGCCGGACACTTCCGCCGTTGACCATTGCCCCCTTTTCATTCCGTATTTCAACCTCAAACGTAATAAATTTGTCAGGCATTTTGCGGACCGAGGTCCGGATGGTCAGCATTTCGTCATAATAAGCAGGCCGGACAAACCGCATTTGCAAAGACACCACCGGCATCATGACGTGGTGGACTTCCTCCAGTTCTTTATAACGAATGCCCAGGGAGCGCATCATTTCCACTCGCCCGATCTCATAATACTGCGCATATTGGCCGTAATACAGATACCCCATCTGGTCTGTTTCTCCGTACCGAACCCTTTTCTGGTAATCAAAAGTGTA
The DNA here is from genome assembly GCA_964558465.1 of uncultured Lewinella sp. Taxonomy (GTDB): domain Bacteria; phylum Bacteroidota; class Bacteroidia; order Chitinophagales; family Saprospiraceae; genus JACJYC01. The sequence goes on along the minus strand of CAZLEF010000065.1, from coordinate 21,749 downwards.
CATCAGGCTTTTCTTTTATCCCCGCTCAAGGGGACAAGTCATACAATGGGATCCGCCTCTTGCCCTGGAAAGCTCATTGGAAGGCAGGGTGATAATGGTATTTTTCACTTCTTCGGGGTCGATGATCCCGTCGTCGAAAGCCTTCAGCAGATCCCTTGCATATACCACCCGGTAACCGGCATCCTCGAAGGCTTCTTCCGTTTTTGGATTCCGGTCGTAGGTGAGGGCTACACCTGGCCTGAGGGCGACGAGGTTGCAACCGTCCGTCCATTGTTCCCGTTCCTGATAGGGGGTTTCGCCTTTGCCGCTGAAGATAAATCGTATATCCGGACTGATCTCATTCCTGAGAAAATCCGCAAGGTTATGGTAGGTATCGGTCCTGCCGTCCTGCCGGTGGACCTCCACATTCGAACTGAGCCCATCCACGATGATGGGTTTGAATGCGACATAGTCGTTGTGGTTGATCTGGGTAAAAATCGTATCGATATGCATATAGGATCTGTCCAGCGGAATATTGACCTGCACCACATTGGAGATGACCTTTTTTTCGAAAAGTGCATCGGCCAGTGAACGGATGGCGTGGGCAGTTGTTCTTTCGCTTCTGCCGATCAGCAAATAATCCGGATGAAGGATCATGGCATCTCCACCTTCGATCGACACCAATTCTCCTTTTTTGGAAGGTGGAAAAACATCCACTTTGTTCATATTGATAATCCGGCCCAAATCCCGGCACTCCCTGAAGACGGGGTGCGCCCAGATGATAAAACGGGTAATGAAGTTTTCCCTGAAACGGGCTTCCTTTGCAGCCTTTGTGATCACAACATGATCGTTAACGGTAAAGGCTATATCCCGGGTGAAAATGAAATTGGGAATGGGATCAAAAAGAATATGGTCATCCTTTGCGTAATAACCGCTGATCAGCACATCCGTGAGTTCTTCGTCCGACATATTCCGGAGCAGGGATTTAAAACTGGAGGGCAATTCTTCATAATCCACGATCATTTCGATCATTTCCAGTTTGCTCTCTTCATCTTCCGCCAGCGCTTCCAGTAAAAGCTGCCCCACCTCATGCACGCGGTTGGCGCCCACAAAGGCCTTCAGGACCGAAGTAAAAACATCGTGTTCCTGCTGCATTCTGGGAAGGTGAACGATATCATCGAACAGCAGTTCTTCGGCCCTTTTTGGGGTAATCCTTGCAATCCCTTCATCCGGCCGGTGAACGATCACCCTGCGCAAAGGTGCGATTTCCGAATTTACCCTGATATTTGATTTGGTCATAAAAATGGTTTAGGCAATGTGCGGAAGGTCAGTCCAATTGAACGACCTTCTCTATTTCGTAGATGGAGTTGATCTTTCCGGCAAATATGCAATAAAATCGGGGATTCTCGTTCAGAACTGCTATTTCGGTTGGCCTGCCGTCGTCGATATAATTGGCCAGGAGTTTTGACTTGATGGTGAACAGGGAATCGAAGTAGTTTAAATCGACCGACTCATCCAGGTACTGACGGATTTGTGCCATCATTTTTTTATGGTTGGATACGGGTCTGGCCGGGCAGTAATTGCAGTTGGATAAAAAATGGGGTTTGCAATCCGGCTGCCGGCGCTGGCATTCAAAGTCAGGTTGCGGGTCATAGGAAATTTTATGGTGGGTATAAGCTACCGACGATAACGACAAAAGACCCGAATTGCCGTAAGGCATCAGGGACGCAAAGGGGCCGTCCATCACTGTCAGGCCAAACCGGTCTTTCAACTGGGGCGAACTGACCAGTACAATTTCTGAAATTTCGTGCATCAGGTTTAGGTTGCGGAGTCCAAACAAGTTGTTGATGGCATTGCTCCCCGCATAGGTAGCATTAATGACCTGCCGGCAATCAATTACCGTGGTTTGACCATTTGAAAGATTTTGGGTTTTTATCCGCCAGCCGTCCCCGACAGCGTCCGCCTGGATAGGTTTGGTCTGGAGGTATAAACGGATATTTTGGAATTCCTTCAGTTTCGACCGGTAAAACTGACTGATCAGTACCGGGTCGAAACTGAATTCCTGGGTAGCATAGAGCCCCTCAATCCGGTCAAAGTTGATGAAAGGGTGCTGATCCACCCGTTTGCAGGGAATACCGATGAACTCGCAAAAGCGTTCGAACTGGCCGCCATCCGTGAACGAGTTGTAGCCGTCGATCGCATAAAATTGTTCAAAATTGAAATGAATGAAATCCCGGTGTTCTTCGGTAAACCGCGCTTTGTTCTCATCAGACATCAAAGCTGTGGAAACGCTTCTTGGATAATGATACCCGCTGTGCAAACGGGCCTGGTTGACGATCGAGGCTTTCTGCATGAGTTCGACCTCTTTTTCAATCAGGCAAACCCGCTGCCGGCGCCGGGCAAGGTAAATTGCGGCATAAACTCCGAAAATTCCGCCTCCGATAATAACAAAATCGTATTTTTGAGATGCAGACATATATTACTTCCGGGTCACCCTGCAATAGATAAGTCGAGGAGACCTCGGCTGTACAAAGGTAGGATGCAGGCATATATTATCTCCGGGTCACCCCGCGATCGCAGCCACTCCGGGGAGGGTTTTCCCTTCCAGAAACTCCAGCATGGCCCCGCCTCCGGTAGAGACGTAGCTCACATCATCGTTCAGGCCCAACTGGTTGACCGCAGCCACACTGTCGCCGCCGCCGACCAACGAGAATGCCCCGCCGGCCGTAGCTGCGGCAACCGCTTCCGCTACGGCTTTTGTCCCCCCGGCAAAATTCGGAAATTCAAAAACCCCCATTGGGCCGTTCCATAAAATGGTTTTGCAGGCTTTGCAGGCTTCGGCAAATTCAGCCTGCGCCTGCGCGCCGATATCCAGGCCCATCCAGCCGTCCGGTATATCGTTGCTGGAGCAGGAACGCCTCCCGGCTTCGTTGGAGAAAGAATCGGCAATAAAGGAATCAACAGGCAGCAGCAGTTGAACACCTTTGGAAGCAGCTTTTCCGACCAGCATGCGGGCCAGTTCGAGTTTATCTTCTTCCACCAGTGATTTTCCGATTTTTCCGCCGCCGGCCTTGATAAAAGTATAAGCCATGCCGCCACCGATGATCAGGGTATCACACAGATCGATCAGGCGTTCCAGCAAGAGGATCTTATCCGAAACTTTTGCCCCGCCCACAATGGCCGCAAGCGGTCGTTCGGGATGGTTGACCACGCGGTTGGCATTTTCAACCTCGGCCTTCATCAAAAAGCCGAAAGCCCTTTTATCCGGAGAGAAAAACTGAGCCACCGTAGCCGTAGAAGCGTGCGCCCTGTGCGCCGACCCAAAGGCGTCATTGACGTACAGATCGGCGAGGGCCGCCATTTGCCTGGCCAGTGATTCGTCCCCTTTTTCCTCGCCTTTGTAAAAACGGGTATTTTCCATCAGCAGCACTTCACCCGGTTGGAGCGAGGCGGCGGCTTTTTCCGCTTCCGGGCCAACGGTTTCAGCGCAAAATGAAACAGGGCGGTTGAGCAGGTCGGACAAGTGGCCGACGAGATGCCTGAGGGTAAAACGCTCGACGTTGATACTGCCGTCAGGGAGCAATTCTTTGAGCGGCCGGTCAAAATGGGACATCAGGATCACGGCGCCGCCCTGATCGAGGATATGATTGATGGTCGGGACAGCCGCACGCATGCGGGTATCGTCCGTTATAACATAATTTTTATCGAGCGGAACGTTGAAATCCACCCTCACCAGCGTCTTTTTACCTTTGAAATCGAGATTCATGGTGGTGAAATTATAACTCCGGGGCAATACGATCACAGTGTGCGCCCCGGAGTTGAACAAAAAAACTCAAAGATTGGCAACCCGGATGCACAGGTCGGAAAGGCGGGCTGAATACCCGGCTTCGTTATCGTACCAGCCGACAACTTTCACCATATTGCCGATCACCATCGTCAGTTCGCTGTCAAATATGCAGGAATGCGGGTTCCCTATAATATCGGCAGAGACGATCGGGTCTTCGGTGTATTCCAGAATTCCTTTCAGGGCGCCATCTGCCGCTGCCTTGAAGGCGGCATTGATCTCTTCAGCAGTTGCGGCCTTGCGGACGATTGCCGTGAAGTCGGTAACAGAGCCGTCGGGAACGGGGACCCGCATGGCGTTGCCGTTCAGTTTGCCTTTCAGATGGGGCAAAACAAGCCCGACGGCTTTTGCTGCGCCGGTGCTGGTCGGAACGATGGAAACAGCTGCCGCGCGGGCCCGGCGCAGATCGCTGTGCGGAGCATCCTGGATCCGCTGGTCAGCAGTGTAAGCGTGTATCGTGGTCATGAAGCCATGATCAATCCCGAATGCGTCGTCGAGTACTTTTACCATCGGCGCCAGGCAGTTGGTGGTACAGGACGCATTGGAGAATACCGTGACCTCCTTCGTGATCTTTTCATTGTTCACACCCAAAACAATGGTGGGTACATCGCCTTTGGCAGGGGCGGAAATAATGACCTTCCGGGCGCCGGCAACCAGATGCTGTCCGGCATCCTCCTGGGAAACAAAACGGCCGGTGCATTCGAGTACCACGTCGACCCCCATTTCGCCCCAGGGCAATTTCTTGGGATCTTTTTCAGCCATTGCATGGATGGCCTGGCCATTCACGTGCAGAAATTTTTCATCGGCCGTTACCGTGCCGTTGAATCTTCCGTGTACGGAATCATACTTCAGCAAATGAGCAAGCGTCGGGTTGTCCGTCAGGTCGTTGATTGCCACGACTTCCACATCATTTGCAGCCAATAAATTTCTGAAGCTGAGGCGGCCAATCCGGCCGAAACCGTTTATTGCGATTCTTTTCGCCATTTTATGGGTTGATTTTGATGAATGAATAACAGAGGCAAATATAAGCAAGGCTATGGGATTTTTCCTACTTAGTGTAAAAATAACAATAATTTAATTTTCTGCTGTTGCCGGGAACTTTCAGGGGCGGCCAAATGTTTTTTTGAAGATTTTTTTAATGCAGGCTTTGGAAATTTCAAAAATGATCTAACTTTGCAGCGCCTTTTGAAAAAGGGGTAAATTAAGCTTCATCAGGAAACCTAGCGGCCCGTTCGTCTAGGGGTTAGGACGCGGGATTTTCATTCCCGAAACACGGGTTCGATTCCCGTACGGGCTACACCAAAAAGGCGAGCATTTCTGCTCGCCTTTTGCATTTTCACATATAGTGATGGTCACAGTATACATCATCTGGAACAGCGCCAGGGGGAAGCATTATGTCGGTATGACAAACGACTTCAATCGTCGTTTGGTTGAACACAATGCGGGCAAAGTGCCCAGCACGAAGGCCAATATCCCTTGGGAGCGCCTTTTTACGGAGGAGGCGCGGGATCATACCGAAGTGCTCAAGTCGCCAATATCTCCGCCATCCTGATCAGATCCGGATTCGGCTTTTTTTCCTTGGTGATGGCATCCTCGAGGGAAGTGAAACATATTTTATTATCCTGTAAACCCACCATCATATTTTTCTGACCTTCGAGAAGGCAGGTAACGGCTTTATAGCCTAACCTGCTTGCCAGCAGCCGGTCGATGGCAGAAGGCGATCCGCCGCGCTGCAGGTGACCGATGATAGCGACCCGGATGTCATAATCAAACTGTTCCTTTACTTTTTGTGCAATAGTGGTGGCGCTGCCGATCTTGTTGCCTTCCGCTACGATGACTACACTGAACAGTTTTTTGCGTTTGGCGCTCAGGCGGATGGTCTCTATGAGGTCTTCCAGCGAAGCATCCACCTCAGGGATGAGCAAACTCCCTGCGCCGCCGCCAATGGCCGTGCTGAGGGCTATGAAACCTGAATTTCGGCCCATGACCTCTACAAAAAAGAGCCGGTTGTGCGAATCGGCTGTATCCCGGATCTTATCCACGGCTTCAATAGCTGTATTCACCGCGGTGTCAAAGCCGATCGTCAGTTCGGTGCCGTACAGATCGTTGTCAATGGTCCCGGGTATTCCGATGAAGGGGATCCCGTATTCCTGTGAAAAGATATGCGCTCCGGTAAATGTTCCGTTCCCGCCGATCGCTATGCAGGCGTCAATTTCAAATGCCAGTAAAGAGTCATAAGCGGCTTTGCGCCCCTCAGGGGTCATAAACCGCTGGCTGCGGGCGGTTTTTAAAATGGTTCCGCCCCGCTGAATGATATTTGCGACATCCCGGCTCTCCAGGCGGGAAAAATCTCCGTCGATCATGCCCTCATATCCCCGGCCAACTCCGTAAACATGGAGATCGTGGAAGGCCGCCGTACGGACTACAGCGCGGATAGCGGCATTCATTCCGGGCGCATCTCCGCCGGAGGTGAAGACGGCGATCCGGTTTATCTTTCGATCCCCTTTGGTTTCTTTACTCATGGTAATCGATTTAAACGGCGCAAAGGTAGTGTAAAAATTACACGAAGGAACAAAAATTGTAACTTAAAAATTATTTTTTGTTTTGATTTTTTTTAATCAACAAATAGTTTTATATTTGATGCCGATAAAACAACCATCCAATGATCTGTTCATCCGCCAACTCCAACCTGCCGATCGATGCCGGTCTGGTTTTCAACTGGATCCTGCAGCATTTTTTTGATATTCTGCTGATCCTGGTTTTTGCCTATATCTGGCAAAGCAGGGATATCTCACTGAGTTTCCAGTTCAACGACCATGGCCTATTTGACCCGGTAAAGGAAGAAAGGGTAGGGGACCCTGCTGCAGCAATTGTGCCGACTTCCTTTAAAAAGCCCATTGAACCTGCCCATTCGCATGTACCCGGCAGCGGGAAACAAGACCTGAAAGCCAACCATTTCAGGAACCTGACCTTTGTTTTGAATCCGGGATACGCCAAACGAAAAGGGGTAGATCCCGAAGTGGTTGAAGCCAAACTCAATACCTGCAAAAATTATATCCGCCGATACGCCGGTTTTGCGGTTCTCGAAATGGAGCGCACCGGAATACCGGCCAGCATCACCCTTGCTCAGGGACTGCTGGAGTCTGACGCCGGTGAAAGCCGGCTTTCGCTGGAGTCCAACAACCACTTCGGCATCAAATGCCGGAGCAAGTGCAGGGGCTGCACCTGCCGAAATTATACAGACGATGATATTTATGATATGTTCCGGGTATTTGAAGACCCGATCGAAAGCTTCAAAGCGCATTCCCAACTGCTCACCAGCAAACGGTACCAACACCTCCTCCGGCTCCCGCATACGGATTACAAAGCCTGGGCTTCGGGTTTAAAAAAAGCTGGCTACGCAACCGACAAAAAGTATGCTGAAAAATTGATCACCATCATTGAAAATCTGAAACTTTATCGATACGACCGCCAGGCCTGATACGCAGTTTCTCTACACTTGTGTATATTGCTGCCTAAATTGGCAGTACGATGGCCGGCTTCCTCTTAAAACTCTCGCAAGCTATTGATCGGATCAATGAAAAAATAGGCTCGGCAAGCTCCTGGTTCACGGGGATCCTGGTCTTGCTGGTCTGTTTTGACGTTTTCAGCCGCTACGTCTTTAATCAAACCGAAACCTGGGTAGGCGAACTGGAATGGCATTTGTTCTCGCTTATATTTTTATTTGGCGCGGGGTTTGCATTGAAACACGACCGGCATGTCCGGGTCGACCTGTTTTACGACCGGTTTTCCGCCAGGGATAAGGCCCTTGTCAACCTGATTGGCGGGATCTTGTTTTTAATGCCGTTTTGCATTGTGATCGGCATCACTTCCTTTGGGTATGCGATGGAATCGTTCCATATTCGGGAAACCTCTCCGGATCCCGGCGGCCTCCCAGCCCGGTATCTTATCAAATTCGCAGTTGTTGCCGGCATCTTCTTTCTTTTTCTGCAAGGCATTTCCAATCTGATCAAAGACTACAGGGTTTGGAGAGGGCTTGAAAAAAATATACCGGATAAGGAGTTTCATGAAATACTCTAACCTGCAATTTTACTTATGGAAATCATTGCTATATTATTGTTTATCAGTATTTTCCTTTTGATTTTGTATGGTTATCCGGTAGCCTTCACACTCGGCGGACTCTCCCTGATCTATGCACTATGTTTTCTGGACCCGGGCGCTTTTACCGTACTGCCCTCCAGGATTACCGGTGTCATGAGCAATCAGGTTTTGCTGGCAGTCCCTTTATTCATTTTCATGGGGATCATGCTGGAGAAATCAGGCCTGGCAGAAAATTTGCTGGAGACGATGGCCATTCAGTTTGGGAAAATACCCGGAGGGCTGGCTATTTCGGTTGTGATTGTCGGCGCTATGCTCGCCGCTTCAACCGGTATTGTTGGCGCAACTGTGATCGCAATGGGCCTGATCAGCCTGCCGGTCATGTTAAAAAGGGGATACCAGCCGGAACTGGCGACCGGCGTCATAGCGGCATCCGGAACCCTAGGGCAAATCATCCCGCCTTCGGTGGTATTGGTCTTATTGGGCAGTGTATTGAATGTTTCGGTCGGCGCCTTGTTTGCCGCCGCCATGTTGCCCGGGTTGCTGCTGGTTGCATTCTATCTGATCTATATATTCGCATTTGCAAAATTGAAGCCCCACTTGGCGCCTGCCATACCCGAGGCCGAGATCAAAGCGTTTAAAAAGGAAGATTACCTGAAAAAACTGATTGCAGCCTTTTTGCTTCCCATCCTGCTGATCATAGCGGTATTGGGCTCTATATTCTTTGGGATCGCCACTCCGACAGAAGCCGCCGCAGTTGGCGCCATGGGAGCCACCCTGCTGACCATCAGCCAAAAAAGGCTGAATATGCCCATCTTTAAAACTGTACTGAAGGAATCGACCCATTTGACCACGATGGTGTTTGTCATTTTGCTTGGCGCTACCTGTTTTTCCTTTGTGTTCCGGGAACTGGGCGGGGACGTTTTCCTTGTGAACCTGATCAAGGATGCCAATCTTTCGCTTGGGCTGTTTTTGCTGCTGGTCATGGTTGTCGTTTTTATAGCAGGGTTCTTCATTGATTTTATCGAGATCATTTTTATCATTGTTCCGGTGGTGGCGCCGGTGTTCATTGCGCTTGAAGCCGATCTCATTTGGGTGGGGATACTTTTAGCGCTGAACCTCCAGACTTCATTCCTTACGCCGCCTTTCGGTTTTTCTTTGTTTTACCTGAAAGGCGTCGCTCCGCCAACCGTTACAACCGGGCACTTGTACCGTGGGATCATTCCTTTTGTTTTGATACAACTCGTTTTCCTGGCGGTTGTGGCTTTTGTTCCGGATATTATTTACGTTTTGAAATACCTTTTTCCCGAATAATTTGTTTATTTTTGGTCAAAAAAAAAATGGCGCCTCTATTTCCGGGTATGGATCCCTTTCTGGAAGGAGCGGTCTGGCCAGACTTTCATCACGATTTGGCTACCCGCATTAAGGATCAGTTGCTGCCTCAGATTATTCCGGCTTATCTGGTCCGGATTGCGGTTTATCTGGTGGAGGACACCCATCCGGAAGAAGAGATCGGCATATTATATCCGGATGTTGAAATCTTGCATAAACACAAGTCTTTTAAAGAACCCGAAGCCGCGTACGGAACATCCGTTCCTTTTACGCCCAGCACCCTTACGATATCCTCCGTTACCCCGATAGAGAGCCGGATTCCAGTAATAGAGATTGTGGATAAAGATAAGAACCGGCTCATCACCGCCATTGAGATTGTTTCTCCGGTAAATAAAAGGAATCCCGGATTTGGACAGTATTCCAAAAAAAAACAAAAACTCATCCGGGATGGCATCCATTTTCTGGAAATTGACCTGATCAGAAGAGGGAAACGCACGTATGAAAATCCTTTATTCAGGGAGCATCATTACCAAATATGCCTGATCCGGGCAAACAACGTCCGAACAGACGTTTGGGCGCTAAAAATCAGAGACAAACTCCCCGTTGTGCCGGTCCCACTGAAAGCGCCTGATCCGGACGCCAAATTAAATTTACAGGCAGCGTTTGAGGAGGTTTACGAAAAAAGTTTTTATCGTCTGACATTGCCATATCACCAGGCGCCGCCACCACCCGGTTTTGATGAGGAAACGTTGAGGTGGATCAATGAAGTGGTTTCAAAAAGAAATTAAATATTATCCATGCTCTCATAAAACACCTTTTCAGACAGGTCTGCCCAGGCATTTGCCTTTTTGCGGAAATCCGAATAGGATTGATACACCCGCTTCGCAAAAGGATCTTTTTCGGTCACTTCCTCAATAACTTCACGTGTGTAAACCCGCAGTTGATCCAGTACTTCCTGTGGAAAACGCCGGATTTCAATCCTCTTGCTCATGAGGTCTGCCAGTGCGCCGGCATTCTTCGCCTCCATCTCAGCCAGCAACCATGCATGGGTATACATCGCGGCAGCTCGAATAATAGCCTGAAGATCCTCCGGCAATTCGTCAAATTTGTCTTTATTGATGATGATTTCCAGCGCAGTGCCGGGTTCATGCCAGCCCGGATAATAATAATAACGGGCGATTTCCTGAAACGCCATCAGGGTATCGTGAAAGGGGCTTAACCATTCGAGCGCGTCCAGGACCCCCCGTTCCAGACTGGTATAAAGTTCGCCGCCGGCCATCAAAACCGGGGTTCCGCCTGCCTTTTCCAATACCCGGCCGCCGAGCCCGGGAATTCGCATTTTTAATCCCTTCAGATCAGCCACGCTATTGATCTCGCGATTGAACCACCCGCCCATCTGCACGCCGGTATTGCCGCCGAGCATGGGAACGAGGTTGAAATCGCGGTACAATTCTTCCCACAGCGCCATTCCGCCCCCCGAAATGATCCAGGCGCTCAGTTGCTGGGCATTCATGCCGAAGGGAACGGAAGCAAAAAACTGGCCGGCGGGCGCCATCCCCGCCCAGTAATAGGCGGCGCCGCTACCGATCTCTGCGCCGCCGGTACGGACTGCGTTAAACGTTTCGAGGGCAGGTACCAGTTCGCCTCCCCCGTAAACCTTGACGTGCATGCGCCCCGCAGACATTTTGTCGACCAACCCGGCAAAGAGATTGCAGGAATCGCCCAGGATGGGAAAATTGGGCGGCCAGGTTGTGACCATTTTCCATTCATAGGTTTTGCCGGTGATCAACCCCGGCCCCGCGCTGTTTTGCGCATGGTTCTTACCCAGTATACCTCTCAGGGCAATGGGAAGGGAGATGGTCCCAATGGCCAGTCCTTTGATAAAGTCTTTACGGCGAAGGCTCATTTTGAAATAATTTTCGGGCTCAAATTAAGGTTTTTAATCGATCAAACTTACACCGCCTTTAAGGGTCCTGACCTTTCCGTCGTCCATTACCACCTCAGCCAGATAAACGTAAAGGCCCTCGGCGGCCGGTTTATGATCCCGGATCCGCCCGTTCCACCCCTGGGAGGGTGCGTTTGGAGTCAGGTCCTGCCCCTGGTATACCAATCCCCCCCAACGGTCAAAAACCATCAGTTTTTGAATGGCGACCAGGTCATCATCGCCAAAAATAGTGAAATGATCATTTAAGCCGTCTCCATTGGGTGAAAAAGCGGTAGGGGTAAAAACATGGTAATAGGCGAGATCCAGAAAAACCAGGCTGTCACATCCAAGTTTGGACGTCAGGTTGATCTGGTACTGTCCGGGGTGATTGTATTTTTTGGGCCCTACGTTTATATGTTCAAAGTCAAAGATCTTGGCGATCAGGGTATCAGATCCGTCAGAAGCCATCGCAAGATCGAGGACGACAATGCTATCACATCCTGCTGAAGTTTTTAAGGTGTCTGTGTAATATCCGGGCGCTCCGAGCGCTCTTCCATGAAACAGGTAGCTGTCTCCTTCACAAAAATATTTCCTGACCACCTCCGTGAATTTGGGCCTGACCCGGTTGAAACCTGCTGTCAATTTGCAGCTCGAAGGGCCATTGACCATGACCTGGTACAAACCGTCGCCATACATCTTTTTTAAACGGGATTCGGTTTCTCCGATCAGCGCAATTCCGTCTCTGTACCACTGGTATTGGATGGAATCCACCTTGGGCACCTGCAATTTGAAATTGTCCGAACATTTATTGGGTTCGGTTCCCGTGATCTGGAATTCAAATTCCCGGAGTTCTGCCAACACGAGGTTATCAAAAAAATAATAAAGGTCGACCGCGGAAGTCCTGGAGGGGCAGTCGGGACCGATGGCGATAGCATAAATATCTTCAGTCGGTATAATGTTAATTTCCCTTGTAAGCCAGGTGTTTACGCCAATAGCGTGCACCGAACCCAAATTTTTCCAGCCAGGCCCGTTCAGCGGGCAGCCGTAGTGCGGATTTCCCACTCCGAAAGGCAGGTTGGCACAATCCGTTGAGCCGAAAAAAGTAACATTGATGGGGGGAGAATTGATTTCATGGGTAAATCCGATATTGAACCGGAACCGGTAATTGTTGCCTTTTTTTAACGGCGCCAACAAACAAGCCCCGGCATATTCTTTCCAGCCAGGCACGTCCTCCATCCCGAATCTGCCGTCTCTGAAGCCCACGCAGGCTTCGCCGTCCGGAAAGGGTAGGGGAGGCGGCAGGTTATCCCAGCCCTTCCACCCGCAGGTGTGCAGGTAATCGGTGGTTGCTTCGGAAGCCTGAATCCAGCCGTTTGCACAGTTGAGCTGGCTTCTCGATGAAGGGCAGCATTTATTATCCTCAAAAGAAGGATTCGGGATCAGGGATACCGGCTGCAAAACAGGACATTTGCAATCCGGATCATTGATGTCGATCAGACCGTCGTGATCGTCGTCAACCGCATTGTTGCAGATTTCTTCCAGATCCGCCTGAAAATCAAAATTGGCTGCAGCGAACGATCCAAGACAAGCCGCCAGGAATAAGATCAAGATTTTTGCCCACATGGTCAAAGTTTTTAGAACACAGTAAAATTTCCAGACCTTTTGAAAAGGAAAAAACTACCATTTCGAGGCACTTTGAGGTTCGCCGGTTGCAGGCGAATCCATACGGGTGATCCTGTAAAGATAGTTAATTTGAAAAGCCGGAGGGGATTATTGCACGATTTGACCGCCTGCCAACAAATTCAGGCCTGATCAGCCAAACCGGGAAAAATTGAAATCAAAACGATAATATTGCGTTTTCTTTGGAATACATTCAATAAAAATGGCGCTGTATCAAAAAATCGTCGTCAAAGTAGGTACAAATGTCCTTACCCGGGAAGACGGGTACCCCGACCTCAGCGCGATCAGCCGGCTGGTGGACCAGATTGCGGCTGTCAAAAAACAAGGCACGCATGTGATCCTGGTCTCTTCAGGGGCGGTTGGAGCGGGCAGAACCCTCCGGCCCGATCTCAAAGACCTCGGCAGGGTAACCCGCCGGCAGGTCCTTTCTGCTATGGGCCAGATCAAACTGATGCAGATATATGATTCTTTTTTCAGCAACTACCGGTTGTTTTGCGCCCAGGTGCTGACCACCAAGGAGGACTTCCGGGACCGGCAGCACTATATCAACATGAAAAATTGTTTCCAGGCCCTCCAAAGGGAAGATATTGTGCCGGTGGTGAATGAAAATGACGTGATCTCGATCGACGAACTGATGTTTACGGACAATGATGAATTAGCAGGTCTGGTTGCGGCCATGACCGGGGCGGATGCCTTGTTCATCCTGACCAATGTTGACGGGATCTATTCCGGCCCGCCGTCGGATCCTGCCAGTTTCATCATTCCGGAGATCGATCCGGATGATGAAAAAGCCGGACAGAATATTCAACCCGTTAAATCTTCTTTTGGCAGAGGCGGCATGCAGACCAAGCTGCGAATGGCCAGAAAAGCTGCAAAGGCCGGCATCACCACCTATATTGCCAATGGTAAAAAAAGCGGGGTTTTGACCCAATTGCTGGAAGGCGCCAGGGTCGGCACCAAAATAACAGGGCGCAAAAGTCTGTCCGGAATAAAAACCTGGATGATCTTTAACGAGGGTGGTCATAAGGGCAAGGTGGTGGTCAATGCCGGAGCAGAAGGGGCCCTTTGCGCGGAAAAAACGATCAGCAGCTTGCTGCCGGTGGGAATTGTCCGGATAGAAGGCGAATTTGAAAAAGGAGATCTGGTACAAATCTATAACGAAGCAGGCAGTTTGCTGGGTATGGGATTAACCCAATACGACGCACAGACAGCAGCCCGGTATGCAGGGCAGGTCAACAAAAAGCCGCTGATCCATTATGATTACCTGATCATAGAAAAATAACGGTGCAATCCATGAAAAACACAGAGTCCGGGGAAACACAAATCGCATCGGTCCGGAAGGGGCTGATGGATGCCGTCCGTGCAAGCAGGCGCCTTGCCAGGTTGTCCAGCGGCGAAATCAACCAAACTTTACGGTTGCTGGCCGATTCGATCCTCGCCGGTCAGGAGCAAATCCTGGCAGCGAATAAAAAGGACCTCGAAAGAATGGACCCCACCGATCCAAAATTTGACCGGCTGCTGCTGAATGAAGACCGGCTGGCGGAAATCGCGCGTGATATCCGGAAAGTAGCGGAACTGCCGTCTCCATTGGGCCGGGAACTGGAAAGCAAAGTTTTGCCGAACGGATTACATTTGTCGAAGGTTTCGACGCCGGTCGGGGTTGTCGGTATGGTGTTTGAATCCCGACCGAACGTACCCTTTGACGTCTTTGCATTGACCTTCAAATCCGGCAATGGTGTTGTCTTAAAAGGCAGCCGCGACGCCCATTATTCCAATATCGCCATTGTTGACCTGATCCACCGGGCGTTGGCCGTCCACCGCCTCCAGGACGCCTGTTTTCTGGCGCCAAGCGACCGCGAGGCCCTCGATCCGATCCTTCACGCAGTGGGCCTGATCGATGTCCTGATCCCGCGGGGCGGACAGGGCCTTATTCAATATGTACGGGACCATGCGAAGGTTCCGGTACTGGAAACCGGAGCAGGCATTGTGCATACCTATTTTGACGAAAGCGGCGATCCTGAAAAAGGCAGGAAGATCATTGAAAATGCGAAATCCCGGCGTGTAAGTGTATGTAATGCGCTGGATACCCTGGTTATCCACAAAAACCGCCTTCCAGACCTTGCATTTTTGTTGGCGCCATTAGATCATACGCACCATTGCACGATTTACGCGGATGAGGCCTCGTTCCGGCAATTGGAAGGAAAGTACACCGGCGAACGGCTATTCAGGGCGAAGCCCGAAGACTTCGGCACGGAATTTCTGTCCATGAAGATGTCGGTCAAAACCGTGAATGATCTGGAAGAAGCCCTTGATCATATTGCCGGCCATAGTTCGAAACACAGCGAAGCGATCATTGCCGAAGACCCGGTCCGGGTCAAAGATTTTTTGAGCAGGGTAGACGCCGCGGTAGTCTATGCCAATGCTTCCACGGCATTCACGGATGGCGCACAGTTTGGTTTGGGCGCCGAAATCGGAATCAGCACCCAGAAACTCCATGCCAGGGGGCCGATGGGTTTGCAGGAATTGACCAGTTACAAATGGGTGGTCGAAGGGAGCGGACAGATCCGGCCGAGGTAAAGCGGGGGTGGATCAAAGAACGTTTCTTCAGAATTATCTTCTTAATTATTCATTTTAAGATATTCTTAACAAAATATTATTGTACGTTTTTGATCATAATTTGTACTAAATTGACAATTTCTTCAAAATCGGCCTTAAGAAGTTAAAATAGCATCAAAATAGGGTAATTTTTGTATAGAATTCAGGCCAAAACCAATCATAATTTTGCGATGTCAATCAGCCATTCAAATTGGCGCACTCATTTGACATATTGTTTTACCAAAAAACATGGACATGAAGACAGTCATTAAATTTTGTTTCTCTCTTGCCTTTGTATTGGCTTCTGTTTCAGGATTTGCCAATGCCAATTTCACCGTAAAGAACACGGGGAACAAGTCATTTGTGCTTTCTTGGCAGCAACCCCTGACGCAGGCGGCTGAATTTCGCATCGAGGACGAAACCGGTCTGGTGCTTTTCAGCGAAACCCTGAAAGCCGGCCAGGAAGTCTCCCGGAAGTACAATCTTTCCAGACTCCCTGAGGGGGTTTATACCCTTAAACTGGAGGATGACCGGGCGATCCGGATCCAGCCGGTTTCGTTAACGGCCACCGCAGTGATCTTTAATGCCGGCGACCGGAAGGAGATTTTCAAGCCGGTTATCCGCCAAAAAGGCGACTTGCTGGATTTTTCCATGCTGAACCTGGACAACGCCGCCGGAGTTGAGATCAGGATTACGGACAATGAAGGCGATTCGCTTTTTTCCGAATCCCTCAGCACAGAGGGTGTCATTCAAAGGCGTTACAATCTGGCCGGCTTGCCCGACGGTGAATATACCGTATTGGTCAAAGTTGCCGGAAGCACCTTTTATGAAACGGTTTCTATTCGCTAGGTAAATAGTTTAAAGTTGGTGAGCAAGGGGCGGCTTTGAGTGTTTGGCCGCCCCTTTTCCGGGATATCGTTTTCCCATAATTTATATTATGTTAAGTATTAAAATTGAATTTGCTCCCCTTGCAGCGATTTTTCCGGAATTGGCGTTAAATTGGTACCTTAATTATCAACCCAATCCGTCCGCTATGAAAAAAAGATTTTTTTTATTGGCAACCCTGATTCTGCTTGCCTGCCGGGTTTTCTCTCAATATTCCGGCAACGACCTGCGCTCATTGTCTTTGGGTGAACAACTGGATGTCAGCGTATTTAATCTCAACCGCAATACCACGGTTGGCACCCCTTTGTTCAATGAATCCTGGCGACCAGGTTACTTGCTCCTGGCGGATAAAGACACTTTTGGCATGAAGGTCGACGTGAACATTGATATTGCAAAACAAAAACTTTATTTTAAATTGGATAACGGACACACAAATGTTTTGTCAAGCAAATTCATCAAAGCGGTCCGGATCGACACCAGTGCAAATATGTCCCTGCTTTTTAAGGTAATATCCAAGGATGCCGTTGAAGGCGGCAATGATAAGGAACTGACCTTTTATCAGGTTTTGCATGAGAGCCCTTCCTATGTTTTGCTGAAGAGTCACGCCAAAATATTTCGCAAAGCGGACCTGGAGACCCCCTACGGCGCCAGCCGGACCTATGACGAATACACGGATAAAACAGGGTATTGGCTGAAGGGACCAGGCGGCAGTTTTGAAAAATTGCGCCTTCAGGCCAAGGCCATTGAAAAAATCCTTGGAGGTGACGAGGACAAAATCAAGGAAATAAAAAAGTGGAAACAACTTGATTTGAGTACAGAAACCGGCGCTGCGGAATTGCTCCGGCTGCTTGAAAATGCCAGATAACCCCTACCCTGTTCCGGCAAGATCGTATGTTTGCATGGATTAACCGACCTGAAATGAGCCGAATTGCCCAAAAGCCCTGGTTTTTTTCTTTCCCGACAGGCGCCATTCTGATTCTGATGGCCTGGATATTGTCGGCCTGTCTGATCGATCCTTCCGGCGAGTTTCCGCTCAATGATGACTGGGCTTATTTGGAAGTTGTAAAAGGCGTCCTCGACGAAGGCAAATACCGGGTAAGCGACTGGCCGGCGATGACCCTCTGGACGCATGCCTGGCTCGGTGTCATGGTATGCAAAGCCACCGGAGGATTTTCCTACACCGTCCTGCGCCTGCTTGTACTCGGGTTGGGACTTTTGGGCGTGTTCTTATTTGGATACCTGGCCAAACGGATTTCCGGCAAAGCCTCCCTTGCATTCCTTTGTATGGCCGCTCTGGCCTTTAATCCGTTGTATTTCTCGTTATCCTTCACCTATATGACGGATGTTTCCTTTCTGTTCTTTTTCCTGTTGGGGGTGGCGCTGTATTCAAAAGCGCTCGATACGGACAAACCCATTTTTTGGGTATCGGCAATCATTATTTCCATCGCAGGCGTACTTCTCCGGCAATTCAGCTTGCTCCTGCCGGTTTGTTTTGGGGCAACCGCTCTTTTAATGCAATTCAATACGCGCCGGCTGGCCTGGGCCTTGTCGGGCGTTTTGTTTACCTGGGCCGCATTAAAGATATATACGATATGGCTTTCTTCGGTCCAGCCGCTGCCTTCCGCATTTGGCGATTTGGGTAATTTATCCGGATGGCTCAACCTGAGAACGCTTTATTTTCATTTCATGGAAAGGATGGGTGGTTTCCTGTTCCTGCTGGGATTGTTCCTGTTCCCTTTTCATTTCTTGCTGTTGCCCCTGACCGTTGGCAGATGTCACCGGCTTTTGTTGGCGATTGCCGGGATTTCTGCGATTGGCATCGCCTTGTTTTTTGGGATTAAAACCTGGAATAACGCTCTGTTTGGCAATATCATGTATAATTTTGGCCTCGGGCCCGTCGTGCTGAAGGATTACGATATGGGTATAGCGCGGGGATATAATATGCCGGCCGGTGTATGGAAATGCATTCGGGCGGCCGCAATTCTGGGTTCCGCTGCTTTGGTATTTAATTTGATTGTGCTGATTTACAGTTATTTAAAATCTTTTTCCTTCAATATGAATTCAACCAGGGCGCTCAAGACTGCTCTTGCCCTGTTTGGCATGGGGTATTTTGTTTTTCTGTTTCTGGGGTGGGCCAATTTTGATCGTTACTACCTCATTCTGGTACCTTGCCTGGCTTTGTTGATCCTGCCTTCTCCTTCAGTCAAATTCACCCCTTGGCGGGCCCTGCTGGTCCTGTTATTTTACCTTCCGCTGTTTTGGTTTTCGGTAGCGGGGACCCACGATTATCTGGCCTGGAACCGGGCCAGATGGAGCCTGCTGTACGAATCTATGGAGGTTCATAAAATTTCGCCAACCCGGATTGACGGGGGATTTGAGTTTAATGCCACCTATAAAACCGGGATTGGCAACCCCAATACGCGGAGTTCAAGCGGTATCCGGACCGGGATCAGCCGATGGTTTGTGGCGGATGACAAGTATGCGGTCAGTACAGGCGAGATTCCCTGTTATCAGCCCTGGAAAATCAAAGAATACCAAAGTTGGACCTCCCGGAGGAAAGAGTATATTTTCCTTTTGGAAAGGCCGGATTTTACCCGGATCGATACCTTTTTCTTCGATGGAGAAACCCTCCCTGATCCGGCGGATACGCTTCATGTTCCACCCGTCAGATTTGGAGGCAACAGCCTGGTGAAAGCCCGGCGCGCCCGTTCCGGCGTCCATGCCTACGAACTGACGCCTGCTTCTTCTTTTGGCGCCGATTCGATGATTGACAGCATTGGTCCATGCGACTGGATTACGATATCCGGATGGAGATGGGGGTCGCAACCCGCAGGCGGGATTGTGGCCGCTTCGCCCGATCAAAAGGAGTATTACGCATTTGAGATCTATCCCTCCTTGGGCGAGCTGGTAGAAGGCGAATGGCATAAAGTCAGGATAGAGATCTCCGTTCCCTGGAATTATACCCCCCAATCGCTGAAGTTTTATTTGTGGAATCCGACCCAGGAAACCGCCTGGTTTGACGATCTGCAGGTAATCCGCCGAAGGAAATAATTGTTCATTCATTAGGTCTGGTCAATGCTTCACCGCCATTATTTCTCCTATCCTTATCTGAACGCCTGTATGGCCGGCTTATGGATGATTGCCGTGTTGCTGGCCGGACCCCGCGGGGAATTTCCTTTGAACGACGATTGGGCCTATTCAGACGTAGTCAAGGGCGTGTTGACAACGGGTGAGTACCGGGTGGGTGATTGGCCTGCTATGACTTTATGGACGCATGCCTGGCTTGGGGTGTTGGTTTGTAAACTGACCGGCGGGTTTTCGTACACGGTTCTCCGGCTTTCCATGATTGTTCTTGGGCTGGCTGGTGTGATGCTGTTTGGGCGCCTTATCAAACAGGTTTCCGGAAAAGACGCCTTTGCCTTTTTGGGTATGATCGCGCTGGGATTCAATCCTCTTTATTTTTCGTTGGCTCATACCTTCATGACGGATATTTCCTTCCTCTTTTTCTTTTTGGGCGGTTTGTTTTTCTATTTAAAAGCGATCGGTTCAGAAAGAAATGTGCATTGGATCCTGGCGATTATTTGCTCCATATTGGCGGTGCTGATCAGACAGTTTGGTCTTCTCCTGCCGGTATGTTTTGGGTTGGTTGCTTTTTTCAGACCCACCGGAAAGAGGCGGATTTTCTGGGCCTTGATTGGTATTGTACTGACCTGGGCGGCCCTGAAAGGGTATACTTTATGGCTGGCATCGGTACAGCCGCTTCCGGTAAGTTTCGGTGATCTGAGTAACCTTGCCGGTCGTTTCAACCTTTGGACCATCAAAACCCAATTCCTGGAGCGAATGGGCGGATTTTTATTCCTGGCAGGATTATTTCTTCTTCCGTTCCATTTTTTTGCACTCCCCTACTCTATCCGGCATTTATCGGCCCGCCCAGTAATATTAATTTTATCTATTTTTATAACTGTCTCATTTTCAATATATTTTTCCATTAAAACCTGGCATTACGGCCCAATGGGAAATATCTTGTACGATTTCGGATTAGGGCCGTTTGCCCTCAAGGATTTTGAAATGGGTCTGGGCCAGGTTTATAGCTTACCTGCCGGCTTGTGGAAAGGGATAAAAGGGATCTCGACCCTTGGATCAACTGTTATGGTTTTTAATTTAATTTCATTGATTATCAATTATTTAAATACATTTTCATTCAAAGCGACTTCAATACGGGCTTTTAAAACGGGTATTGCCTTTTTTGCCGTTGGGTATTTTATATACCTGAACCTCGACTGGGCCAATTTTGACCGGTATTATCTGTTGTTCGTTGCCTGCTTGCTGTTGTTGGTAGTTCCCAGGAAAGAAGGCCGTTTCCGTCGTTGGTGGATCCTTGCCGGTTGTTTGTTTTATACGCCGTTCATCTGGTTTTCCATCGCCGGGACACACGACTACCTGGCGTGGAACCGGGCGAGGTGGCAATTGTTGACGGAAGCTATGGAAGTGGATAAAATCTCCCCCGGCCTGATCGACGGCGGTTTTGAATTTAACGCAACGTACAAAACAGGAATTGCGAACCCCGGCACACAAACCGCCGGTCATCTTCCGGCAGGGGTCAGTTGGTGGTTCGTTGCAGACGACCAGTACGTGATCAGCACAAGTGACCTGCCTTGTTATCAAATCCGGAAGGCGGCGGCTTACAAAGGTTGGATATCCGGCCGGAACGAATCCATTTTATTATTGGAAAGGCCGCCCTTCACCCGCATTGACACCTTCTTTTTTGACGGTGAACATTTAGATTCCAGCCTTCAAACCCCCGTCCGGTTTGGCCGCAATAATCTGGTAGAATCCGCCCATGCCCGCTCAGGAACCCATGCGTGGCGCATGACAAAAGATGCGGAATTTGCGGCCGATTCATTTATAGAAGGTTTATCGCCCTGCGACCGGGTGACCATTACCGCCTGGCGGAACGATAAAAAGCCGACTGCGGGCATTGCAGCGGCTTCTCCGGATCAAAAAGAATTTTATGCGTTTGAACGATACCCTCCGCTTGGTGAACCCAAAGGAGACGGATGGTACAGGGTCCGGCTGGAAATCACATTGCCCGGGAATTATAGCCCGGAAGGTTTGAAGTTTTACCTGTGGGATTTTAAACGGGAAGAAGTGCTCATGGATGATCTCCGCGTAATTATCCGCAAACAAAATCTCTAAATCCAAAAAAGGTAATAAATTTGAGTAAATTTGCATTTGAATTGAAAATTTGAATAAAATTAGGTGTAATGGTTCCTCGTAAAATCACATCAGCGTTGTTGGAACTTCAGAAATATTATTCCATCATCTATTTGGGCGGGCCCAGGCAATCAGGCAAGACGACTCTGCTCCGGCATTTGTTCCCACATTTGCCGTATGCCAACCTGGAAGATCCTG
>CAZLEF010000064.1:36486-40599 GCA_964558465.1 uncultured Lewinella sp. | reverse complement strand
AACAGAAGCGGGATATCCGGGCTCACCAGTACGCTTTGCGTCAGGAGAACGGGGCCGGCGAGGAGGAGTCCGACTACGCCGAGGCTTCGTCGGACAGAGAGGAGGAGTCCGACTACGCCGAGGCTTCGTCGGACGGAGAGATGGGGGGACTGGGAGACTGGGGACTGGAGACTTGGGGACTGGGGGACTGGGGGACGGGGGGACCGGGGCAAAAGGTGCGGGAATATGGTTCTCTCAATTAAGAAAAGTTGATAAATGATCCCGGTCAGAAACGGGAACATCAACCAATGGCTGAGGGCCAGATTGGGTTCGCCGTTTATTTTCCAGATCAGAGCCAGCAACATACCAAAAAAAGGGGGATGCCCGCTGTCCAGTTCATCGGGTAAGAGGAAACGGCTGAAGTTGTTCTCGTAATACCAGAAGGCGTGTTTTGCCCCCAACTGGATGGTATCCCAGAAGAAAACGTGGTCCTGCGCCAGCCAGGTTATAATGCCGGCCAGGAGTATGGAAAGCGGGAGGAATGGGTTTTTATGGTTTGGGATGGTTTGGATGGTTTGGATGGTTTGGATGGTTTGGGATGGTTTGGGATGGTTTGGGATGGTTTGGGATGGTTTGGATGGTTTGGGTGGTTTGGATGGTTTGGATGGTTTTTTGGGAGTTTCCACGAAAATATGTTTCACGCAAAGGTCAAGAAACACAAAATTCTGATTTTTAACATATTACATTAAATAAAAATTCTGGTTACACAAAATTCTGGAAAGGGTCGGTTTTTGAACAGGCTCGTCATTTCCAACAACCCCAAACAACTCCAAACAACTCCAAACGCGCAGCGCCAAACAACTCCAAACAACCCCAAACAACTCCAAACTAAACTAAACATTCCCATATTTCTGTTTCATGCAAGCTACCACAAAAGAAACGAACAAGGGGTGCGGTTTTTCCACCCGGCTTTTCAATTCGGGGTGAAACTGCACGCCGATGAACCAGGGGTGGCCCTTCAACTCGACGATCTCGACCAGGCCGGAATCCGGGTTAATACCGGAAGGGATCAGGCCGTTTTGTTCAAACTGTTCGAGGTATTTGTTGTTAAACTCAAAGCGGTGGCGGTGCCTTTCCTCGATCTTCAGGGCGCCGTAGATCTCCTGGGCCCGCGAATTGCGTTTGAGTTCACATTCATAGGCCCCGAGGCGCATGGTCCCTCCTTTTTTAGTAACCTTCTTCTGGTCGGGCATCATATCAATGACCGGGTCCGGGGTTTTGGGGTTCACCTCGGTGGATGCTGCGTCTTTCAGATCCAGTACATAGCGTGCAAATTCTACCACGGCGCATTGCATGCCCAGGCAAATGCCAAAAAATGGAATCTTGTTCTGACGGACATACCGGATGGCTTGTATTTTACCTTCGATGCCGCGTTCACCAAACCCCGGCGCCACCAGGATGCCGTTGAGGTCGGATAACCGTCGGGCGACGCTCTCAAAATCGCTTTCCAGGGTTTCGGAGTGGATGGGATCAATGGTGACCTTGCATTCCGAAACCGCGCCGGCGTGTACAAAGGACTCGTGGATTGACTTGTAGGCGTCCTGCAATTCGTTGTATTTGCCTACGAGGCCGATGCGCACTTCGCGGGTCGGGTTTTTGAGTTTGCCCAGGAAACTTTTCCAGGCGCTGAGGTCCGGTTCCTTGCGGTCGATCAGCCTGAGCTTGCTGATCACAACGGCGTCGAGTTTTTCCTTCAGCATGAGCATGGGGACGTCATAGATGGTCTCTGCGTCGATGGCTTCGATGACAGAGCCCACATCCACGTTACAAAACAGGGCGAGTTTGCGGCGGAGATCCATGTTCAGCGGGTATTCGGTGCGGCAGACCAGGATATCGGGCTGGATGCCGGTGTTGAGCAATTCCTTGACCGAATGTTGGGTCGGTTTGGTTTTGAGTTCTTTGGCTGCTTTGAGGTAAGGGATCAGGGTCAGGTGGATCACCATGCAGTTGTCGGCGCCCAGTTCCCAGCGCAATTGCCGGACAGATTCGAGGTAAGGCAGGCTTTCGATATCGCCCACCGTGCCGCCCAATTCCGTAATGATAATATCGTAATCGTTGGTGGCGCCCAGCAATTGAGCCCGCCGTTTGATCTCATCCGTGATATGCGGTATGACCTGGACGGTTTTGCCCAGGTAATCGCCGGCTCTTTCCTTATTGATGACGGTCTGGTAGATCCGGCCGGTGGTGACATTGTTGGCCTGCGAGGTAGAAATATTGAGGAAACGTTCGTAATGGCCGAGGTCGAGGTCGGTTTCCGCGCCGTCGTCGGTGACGTAACATTCCCCGTGTTCATAAGGATTCAGGGTACCCGGATCAACGTTGATGTAAGGATCGAATTTTTGGATGGTGGCGGAAAACCCGCGCGCCTGAAGCAGTTTTGCGAGAGAAGCGGAAATGATGCCTTTGCCCAATGAGGAAGTGACACCGCCCGTAACAAAGATGTATTTGGTCATAAGAAATGCAATGCGTTGCGATTGTTACGGGATCCAAAGGTAGGCAGATTTTCCACAAAGGAGGCATAAATCCGGAAAAGAATCCTGAGAAAGGATTTCAGCCGGGTTGTTTTCGGGATTACTTCCTATATTTGTTTGATCTTCTTTTTTAATTCAAACCAACTTTAACTATTTGTGAAATGAAGTACGATCGCAGGAATTTTATTCAGACGACCGGCCTGATCACTGCCGGCGCGTTGATACTCCCCCAATGGGCCTGTAAAAACACGGGCGCCCCTGCCGACGCGGCAGCAACCGGCGAAACGGCCATGGCAGAACCGAGCCTGAAGGAATTTGGCCTTCAGTTGTATACTTTGCGGGATGATATGCCAAAAGACCCAAAAGGCGTTTTGCAACAAGTGGCTTCCTTTGGTTACAAACAACTCGAAGGTTATGAGGGACCGCAGGGATTGTGGTGGAACATGACGCACCTGGAATTCAAACAATACCTCGCCGGGCTTGGCCTGAACATGGTGGCCAGCCATTGCAATATCAACGAGAATTTCGAGACCAAAGCCGCGCAGGCTGCCGAGGTCGGGCTGAAATACCTGATCTGTCCGTACGTCGGGCCGCAAAAAACACTGGCCGATTTCAAAAAGCTGGCCGACAAGTTCAATGAATGCGGAACTATTTGCCAGAAGAACGGCATTCGTTTTGCATACCACAACCACGCCTATACCTTTGAGGCGCTGGAAGGCCAGATGCCGCAGGATTACCTCATGGCCAATACCGATCCGGCAACAGTTGATTATGAACTGGACATTTATTGGGTGGTTGTCGGAAAGGCTGATCCGGTGGCCTACTTCCAGAAATACCCGAACAGGTTCCGCCTTTGCCATGTAAAAGACCGGATGAAAGATGTACCGGCGGAAGAAACCGATGCTTCCTGCGACCTCGGCACAGGTTCGATCGATTACTCCAAAATCCTGAAAGTCGCCGCCGACAACGGTATGCAATACTATATCGTCGAACAGGAACGGTACGACAATTCCACCCCGCTTAAAAGTGCACAGGTTGATGCCGAGTACATGAAGCGGCTGGTGTTTTCGTAGGCTTGTTCAGTTGGTAGTCCACAGTTGGCAGACAGCGGTTCTGGTTCCGTTCAAATAACGAACTTTCGTTGCTGATGAAACCAGGACTGTGGACTGCCAACTGCAGACTGTCAACTTGCAAATTATCCTTCAGAAGGCGCCTTCCCCATCAGCATCAGTTCGTTGGCAACAATTTCCGGGGCTGTGCGTTCCACCCCGTCTTTGTCCTTGTAGCTCCGGTAGGTTAATTTGCCCCTGACGACCACTTCCTTTCCTTTTTTCAGCATCCCCCCCATGGTTTCCGCTTTTTTCCCCCACAGGACAACATTGTGCCATTGGGTTTCCTTTACCTTTTCTCCTTCGGCATTGCGATATACTTCGCTGGTGGCCATGGTGAAACGGGTAAAATGGCGCCCGCTTTCGAGGACCTTGTTTTCAGAGTCGCGGCCAAGGTGTCCGATGAGTGTTACGCTGTTTTTGAGTGCGTTCATATTAATTCTAGTTTTAGGTTACGGAATTTTTGGTTTGGGGTGGTTTGGGGTGGTTTGGGG
>CAZLEF010000064.1:0-36386 GCA_964558465.1 uncultured Lewinella sp. | reverse complement strand
TTCTCAGTTCCTCGATTCTTCGGTTCCTCGATTCCTCAGTTTGGGATGGTTTGGGGTTCTCAGTTCCTCGATTCTTCGGTTCCTGGATTCCTCAGTTTGGGGTGGTTTGGGGTTCTCAGTTCCTCGATTCTTCGGTTCCTCGATTCCTCAGTTTGGGATGGTTTGGGTTGTTATTTTTGGTGAAATTTTTGACCCTTGATCGAGGATTTCAAAAGATATTCAACCAAATTGTTAATTTTCATTCCAATGGAATTTGAATGTTTGCATAGTTCGTCAAATTGAGCAATCTGGATATGGTTTCGATCCAGCGCCCGGTAAAGCTGTGATCGAACCTCTTCATTGGAACCCCTTGCATAGGATAAAAAATTAATAAATTCCTTATTTCCACCTCTTCCGAAGCCCTCGGCAATATTGTCCATCACCGAACCGGAGGATCGGTTGATCTGGTTTTTAAGCTCAAAATCCTTGACAAACGGTCCATCGTTTATAATTTGCCAGATATTTTTGGCCTGTATCCGGGCATTTTCCCACACTTCCAAATCTTCGATTTTTTTAATAGTCGCCATTCTTTCTGATTTTGTTGATTTTTTCAAACCACCCCAAACCACTCCAAACCACTCCAAACCACCCCAAACCACCCCAAACTACTCAACCACAACAAACCCATACCCCGCCTCCAGCCTGAACACTTCTGCAGTCGGAATAGGGTTTTTGCTTGTTTCGACCAGGTAATAATGATTATCCGCATCGCCGTTCATCCGGTATCGGACATGGAGTTGCTCGTTGCAGTCCGGATTGAAAAAATATACGCTGTGCAAATCCTCGCGCAGGTTATAAAACGCCCATTGGAACAGGCCTTTTTTCCGGCAGATTATGCCGATCCTCAACTTTTTTTTCCCGTCGGGTTGGCCGGCATAAAAAACATCCGTGTGGACGGTTTGCGACAGGAATGTGATGTCGAAACGGCCCGTTTCATAGAGATAGGAAAAATGATCTTCGCCCGGAAGGTATGGGATCGAATCCAACCGGGTCACAGCTGCTTTCACCTTGAAATCAAAATCCGAAACTTTCAGGGTCAGGCCTGAAATCCCGTCTTCCAGCCACGCGGGAATGGTGGATTCCAGCCAGATCGTGTCGCCGGTATAAAAAGTATCCCTGGCCGGGGTTATGGTCATATCAATGGTAAAATCATAGTCTGTTGTACAGTCAACATCTTTTTCCAAACGGCACAAGAACCCCATGAATAAAAGAACCGCCAATCCTGAAAAGGACAATAGATATAAGTTTTTCATCCGGTCTCGTCATTTTTAATAACCGTATTCGCTGACCAGCAGCATCAGGTCGGCGCTGGTCTGTCCGGGCGGCAAATGCTGCAGCAAAACATTTTCCATACAAGGAATACATTCGCGTCCGGTCACCACTGCCTGGAAACAAACAGCCATGCTATACCCCTTTACCAGATCCACGACCGGGTCGGTCGTACCCGCCGGGTTCAGCTCGTTATCATCCATGCAATCCAATAAAAGACCTACCGGTATCCACGCATCCTCCGGGTCGGCTGCATTGGGAGATCCGGGGCCTGCTGCCGGATCATATTTCTCCAGGGCAAAAATATGGCGATTGCGATTAATGATATTCGGGTCGGTGTTCACAACCAGGCTGTGATGGACTCCATATGTCCGCTCGGCATAGTTATACCCGATATGATTTCCCCACATCTCAATCACCGCTGTTCGCCGGGCGCCGGGCAGGGTTCCGTCGCCGTAGGGCGGATTGGTTCCCTGGATCTGATTTCCAAGGGTATACAGCATATTATTCAGCCAGTACGCATCGTCATGAATAGCGGCAAAATGAGCTGCATGGCCGTATTCGTGGTACAGGGTTCTTTTCAGCCGGTCGGAATGCTGTCCGTTAATGTTGCCGTAATTGTAAACGATATCCGGAGAAAAAGCGACAATATAAGCCCAGAAAGCGGCCAGGGTAACCGATACCGGCAAAAAACCGACCCCCAAAGCGCCGGAGATAACAAAACCGGTCCCGTAAGCCGCAAGGGCCAGCAGCGGATTATTCGACAGGTCATCGAACATAGGCGTTCCTGCGCTGCCGGAATAGTTGGTCATCAGGATATCCAGGTCCTGCGGCGGCGGCGGAATGCCGTCAGCGACAGCAAAATCATCATACTCATGCAAAGCATTATTAGCCGTTGCAGCATACCAATAGGCTTTGTCGCGGCTGCTGTCATCCTCCTCCGGAAAATAGTAGATCTGTAAATTATTGTACGGCGGACCGCTGAAAAATACCTGATCCTGGACCGCCATTGCATACTCCCAGAATCTTGCCCCTCTCAGCCCGCGTATGGTTTTCCGGGGGCTTTTGAATTTCACCCACATGTAGGCTCTTCCGCTTTCACTCCTGTCCAGCGACCAACAACCGTGATGGTCGGTATAGGTTTTGCGAATATCGAACCAGCCATTCCACCATACAATCTTCACGTCCCGGACACCCTCTGTATGGATATCTTGCCCGTTGATACCGGAATTTGCCGGAAGATCCGTATCCACCACCCGGATGCATCCTGCCGGCGTCCGGGCGCTGACCGGGATCTGGCAGCCGCAGGCGTTGATCAGCGTTCCGCCGCCCGGGCTGTCGCCTCCTGTTTTGAGGCATTCCGGATAACCGGGTTGGCCGGGGTAACAATCCGGATCGAGGCCTTTGCACCATTGTGGAACGACATCGTCCCAACAGTCCACCCAACCCGTTAAACAGCAGGGATAGGACGGGCATTCCGGCTGGCAGGCCGTCGCGGGGGCCAAAGTTTCTATTCCGGTCTGAGCCCCGGGTTTCAAAACCGTGTAATCATAGGGTTGACCGGCCAGCCGGAAAGCTTCCGCCGCCAGATAGGAATCATAGGGAACCAGGTGGAGTTCAGCCAGGATCTCAAAATGGATATCCGGAAATACAAAATCAGGTTTGACAACGGTGTACAGCCAGGTGATCTCCCCTTCGGGTATGGCCGGATCGTGGTAATAATCGCCCGGTTTGACAATCTCATAGTCCATTGGAAAATCCAGCAGTTCCAGATCCAGATTATCCAGCGAGGCGTATTCTTCAAGTCCGCCGGGTAAAAAGCGAACGTACAGGTCCGTCACCGGGAGTTTTTGAAATTTGGACGAGTACAGGTTGTTCCAGGCCAGCGTCATATTCTGGACGGCGTAAGGATTTTGTTTTTTAGCGCCCAAAACCGTTTTTACGTCGTTACCCGATTTGACCGGTCCGCTGTTTTTTTTCCCGGCAAAGGCGCCCCGCAAGATCAGGACCGGGTCGGATAACGAGGGTATTTGTCCGGTATTCAGCGCCGGTATAAGGTCAGCGATTTCTTCTTCCACCGACCGGCAGGTCCATAACCCGGTCAAAGCCAACAGGTATACAACCCGGATGGCGGGATGCAGGATGTTTGTCATCAGCGCGCGTTTTATACCATGATTCGCCGGATTTTGTGGATTACCAGGATTGGATTGTCCTGATTTTGAATGGATTACCCATTTTCCGATGCACACCACGCCGAGCGTGGGGCGAAGCGAGGTATATTTAATTAATTTGCTTTTTTGACGCAGAAGCCGGCGGTGTAATAAAGGGACAACCGTCTCTAAGCCGGTTGCCCTACTCTAAAATCCTTATAAAATGCTTCTCTTCTGCAAATGTAGGGTCCGGCTTTTTGCGGGGCAAGGACAAATTCAGGGATTTGGAACGGGTCAAATAATTGGATTGATGATAGAATATCCTGCCAGGCCGGAGATCCATCCACCACGGGAGGGTCGACTTGCAGCGTATCCGCATTGTGGGATTGGCTATTGTACAAACAATTTGAAATGCCGGTTCAACATCCGGCAAACTCGATCAAATTCAGGGAGTTCGACAATTTGGTGCGCAAGGTACTGATTCCACTGGCTTTCAAATTGCTTCGTTTTTCGATTCCAAACTGACATGAAATTTTCCGGCTTATGGCCCTTGTGAAGGGCTTTCTCGGCGAATTCTTTTTTCAAAAAATCCAGATCAACGGAGTTTTCTTTAATCAAATACCAAATGTCATATAAGTCCCTAGGTTGCGTCCGCCCCAAAAGTGCGACCAATTTTTCTACCATGATTTCCTCTAAAGGATAACAGCGTAAAGAAAAAATTTCGCCTGACAAGTCAGGATAACTTTTGAAAACAGGGCAGTCCGTTGGTTCAAACAATACTTTCTCACCCCTGGTAAGGTCTACCTTAACAGACTTATTTTCCATTTTCCCACCCAATGGGCCCACAAAGTAGATATAAAAAGTAATGCTGCCGCTTTCGTGTTTGTCTGGTTCACTGAGTTTAAGCTGAATGCCAGATTCTTCTTCTACTAATTCAAGTGATTGATTAAAAGCAGCTATAATTTTCGGGTCAACCAACGATGATTCAATCAATGTGAAATCAAGGTCTTCTGAATAACGATAATCGGAGAAATAGACCTTTTTCAGCACTGTGCCGCCTTTGAAAATAAGGTTGTTTCGTAACAAATCGTTTTGTGAAATCCCCCAAAGCAACCAGGTGATGACATAATCTTTCTCGATCTGGGTATCGCCGACTTTTTCTTTTCCCGCAATTGCCTGGATTTCTCTTCCCCTTAACATCAGGTAAAATTTACAGATTGGAAAGTGGTGAAATCCAGGTTTTGGATAATCCCCCAACGACTGAACATTTGCCCTGATTTTGGCAAAGCCGTGTCAAGGGCTACATAAGTTGAAGATTTACTGATTTTTGCCCTCAAGGCGTGAGATAATTCAGGAAGAATATCAAGCGCTTCCAGAAGAAACCCAAGCCGGCGTATAACTGCATCCGAATCGAAGCGATTTACATATTCCAGCAGTTTTTCCGCATTCAAAACATGGCGCGATTTATAAAGCGCATGACTCAATTCCGACGCGCCACCTGCGTATTCCGGTTTGAAAGCGCAATCAATCAATGTTTTTTCAAGATCAGAGCATTGGATGCGAAACGTCCCTTGCTGCACCCATTTTTTTGTCGCTCCAAAAAAATGTTTGGAATTGTGGGCGATGAAACTGAACCGGATATCTTTTATAATTTGGACGGAGGGCCTGACAGGTCTTGCAGTGACAATCTGCTCCAAAAGTGACGGCT
Source organism: uncultured Lewinella sp. (assembly GCA_964558465.1). Taxonomy (GTDB): domain Bacteria; phylum Bacteroidota; class Bacteroidia; order Chitinophagales; family Saprospiraceae; genus JACJYC01. The sequence goes on along the minus strand of CAZLEF010000064.1, from coordinate 31,220 downwards.
GAACGGTCAGGTCGTGTAGCGCCAATGCGCTGTAGTACCCGATATAATACGGTATATGTCCGGTCAGGTGGTGCGCAGCAACATGCCAATCCGGGAAATAAGTTTCTGGTTCTCTATCATACGGGATAATATTGTACAAACCTTCCCGAAGCCGCAGCAACAATCCATTGCGCACCATATCGCCCAGCAACCGGCGGATGGTCGTTTCATCCCGATTAGGGAGAATCCTGGCAGCGTCCTTGACCTGGAAAAACTCCAATCCTTCCCGGTAAAGCCCCTGAAGCAAAATGGCTTGTGTTTTACCTATTGTTTTTATCATTGATATAATTTGTATATAAAATCATACAAAATTACATCAAAATACAACAGATTGCAAAGATTTGGCTAAAAAAAGCTTTTGTTACTTGCCGATTTTCTGTTTTTTCGCAAATTCAGCGATACCAATACGCCCTTCAAACTTCCAAAACTTTGGTGCTCTCCTCCCCAAATTGTGAAACGATCCGAACAGCGATCTTTTTCCCTTTTGGAGCCTCGATGGGGTGCGAACGATAGGCATACAAACGGTCAAAAGCTTCCTCGTCTATTTCGATCTTCAAGGTTTTTTCCACCTTTTTTCTGGTTCCGTCCCTGGCCAGGGTGTCCAGCCCTTTGCGCCATTTATCAAATTCGGACCGGTCGCCGCCGCAGAAAAAGACTTGTTTGACCACAAAACAAAAAAACTATATTTGCCCATTCCAGCAAAAATCAGGGCGACAATACCCGAGCGCTGCCAAAATCTGACCAAACAATGAGCGAAAAAACCGCCAGGATCGCGGGCGCCACCCGTTTTTACCGCAAACTGCACAAGTGGATCGCCGTCCCCTTGTTCTGTTTTCTTTTCCTGATCGGGGTGACCGGCCTGCTCCTCGGTTGGAAAAAACACGCCGGTATCCTGCCACCAACGGAAAAAGGCGCAACCATCGACCCCGGAAAATGGATCGGCCTCGACAGCATCCACCGGATTGCCGTCGATTACGCCGAATCGACCCTTAATCTTTCGGGAGAAATCGACCGCATCGATATCCGCCCGGCAAAAGGGATCGCCAAGATCGTCTTTGTCAATCATTTCCGTGAACTGCAGATCGACTGCACCACCGGTGAAATCCTGGCGGTTAATACCCGGGCTTCCGATTTTATCGAGAAAATCCACGACGGTTCCATCCTGGATTTCTGGATCAAAACCGGCAATGACCCGATCAAGGTTTTTTATACAACAATCGTTTCCATCGGCCTTATTCTACTTTCTTTCAGCGGCTTCTGGCTTTGGTACAACCCGATTCGCATGCGGAAGCGGAAGCAGAAGTCTTCAGGTTGACCCTTCGCCAGTTATACCGTTTGACGGTTCGTCAGTATAGCCGTTTGGCAGGCTTGGCGCCGTAAAAAAGCCGGCATTCCTTTTTTTGCCTGAAGCAAGGACTGCCAACTGCCAACTGCCAACTGCAGACTGCAGACTGAAAACTTCTCCAATTTTTCCTATATTTGCCCACAACAGGTCCAAATCTCACTCATTACCGGAATCTATTTTTCATTCAAGACCTTGCAACCCATGATGGATCACATGAATTGGGCTGTCGCCCGCATTTTTGGCCTGTTTGTTTTCATGTTCACTGCCTTCCCGCCCCATTCAGTCGCCCAACCCGAAGTCGCAGCCTGGGGCAATCTCGAGGGCATCCGCATCGAAGGCCATCTCATGGAATTTGAAACCAGTATGCGGGTGGTCGGCCCAGGTTGGGAAAGGATCGACGCTACCGGGAAGGAAAAACAGCCGCGCCCCCGGTATTCCAGAAAGGGAAACCTGCAAATGGTGGAAACCCGGATTGACAGCCTGTTCTTTACTGCTTCGTTTGAAGAAAAAGAAACGGGTTTGGCCTCCGTCACCGTGGATTTTCTCTCCCGCGCAGATACCAGCATCACCGGCGTATATTTTTGCATCACTGTCCCTTCAGATGATTTTTCGGGGGCCATCTTAGAGGTGATCAACCCGGCGCCCTTCATCCTGGACGGCCCTCCGCCCGGCAGCGAAAAAGAATATCTGCGCATGCCGGGCAGCGGGGTTAGGATCAAAGCCGCCAACCGCTGGGTGGAGACCGGAATGACCGGCCCCGGTGAAATTTTTGTCAAAAGCGACAGCCTCCGGGGAAAGGCATTTTATACGGTTTACCTGCCGCTGGCGGCCGGTCAGCTGACCAAGGGCCTGACCACCCAAAAACAATTCACCGTCAAAGCCGGCGGCGAAGTCGACAAGGCGCCCGTTGAAATCACCCTCGACCCGTCGAAACCCGGGCGAAAATGGGATGGGCTCGGCGGCAATTTCCGGATTCAGAATGTGCGGGTGGACCCCGCCGTCATCGACTATTGCCTGGAAAACCTGACCGTCAACTGGGGGCGCGTGGATATGCCGTGGATGCTCTGGCACCCGTCGGATACGGTCAACCCCATCGAAAATGCACGCAAAGGCGGACTTCACCCAAGGGTTCGGATGGCGATGGAAATGGCGCAAAAACTCCATAAAAAGGGCATGCCGGTCATCGTATCCGCCTGGTTTGCGCCGGATTGGGCTATCATCGGCCCCCGGGTGCGCGGGCGCGGGCCCGACGGCCAATTCGGCAACCCGCTGGATCCCGCAAAAATGGATCAGATCTATGCCTCTATCACCGATTATATCCTGTACCTGAAAGAGGCGTTTGGTGTGGAGGCAGTCATGTTCTCCTTCAATGAATCCGACCTCGGCATCGACGTGCGCCAAACCGCTGAGGAGCACCTGCAACTGATCAAGGGGCTGGGCGCCTGGTTCCAGTCCAAAGGATTAAATACCAAATTACTCCTGGGGGATACCGCCGATGGCAACGGGTATGATTTTATCAATCCCGCTATGGACGACCCGGAAGCCGGCCCCTATATCGGCGCCGTTTCTTTCCATTCCTGGCGCGGCTGGGAAGAGGAAACGTTGGCAAAATGGGCGGCGGCGGCTACCCGGCTGAACGTGCCGTTACTGGTCGGAGAAGGCAGCATTGACGCGGCCGCCTGGCGCTACCCCGCTATCTTCCTGGAACCTAAATACGCATTGGAAGAGATCAATTTGTATACCCGGATACTGGCCATTTGCCAGCCCGCATCCATCCTGCAATGGCAACTGACAGCCGATTATTCCGTACTGACCGGCGGCGGCGTGTTCGGCAACGACAAAGACCCGCTCACACCGACCCAGCGTTTCTGGAACCTCAAACAACTGGCTGAAACCCCGGAGGGTCTGAAAGCCATGCCCGTCGCCTGCAAAAATAAAAACGTTTCCTGCGCAGCCCTCGGCGACCCGGAAAAGGGGGTTTATGCCATCCATATCGTCAACAACGGGGCCACCCGCGAGGTAACCATCCGTGGATTGCCCAACGACCTGAAGAGGTTCGATATTTTTGTAACAGACCAAACCCGGGCAATGGAAAAAGGAAAAAGGGTCCGGGTGGCGGATGGTAAGGCGCAGTTTATGCTGGACGCCCGGTGTTTTGCGACTTTGGTCGGTTTATAGTGGCGGAAGATTTTGGGGCAGCGAGGATTTGAAGTTGCAAACTTCAAATAGCGGGGGTATGCATTGGGCCCCTCCGGTGCGCAAATCCGACAGTTATTATTTCAGCGATCCTGAATGTTCGCAAAACCTGGGTTGACAGTTTACCAAGGGCCCTTTTGTTTAACCTGGTAAAAGCGGGCGCCGTCAAACCGGTAGAGTCCTTGTCCGGTCCCCCACCACATATTTCCTGACCTGTCCTGATACATGCTTTGAACACAACAATTCAGGCCGTCTTCTACTGTAAATACGGTAAATGCTTTTGGATCTGAAATGGGAACAGAAGGGTCAAATCTCGTCGTGCTGCCTCTGGCCGTAATCCAGATGATACCCGATTGTTCTATGTATAGGCCCCAAATTTCACTTCCGCCTATTCCGTCTTTGGTTGTGAAATCTGTAAAGGTTTTGCCCCCTGTCCTGAGCGAAGCCGAAGGATCATACCGGCAAATACCATCCTTCATGGTAAACCAAAAATTTCCCGTTTTATCCTGTGCCATGCCGCCTGCATAGTTATCGCCCAGGCCTTCTTTCCCTGTAATATTTTTAATCGCTTTTCCCCCTGCCATGAGCGGGTCATAACAAAAGACCCCATTGTCTTGTGAAGCAAACCATATGTTCCCGGCGTTGTCTTCCATTATGCCTTTAACGCTTATCGGAGGAAGCAGATGAAATAGTGAAAAACATTGGCCGCCTGTGGTATCGGCAGACGGGATATACCGAAAAACACCGCCCTGGGTGCCTACCCAAAGATTACCCGATCGGTCTGTGAGAATACTTTTTCGACCAACTTTGGTATTGCTCAGTCCATTTTTTTCGGTATAACTTCTGAAGGGTTTTCCCTGCCCGTCCTGCAGGCGGGCATCATATTTAATCACTCCGTGGTCCGTTCCAAACCAAATATTACCATTTTTATCTTCGGCAATCGCATGTACGCTAATACCATCATCCTGGTCTACACTGTCATTACCCTGAAAAAACTCCATCTTGCTGTAGTATGTCAAAGTTTTTTCATCATATCTGACTACGCTTTGGCCGGCAGGACCGAACCAGAAATTCCCTTTTGAATCCTGAAAAATACTTCTGATATACTGGCTTACAAGACCGGTGTCATTATATGGATTAGAAGAGGGAAGCAAAGGGGGCGGCGTTCCTATAATTTCCGGGATCGGTTTTGAGGTCTGAGCCTTCTCCTCGGGCGAGCTTGTGTTCACCTGGCCGTTGCAAGAAGTGATAAAAAACATAATGAAAAGTAATGGACAGACCGGTGAGCATGAATTCGCTTTTTTCATTGGTCAGATTATTTTTCATAAAGGTATAATCAAGTACTTTCTTCGGGCCTTATCAATTGTAAAATCATGTAAAAGGAGTGTAAATATTCCAAAATCCTGCTTTTATTTCTTTTGATACCTGGCTAGTCGATCACTCCCATATCTAATTAATATTCCTTCGAATGATATTCGATATTGCCAAAAATTTTGACTTGCCGGATTTTGAAATTTTCAATGATACACACCCAACGGTAGGCACGTTTTCATTTTTCATCCAGGTCAAAATTGGTTCGCTTTTTAAGATTTGTGTGTGCTTTTTTCGGAGCACAAAACTTTCAATACACCATAAAAGTTGATGCGAAGTACAATGTTCAATTAACCCTTTCACCCGCCATTGAGCCAAACGCCTGTTAGCATTCGTTTTATTTATTTTCATTCGATTTCACATAAACTACAACAGAGCCAACTAAGAAGTCATGAATGGCTTTTCTTTTTACATTTCCTGAAACTGTCAATAACGAGATCCAGCCTAATAAAGCTTTCACAATGTACCTTAGTATAGCTATAGGAAATAGTATGTTTTTCAGTTCATTTGACTCTCTTTTAACTCGAAGACCAATAATCATGTGTCCAATAGTTCCGCCAAAAATGCTGGTAAAAAGTGGGTCATAAAGTAAGAAAATGAATACAAACGCAATAATTCGAGCATTGTCTGGCACGTTTTCAAATAGCGAAAAAACGTATGATGTGACGAACATAAGAACGATAATGACTATCCCGTCTGTCAAAATAGCCTTAACTCTGTCTAAAACTCCTGGATAATTTTCTTCTGTCATAATTTTGGTATTTTAAAATGAATGCTAATAACAGCTTCGCCGCTTTTTTTCTGCATAAGAAAGATTGTCGGTAACAGATGCATAACGCAACAGCGTTTATCCAAAACACGCATTGCGTCTTTTCATTAAGCCCTGTTGCGTTCCTGCCTGCCGCCAGGCAGGGAAATCCGCTATAACAACAACGCCCACGATTTCAGGGCAATTCCCGAAATCGTGGGCGTTATTCTGGTGTTTTTTTGATCTTGTTTAACATCAGGTCCGGTTTTACGGGCTCCAAGTTAACCCTTTGTCGGTATGTTTCAAAATTTTCTCTCACGAAATTTGGCGAATTCGCATTTTTATACTTCGCGCCGCAGGATAAGGTATGGGTATGGATAATCCGTAAAAAACGCAAAAAATAACGCCCGTCCACCTGGATCGATTACAAATGGATAAAACCAACTCTTTGGGCATAGCCCGCACGTAGTATACATCATGGCCAACTGCCTCTTCGACTACGCTCAGAGGTCTGCCAACTACACCAAATATTTTTCAAAACACACGCTATTATAAATCCCCGTATATTGCCCGTAATTGGGGATATCAGCATAGCCGTTTTTGCGATATAAAGCGATCGCCTCGGGTTGTCTTTTTCCGGTTTCCAGTACGCAACGGGTGTATCCCAGTGTTGCTGCCCATTGTTCCAGTTCCGATAAAACAAGGGAAGCGATTCCCCGGCCCCGGAATTCCGGCTGCACAAACATCCGTTTGATTTCCACGGTGTTTTTGTCGAATGGCCTGAATGCCCCGCAGCCGACCGGCGTTCCATGGTCGTATACCACAACCGTATGGCGTAGGGCGGCCACCTTGTTGAACTGGGCGTAAAAGGCGTGGTCATCGCCGTCGCGAATGGCCAGGTCGGCATCGAGCAGGCGCACAAGCTGGATGAAATCCGGGTTGTCGGAATCCGATCTTTTTATTTCCATGATGCGGTGTTTAGGGGCAAAGGTAGGGCGAATTACCCAAACTCAGGAGGCTACCCGAAGTAGCCGCCTGAGACAGGCGCCCCAAACTCAGAAGGCTACCCGAAGTAGCCGCCCTGAGACAGACATCCTAAACTCAGGAGGCTCTACCAGAAGCAGCCGCCTGAGACAGGGTATTTCAGGGTTGCGTTCCTAATTCCGAAATCAAATACCCGTCCGGGTAAGTCCGGTTGGACAATTTGGTCAGCAACCGCGGTTTGCGCCGGGGCGGCAAAAATCTGAGCAGCCGGCCGCGCAATTTCAAATTTCCGCGCACCCAGGCCCGGAGCCACCGGGGGGCGGGTTTCATGCCCACAGCCCCGAGCAGGCGGTCGTCGATCAGGGCGTGTATAAAAGGCGCGCCGATGCCGTACAGCCATTTGGGCAAAAACCAGGAAAGCATCAGGTTGCGGGTGGCGACGGCGACTACTTCATTGTCGGGCGAATACCGGAACTGGGCCGCCTCGAAGTCGAGATTAAACCGCTCAAAATCCGCCAGGCTGGGCGGGATGTCGCGGATGCCCATTCGCCGGCCCATTTCCGCCCAAAAATGGTAACCCGCCTGTTTTTCATGGTCGGTCAGGGGCCGCCAGCCGTATTTTTCAATCCAGCGGATGGGTTCAAAAATAAAAGTGGAGAGGGTATATAGGTATTCGTCGTTCGGGATCCGGAAACGACCGTGCTGTTTGTTCATGCGCACCAGGGCTGCCTGGCCGCGCGGGGTATCGTATCCGCCGCTTTCGAGGATTTCGGAAAGGATGAGCACCGTGTCGTCGTACCGTTTCTGGGTGCGTTGCACAAACTCGCCGGTTTGCACGAGCAGCGACGTTCCCTTTGCAACCCCGAATACCCGGAACAGGGCAAACTCCAACGCCCGCGTCGTGTCCCAGGGAAATTCGAAACAGGTGGTCAGCCAGGCGATCTGCTGACAATCCCGCTGCGGGTCGAGGGTTTGAATGTAGTCGCGGATGGCCATTCTGCGGCGGGCCCGGATGGCCGGCGCGGCAAGCGATTCCCAGGGAGCGGGGGGCGCTTCGGTGTTTTTTAATGTAGTTGGATTGTAGTTTGTCATACCAACCTGATTTTATTTCATACAGCCGAAACGACCTGTTTTCAAGTTGCCCATTAAACATAAGCTGACCTCAAAGTTCTGGCAAATGTTCCAAGTCGTTCAAATCTTTGTACCTGCCGGTGGCTTCTTTATTTTTTCGCAAGTCCGCAAGTGAGATGTAATTGACTAAAATTCCGTCAATTTCGACAGTTAACCTTTGCTGGAAGCATGTTTCAAAAGAAGCACCGTCAATTGAAGTGATCACTTCAATTTTGTAAGGGGGCATTCCCATGCTAACTACCCGTTTTTCTTTTTGGAAAACATCCAAAAGCAAGGAAGCTTCCGGTAATCCGAAATTTTCTAATGTTGCGACGATCTTTTGAGCATTTTCCGGGGAGGTCAATACCCAAATATCCATATCCGCAGTATACCGCACGTAGCCATGCAGCGCAACGGCATATCCGCCAACTAAAAGGTATTCCACCTTATGGTCGTTCAGTAACCGTAAAAAATCTTTGAAGTCTGGAGGTAATGTTATCATATCCTGAGAGCCGCATTCGAAGTAATTCGACTGCGATCAATCGTTCTGCCGGCGTTTTGGAGAGCCAATACCGCGTCTCTTCGAGCGGGTCTTGCTTTAACGAACCGATTGTTAATTTACTTAAATCAATTTGACGCATATTCAAATATGAATTTATGCGAAGATATAAAAAAGATTTCTAACAATAACACCTTCTATTTAAAAACGAACTTTGCCTTCAAATCCCCTGCCATCACCTCAAATTCGCCGGGCTCTGTCACCGTTTTCAGGGCTTCGTTCACAAAGGCGAGGTTGTTTTTATCGAGGGTGAACGTCACGATTTTTTGTTCGCCGGCCTTCAATTCGATTTTCTGGAAGGCACGCAATCTTTTCATGGAAGGGGTAATGCTGGCATACAGATCCCGCGTATATAATTCGACGGCGTGTTTACCGTCGCGGGTTCCGGTGTTTTTCACGGTGACGGAAACGGTCAATTTTGCATCTGCAGTCAGGGTATTGGCGCTCAAAGTGAGGTTGGAATATTCAAAGGTAGTATAACTCAGCCCATGCCCAAACGGAAATAAGGGATCGTACCCGGCGCCGACATTGTCATTGAATACTTCCCGGATCTCCTCGGTAGGTTTGCGGTCGTACAAGACGATCTCGCCCATCGACTTATGGTAGGTAAAGGGCAGTCTGCCGTTCGGGTTGTAGTCGCCAAACAAGACATCGGCCACCGCTTCGGCCGTTTTTTTACCCGACCAATACGCCATCAGGATGCCTTTTGCACCGGGTTCGATGGAGGTAATGAACCGGGGTCTGCCTTCGGTCAGCACCAGGATGACGGGTTTTCCGGTGAGGATCGCCGCTTCGGCCAATGCGACCTGATTGCCGGGCAAAGCCAGGTCTCGGGTATTGCCCGGACTTTCCGCGTAGGCGTCCTCGCCGATACAAAGGATAATCACATCGGCTTTGGCGGCTGCGGCGGTCAATCGTGCCGGATCAAAATTTTCGGGGTGGTCGAAGCCCTTCACGGTGGTGGTGGTCACGTTGTCCTTCCCGATTTTGTCGGTGATGGCCTGCAAAATGGTTTTACTATCGGCCGGGTACCATTGTTCATCCCGGCCTTGCCAGGTAAAAGTCCAGCATCCGTTCAGGGCGCTGATGCTTTGGGCGGAGGGGCCAGCTACCAGGACTTTGGTATTTTTGGCGAGCGGCAGGACCCCGTTCTGGTTTTTCAGAAGGGTCATGGCCTCCCGGGCTGTTTCGAGGGCCAGGGTCTGGTATTCGGGTTTGCCAAAAAGCGGCCTTGCAACAGGTTCCGGATAGGCCTGATCAAACAAGCCGACCCGGTACTTCAAAACCAGAATGCGGCTGACGGCATCGTCGATGCGCGACATCGGCACTTCCCCTTTCCGGACGGCTTCCAGCAGGAGGTCATAAAAAGAGAAATCGGTGGGTACCATGCTCATATCGATGCCCGCGTTGACGGCCTTCACCACGGCTTCCCGCGGAGTTGCTGCGATATTGTGGCGGGTATGCAGGCGGATGACATCTTCCCAGTCGGAGACGATCACGCCCTTGAAACCCAATTCTTTTCTCAGGACGTCGGTCAGCAGGTATTTACTGGCGTGGACCGGCACGCCGTTGATTTCACCCGAATTGACCATAACGGTGGCGGCGCCCGCCCGGACGGCTTCGCGGAACTGGGGCAGGTAATATTCCCGCAATTCGATTTCCGGGATATAGGCGGGGGTGCGGTCTTTTCCGTTCCGGGGGTTGGAATACCCCAGGTAATGTTTGAGACAACTGGCCACGGCGGTCGGTTGGGTCAGTCCGTCTGCTTCGTAGGCCCTGACGGCAGCGGCGCCCAGGGTCGTTCCGATAAAGACGTCTTCACCGTAAGTTTCCGGGAAACGCGACCACAAGGGTTGCCGGCCGATATCCAGCACGGGGGCGAAGTTCCATCGGACCCCGGAGGCGCGGAGTTCCGCGGCTGTGACCCTGGCGGCGGCGGCGGCCAGATCGGGGTTGCGGGTGGCGGCCATGCCGATATTTTGCGGAAAAATGGTCGCATCGAGGGTGTAATTCTGGCCATGCACCGCATCCAGGCCGTAAATGACCGGGATCTTCAGGCGGGTATTTTGGGTTTCATCCTGTATCTGCGTGATGATTTTGGTCCAGGTATCCACCGGCAAGGCGGCCAGCGTCGTATTCAGGATCGAACCGACTTTGTAATCCACCACGGCTTTTTTCAGGGCGGCCGGGTCGAGCGAACCGTCACGGTTGCCCCATCCGCCGGTGGCCACTACGGCGTGGGTGACCTGGGTCATTTGTCCGACCTTTTCTTCGAGGGTCATTTTTTTCAGCAGTTCCGCGGCTTTTGTTTCGGCGGATTGGGTATGGGCTTGAAGTGCGGCGCCTGAAACAAGAAAGCAAAGGAGTATTTTTTTCATATTGGACGGCATTGGATTTTTTTTGAACGCCAGTTCCCTGCGCCATGCAAGGTTGGCCGGCAATCCTAAAAGTCTGAAAAATTCTGAAATCCTTCCGTAATTTCCGGAAAAAGTTACCTTAATCCCTGAATTTTGAAACGTATTCGGATCTTTTTTGGTGACTTGGCGAGGGGAGATTGGGTATTCCCTTTTTCGATTTTGTGAACGGGTACAGGGTAGAAGCTGCCAAACAAATGTTATCCGACCCGGCTTTTGACGATCAAAAAATCTTGGCAGTCGGCTTTGAAGCAGGTTTTGCGAATAAAGCTACCTTTTACCGGGTGTTCAAAAACTTTACCGGCATGACCCCAAGCGAATACCGGGCGAAACATCAATCGTAGATGTTGATACGGTTTTCGCCTTTTTTAACGACCTGGAAAAAACCCCGTTATGGATCAGCGGATTAAAAAAAATCGAACCGCTCAGCGGCGTCCCGGGTGCGGCCGGTTTTCGTTCCAGGTACTATTTTGAAGAAGGCGGTCGTACTACTGAATTCACAGAAGAAGTATTGGAGGTCAGGGAAAAAGATCGTTTTGTTTTTAAGCTGGATAGCCGGGATTTGACCTCGCTAACCACGACCCGCTTGACGCCGGTTGCGAACGGCGCCCAGATCACCATGGATAATGTCGTTTCCGGCAAAAGCTTTTTGATGAAAATGTTGCTGCCCTGGGTAAAAGGCCAGATGCTGGCGCGGCAAAAGGCAGATTTGGAACGGTTGAAAGGGTTGATTGAGGGGCATTAATTGCATGGCTGATTTTTAGCGGCGGACCATGCGGATCTCAAACTTCCAATCTATTTGATCTGCCGCTAAAAATCCGCTCAATTCATGAGTTTCAGCATCGCTTGATCGGCAATTTTTCTATACCTTTGTACGAACAACCGTTCGTATCAAATCCTCAGCCTATGCCGATCTACCATAAACTGGGCAAAATTCCCCCCAAACGCCACACCATCTTCGAAAAACCGGGCGGCGGCCTGTATTACGAACAGCTTTTTGGCACTATCGGCTTCGACGGAATGGCCAGTTTGCTCTACGAAGCGCACCGGCCGACCATGGTCCGGGAGATCCTGGGCGCCGTTGATGTCAGCCCCAAAATTGCCGTGGAGAAAAACCTGCAGGCCCGCCTGTTAAAAGGTTTCCGGATCGCCCCGAAGGACGATTTCCTGGAAAGCCGCGAACCCCTGCTGGTCAACAAGGACATCCATATCGGCCTGGCGGCCCCCAGGAAGTCCTTGAAGGATTATTTTTACAAAAATACCGACGCCGATGAATTGCTGTTCATCCACCAGGGTTCGGGCAAACTGCGTACCTTTCTGGGCAACATCGACTTTGAATACGGCGACTACCTCGTCATTCCGCGCGGTATGATCTACCAGATCGACTTCGATACGCCCGACAACCGCATCCTGTACGCCGAGTCGTTTCACCCAATCTACACCCCGAAACGCTACCGCAACTGGTTTGGTCAATTGCTGGAACATTCGCCCTTCTGCGAACGGGATTATAAACTGCCATCCGACCTGGAAACTTACGATGAAAAGGGCGACTTCCTGATCAAGATCAAAAAACAGGGCATGTTGCACCAGATGGTGTACGCCGCGCATCCCTTCGATGTGGTGGGCTGGGATGGCTATAACTATCCCTATGGCTTTTCCATTCACAACTTCGAACCCATCACCGGCCGTGTACACCAGCCGCCGCCCGTGCACCAGACCTTCGAAACGCCGGCTTTTGTGGTCTGCTCTTTCTGTCCGCGGCTGTACGACTACCACCCCAGGGCCATCCCCGCGCCTTACAACCACTCGAATATCGATTCGGATGAAATGTTGTACTATGTCGACGGCGATTTCATGAGCCGCAACAATATCGAAAAAGGGTTTATCACGCTCCACCCGGGCGGCATCCCGCATGGGCCGGCCCCCGGCGCTTACGAACGCAGCATCGGCAAAAAATCAACCGAAGAACTGGCCGTCATGATCGATACCTTCAAACCGTTGATGATCACCGAAAATGCCCTGAAAATTGATGATGGAATCTATTATCAGTCCTGGTTGGAGTGATATTTTGAGGAATCGAGGATGCGAGGAATCGAGGAATCGATTTTCAGTTCCTCGATTCTTCAGTTCCTCAGTTCCTCGATTCTTCAGTTCCTCAATTCCTCGATTCCTCAGTTCCTCAAATCAACAACCATGCAAACCTGGCTCCACATCCCTTCCGATTCCGATTTTAGCATCCACAACCTGCCGTTCGGCATCTTTTCCAGCGGCGACCGCACGCCTGGCGTCGGCGTAGCCATTGGCGAACAGATCCTGGATCTTTACGGGGTTGCCGATCTGGAACTGCTGGATATTCCGGGCGTTGATAAGTCCGTTTTTAACCGGCCGTCGCTCAACGACTTTATCCGGCTCGGCAAAAACCGGACCTCCGCAGTACGCCTGAAAATCCAGGACTTGCTCATGCAGGAACATTCCCCGCTGAGATCCCGGCCCGAATTGTTTGTCCGCCATTCGGCCGTCCGGATGCACCTGCCGGTGGAGATCGGCGACTATACCGACTTTTATTCCAGCATCGAGCACGCTGCGAATGTGGGTAAAATGTTCCGCGACCCGGAAAACGCCTTGCTGCCCAACTGGCGGCATCTTCCGGTGGGGTACCATGGCCGGGCCTCATCCATTGTGGTGAGCGGCACGCCGGTCAAAAGGCCCTGGGGGCAGGTTAAACCCAAGGACTCGGAACTGCCGGTATTCCAGGCCAGCGCCCGGCTGGACTTTGAACTGGAGATGGCGTTTGTTATCGGCAAGGATACCGAACTGGGCAAGCAAATCCCGGTGAGCGAGGCGGAAGATTACATTTTTGGGCTGGTGTTGTTCAACGATTGGTCGGCCCGCGACATCCAGCAATGGGAATACGTGCCGTTGGGGCCTTTTCTGGGCAAAAACTTCGTCTCGTCCGTCTCGCCCTGGGTGGTGACCCTCGACGCTTTGGAGGCTTTTCGGGTGCAGGGGCCTGTGCAGGAACCGGCAGTCCTCCCTTATTTGCAATACACCGGCCAAAAAAATTACGATATCCGCCTGGAAGTGGACATCGAACCCGAATCCGGCGGAACCACCACCGTTTGCCGGTCCAATTTCCGGTATATGTACTGGAATATGTGCCAGCAACTGGCCCACCATACCGTCAACGGCTGCAATGTCCGGGTAGGCGACCTGATGGCCTCCGGCACGATCAGCGGCCGGGATGAACATTCCTACGGATCGATGCTGGAACTGGCCTGGGGCGGTACAAAACCGGTAACCCTGAACGACGGCTCCACCCGGACTTTTCTCCAGGATGGAGATACGGTGCGGATGCGGGGTTGGGCGGAAAAAGAGGGGATCCGAGTGGGGTTTGGGGAGGTAGTTGGGAAAATAGCAGGGGTTATTTCCCGTAATGCTTCCTGATTATTTTTTTCACATAAAACAGCCGTACTACCCCGATAGTCAGAATAACAGGAGAAGAGATGGCCAGAACATATCCAAAAATTTCCAATTCCGCAAATAGTTCAACTTTAATGATCCCCATTCCGGCGCCGAATAAAACGATCGCCGTTCTGAAATAAGCCAGGAAAGTGCGTTCGTTGGCCAGTTTGGTGCGTTCGATCGCCAGCCAGTCGCGAACAATCAATTCGTCTTCTTTTTCCATTTTATTTCAATTTTCACCGCTCACCCGCCGATGGAGTACGCTCACCCTCACTCGCTTTGCTCGTTTGGTGTTAGAGGGATCCTGCCAAATAAATTTGGCGGATACGGTTACTTCCCACAAACCTCCTGTTCAAACTCCCGGATATCCTCCGTTTTGCCGGTCACATAGAGCAGATCTTCCATTTCAATTTTGGTTTCCGGCGTGACCGTCTCCAGGTAATCCCCTTCTCTTTGGATGCCGATGACCTGTACATTGTATTTGTTTCGGACCTGGCTTTCGGCCAGGCTTCTGCCCAGAACTTTCCCACGGTCGCGTGAAACCCGAAGCGTGGCCACATTCAACGGCGCCAAAGGAGACGGCAACCTACGGTTAACATTGACTCTATCCGCACAAAACAGCTCATAGTTGTCTGAACGGATCTCATGAGTGATCCCTGCAATATCCTCTTCCGGAACCAGATATCGGAACAAGACCCTGCTGAAGATCTCGATGCTGGTTTCAAATTCTTCGGGGATTACCTCGTCGGCGCCGAGGTTGATATGGTCCGTAATTTCACGAATGGAGCGGGTGCGAATGATCAAATGAATAGTCTGGGAAAATCTTCTAATGTTTTTGATGATCGCTTTGGTGGCCACAGGATCGGAAATGGCAACGACCGCTACCCGTGCCTTGTGAATGTTGACGTGCTCCAGGATCACCTCATTGACAGCGTCGCCAAACACGATGGGTTCCCCGTTGGCGCGTTCCTGCCGGACCGTCTCGGCGTTGAGCTCCAAAATGATATAGGGAATATTGGCGTAACGGGCTGCCCGTGCAACATTGCGGCCGTTGATACCGTAACCGATGATCACAAGGTGGTCCTTCATTTCCCGGGCATCCGCTTCCTGGGTATGGGGATTGGCCTTCAATCCCATCGCATTCAGACGTTGAGAAAGGGGCAGGTTGAGCAGCCGGCAGACCACAACTTCGGCCTTCGGCAATACAAATGGTGTAACAGCCATTGAAATGATAGAAATCGCGAGAAAGTATTGGTTGACATCCGCCGTGATCAGCCCGTTCTCCAAACCTACCCGGGAAAGGATAAAAGCAAATTCGCCCACCTGGAACAGGGCAATACCCGCCTGATAGGCTACCCTGGGCGGATATTTCAGCACCAGCCCCGCCACTGAGGCCACTGCAAATTTCAGGATCAGGACAATCGCCGTAAACCCGAGGATCGGCAAGATATTCAGGACCAAAAAATTCAGGTCGAGCAGCATCCCGATCGAGATAAAAAATATGCTGGAAAATACTTCCCGGAACGGAAGGATATTGCCGGTGGCCTGGTGGCTGTATTCCGACTCGGAAATGACCAACCCCGCAATAAACGCGCCCAGGGCCAGCGACAATCCCGCGTAAGAAGTGAGAAACGCAGTGGCAAAACAGATCACCAGGATCGTCATCAGGAACAATTCCTTGTTTTTGGTTTTGGCCACCTGATACAGGAGTTTTGGCGCCACATAGCGGGCCCCCAGAAGAATGACGGCGATCACGCCTGCCGCCTTAAGCAGAAGAATCCCTAAAGCGGCTCCGACATTTTCAGATTTGCCCGACATCAGCGGGGCCATCAACATCATGGGCACCACAATAATATCCTGAAAGATCAGGATTGCCAGCGCAATTTTGCCATGCGGGCTGTGCACTTCTCCCCGTTCCTGCAACACTTTCATCACGATGGCCGTGCTGCTCAGCGAAAACATAAACCCGGCAAAAACGGACTCTGCCCAGGAAAAATCCAGAAAATGAAACACCAGGGCGGTGATGCCGATCGTTAATCCCACCTGGATGGCGCCCCCGATGAGGACCGCATATTTGATATTTTGAAGGGTTTTAAGGGAAAACTCCATGCCGATGATGAACAGGAGCAGGATTACGCCGATTTCTGCCATGATCTCCACGTCATGACTGCCGTGCACCAACTCCAAACCATACGGCCCGGCGATCATGCCGGTGACCAGGAAGCCAATAATCGTCGGAATTTTAAACCGTTGAAACAGGAGTAAAACCACTACGGCAAGGCCTAATAAAATGGCTAACTCCTGAAGAATGGGTATTTGCATTTTTATAACTTGGTTTTAAAGCGGTAAATTTATATTCAACTGTGCGGGGTTTGAATTGGTTGATGGTGGTTTATGATAGTTTATGGTGGTTCATTATTGTTCATGATCGTTATGCCGGCGTTACCCCAACAATGATGAACGACAATAAACAACCATGAACAACAACAAACGACCATGAACAAAAATCACCGTCTCAAAAACCGCTCCACCCGCCAGTTCATCACCTCCGTGACATAAATATGCCCCTGCCGGTCGGCAGCGATACCGTGGGCGGCCCGCATGGCCCCGGATGTTTGCCCGGAATTGGTGTATTCGACCAGGATTTTGCCCTTGGTATCCAGGATCAGGATTTTTTCGTTATTGCCGTCCGAGAGATAGATCAGGTCGTCGGCGCCGAGGGCCAGCCCCCAGGGTGTGCCGAGGTGGGTCCAGGCATCGAGGAAATTGCCGTCGAGGTCAAAGATCTGGATGCGTTTGTTGTTCCGGTCGGCCACGTAAAGCCGCCGGTCTTTGTCGATGACGACGTTGTGGGGGTTGTCAAAATTGCCGTTTTCGGGCCCTTTGACGCCCCAGGCCTTGATGAAATTGCCGTTTTTGTCCAGTTTGACCATGCGGGAATTGCCGTAACCGTCGGCCACGTAGATATTCCCGTCGGCGTCGAAGGCAATATCGGCGGGTTTGTTGAACATTACCGTTTTGCGGTTGGGGTCGAGTTCGCCCGCGACGGCCAGTTGCCCTAACACCATAACGATCTGGCCCGAGGGATGCACTTTCAAAACGACGTGCAGTTCGAGGTCGGTGACCCAGATGAACCCTTCCGGATCCACGCGGACACCATGAGGTTTGATCAGAATGCCGTCGAGGATGGAACGGACGTATTTCCCGTCCTGATCAAATTCCTGTAACTTCTTCGGCCCTGCGTTGGTAATAAATATATGCCCTTCCCGGTTGATGGCCACACCGGTTGGGGTAATGAGGTTGCCGTCGGGCGCGGTTTTGATGAAGCCGGGATCAACGGTCAGTTTGCCCTGTTGCTGGCTGTTCAACAGGGCCGGCACCGCGATGAACAGTAGGGCGAAGGCGAAGTTGGGTAGACGCATATAAAGTTATTGTTTGTGTAGTTTATTATGGTTTGTTGTTGTTCATGATGGTTTATTATCGCTTCGGCGGGCAAAGCGATAATAAACCATCATGAACAACTATAAACAACTTTTAACCCTTTATCGCAAAATCGGTAGGCAACCCATCCAGACTGACGAGGTTTTTCTCCTGCATATACTGCGCCAATCCTTCCGGTCCTTTTTTCTCTGCCCATTCGAAATGGATACTGCGTTCGCCGGCGTATTCGTACAAAGGTACGCCAAAACCGCAGGAGGTTTGCACAAGGTCGATATCCGCCAGGATAAGCTGCCGGGTGCTGGGGTACAAGGTAAAATGCGGCGAATAACTTTCCCAATCGTCTGTGCCGGGCAAAACCGCCTTGCCTTTTCCATACAACCGCAGGATATTAGGCGGACCTTCAAAAGAGCAGAACATGAACGTGATCCGGCCATTCTCCAGGGTATGGGCCGAGGTTTCGTTGCCGCTGCTGATGAGGTCCATATACCCCACCCTGCCGTCGGACAATACCCGGAAGCTGTCCAGTCCTTTCGGTGACAGATTGATGCGCCCCCCGGGGTTAAGCGGAGCGGTCGCCACAAAAAACATCCGCTGTTTTTCGATGAATTCCCGGTGGTGGGGTTGGATGGAGTTGGAAAATTTGCCCATGATGATGATCGATTGACCGGGTCGTCCGGTTTGAAAGCCGAAGGTAGGTAAAAAATGAGGGACTTATAAATTCTGTTTTGGGAACTTGCATCGGATAATTATGGCGGTTAATCCAGGCCCATCCGCCCGGATAACACAGCGTCCGCCTCCATTTCCACCAGATACCCCTCCCCGATCAGGTCGGCCCGAACCATCGTATTGGCTGGCTGAATGCCTTTGAAACGCGCGCCATGAACCCTGGCCACCGCCTCCCAGTCTTCCAAACGCTGGATAAAAACCCGGGTGCGTGCCACGTCTTCCAGTCTGCCGCCCAGCGATTGCAGGGCCCCTTCAATTTTGTCCAGCACAAAACAGGCCTGGGCCGCCGGGTCTCCGCCGCCGATCAGCCGGTGGCCATGGGTTGCCGTTGTGCCCGATACCCGGATCTGGTCGCCTTTCCGGATGGCGCGGCAAAACCCGGCGATTTCTTCCCATACCGTGCCGCTGAATGCTTGCAACACGCCGTTTTCTCCCGGCTTGACCGGAAACGGCGGCGGCATATTGGTAAAATGGTGGCTCAGGTCGCCGGCGGCGGTCAGGTAGGGCGGTTTGCGGTATTCGTCGCCGCAGTCGCCGGGTATGGGCGCCAGGCCGGTCAGGGCCGCGTTGATGGCCAATAAACTTTCCGGGTCCAGATCCAGCGAAATCAGCTTGCGGTTGTCTTCAATATGCTCGGACGCCCCCGGCCGGGCGCCGATGATCACACCCCCCACGGCGGGCTGCCGCAGGATATACCCTGTGGCGATATTGGCGAGGGAGACCCCGTATTTTTTGGCGATGCCGGCCAGGGTTCGCAATAACTCCTGAAACGGAGCCCATCCGCCTGTTATGTCGATGAATCTTTTGTATTTCATCTGCGACCAGGTAGTCAGTTGATCCGGGGTGGGTTCGGGTTGGTGCAGCCACTTTTCCGTCAAAAAGCCGCCGGCAAGGACGCCGAACGCGAGGATTTTCACCCCGGATTCCTCACACAAAGCGGTCATGGGGCCGCGCGCCCGCTGGTCCAGCAGGGAGTAACAGATTTGATTGGAAACGATGGGAATACCGGTCGCCAATAACATCCGCAAATGGGCCGTATCCACGTTGGTGAGGCCCAAATGCGCGACCAGGCCTTCCGCCCGGAGTTCTTTCAATTGAAACAAATGATCCAGCCAGACCGGGTCGGCATAGTTCCAGGCGTGGTACTGCAACAGGTCGATTTTTTCAGTATTCAATCGTCGCATGGCGCGCTGAACCGCCTGCCGGGCCGCATTTCCTGGGGTTTTACCCGGCTGTGGCGCCCATTTGGTCAGTAACTGGGCGCCCTCCCCTTTCAGGCGACCTGCAATAATTTCGGCAGATCCATAATGGTCGGCCATGTCGAACGTGGTCATGCCGGCCCGGATATAGGGTCGAAGCCCTTCCGCGGCGATATCCGGGTCCAGTGGTCCTGAACGCTCCATGTCCGCTACCTGCCACAACCCGGTGATGATCCGGGAAACCTGTAAACCAGGCGCTAAATCACAATATTCCATATTTATTATCCTTCTGGCAATTGTTTGAAACCAGCCGCAATATCCGTTCCCTTTTTTTTCAGGGCCCGAATCTTCCAAAAATAAATACCCGATCCGAGGGTCATCACCAACAACCAGACCGGGGTAGCGTGGAAATACCAGGCCTGGGCCGGGTTCCGGAGGTCTTTCCAGACATGGATCAGCAGGAAACCCGTCAAAAATACGATGCCCAGGGCCGCCAGGAGCCGTTGCAGACTCCGATTGCGGATTACGCCCATCCCATTGGCCAACGCCGGGTTGATGGCGGGCAGGGTCCATACCGTCAGGCACATCAACAAAAAATTGACCAACATGCTGGTCACCATAATATCCACGCCCAGAAAAAAATCGCCGGCAAAATGGCTGCCCAGAATGCCCGTCGTTGCCATCGACGCGCTAAAGACCAGTGCGCGACGGGGGGTCCGGGAACCTGAATGCACAGCGGCCATCCTTTTGGGGAAAACGCCGTCGGCCGACCAGGCAAACACTAACCTGGAAACGGATAACAACATGGCCGGGAGGTCGTTGAGCAAGGCTACAGCAGCCCCCGTCATGATCAGGATGGTCCAGAACGGGGGTAGCAAAAACCGAAACAAACCCGGCGCGCTGATATCACCTTGCGCAGCCGCTTCCGCCACATATTGCCAGGGTACAGCGTGGTAAACCGCAGAGGTAAATAAAAAATAAAAAGTCCCAACCGCCAGAATGGCCAGCAAAATGGCCCGGGGCAGCAGTTTTTCCGGGTTTTTAGCCTCGCCGCCGGCCTGCGCCACAGCGTCAAACCCGATAAAACCGGAAAATAAAACGGCCGCCGCAGCCAGGAACGTATCGATGTTAAAAACGGCTGCCGAAGCGATATCCAGGTTTCGGCCTTCCATCGCCGGCAATCCCCGGGTAAAGTCGTGATGATCCAGAGAAAACCCGGCAATAATCACAATTAACCCCAGGGCAAACATCAGGATCATCAGCGGGATCAAGGTACGCTCGTAAAAGGAAAGGCCCCGCATATTGACGCCGGTAAATCCCCATAAAAGCGCCAGGGCGAAGGCCACACGGCCCCACCCGGCGTCCAGCGCGGCCGCGACGTCCTGCCAACCCAACGTGGCGGCAATATCGCGAAAAAAAGTGGGCAATACATAGGATATCACCCCGATGGCGATTGACAAACCAAACCATTGCGCAAAACTGGCCACAAACCCCAGATAAGGATGCAACCCACGGGAAGCAAAAATATAACTCCCTCCCGCGCGCGGCATGGCCGACGACAACATGGCGTAGGCCAGCGCGGCCAATACAGCAGGTATCGCCGCAAACATAAAAGCCGGCAATACGTACGGGCCGATGCCCGGCACATTGCGCTGGATCATAAAGGGCACGATATAAATCGACGCCCCCAGCATAGAGCAGATGCCCGTAGCGGCCAGGCCTGACAAGCCAAGTTTCCGGGAAAGCCCGGGCGGGTTGGATGTGGACATGCGGTGGGTTTTGGGGGTAAGATAGGGGTTGTTTGTAGTTTGTTGGAATGCTTTTCCTTTGGGTCGTTTGGCCAAATCTGTCAAACGTACCAAATAAAGTTATGCTGCAGCGCGGTCATTTGATCATCAATCATCAATAAAAAACAAGATTGATGATTGATGATCGATGAATGATGATTTTTGATGTCGGGAGCAAAAAATTCGGGATGGCTCATTTTTTCCTTAGCGTCTACAATCTTAATCCTCTATCACTTTTTCGGTACCCGGCTAGGCCTTACCTCGATTTTACTCGGCAGGGTGCGCGGGTTCATCCGGAGCAAATCCACCACCATCTGCCCCAGGTCTTCCGGTTGGATCTTCCAGGCGTCGCCGGCATTGGGTTCGTGGTTGTTGAAATGGGAAGCGACAGAACCCGGCATAATGGTGGAGCACTTGACGCCGGCATCCCGCAGGTCGAGCATGACCGCCTGGGTGAAACCCACCAGACCAAATTTGCTGGCGTTGTACGCCGCAGCGGTGGCAAAAAAATTGGTACCCGCCAGGCTGGCGATGCTGATGAAATACCCCTGGGATTTGATAAGCGCGTCGAGGGCCGCCTTGAGGCTGTAAAACACGCCGGTAAGATTGGTGTCGATGGTTTCATGCCACTGCTCCGCCGTCATTTCCGTAATCGCGGCGAAATGGCCGACGCCTGCATTGGCGACCAGCACGTCGAGGCGGCCTAAAGCCTTCAGGGTTTGAGCCACCGCGCTTTTCATGGCGTCAAAATCGCGGGTATCTGCGGCAATACCGATGATTTTTCCGGAACCTGTCCCGGACAGTTCCCGCACCGCAGCATCCGCAGCTTCCTGACCTTGCCGCGCAACAGATTTGAAATCGAAGGTAGTCAAAAATGCAGTTTATCTATCCCTGGCGAACGTTTTGGTTTTGGATTTCATCAAAAGTTTCAGTAATTTTGTTTATCCTTTTTTTTAAACCAAGTTAACCTTAAAATGGGCAGTGTTCAAATCAAATCGGGGATAAAAGTAGGCGTTGAGGAAATCCTTGCGGGTATAGCCCAATTGGATACGGCGGATTTGGAACAATTCGCCGACAAGGTGAGTATTATCCTGGCAAACCGGAAAATAAAAAGCCTTTCAGGCAAAGAGACGGATTTGTTGAACAAAATAGCAAATAATATTCCCCTTGAAAAATTAAAAAGACAACACCAATTGCTTCAAAAGATTCAATCCGAAGAAATAAACTCAGATGAAAAAGATGAACTGGAGGAGTTAACTCAATTTATCGAAGCTATCAATGTGGAACAATTAAAAAATCTTATAGCCCTCGCACAATTCCGTAAAACAAATCTACAAGAATTGATCCGCCAACTTGGCATCAGCCTCCCAAAAGATGTCTAGCAAACGAGCGCGCTTATCACCAAAAATCCGAAATCAGGTTGGAAGTCAGGCAAATTGGTTTTGTGAATATTGCAAATCGCCAAAGGCCTATTCGATTCAACCTTATGTAATCGAGCATATTAATCCAATAAGCAAAGGTGGCAATTCCGCCCCGGAAAATTTAGCCTATTCATGTGGGGGGTGCAACCAATATAAATATAATAAAACAGAGGCTCCTGATCCATTCGACGGTCAAAAGGTATCTTTATTTCATCCGAGGAAACATAAATGGGATAACCATTTTGCATGGTCGGAAGATTATTCCAAAATAATCGGGTTAACCCAAACTGGGCGAGCAACTGTTTCGGCGTTGAAGTTAAACCGGGAGGCCCTTGTCAATTTAAGAAATTTATTGCGTTTGATCCAGGTCCACCCGCCAGGATAACCCGCCCAACTTCCTTCGAAATCCAGATGAGCCTTATAAGCCATAAAGAAAAATTAAAACGTTTTTTTTAATTTTATTTTAAAAAAAACATATCTTTTCGACATCTCTCAGTTTTAAACCAAAAAAATCATGGGCGCCTTTCTCCATATTGGCTTCGTGGCCAAAGCAACCACCGAGTTGCCCGCAAAAATCTCCCGAAGCCAATTACTTAAGGAAATTGAAAATTATTATTCAAGCGACACCTACGATTTTGCCGAATCTGACGGTAAAATCACCTTCACTTTAAAACCGGAGGTGATCCAGACAGAGCTATTATCTTTTGTCCGACAGGTTTACGAAGATTTTCACGGCAACCCTGATCAGGGGTGGTACAGGCGCCACGTTTACGAAACTTTGAAAGTTTTGTAAACGTTGCCTTTTCCTTTAGCCTCCCCACTCACTTTTTTGGTACCCGGCTCGGCCTTACCTCAATTTTACTCGGCAAGGTCCGCGGGTTCATCCGGAGCAAATCCACTACCATCTGCCCCAGGTCTTCCGGTTGGATCTTCCAGGCGTCGCCGGCATTGGGTTCGTGGTTGTTGAAATGGGAAGCGACAGAACCCGGCATAATGGTGGAGCACTTGACGCCGGCATCCCGCAGGTCGAGCATGACCGCCTGGGTGAAACCCACCAGACCAAATTTGCTGGCGTTGTACGCCGCAGCGGTGGCAAAAAAATTGGTACCCGCCAGGCTGGCGATGCTGATGAAATACCCCTGGGATTTGATAAGCGCGTCGAGGGCCGCCTTGAGGCTGTAAAACACGCCGGTAAGATTGGTGTCGATGGTTTCATGCCACTGCTCCGCCGTCATTTCCGTAATCGCGGCGAAATGGCCGACGCCTGCATTGGCGACCAGCACGTCGAGGCGGCCTAAAGCCTTCAGGGTTTGAGCCACCGCGCTTTTCATGGCGTCAAAATCGCGGGTATCTGCGGCAATACCGATGATCTTTCCGGAACCTGTCCCGGACAGTTCCCGTACCGCAGCATCCGCAGCTTCCTGATTACGGCTGGTGATGGCAACGTTTACGCCTTCCTGCAACAAACTCGCTGCAATGCCGTAGCCAATGCCTTTGCTGCCCCCGGTGATGAGGGCGGTCATTTCGTTTAGTTTTTTCATGAAAATTACAACACCGGGGGATAAAAATGGTTGAAAAAGGCGCACCAACCTGGTCAAAACTCCGGCGACAACTGAAAGTTGCGGCTTGACACACATTGGGAATCAAGGGTTCATTGTGGTTCATTGTAGTTAACGGCCGGCCAACAATAATGAACCACCATGAACTACAATGAACAACCATAAACCAGATTAAACTAAAAAACCCTCAACAATCCGTACAACAAACCGGCGGAACCTCCGTCAGCGGCGAGGTGCGCAGGATCCGGTGGTGGCCCAGTTCGTCGCTCAGCGGGCCCGGCCCCTTCTGAGCAGCCTGTTGCGCCCTGATAAAACCGGCTTCCTTTACATACGCCTGGTACTGTTGTTTCTGGTCGAACGGCACCAAATTGTCAACTCCCCTGTTTTTTACGGGCTGTTCCAGTTCGGAAACATGGTCGTAAATATTGGTGATCTGCGGCAGGATCTCCACCACCAGCACACTCAGCGGCAGATCCGGCGGCAGACCGTACAGGGCCAGCAGTTGGGCAACTTCCTTGTTGGTCCAGATGGCTGTCCCGAATTTGGTAGCGTTTTTATTTTTCTTTTTAAAGTCCACCAATTTGACCACGTTTTTGAAATTGGGACTGGCGACAATTTCCGGTGCAAAATTTTTCACGGTAAAATTCTGCAAGACCTGCAATTCCTTGTCCGTGTATTTGTCAAAAATATTGACGTTTCGGTCGGGTTCGATCTGGATGCGGTAATCCAGTTGCCGGTCATCCAGCAGGATATTGCGGAAATCCAGGTTGTCGGCTTGTTTGACCTGGGCGTACAACAGCGCCCACAACTGGGTACGCGGCGGTTTGGCCGTCACGTTTTTGCCGTCGTGCACCGCTACCGCGAAGGGCGCCGTTACCCACAATTTATCCTCATCGCGGTTGGGCATGCAGGTCAGCGTTGGGGCCGGATGCTGGATGCCCGTGGCCCGCAACCTTCGGCCAAACCGGCCCTGGGCCGTCGTCCAGACCATCTCGTCCTTTTCTGCGTGTTTGTAATGCCCTACCCGGAATTCGTACGTGAAAAATCCGAACATTTCATCGGCGTTGGCGTGCAGGCCCGGAGGCAGCGGCAACAAATAATGCCGGTCGCTGGTGGCGCTTTTTTCCATGGGCTGCATGGCGCTCAACCCGGCCAGGTCGTTGGTCGCGCCTTGCATGACCACCCGCATCGGCTCCGGATCGATCGGCAAATCGGGTTCTTCCGGCGCAATCAGCAGAGCCGGATCGTTGTTGCTGATCAACTGGTCGGGGGCCACAGCCAATACCCGGCAGAAGTAGGTATCCTCCGGGTCCTTGATCGGCTCTTCAAATTCGATCCACAAATACCGCCTTCTGGGTTCGGTGGCGGAATATTTTTCATTGCGCACATAAGGCGACTGCGCGATACCGGCAGAAGCGATTTTGGGTACCTGCGCCGGCGGGGTCGTGATCGGAAGCTCCAGCGCCAAAGGTTCCGCCGCGTCCTGTTGTGCGCCGTGGTCCGCCTTGAACCGGGTCTCCAGGGTATAGGTCACCTGGATGGTGTCCGGAAATTCAGGATCGTTCAAGTCGTCAGGTTTGGCTTTTTTGGGTTCTACAGAGTCGATGAAAATAAAACGGGTGGAATTCCGCTGCGGGTTGTGCAGCGCTTCAAAAGACGCTGTGCGTTTCAGCTCGATATCGCCGATCACGATATCGGTTGATTCGTCGGCAAGGTCGTGGGTGTATTTTTTGGTGCGCCGGATGATAAAACTCCGGTTTTCGAGGGCGTCCCACATCCAGTCGCGGTCGATTTCGAGGCTGATGCAACAAAGCCAATGGTTGATCAGGTCGCCTTTGGATGCGAAGGTGACGGAGGAATGATCGGGCGCAAGGGTATGCCGGATTCGGCTCGAACAGCCGAAGATCACCCGTTGTCCCTTGGGCGCGTTCAGCGTAAGGCCGGTACTTTCGATGTTCAACTGGTCGGCCAGTTGTTTGATATTGGCGCGCTGCTGGAGGGTCTGTTTGCCGAGCAGGAAGGTGGTCAGTTTGCCGTCGATGGCCGTCACCACATCCGGTTGCATAAAAATACCCTGTATCCTGGGTACGCCGGGCGTCTGGATCAACAAACCGGTCTCGTCCTCCGACGGTTTGTAGGCCATCAGTTCAAATACCTCCCCGAAACGGTTGTCAAGCCGTTTATCGGCTGGATCGATGAACCCGTAATAATTTTCGTTTTCGGCTTTTTCTTCACATACGGCCCGGACCGTGAGCCGCACGGTCCTGCCGGTAGGCAATACGATCCTGGCCAGGTTGTCGATATCGTCCTCCAGATTAAAATCATCCGTCAGGTCCGTCTCCGGGCCGGTGTGTACCACTCTGACGTCCTTGTATTCCACCGGGATATTCAGGACCGCTTCATAATCATCATCATTGTTGACCGGCGGAAAGGCCCGGTAAGTGGTATAGAGGTGGACATAGTCGTCCTTGCCCGACACGCTGTCCAGTTTGTCCATTTTCAGGGAGGCAATTTCCACGACGATCTCCAGGCGGTCCACATCCGGGTCAGCGATACCCAGGCCGACTCTGTGTTGGGCGTTTACGCTGTGGTCATTCGGGTCTACATCGATACCCTGGTTGGATTGGTTGATCAGACGCTGGACCGGATCGGCGTATTTTCCGGTATACACAACGGCGGGGTAGCCCAGTTTAGGCCGCTGAATGTTCAATGCTGCGATCTCGATCGGGTTGTCGTTGTTCACCAGCGCATTGTCGTCGGCGCCGGTCGGATCCAGTTCCTGAATCCTCGGCTGGTTGGGCGACAGGTAGCGTTTGAACCGGCAGGATACGATATCCGAGGCGGTTTCGTTGACCGGATTGGCGGCCAGGGCCGGGGCGCCGCCGCTGAGGTCCTGCATCCGGATCCTGAACTCGTAATTGTTTCCATACCGCAGCGCTGTGTTGATGGGCCCCGGGTTGTATAGCTGGCTGAGTTGGTTTTTGACCCCGCCCGGTTGAACGCCGGTGCCGGTCCGTGCGGGATGGCCGTTGTTGTCCAGGACCGGGTTGTTGTTTTCGTCCACGACGTCGGTTTCCGGATCGGCCAGCACATCCACATGGGTATTCTGGTAAATCGCCAGAGCATCCGGGTCGGGCAATACCATACTGTGGCCGCTCCAGTTGGCGAAATACATGGGCAGCCAGTAGTTGAGGTGTTTGCGCCCGTCCACTTGCATGGGATATACCTGATAGGGCAATTCGCCCGAAAAATTGCCAATCGGGATGAAATCTCCGGGCGTATTGGGGTCCTTTGACAGGGTCAGCAACTGTTTACTCTGCACAAAATTGAGCGATTCCCAGGGATTTTCCGGTTCCGTTTTTTCGCGCACGTCAATATGATAACCAAATACGCCCAGGGGAGCGTCGAGGCGGTCGGCGGGCCCGACGGAGGGGTCGATCATCATTTGGCGCATATACCAGATGAGGATCTGTTCGTCGTCCCACCCCAGTTGAATGCCGGCGTCCTTGGTGGGGTGGGCGCCGTCGTTTTCTTCCTCCAGCAGGTTGCGGTGTACGGGCTGCCGGCAATGCACGATTTTGGCGAACCCGTCGTCATATTCGGCGGTTTCGATGAAGAGTTTGTCGTAATTTCCCACCGGCAAATTCGTGACCGGGAACAGAATGGGCGCAAAAACCTGGCGGGGTTCGCCCATCGTCAAAGCAGGTATCCGGGCCGCGTATTTTTTGATAAAGGTCGGATCGGCGGTTTGTTCGGCCTTAAAATCGCTGGTCGCAGCCAGGTCGATGAACAGCCATCCCCCGTTCGGAAACCAGGCCGGGTCGATGACCAGACTGGTTTTGTAGATCATGCCGGCCTGTTCGGCCATAAGGGGGTGGCGCATGAGGTAAGCAAACACTTTACCCCAGCTCACCACGTCGGAACTGCGTTGGAAACCCGGAACGTATTGCGCATCCTTGACGGCGCAGTGATAGCTGTCGTCGGTCACTGCGTTGGGGGTGCGGGGCGACGTAAAGTTGAAAGCTTTCCGGTACGACCGGGGCAGGTATTTGCGTACGGTTGTTTCCGCCGGACGAGCCGCCTCGGGTTTGTATTCCGCAGGTATCGCATCCAGGTTAACGTTGGTATTGGGAACGCCGGTATTGTTGACAATGGCCAGGTGGTTGGCCAGCGCCTCGAATAGCGATCTCGCATCCGCCGGCGCTGCGGTTGTCAGGGGCAATCCCGGTACAGGCGGCGCCTCGTTGGGGAAGACCCCCAAACCGTCAAAAACATTGGCCGTGAACGCCAGTTGGGCATCCGCAAACGCCGGCGCCGGACCGGCTGCCAGGTTGGGTTCGATGGCCGGCAACAACGGGTTGTGGTCCCGCGGCAACACAACAATATGAAGGGTCAGGTTGGCCCCATCAAAAAATTGGGGGAAGGCCAGTATGGAAAAACGTTGATTCGGATTCATTTTAATTGAATTTTGAGGTTAGGCAATCTGGCGCTGTTCCTGCCAGGAGGTGCTGAAACTGATGTTGATGACCAGGAAAATGCTGATGTCAATTCCAAAAGTCACCTGGCAAGCCATGTCGGTGCGGGAATTGCCGCCGCCGATCGCCTTTTTGGAAACCGTCCCTTTGGCTTCGATCCGGATGGTGATGGATACCAGACCGCCCAGGATTTCGGCATGGCCCTCAAACAAGAGGAAAGCCGACACCTCGATGATCCCGGAGGCGGCAAAGATCTCCACACCCACCATGAACAGCACGCTGACGTTGCCCGCTACCGGCAAACCGACCACGATCTGGGCGCCGAAACCAAATTTCATGCGCAAAGACGGCCCGATCTTGGTATCGGCGGCAATGTCCAGGTTAACCTGGCCGATCGCGTAAACGGTCGCGGCCGAAATGGACACGCACATCACCGACAGCCTGCCATAAAATCCCAGCAAACCGCCGGCGCTGGGCAGCAGTTCGTTGGCGTCGGTGGTTACCTTGACGGCGGCGTTGAAGTACGCCCCGATCTTCATGCCCGCTTCCAGCTTGAAGGGGGTGTTCGGGTCGTTGTAGACCGCGTCCGGCACCGGGAACCGCAAGACGGGAATTTCCTTTGACGCCTCGAATTTGTATTCCCAACTGCCGGCCTTGTTGCTCATGGCCAGTTTCAGGCCGTTGCCGATGGCGCCTGCGTAATCGCCGCCCTGAAGTTGCTGGAGGATCTCCAGGATATCGATGATGGGCTGCAATTCAGGCGCAAATTCGAGGTCCGGTTGGGGATAAGACGCTTCCGATCCCTTTTTGGAATCCCATTTGCCCCGGATCGTGACCAGCCGGTCGATACCCGCCAGGTCCACTACCAGGCCGATATTGCTCATTTTGCTCTTCCAGGTGTCGGCCAGTTGGTTGGCAGCGGAATCGATGCTGAAATTGAGGTCGCCTTTGATCGGATTGTTGTTCCCATCCTTGCCGACGTATTCGATGTAGATCCGGAAGTTCCCGTCGCCCAGGTCGATCAGTTCAAACTCGGTATCCGGCAAGTCAAAGGCCTCGTTCAACAATTTATACCCCTGTTCCTTGACATTGTTCACCACGTCGTCCACGTCCATCAGTTCCCACACGGCCTTACCCACATCCTGGAGCCCGCCTTGCAAAAATTCGGTCCCGTTCTTGATCAGGGAAATAGCGTCGCCGAGGTCGTTTTCCGCATTGCCGATATTGGGGAAGACCGATTTGGAGTTGACGATCCGGAACGCGTCCACAAACAACGGCGGGGTTTTGCTGAACAGTTTCTTTTTGCCCAGTTCGAAGGATGGCGTGAGAAAGAGCGCCTTTTGGGTATCGGTGCTTTGCAAAAAGCCGAAATTCAGGGTGTCATCCACCGGCTGGCGGAGCAACTCCGTTGGGTTGGCAATGCGCAACAGGACATTGGCGATAGGGATATCCACTTTAACGCCATCGCCATCCTTCACAATTTTGCCCGGCCGGACCACCGGAACGCTCAGGTTGGCGGGTACCGGGCTGACGTCGCCGGTACCGCGGTCGTGTTTGACCATGCTCCAGGAACCGTCTTTTGGCAACAGGACGCTGCCTCGTCCGGCCACAGCGAATGTAATGTCTGTTCCGTTGGCGCCAAAAGAATTGTTGAAATCAAACCGGTTGAGCCGCATTTTCTGGGCGCTGCCGGCCAGGTCGACCTCACTGTCGATGGGGCCGCCAATCGATCCTGCCTGGGCAATGACCAGGCCCCTTAGCGTCTCTTTGTTGATCGGCAGGCCGCGGGGCTGAACCTGTACATACCCGATGATCTTTTTGGAGGGGACCACTTTTTTGTCGACACCCTCGATCTTTTTGGTGTTAAAACCGGCTGTCAGCCCTTCGATTGCAATATCCGCGTCAAAATACACGGGTTGGAGTTTAAAATGCAGGGCGTCGCCCGGCGCCGGATTATCCACATAAAGACCGTTTTCATCCACCATTTTGGGCGAAACCATATCCCCTTCCACAATGGCGATCTCGTCGGTTTCGATGATGTTTTGCACGTTAAACAAACCCTCGACGATACCCGGATGGACTTCGAACGGAGAGGGTTGTTCCACCTTGTTGACCGGCGTCAGGTTCACAAAATACCGGAAATCGAACCTGCCGGCGCTTTCCGCCCGCCATCCGGAATCAAAACGGTAAACGTATCCGCTGCCGACCCGGAACATCGTAATGGTGCGCACCACCCGGATGCCCCAGGGGTAAATAATGCTCTTTACCTGGATGATCTCGTGGGCGCAGCGGCCTACAAAGATGTCAAACTTGGCCTGGCTGGTTTCGGCAAAAGCCGCGGTGGGGTTGAGCCAGTTGCTGAAAGAACTGGCCCCGTAACCACT
>CAZLEF010000063.1:0-40969 GCA_964558465.1 uncultured Lewinella sp. | reverse complement strand
TTTGTACCCTTGCCCAAGTTTAGGCAGGTAAACTTTTGTGGTAAAAAATCCATGCTGCAAAAAGGATGGGAACCCATCCTTTCAAGTTTCGAATAATTTTTGAGCAAAAAAATTACGTATTTATAATGTTGTAAAATTTGGGGTGACTCATGTACGCCTGAATTATTTTCCCTCTCACCTCTTATGCTGAGCGTAGGCGACTTCGTCGTCCGGAGGCCGAAGCACGCTCACCCGCTCATCCGCTCACCCGCTCGCTCCCCCGGCGGCCGGCTTCCCCACCAGATCGCCAGCGACGACCCCGTAATGTTCATAGCCGGGCCGAAAATAGCCGGCGCCAGCCCCACGGTGGCCAGTTTCCCCATCGTCAGGGCCAGACCGGAGGCCAGACCGCCGTTTTGCAGGCCAACTTCCAGGGCGATGGTCCGGCAATCGCGCTCGGGCATGCGCAGCGCGCGCGAGGCCCAGTACCCCAGCACGTACCCGGTGATATTGTGAGCGAGAACTGCCAGGATCAGCATCGGACCGATGGTCAGCAGGTCTTTTTGCCCCGCCGCGGTAATGATCACAATGATAAACGCGATGCCGGCCATGGACAGCACCGGCATGGCGGCGTCGAGCCAGGCGGCTTTTCCGTGAAGAAAATGGTTAAACAGCAACCCGCCGCCAATGGGCAGGATCACAATCTTGGTGATGTCCCAAAGCATTTTCAGAAAACTGACCTCTACCAGTTCGCCGGCCAGCAGTTGCATAAAAAACGGCGTCATGAGGGGCGCCATCAAAGTGGCCACGGCCGTAAGGCTGACGGAAAGGGCCAGGTTGGCCTTCGCCAGATACGACATCACATTAGACGCCAACCCGCTGGGGCAACTGCCCACCAGGATGATGCCGGCGGCGATCTCGGGCGGAAACGAAAATATTCTGGTCAGCGACCAGCCTACAAACGGCATGATGGTGAACTGGCAGGTCAATCCCACCAGGATACCTTTCGGCATTTTGGCCACCTGTGCAAAGTCTTTCCAACTCAGCGCCGTGCCCATACCAAACATGATGATCTGCAACAGGGGCACGATCAGTTTCGACAATTTGAAATCGCCGACCTGGATGAAGTACTGAGGGAAAAAAAGCGCAGCGCTCACCCCGGCGAAAATGGAAAAGGTAAACGCAAATCCTTTCAGCAAATGGTGGCCCCGCATCCCGATTCCCAGGCATAAAAACCCGGCGATGAGGGCAGGCCCGACCCCGGCCGGAGCGCCGGCCAGCCATAAAACCACGGCGCCGGCCAGCAGAATGCCGCCTGCCGCCAGTAAATAGCGGTAAACAGAAGTTGTCTTTTTTGTCATCAGGCGTTGATCTTTTCGTCTTGTTTTGCGCAAGATAAGGTTTTTGCCGGATTCCCGCTTTTCTCCGGCTTATTCAAAAAACGGCATCCCGGGCGTGGCGTATTTCCGCATACCTTCTTCGTTGATTTCCACCCCGACTCCGGGTTTTTCCGACAAGGTAATGAAACCGTTTTCCACCATTTCCCCGTCGTAAGTGACGATTTCCTTGAACATGGGGTTGGTGTGAAAATAGATCTGCCATTCCAGGATCATGAAATTCGGCACCGAAGCGCAAACGTGGCACGACGCCATCGCGCCCAGATAGGAAGCTACCATATGCGGTGCAAAAGGCACGTAATACAGGTTGGCCAGGTTGGCGATCCGCTGCCCCTCGCCCAGACCGCCCGCCTTTTGCAGGTCGGGCATGATGATGTCCACCGCACCGGTTTCCAGCAACGGCCGGAAGCCGTGGGCCAGGTAATGGTTTTCGCCCGCACAGATGGGTGTGGAAGTGGATTCCGTGATCTTTTTATACGCTTCCGGGTTTTCGGCCGGGATGGGTTCTTCCAGCCACATGAGGTTGAGGGGTTCCACCATTTTGGCGACCCGCTCGCCCGTGGTGGCGTCGTACCGGCCGTGCATGTCGGCGCAAATATCGATATTCGGCCCGACGGCTTCACGGGCGGCGGCCATCTGGTCGTACATGCGTTGCAATTCGGCCGGGCTGGCCGTCCAGTTGTACCGGTCGTATTTGTTGGGGTCGTTGGCCTGGTCCAGGTCGAATTTGATGGCGTTGAACCCCATTTCCACCGCCTGTTTGGCCGAGGCTGCAAATTCCTCGGGTTTGGGAAGCTGGCTCTGGTACAAAGCCGTATCCATGTACACCCGGATCCTGTCCCTGAATTTGCCGCCCAGCAACTGGTAAACCGGTAACCCAAGGGCCTTGCCCGCCAGATCCCACAGAGCCGATTCAACCGCCGACAATACGGAAATAAACATCCCGGATTGCGCCCCTTCAAAAAAGCCGGACCGCCGGATATCCTCAAACAACCGGTGAACATTCAACGGGCTTTTATCCCGAAGACGCTGGCCGAACATTTTCACCAGATGGTAAGTGCCCGGGGTGGCGTCCACCCCTTCGCCGCACCCCCAAAGATCCTGGTTGGTGTAAATCTTGACGAACAGGCTATGACCGTTCCGGATGTACCCGCATTTTACATCGGTGATCTTCAGGTCGGAAGGCGACGACCATTTGGGGGTTTTTGCAATCGATTGTTCATAAACGCGGCCGAACCCGGTGAAAGGTGTTGCAGCCAGGGCGGCGGCTACCGCGCTTTTTGTCAGGAAGTTTCTTCGGGAGGATGGGTGGTTCATACGGTGGTGAATTGAAAATGATATCATGAATGACCGGATCGGGCGGGTTGCCGTGATTTGGGTTTCCTGCCGATGGGCGCACCCGCTACCAGGTGCGGTTTTTCAGGTATTCCTGAATTTGTTCTCTGGGCACGGGCAATTTATCGATATGTTCGTTGAGCCATTGGGAAAAATCCCGCTCGATCTCGTCCGACCATCGGGAGTCGATCTGACCCGGCGTGTACTTTTGTTCCCGCAGGCGCAGGTGGCCGAACATATCCCGGAGGCGGACGATCTCTGAGACGGTCACTACCCTTTCGGCCAGGTGCGGAGGGATAAAAATTACGCCCCCGTCCCTGCCCAGGACCACGTCGCCCGGCATCACGGTAGCCTGGCCAATGCGCGTGGGTTGGTTGATGCCGACCAACGTGGTGTTCAGCTCGCCATCCGGGTTATTCAAATGATGGGATGGATGATAACTCCGAAAAAAAGAGGTAAAGGAACCGATCTCCTTCAGCCCGTTGATATCCCTGATGGCGCCGTTATACACGATG
Organism: uncultured Lewinella sp.; assembly: GCA_964558465.1. Classification (GTDB taxonomy): domain Bacteria; phylum Bacteroidota; class Bacteroidia; order Chitinophagales; family Saprospiraceae; genus JACJYC01. The sequence goes on along the minus strand of CAZLEF010000063.1, from coordinate 37,743 downwards.
CCCTTGCCGGTTTTGGCAAAGATCGAGTTGCCGAGGTTATCCCCGATGGTCGGCCCGTCAACATGGGCGCCGAACTGGTCCACCACGTACACGTCGCCTTTCACCAGCATATCGATCGTCCAGGAATTCTGCGATTTGATCCGGCCGTCGCGGTTGTGTCCCCGGTCGTCGATCACGCGGTGGATATCCGGCCGGCCGGGCATGAATGTTGCGGTTACCGCCCTGCCCACCAGCACGCTGTCGGGGTTGATCATTTGCCATCCGTCGTCGAACTGGTGTTTGAAGTTTTCACCTTTCAACACGGCCCAGGCCTCCTCCAGGGTCACCAGTTTCATTCTTTGCAAAATCGCCTCGGGTACCTTGGGCCGTCCGTCGTCAAATCGTTCACCTTTCCACTCGGGCGTCAGGAAGACCAATTCCTCCCTGGAAATCTGTTGGGCGAACAAGGCCGGCAAAATGATATGTAGTGCAAAAAAGAAACATAAGAGCCTTGAAGATTTCATAACCGCTTTTTATTTGAGTTTGACCGTCAGACAATTGCCCTCCACCGAGGTGCACTGCTCCTCGCGTTGTATAATACAATCAGACGAAAGTCTTTGGTACGTTTATCGGTAGGGGTACATTTACTTCGACTCCGCTCAGTTGCCGGCTTCGACTCCGCTCAGTTGCCGGCTTCGACTCCGCTCAGAGGACTGTCGGACTGCCTCTTCGACTACGCTCAGCGGCCTGCGGACTGCAAACTGCAACTAGCTCCAAAGCCGGTCCCACGAACGGATATTGTCCCAGTCCGGGGTAGGTTTGAAGTAACTTTGGTCTTCCGGATCGAGGTGCTGTTTGACGATATCATCGTTGAGGTCAACCCCCAGTCCCGGCCTTTCGGGCACGTTGGCAAACCCTTTTTCGATCAGGGGCACATCGGTGGGTTTCACGAGGCTGTCCCAATATGCCAGGTCAACAGAATGGTGCTCAAGAGCCACAAAATTCTGGGTGGCTGCGGCGCAATGCACATTGGCCATGAATGAAATGGGTGTGCCCGCAAAGTGCATGGCCATGGCCACACCGCGCTCTTCAGCGTAATCCCCGATCTTTTTGGTTTCCAGCAATCCGCCGGAACTGGCCAGATCGGGATGCACCAGGTCCACGGCATTATGGTCGATCAGCTTGATGAAATCTTCCTTCAGGTAAATATCCTCCCCGGTGAGCACAGGGGTTTCGATGGCCAGCCGGATCTCCCGGTATTGTTCGGTATATTTCCAGGGGATGAGGTCTTCCAGCCAGGCCAGGCGGTAGGGTTCTACGGCGCGGCCGAGGCGGATAGCGTTGTTGAGGTCAAAATGCCCGTAGTGGTCGGATGCCAGCGGGATATCATACCCGACGGCCTCCCGGACGGTGTTCACATATTCGGCAATGATCGCCAGGCCTTTGTCGGTGATTTGCACCTGGGTAAATGGATGTTCCGTAGCGCCGTAGGTCATTGGAGTGTTGTCCCATTGCCGGCCGATATCCCAGAAATTGCTGTTGGCCACCGTCCCGGGTGTATTTCGGAGGGATTCGATCCCGAAGTCCATCTTCAAAAAGGTATAACCCTTGTTGTTCATCCGGTCCTTCATTTTGGCCGCAAATTCGACCGGATTATCCGCCCGCGGCGTATCGGCATAAAGGCGCACTTTATCGCGGTATTTCCCGCCCAGTAACTGGTAGGCCGGGACGTTGTAGGCTTTGCCCGCCAGATCCCACAACGCCATTTCGACTGCACAAACACCCCCGGCCTGCCGGGCATGATGCCCAAACTGCTTGATGCGTTTGAAGATCATCTCCACGTTACAGGGGTTCATTCCCATAATTCTGCTCTTGAGGAACAGGGCATACCGCCAGGTGGCGCCGTCGCGTACCTCTCCCAGGCCGTAAATCCCCTGGTTGGTATCGATACGAATGACCGGACAACGCGCATGCCCGTTCATCACAACAGCGTACCGCATATCGGTGATCTTCAAATCGCTGGGCGCAGAGGCGCGCGGCACGTTTTGCGTGGCATAATCAACGGTCAGGTCTACCGGCGCGTGCAATAATGCCCCCAATGAAAGACCGCCCAAACAGGTATTCCGGATAAAATTCCGCCGGTCAGTCCCCTGGTTTTCATTTTTTGCGGGGCCCTCGGTCAATCCAAGATTTTGGAGAAAACGTTGCGATGGTGTTGCCATGTTGTCGGTTGGTTTTTCGTTAATAAGCTATAGCTGGTGGGGAGTATTTAGTTTTGAGTTTTGAGTTTCGAGTTTTGAGTTTCGAGTTTTGAGTTTTGAGTTTCTAGTCAACTTTACCAAGTCCGGTCTTTCATAAAAGCGTCCAGTTCAGCGCGGGTCATGGGCAGTTTGTCCGGGTTGTCGTTGATCCAGCCCAGAAAGTCCTTTTTGATATCGTCGGTCCATTGGCGGTCGATCTGACCGGGCGTGTATTTCCCTTCCCGCAGGCGTTGATGGCCGAAGGCATCGCGCAAGGCGATAAACTCGGCGTTGATGACCACTTTTTCCAGCAGGTGGGGCGGTATGAACACGATGCCCCCTTTTCTGGCAAGAACAACGTCGCCCGGCAGTACGGTGGCCCGCCCGATGCGGATCGGGTTATTGATCGACCCCAACATCATCTGCTGGATGTAAGACGGGTCGGAGCCTTTGATCCAAGCGTTGAAACCCTCAATTCTTTCCAGACCTTCCACATCGCGGACGGATCCGTAAAAAACAACGCCGGTTTTGGAGTTCCGGTAAATGGCATTGCCCAGGTTATCGCCGATCAGCGTACCGTCGACGATCTTGCCGTAGCTGTCCGCAACATAAACATCGCCGGTTTTCAACACGTCAATCGGCCAGGAATTGGTCCCTCCGATGCGGCCTTCCGCCTGCCCCTTTTCCTTTATCGCCTTATCCCATTCGGGGCGCAGGGGCAAATATTGCGCTGTGACGGCCCGACCGACCATCACCTGGCCCGGGCGCAACACCATCCAATCGCCTTCAAACTGGTTGTGGTATCCTTCATTCCGCAGAATACCCCAGGCTTCCTCCAGTGATACGTTTTTGAGGCGCTCCAGCAAACGGTCGGGTGTTTTGGGGCGCCCGTCCGGAAAACGTTCGCCTTTCCATTCCGACGTAAGAACAATGATTTGCTCCGGCGTCGGGGTGATTTGTTGCGCAAAATTCGTGGCTGCGATCATTAGCAGCATGAAACAGGTCAGATAGATACTTCGGATCATCAGTTCGATTTTATTTTAGTAAAAAATGGCTGTTGGCCCGTTGGGGTAGTTTGGATGGTTTGGCTTTGCCCGCCGGAGCTTAAGCGTAGGAGGGGATGGTTTGGCTTTGCCCGCCGGAGCTTAAGCGTAGGAGGGGATGGTTTGGATGGTTTGGATGGTTTGGGATGGTTTGGGATGGTTCGGAGGTTAACAACCCCAAACAACTCCAAACAACCCCAAACAACCCCAAACAACCCCAAACAACTCCAAACCATCCCAAACAACCGCTCCAAAAGAGTCCTGCGGACAAACAACCAACCATCATTTATCCCACCAAACCCGCGTATCCAGGTTATCCGGCCCCATTCTGGCAATAGCCTCCTGGATATTGGCGCTGTTCACGGAAATCTCCGAATTGGGATACGTCAGCCTGCGGATAAAGTCACCCTGGATGTCTTTTCCGGGAAAGGGGTTAGGCGTGAGCACCGGGAATCCGGTCCTTCTGAAATTGGCGAACGCTTCAGGGCCGTTCAGGAAAGAAGCGACCCAGTACTGTGTGTTGATCTGCTCAAGCGCTTTTCCGGGAATAAAGGGGTTGGCGCTAAGGTAAGCATCAATTTCCGGTTGGCCAATAGCGGAATTGGCGGAGTATGCAGCCATTTGTTCCATATGCGCCCTGACGCCGCTGTTGAAATACGCTGCCGGGTCGCCGGAGATCCAACCCCTCTGGGCCGCTTCGGCCAGCAACAACTGGGTCTGCGCAGCGGTAACCAGGAACATCGGCGCAGCCACCGATACCACTCTGGTCCGGTCGGCCTGGGTGAAATCGTAAAAACTGGCCAGCCCCAGGGCGGCGGCCACCCCGGCTATGGAGTTGTTGTCGTTGCCCATCGGCATCCCGATCTGGACGGACGGGTCGGTTGAGGCCCGGGCGGCGTTTTGTTCCGGGCCCGATGTGGCGCCCACGTAACGGACCGCAATGGACTTGAGGCGAGGGTCGCCCGAATCCTTCAGAAATTTGACGAAGGGTTCGGTGAGGTAAAAGTTGTTGGCCTCAGTCGAGTTGAGCATGGCCCCGTTGGCGTTCTGGTAGTTGTTGTCGTGCCGAACCAGACAATTGTCGGCATTGGCCAGGATCACACCGCCCTGGAAGGCTTTCGCGACGGTTTGCTGCGCCAGGTTAGCGTCCGCTTTGGTCAGGCGCATACCGGCCCGGAGCAACAGGGAATATCCCAGTTTGCGCCATTTGTCGATATTCCCGGCATACATGACGTCGGCGGTTTCAATGGTTTTTGTCGGATCCAGCGCAGCGGAAGCCTCCGTCAGTTCCTTTATGATATCCGTGTAAATCGACTGCTGGGCATCATACCGGGGAAGGAATACCTGCTCGGTGAGCCCTTTGCCGGCGTCCGTGTAAGGGACGTCGCCGTACGTATCGGTCATGACCATGAAGGCAAAAGCCTGCCAGATCCGGGCCATCTGGATGAGGTTATTCCGCTCGGGGAGTTGTTCGGCCCGTGCGATGACATCCCGCGTGTTCCGGATGACGGACTGGTAATACCGCTGCCACATGGTCACGGTAGCGTTCCGGTTGTCCTGGTTGTAGTTCGCGCCGGTCAACACCCCGGAGTTGGGGGAAATGATCTGCTGCACGATGCCCATCTCGTAGATGGTCGTACCGGTGGTAAACGAGGCATTGATAACGGCGTTGTTCAGCAGGAACGCCGGATTGACCGAAGTAGGGGCCGTTTCATTGGTATTCAGTTCGTCGAATCCGCTGTCGCAGGCGGAGACGAACAGGGAGAAGATCCCGATCAGACTATATTGGAATATCTTTTTCATGGTCCGGATGGATTAAAATTTAACGTTCAGATTAAATCCCAGGCTTCTGGTGGACGGCAAACCGGTGGATTCCATGCCGACGAGGTTGTCGGAACTGTACCCAAAGGTTTCGGGATCGATGTTGTCGACCCACTTTTTCAACATGAACACATTGTTCGCAACAAAACTCAGCCTGGCCGATTTGATGGGGAAACTGGCAGGCAGGAATCGGGTAAGGTCATACCCTGCCGTGATCTGGCGGAGTTTCCAGTAACCGCCGTCGTAAATGACGGGTTCGATCAGCGCTTGCGACCGGACGACCTCCCAGAACGGCTGGGCGTTCACTTTCACCGTATTGACCTCGCCGGCTTCATTTACGCCGTCGCCTACTACGCCCCCGTCCCTTCCTTCCAAGGTTATTTTATGGAGCCCGTGCCGGACAGCGTTGAAGTTGGTGCCGGACAACATCATGTTGCCGAGTTTGAAGTCGATCAGGAAGGAGAAACTGAAGTCCTTGTAGCTGAAGGCATTATTGATGCCGCCAACCCATTTGGGCAGAGCGCTGCCGAAGGAGATCAGATCGGGCGTACGGAGGGCGATGCCGTTGGCCCCGAAGATCTGCCTGCCCTGGGCATCTCTCCGGTAACCGAACCCGTATATCTGCCCCATTTCCTGCCCTACGACTTGCCGCAATTCCCCGTTGAACACGTGGGTACCCACCGTGATCCGTTCACCCGGCGTATCGGTCAGCAGGCTTAAAACCTTGGTCACGTTGTACGATCCGTTCAGGGTAATCCCCCAAATGAAATCCGTTGTTTTTACCGGCGCAAGGTTGAGCAACGCCTCCACGCCCCGGTTGCGGCTCTCTCCGCTGTTGATCAGGGTATTCACGAACCCGGAGGCATCGGAAATTTGCGCGGATACGATCTGGTCGGTAGTTATTTTTTCGTAAACCGACAAATCGATACCAATCCGGTTTTTAAACATTTTTAATTCGAGCCCCATTTCCTTCTCCGCGGTTCGCATGGGTCGCAAGTTGGGGTTGGGAACCGTATTTCCGACTGCGCCGCCCACTGGCTGCAATGCGCCGGACGGGTTGCCGAACAGGTTGGCGTTGATGTTGTAAAACAGCACGTCGGAATAAGGGGGCACATCCGTATCGCTGCCCACTTCGGCGTAAGCTGCCCTGAATTTCCCGAATGTCAGCCAGGAGGGCAGGGATTTCATGGCTTCCGAAAAAACAAAACTGCCGGAGACGGACGGATACACGATGCTGCGGTTGTCGGCCGACAAGGTAGAAAACCAATCGTTGCGCAAGGTACCGTTCAGGTATAAAAACCGCTTGTACGATATTTCCGCCGATCCGTACAGGGAGTTAACCCCTCTTTCGGAAAGCGCGTAAAGCGGGTCTTTTACCCGGCCGTTGGTGACCGTGTATAACCCCCGGACCACAAAATCGGTGACCTGCACGCTGTTCAAATCCGACCGGCGGTACATCTGATTGCCGCCTGCGGTCAGGTCAATCCCGAAATTGCCGAACTCCCGGCTTGCCGAAACCAGAATGTCGGCGTTCACTTCCCTGAAACGGCGGGTATCCTGGGTGTACTGGCCGTTGACGAACCCCACGGGCGCCGGCCCCCTGGAAGCATGCCCGGTCGGGAAATTATTGTAATCCTGATCGCGCGACCAGTAGTCCTGCCCGATACGGCCCTGCACAAAGAGCCAGGGCAGCAGGTTGTATTTAATGGAGATATTGCCAAAAACCCGGTCTCTTTGGATATTCTGGAATTGTTCCGCCAGGGTGAAATACGGGTTGGTCCGGTTGCGAAAACGCGAATAAACGAACTCGTCGCCGTTGGCGTCATACTTTTTTTCATCCATCAATTCAAGGGGCATGGAGTTGGCCAAATTGTACAAGGCGGTCGGGATCGAGTTGTCCTGGTTGGCGATATTCGGCGGGTTTTTATTGAATTCATTGGAATAATTGATATTGCCGGAAAAGCTCAGTTTACTGGATAACTCATAACTGAATCCCAGGTTGATCGTCCTCCGGGTATAGGTATTATTCGGGGTAATGCCTTTGCTGTCGAGGTTGGACATGGAGAGGTTGAAGCCGCCCTTATCGCCGCCTGATGAAAGCGAGAGGGTGTTGGTCAGGTTCTGACCATCGCGGAAAAAGTTTCTGATCCGGTCAAACACCGGTTCATAGGGCACGACCACGCCGTCGAAGAGGACCTGGGTCATGCCCGGCTGAAATTTCTCTCCGAACGACCATTGGCCCGAGGTGGGATTGGGTGCAGTCGGCCTGACTCCGTTTTCGCCTTGTCCGTATTCGTACTGGTAATCGGTAAAATCCAGCGGGGTTTCGTTGGTATAATTGATGTTGTAGGTCACGCCGATCCCTTTGCCTTCGCCCCGGGTTTTGGTGGTGATCATGATGACCCCGTCCTTGGCGCGCGAACCGTACAAGGCAGCAGCGGCGGCGCCTTTCAGAATGGTCATGTTTTCCACGTCGTCGGGGTTGATACTCGACAAGCCGTCGCCACCGTCGGAGGTATTGCCGCCGCCCCTGACCCCGATGGAGTTATCGGAGGCGCTGTTGCCGGGGTTGGTGCCAAAGTTGGTGTTGTCGATCGGAACGCCGTTGACCACAATGAGCGGATTGTTTTGCCCGGATATGGAAGACTGGCCGCGGATGCGGATCTTGGAAGTGCCCGCCGGCCCGGTCCCCAGACCGGAAATATTCACCCCGGCGACCTTGCCCTGCAGCGCATTCAGGAAATTCGGGGAACGGTTAATCGCAATTTCATCCCCGCTGACATTGGAGGTGGCGTACCCCAGTTTTTTCGATTCCTTTTTTATACCCAATGCCGTGATGACCACTTCGCTCAGTTGCTCGGCCTCCGCTTCAAGCGCCACATCTACGGTCGACCGGTTGTCTATGCTGACCTCTATGGTCTTATACCCGATAAAAGAAAAGGACAGCGATGTTACGTCGTCCGGTACCGATATTTCATACATTCCTTCAAAATCCGTCGTCGTTCCAACGGATGAATTTCTGACCAGAACATTGACGCCGGGCAGCGGGCTGCCGTCCTCAGCATCGGTCACTTTACCCCGAATGGTTTTTTCCAGGGCCTTTATATTAACCGATTTGCTGCGGGAAGACAAAGGTTGAAGGTCCGAGGCGGACAATCGCTTTACCTGCCGGGAGGTGGTCTGGGTATCCGGTTTGTTGTTGCGGATTTTTCTTGCTCCTTTCAGGTCTTTTTGAATGATCGCGAAATTCCGGACACCGATCTTTTTGTACACAAGGCCGGTGTTTTTGAGCAGGTCGCGCAATTCCGCCTCGAGTTGCCCTTCGGCGTTTTTCCCGGGAAGGGAAACGGTTTTGTTCTCCACCACTGAAATTTCGTACGTGAAGAACACATAGTGTTTTTGGCTGAGCTGTTCAAGCGCCTCCCCTAACCTGATCCGGTCATTTGACGGGGTACCGGCGTTTTCTCTTTGTCCATTTGGCTGGACAAGGGCAACATCCTGACTTAGGAGGGAAGTTGCAAACAGTAGCGACACTACTAAAGAACAGAAGATTAAGTGATTTGGACCAAGTTTCATAAAAGGTGTTTTTAATAATGGATAAACATGCTCTGTTAAAGTCCTCCGTTTCAATGCAACCGGAAAATTTTCAGACGAAGATTCCCTGCCTTAATTTTCCGATTTTGTCGACTCAGGATCGGTTTTCGGTTTCAACATAATGACATTCCCGGTTTTGGTAGCTTTGATGTCAAACAGCGTTTCCACCATTTCCAGGAATTCGTTCAGGTTGTCGGTGGGTACGGCCCCCCGGATTTTCTTTTCAAGTAACAGGGTCCCGGAAATCTTCACCTCCAGCCCGTAATTCGTTTGGATATCCTGGATCACTTCCGCAATGGTCGCTTTTTCATAGATCAGGTATCCGTCTTTCCACGAGATATAGGGTTCGGTCTGTTGTAATTGTTGTTTGCTGATTTTGCCGGTTTTGGGCGAAAAACTGGCCAATTCACCGGGCGCCAGAAAGACCTCTTTTTCTGCTTGTTTTTCATCTGTCATCAGGCGGACCTTCCCTTCTTCCAGCAGCACCTGGGTGTTTTCAAGCCGGGTATTCACATTGAACTGGGTACCCAGCACTTCGATGGCCAGGCCGTCGGTATGGACGGTGAACCTGGCGCCGGTGGCCGGTTTTTTCTCCACCGTAAAAAATGCTTCGCCTTTCAGCCATACATGCCGGTCGCCCTGGTTCCAGTTTTTGGCCAGTTTCAATTGAGAGTTGGCATTGAGGTCAACATGCGAACCATCCGGCAATTCAATCTGCAACCGCTCGCCAAAGGCGGTCTGATAGATGATTTCACGGTTGAGGCGGCCGTTCAGCAGATAAAAGGCCCCCGATACAACCAAAAGGGCGATGGCTGCGGCTGCCGACCAGGTGAATCTTCGCCTTGTTATTCTTTTGTCTTCGCTTTTGACGGCAGAAAGGATCCTGTCGTGCAAAAATTGTTTCCGTGCTGCAGAAAGCCCTTCCTCGGGGTTCAGATGAGCGGCAATTTGGACCAGTTTCCGCGCTGTCTGGATTTTTTCCAGTTGATCCGGGTATTGCGCAAGGAATTCCTGCCAAAAAAGGAGGTCGGCATCGGTCGGATGGAGGGCCCAACGTTTAAAATCCTTGTCCGCCGCAAGTTGGTCAGTGGAAAATTTGAAATACGGCTTGTTTCTCATGAACCAGCATTGGTGTTTTTCGTTTTGCGGTGTCTTTCAAATACAAGACGCAGAAAAAAAAGGGGCATAACCCTTCAATCCAAAAAAAAATTTGAAGAAATAGAAAAAAGACCGTACAAGATTCTAACTTTTACAAATGCCCGTCAATCGTTCAAGGTTGTTCATGATCGTTTATGGTTGTTCATTCTTGTTGGCGCCCCTCAACCACAATGAACCATAATAAACCATAATAAACTACAATGAACCACAATGAACCCCTGATTCTCATAACAAACAGCACCCTATAAAAACCAGGTTTCCAGAAAAAAAAGACAGAGGATCCGGGCCGAATAATGCCTGGAGGCGGAACGGAGTTTTAAAATGGCCCGGTGAACCATATTGACGGCCACCTGCTGGCTGACTTCCATGATCTCTGCAATATCCGGGTAACTAAATCCGGCAAAATAACGAAGATAAATGACCTGCTTCATGCGGGCGGGCAAGGCTTCTACCGACCTTTTAACGATTTCTGATTGCAAGGTTTGCTGTTCGATTTCAATCCATTGCTGTTCGGGTGAACTTTCCTGGTCCAGTTCCTCCTCCCGGAATTCATCGGTATAAACGCCTTTTATTTTGCGAAAGGAATCTTTGATCCGGTTCCGGAGGGCAGCCATCATATACGTTTTTACGTTCCGGGTTACCGCCAGGGTGCTGCGTTTTCGCCATAAATGCAGAAAAAGATCCTGGATGCAATCTTCCACCAGTTCTTTGTTGCGGCACAGCATATAGCCATAATTATAAAGGCTGTCTGCAAACAACAGGATCAGTTCAGACAAGGCCTTTTCATTGCCTTTCTTCAGTTCTGACCATAGTTTTTCATCGCTTTGACCGGTCTGTTGGTGCATAAAAGTTGGCGGCTGGCAAATTCAGAGGGTTAAAATAAGGATAAATGATAAAAGGGCAAAATTTTTTTTGTTATTTGAAATATTCTCCCAATTCGCTTTTACCTTTTTTTCTGAATCTGTTCACTTTCTTCCACTTCCCTGAGCCGCTGTTTCGCATTTGGTGCAAGAAGTTTTGGGCCCCAATAGGGGTATCCTTCCTTTTTTTACATCTCCCATCCGGAATGCATGCGGCATTCCTGGAATCGACTGTTATTTTCAACCAACTTCCTTAACTTTGTCAAAACACTGAACGAATGAAACGATACCTTATTCTTTCCATTCTGCTGGCAGGACTGACGACGATCATCGGCGCCAATTTATACCAGCCCAAGCCCGGGGAATTGTCCAAATCCATTGAAAAGGAATTCGATATTTCGGCCAGCGGCACGACCAGCATTTCCAATAAACACGGAAAAACGGACATCAAAACCTGGAGTCAAAACAAGGTGAAGTTTGAAATTTCCATCTCCGTTGAAGGTAAAAACAAAGAAACCACGCAGCGCCTTCTCGACGGCATTACCGTGGATTTCTCCAACTCTTCCGACCGTGTTTCCGCTGAAACCCGGGTCGAGAACCAAGGCTCCTGGAGCCGGGGTTATACCAAAATGGAAATCAATTATACAGTTTACCTGCCGGCTTCCAACCACCTCCGCGTCCAGCACAGTCATGGCGATGTCGCCATTGCTGATATGCAGGCCGGCGTCGAACTCAATCTGAAACACGCCGCTTTGGCAGCAGGCAATTTCGGAGGAAACGCCAAAATTGTTTTTGCCCACGGCAAAGGCCGGATCGGTTCGGTCGGCGACCTGGATGCGGATCTCGCCCACGCGAGTCTGTCCGCCAAAAACATCGGCAACGGCGGGATCAAATGCAGCCATTCCACCCTGGAAGCGGAATCGGCAAAAAACATCACCAGTTCTTCTGCGCACAGCCGCATCAACCTGGGGACCATTTCCGGCTTCAGCTCAGGCGCCAGCAGCCATGACCAGATCAGCATCCAATCCGCAAAAGAAGTACGGGTGCACAGCAGTCATTCTGCCGTCCGGATCAGGGAGGATGCCGCCAAACTCGAACTCGATATGCGCCACGGCAGTTGTTATACCGGCCTGGGCAACGATTTTGCAGAAGCCGACATCAGAGGCGAGCATACCAACTTTGAATTGATCATCGACCGGGATTCCAAATTTATGATGGAGGCCTCTTCCGAACACGGCGGCATCCACTATCCGGCCGGCATGGAGATCAACTACCATTCCGAAAACGGGTCGGGCAAAACCGTCAAAGGCTATTACGGCGATAAAAATGAAAACGCGCTGCTGAAGGCTTCCCTGCGGCATGGGAATTTGAAATTGGCGACAAATTGACCATCCGGCGGGTCGCCCCGGATCATTCATCCGTTCGGGAGCTATCCCGGTTGTTTTGTGGAGGAAAACACCATTGCATCCAAAAAAATGAGAAAAAAATACGGGGTCATCCTGTTGCTTGCCGGCACGGCGGGGTTGTTTCCCTTGTTGCTCGCCGGACAAACAAAATACGAACGCGAATACGGTTTAAAACCCGGTCAGGCTCCCGCGCCTGCCCGGGTTTTTATCGATCAGGCCTTTCCTGGCGAAAAGGTCAAATGGTATGGCGAAGAAAGCCTCACCGGAAAATCGGTGGAAGCCAAAATCATCCGTAAGAAAACCCGTTACAGCGTTGAGTTTGACACGCTGGGAAATTTGCAGGACGCTGAGATCCTCATTCCTTGGGATGCCGTGCCCGCCGGCGCCCGGACATCCATCCAAAAAGCCCTGGACCAAAATTTTTCGAAATACAAAATTCAAAAAATACAATTGCAATGGGCCGGCCCGGACAATGCGATCCTGAATGGTTTGCAGAGCAACAGGGTTGCCGATCCTGTGATTACCCGTTATGAACTGGTGGTAAAGGGAAAAAAGGAGAGATCCCAGCGCCAGTTTGAAATGTTGTTCAATGCATCCGGCGCCCTGCTGAATACCGCAGAGATCATCCAGCGCAACACCCATCATCTGGATTATTAGGATCAGACGGCCAGAAATTGAATTGACACAACAATCGCGGACCACACGCTATGTACCCTAAAAAATTTATCCTTTCTTTTTTATTGACTGCATGTTGCCTGGCAGCCCGGGGCCAGGATGGCTACCGAACGGGCCTGCTGCCACAAATCAACCTGAATTTTTCGCTGCCGCAAGAATGGAAACTGAATGCAAAACTGGAATCGAGAATAATCTGGTCGGAAGGCGTATTCAATGCTGATGGCGATAACCGGGATCGTTACGAAAGAACGGATTTTGCCCTGGTTTTTTCCAGAAAAGTAAATTTCAACAGTTCCCTGGGCGGCGGCTACCAGATCCGGATACAGGACGACCAGGTGATCCACCGGCTGATTCAGCAATTTTCAATCGTCACTCAGTTGGAAACCTTCCGGCTCGGGCATCGTTTTTCAACGGACCAATCCTTCCGGAAAAACAACCCCGCCGAATTCAGATTCCGCTACCGGATCGGACTGGAGCGGGCGCTCAGCGGCCTGACCGTAGACCCCGGGGAGCTCTACCTGAAAATTAACCACGAATATTTATTGTCGGTGGAAGGCGGCACAACAGATCTGGAGGCCCGGCTCGTTCCGGTGACCGGATTGAACATCACCAACAACAACAAACTCGAATCAGGTCTGGATTACCGGGTAAGCGGCCTGGTGAACGGGCAGGCAAATCATCAGTTTTGGTGGTACCTGGGCTGGTTTTTCAGCCTTTGACCTCATCCGATCAGGGATGATACGGAAGGAATGTTAACCGGTCAGGCAGACGACCGGCTAACCCAGCCGGAAGGTTGAATGCCAGGTGTTTATCCGTCCAAATTTGGGCGGATAAACATCCGGCTTCCTTCCTCTTTTATTCCGGTTGATAATCGATGATTACATGATTGTTGATGTCCATCCACCACGCCACAGGCGTGGCCAGCATCAATACCCCGATTTCCCCTTCACTCCGGCAGGCGGATCCATTTCCGTATCGCCAGGCTGGGCAACGGAGAACTCCACCCTCCGGTTCATATAGCTTGCGGAACTCGGTACGAGGGCTTCGGTTTTGCCTTTCCATTTGAGTACCAGGCGACCCCGGCCGATACCGTGGTTGTTCACCAGGTGTTCGATGATCTTGTTGGCGCGCTGATAGGACAGCATATCATTGTAGGCCTCGTCGCCTGTCTGGTCCGTATGACCGATGACCACCAGACGGAGGTTGGCATTGCTTTTCAGCATCCGGGCGATACTGGCCAGTGAGCCGTAGTCGGAATATTTGATCTCATGGCTGTCGGTCCCGAAATGGATCATGGGCAGAAACCATTCTGCCACCGGCGCACCTGCGCCGCCTGGTCCACCCTGGCTGCCTGCGGGTCCGACCCGGCCGGCGAGCGCTTCTTCCACGATTTCCCGGACACGCTGTTCGGTAACTCCGCCTGCAGCGGGCAAAGGGTTCACCACCACGCCTTCCGCATTGACTTTTTCACCGGCGCGGGGCGGATAATAGGGTTCTTTATCCTGGAAGTCGGCTACCCCGTCCTTATCGCTGTCGAGGGTGCGGCCTTTGGTGTCTACGGATGCTTCCCGGGGCGTATTGGGTTCTTTGTCCAGGGCGTCGATAACGCCGTCTTCATCGCTGTCGGCGATCATATCGGCCTGGTTCTTTTTTACCTCGTCGAGGTCTTTGAGCACTGCGTCCAGCGGGTTGACCCAGTAAAGCGGTTCCGCCTGGCTGGAAGCATTTCCGATATTGAAACTCAGGTTGATGGCGCTGTAGTTGACGATATCCCGGAAAGGGGTGCGCACGCCGATTTCTTTTTCCGAGCCGTCGATCAGGTCGGAGCGGCGGCCGAAAGCGATGAGCGCCTGGTGTCCGATACCGACATTGAAGCGTTTGCTGACCCGGATAGAAATACCCGCAATGGCGCCGATATGGGGTGAAAAATCAAACGGAATGGTATCTGATATCCGGCCGGGGGATTCCTCGTTCAGATACGTTGTTTCGAAGCGATTGATCCCGGCGCCTACGCCTCCAAAAAAGTTGAATTTGCGCACGGCTTTGTCGAAACGAAGGTTGTTGAAGGTAAATATCCCGTAACCTGTTCCCGACATCCATTTGGTGGTGAAGGTACGGTCGTCGCTGGTGGCCCCTTCCGCCATGCCGTACATAAAATCGGCGCGGATGGAGAACACGTGGTCGGTCGCTTTTCGGATATGGAGGCCTCCGCCCCAGCCGAATTTGGGTTTGACGTCGCCGGCGACAAACAGATAACCTCCGTTGGCGCCTACTTCCCACATATCTTTGGGGGTAACGCCTGAAGATTGAGCCTGAAGGGTAAAAGTGCTTGTAAAGCAGATGGCCGCAGCCGCAAGAAAGGTAATTGTACGTCCCATAGGGGTAAGATTAAATCAGTTCATGGAATAAATTATAATCAAAACAGAAAAGGCCTGACGCCAAAAGCCATCAAACCTCTCAAATTTTCATCGCAGACTACTCCGGTAAATTGGTTTTCTCATTTTGCATGTTCAGGTAAGTCCTGCCGTCGGTATTCCGGCTTGGACTGTTTTCGGGATTTCACAAGGCAAACCGCCTACTTTGTTATGTGAAACGATATGTTTGTGAATAGGTTACAAAATTAAGCGATTTTTTTCAACAGCCAAATTTTGGGGCAAAATAAAGGGGAATGTTGATTTGTTGATTTGTTGATTTGTTGATGCGAGGGCTGCCGTTTCAAATCAACGAATCAACGAATCAACGAATAAACAGATAAACAGATCAACAACTACTCCAATTTCCTCAACAACAACCCATTGGCCGCCTTGGGCTCCGCTTTCCCCCCCGACCGTTTCATCACCTCCCCCATAAAAAACCCGAGCAGCCCTTTTTTGCCGCTTTTGAATTCCCGGACTTTTTCCGGGAAGGCCTGCAGCACTTCGTCCGTCAGTTTTTCCAGAAAATCTCCATCGGCGCTCTGGATCAGATTCAGTTCCTGCGCGATCATCAACGGCGTTTTTTGGGGCTGTCCGATCAGCGCCGGAAAAATGAACTGGTAAGCCGAGGCGTGTGCAACCAGGCCTGTGTCTATCAACTGAAGGAACGCCCCCAGTTGTTCCGGGTTCAGGGGCCCTTCGCCGGGCTGAATACCGTGTTCATCACACCAGGGCAAGTATTTCTGGACCAGCAGGTTGGCGGCCGATTTCGGATTTGGGGCAAATGCGCACACAGCTTTAAAAAGTGCGGCCGATGTTCTTTCTTCACTCAGGATGGCAACCTCGTTTTCACTGAGGCCGAAATTGCCGACCAGGTCCCGGTACACCTCCCAGGGCAAGGCCGGCAACCGGGACTTTGTCTTTTCGACGTATTCCCGGGTTAAAGTCACCGGCAACAGATCCGGTTCCGGGAAATAACGGTAATCATGGGCGTCTTCCTTGTCGCGCAGGGGGGAGGTGGCGCCCGTCGCCGGGTCAAAATTGCGGGTTTGCTGGGCCACCCTGCCGCCGGATTCCACCAGGTCGACCTGCCGCCTGAATTCGAATTCGATGGCCCGCCTGGCGTATCGCATGGAGTTGAGGTTCTTGATCTCGCAACGCTGCCCCAGCCGGTTTTCCCCCTTCAGGCGGACCGAAACGTTGCAGTCGCACCGCATGGAACCTTCCTGCATGTTCCCGTCGGAAATATCCAGGTACCGGGCCAGCCGGCGCATAGCCGACATATAGGCGTCCACCTCTTCTGCCGACCGCAGGTCGGGTTCCGACACAATTTCAAGCAACGGCGCCCCCGCCCGGTTCAGGTCGATCAGCGAATGAGCGTCATGGGCGTCGTGGATCGATTTGCCGGCGTCCTCTTCCATGTGGATATGGTGGATGCGGATGTTTTTCACCGCCTCCCCTACCCGGATCTCCAGGCTGCCGCCGACACAAATGGGGGTTTTGTCCTGGGTGATCTGGTACCCCTTGGGCAAATCTGCGTAAAAATAATTTTTGCGGTCGAAGGTGTTGATCAGGTTGATCTTGCTGCCAAGTGCCAGGCCCATCCGGACGGCGTATTCGACCTGCCGTTCGTTCAGTCGGGGCAAAACGCCGGGCAAACCCAGGGTGACCGGGCTGACCAGGGTGTTCGGCTCGGCTCCGAACGTGTTGTTATCCCCGCAGAAGGCTTTGCTCAGGGTAGATAGCTGGAGGTGGATCTCCAGGCCGATCACGGTTTCGTACTTGTCGTATTGGTTGGTCATATGCCCAGATTTCGGCAGGCAAAGGTAGGGCTTGAAAACCAGAAAAGAGGCATTCTTTCAGAAAAGCAGGGCGCTGACAATCACTGTCATTGTTAAAAAGGAGATAAAAATGATCAAATAGCTGAAATTCAAAAATGAAAATTTAAAGAAGGTCTTGATATAACCTTGTTTGTAAACCCTTTTCATGGCAAAAAACAGGTAAAAAAGGATAAGGATTGGCAATATCACGGTCAGAACCACATCCTGGGAATCGTCCTGGGCCTGGTTCCCTAAAGAATAAAACAACAGGGTCAAAGCCACCACCAGAAAGGCAAATGCGTGATAATGGAACGAAAACACCAGGTGTTCCACGAAATATCGTTTGCGGCGGATGTAAAGGATTTTCAGGATGAACGCCAGTGCCGGCATCATCAACACCACCATCCAGATCAGTTTTCCGATCGCATAATTGGTAAAGTTTTTCTCATCTTTATTCAGTTTTATGATTTGTTTGAAGGTCAGTTCTTCCCAAAACCCCTCCACTTTGTAATCTGTTACCAGGCTGTCGGGGTGTTTGGAGTACAGGTCCCGGTAGGCGATCTGGTGTTGGTCCATGCCCCGGCCTGAAAAAGGGGAAAAGGAAGCGATGGTTATGCTGTCGTTGCCTTCATATTCGAACTTTTTCAACAAGGTATCTATTACGGCGCGGGCCGTTTGCCGGTCCCTGAATTTTAACGAAATGGTGTCTTTGGACCGATCGAGATCCTGCATGAATATATTGCGGTGCGCTTGTTCCAGGCGGTTGTTCTCTCCTAATTGCCGCTCCAGAACAGGCCCCAGAATCAGGCCCAAAGCGGCGAAATGGAGGATTGCGGATACAAAAAACAGGCGCGCCGGACTGGCATACCGCCTTTGCCGGCCGCTGAAATAATCGTTGGTCAGTTTTCCGGGAATAAGAATGGCTGCAAGGGTGCGAAAGAACCGGGAATCCAGGTTAAAAACCGAGTCAATAAAATCCGATATCAGGGCAAATAAGGGAATCCGCCCATCGGTGAATTTCTGCCCGCAATTGGAACAGAATTTGCCGTAATCCGGAAGCGGATAATGGCAGTTGGCGCAGTATTTGGCAGAACTTCCGGTTTTTTCTTTCATGGTGACAGTTGACAGTGGTCTGTGGTCAGTGGTCAGTTATCAGTACGACCGACTGACAACTGACAACTGATTACTGACCACTAATTATAGTCAGGCAAGAAACTATATTGTTCCGCGTATTCCAGCATTTGTTGGATGAAGTTATCCGGATATTCGACCTTGATGTCCACAATCTCCCCGTCTTCGGCGATGACGGGCGTCAATTTCGGATTGATGAACCCGCTGTAAGGGGGTATATTCAGTTTGGAGGAACGCTCCAGCACTTCTGCGTGCAAAACCGGGTCGATCTTCACGGCATAGTCTTCGATGAGTTTTTTGCCCGCTTCTAAGTCGCCCTGCGATTTGATGCGCTGCACCTCCCTCAGCAATTGGCCGAACAAATCCCGCAGTTTGTTATAGTCCTTGATCTCCACGTAGGTTTTACCGTCGCGTTTGACCATTTCCACCACGTTGGGGCTTCCCTTTTCCAGCACCCACCTCGACACCATAGCCCGGTTTCGCATATGGGCCTCTTCAATGTTTTTGCCGGGCTGAATGCGGCGCAACTGCGTCAACAGGCCGTTGCGGAGGTAAGAATCGTATTCGGCTTTGGCGACATCCAGGGACTCGATCAGGCCCAGGTCCACCAGTTTCTGATCCATGATGTAGTACAGCGCAAAAAGATCGGCGCGGCCTTCCTCCAGCGGAGAATAATATTGTTTGAGCGCCTGACTGGGGTTGACGCCCTCCTCGAGTTGCCCGGAGGCATGGCCCAGGACTTCGTGCAGCGCCGTGTGCAGATCGCCGGCCAGGCCGCTGTATTTTTGAGCCAGTTCGACTTCCTGCGGGTCGTTGGCGAATTCCGAGGTCAAACCCGGGCCTTCAGCGCTGGCGTAGGCGTGCAGGATATTGCCCAGGCTGACCGATTTGGACCCGTGTTCCTTCCGGATCCAGTCGGCATTGGGC
This sequence comes from uncultured Lewinella sp., assembly GCA_964558465.1. Classification (GTDB taxonomy): domain Bacteria; phylum Bacteroidota; class Bacteroidia; order Chitinophagales; family Saprospiraceae; genus JACJYC01. The sequence continues at coordinate 18,675 of CAZLEF010000063.1, read as the reverse complement.
AGGTTGACGCCGATGGGTGTAGCCGGCGACGCGTCACCCGACTCGCCCGCCACGGTCACCACCCGGTAAGCGATACCGGTCACCTCTTTTTTCTTGTGTTCTTCCATCAGCGGCGCGTTGTCCTCAAACCATTGCGCCTCGGCGCTTACTTTTTCCATGCGCTCGCTGGCTTCAAAATCCTTGATCTGAACGATGGTCTCAAAGGAGCCTTTCAAACCCAGCGGGTCCTGGTAAACTTCCACAAATCCGGTGATATAATCGATATCGCCTTCGGTCGCATTGACCCATGCGACATTGAAAGCGCTCCAGTCTTCGAGGTTGCCGGTCTGGTAATATTTGATCAATAGCCGAAGCGCTGCGGCCTGGCTTTCGTTTTCGGCAACACCCACCGCTTTTTCGAGCCAGCCGATCATTTCGCGGATGGCCGGGCCGAATAACCCGTCTGCTTTGTATGCCTGTTCTTCCAGCTTCCCGTTGGCGCCCCGGACGATCCGGGTATTCAGTCCGATCTCCACGCGGTCCGGGTCTTTCAGGCCTTTTTTCACACCTTGGTAATAGGCTTCCACTTCTGCCTGGGTAATATCCGGGCCGTAAAAGTTGACGGCGGAGGATTTCACGATGTCCACCCCTTCGCGCTGATCGACCTTGACGGCGTCGAAGGACGGGTCGAAGATGGCGCGCAGGGCTTCGTCATTCAGCGTCACGCCGGATTCCTGCATCAGGCCTTCCAGATAGTCCCTGGAAAATCCCGGCACAAATTTGTCATTGGAATAGTGGTGATGGATGCCACTGCTGAACCAGACATTTTTCGCATATTCCTCCAGCCCTTTCCATTCCGCCGAATTGCGGTCGCCCTGGTAATCCCGGATGATTTTTTCCAATGCGCGGCGGATGGCGAGATTGTGGCGGTAATTCTGATCGTAGCTGATATCGCGACCGCTAAGACCGGCCTGCGTGAGGTAATAGACCAGTTTTTTCTGGTTCAGCGTCAATTGGTCAAACCCCGGTATCTGGTAACGCAAAATGCGTTTGTCGGCAAAATTTTCAGGATTCCAGTTGAACGCCTCTGTTTCCGTTTGGGTAACGGGTTCCTGCTCTTTTGGTTTACACGCGGTCAGGGCCAGTAACAAGGCCATGTTTAAAAGGATCCACTTGTTCATACAGTTGTCAAATTTTGGCCCGAAGTTACGAAATCCCCTGTAAAAACTTGCGCCGGGCTGGATAAAGCCGTAAACTTGCGGCAAAAATTGACCATGCCTAAAAGATATTCAACCTTCCTGTTTTTTTTGCTGGCCGGGGCGGTTTACTTGTTGAATGCCTGTGCAGGCGAAACCGGCGCAGGCGGTAAATATTCCAAAGAGCAATTGGAAGAACAACAAAACCTTTGGAACGCCGTCATGTCCATTCACGACCCCATCATGGCCCGGATGGGCGACATTAACCGGATGACCGGCGAACTGCAAGGGATCCTGGACAGCAACGTTTCTTTGCAGGATTCGATGAAACAAAAAATCGAAGAAACCATCGGACAACTCAACGCTGCCGACGAAGACATGATGGACTGGATGAACACCCTCCGCCAACTGGATGACCTCCGGATGGAAACCTCGCATACGTCCATCCTGCAGTACCTTAAAGACCGGGAAAGAGCCATCAAAAAGGTACAAGGCGAAGTGCTGGTCAGCATCGAGGAAGGACAGAAATTGCTGGATAATTTTGCGGGGCAATAATTTTTTTTGTTGATTTGTTGATTTGTTGATTTGTTGATTTGTTGATGTGCGTGCCACGCTACAGGCGTGGTTGATTTGTTGATGTGCGTGCCACGCTACAGGCGTGGTTGATTTGTTGATGTGCGTGCCACGCCACAGGCCTGGTTGATTTGTTGATTTGAAACGGCAGCCCTCGAATCAACGCATCAACAAATCAACGCATAAACAAAACCATCTACCCATGAAATACCTCCTCCAGACATCCTTCATCGCCCTCCTGGCCTTCGGCTGCAACAAAGGCCCCAAAGTCCTGCCCATTATCGGGCCGCACGATATTGACCCGGTCAGCGGGGACACCGTTTCGCTGCATCAGATCCCCGACTTCTCCTTTGTCAACCAGGACAGCCAGGTGGTCAAGAATGCGACTTTTGAAGGCAAAGCTTATGTGGCGGACTTCTTCTTCGTTTCCTGCCCTACCATTTGCCCCAAAGTGGCCCAGCAAATGCTCCGGCTATACGAAAGATACGAGCAGGACGACCGCCTGCTGCTGTTGTCGCATACCATCGACACCAAACACGATACCATCCCCCGCCTGAAAAAGTACGCGGCAGGACTCGGTGTCCAGGCCCCGAAATGGCATTTTGTGACCGGCGACAAATCCACGATCTATAAGATTGCCAACGATTACATGAGCATCGCCCTCGAAAATGCCGACGCACCCGGCGGTTTCGACCACAGCGGCTACCTGATCCTGGTGGACAAAAACCGGCATATCCGCTCTTACTGCAACGGCACCGATCCGAAGGACGTGGACAGGTTTATGCGGGATGTGGATTGGTTGCTGGGGCATTGGTGAGAGAGTGAGAAAGTGAGAAAGTGAGAAAGTGAGAAAGTGAGAAAGTGAGAAAGTGAGAGAGTGAGAGAGTGAGAGAGTGAGAGAGAGAGAGAGTGAGAGAGGGGAGAGGCAGGGGCGGAAGGTAAGAAATGAGAGAAAAATGAAAAAAAGCCACCAAATGCAATTCCTTCCTCTGGTAGCAGCCGGCCTATGCCTGTTTTTTGCCGGATGCCGCGCCGCTCCTATTCCGAAGGTCTCCGGCACAACATCCGGGGCCATCAACCTCACCCACCAAGGTTTTATCTTCACCGACGAACGCCCCTTCCTGCAATGCCACGCCTCCACCGTTCTTCGCAATAAAAAAGGCGAATACCTGGTCGCCTGGTTCGGCGGTACGTACGAGAAACACGACGACGTCGGCATCTGGTTTTCAAGCGGCAGGCCGGGGCGCTGGTCGGCGCCCGTAGAAATTGCCAAAATCCGGGAAGACCCGCATTGGAACCCCGTTTTATCTCGCTCGCCATCCGGCGATATCATCCTTTTTTTCAAGGTTGGAAAAACCATCGACCATTGGGAAACCTGGTACCTCGCCTCCGGTGATGAAGGTCGTACCTGGTCGGCGCCCCGGGAACTGGTTCCGGGCGACAAAGGCGGCAGGGGCCCCGTGCGCAACAAACCCATCGTTTTATCCGACGGGACCTGGCTGGCCCCGGCCTCCGATGAAAAAAAGGGGGTCTGGAATGCCTTTACGGACCGGAGCGAAGACGGCGGTAAAACATGGCGCCCAACGCCCTTTATCGGCATCAACCGCGATTCCATACCCGGTGAAGGCGTGATCCAACCCGCGCTCTGGGAATCGTCGCCGGGAAATGTGCATATGCTGCTCCGCAGTTCCGCCGGCGTCATCTGCCACAGCGATTCGGAGGATTACGGCCGGACCTGGTCGCCCGTCTATAAAACCACCCTGCCCAACCCCAACAGCGGCATCGACCTGACCCGACTGCAGGATGGCAGGCTTGTCCTCGTTTTTAACCGCGACGGTAAAAACTGGGGCGCCCGCCGGCCGCTTACCCTGGCCGTTTCAAGCGACAACGGTAAAACCTGGCCCACCTTGCTCGATATCGAAACCGGCATGGAAGGCGAAGAATTTTCCTACCCTTCCATCATCAGCTTCGGCGATACCGTAGCGGTTACTTACACCTGGAAACGGGAACGGGTGGCGTTTGTGGAGGCCCGGATGGGGAATTGAATGGATTGGTTGGATTAATCCGATTAATCCGATTGATTCGATTGATTCGATTGATTCGATTGATTCGATTGATTCGATTGATCCGATTGGCTCCGCCCGCCGTAGCCTTGGCGTAGGTGGGTTCGATTGGAACGCCACGCCTCGGCGTGGTCAAATCAACAAATCAACAATTTGATCCGATTTTACAATTGAAACCGAACATTAACGGATAGCAAAAAACACAACCATTGAAACGCTTTCCTTTTTTTCCACGGTTGAAAAAAACAGCCACCTTGATTGGTGTCTTCTCTTTTGCTTGCGCCACCCTGCCGGCCCAATTGCCACTCAACCTGGATTTTGAGCGCTCCAGCATCGAAGGGTTTAGCCGCCCCTGGGGTTGGACCTTTTACGCAGTCGCGCCCGGCGCCGCAACAATAATGGACTCTACCGAATGGCATTCCGGCCGGTTCAGTCTCCGGATCGCCGGCGATTTGACCGCCGAACAAACCCATAGCCTGGGTTACTGGATCGAGCCCTGGGCGCTATACGGCAAAAAACTGACCCTGAAGGGTTGGTTCAAAACCGATAACCCGGCGGGCAAGGCAGGGGTATCGCTGGGAGCCTACGGCGCCATGGGACCCGTTGATTTTGCAGCTACCCCGGAGGAAGATTTTGCGGGTGCAACCGAATGGACGCCCTGGTCGCTGACCATTTCGGCAGATACAAGCGCTTATACAATTCTTATCGTTCTGGAAAAAAGCGGTCCGGGTACCGTTTGGTTCGACGGTTTCTCCCTGTGGGCGGACGACCGGTTGTTGAATGAAGTCCAGGTAGCGCCTGCATTTTCCGACCGGGAATTTAAACAACTCCGAAAAAATACCCGGGCGCTCACCCGCGTAAAACCAGCCGCAAGGACTGAAAAAGACGATTTCAAAGACCTTGATGCCTTCCGCCGGATCGCCGGCGACGCCCCGATCATTGCCCTGGGGGAATCCACCCACGGAACCGGCGAGTTTTTTGAGGTCAAACACCGGCTGCTGACCTGCGCCGTCCGGGAAATGGGCATTACCGTTTTTGCCCTGGAAGCCAACCAGGTAGAGGTGGAAAGGATCAACCGATACGTGTCTGACGGAACCGGCGCCCCGGAAGAGGCCGTCAAAAGCCTTTTTGCCGTTTGGCAAACCCGGGAAATGTTGGACCTGATGCGCTGGCTGAGGGCCTGGAACGAACAACACCCTGACCGGAAAGTAGAATTTGTCGGTTTTGACATGCAGGACCCCAGCTTGCCGGTCGACAGCCTCCTGGCTTTTCTATCCGCCCGCGATCCGGCATTGCTGGCCGAAGTGGAGCCCCTGGTGCGCGATTACCGGCAAGCCTGGAAAAATCAACCCTACCCCTGGGCGCCGGACAGCATCCGGCTGATCTGGAAAACCAACGCTGAACAGGCGTGGGCGCTGGTTAACGGAAAACAGCGGCAATGGGCCGACATGGCCGGCACAAACACCGAAAAAGAAAAAACGGGCTCGGCCATCCAATATGCCCGGCTCATCGCCCAGGCGGCAAAGTCGGCATTCAGCCAGGATTTTCGCGACCGCGACAGCGCTATGGCGGAGAACGTAGCCTGGTTGCTGGAAACCCGGCCGCCGGGGACCCGGATGCTCGTCTGGGCCCACGACGCGCATATCAACCGGGGCGGCCACCCAAATCCCTCGTTGAACTATTATTCCGGCGGCGCAATGGGCGCGTTCCTGGCTAAAAAATACGGCGACCGGTACCGGGCTTTCGGTTTGTCCACCTACGACGGGGCATATAGCGCCACCATCAGTTTTTCCAACCACAAAATGACCGATGTAGAAGCCTTCCCAAGTCCACTGGGCAGTTATGACGAGGCATTGCACCGGCTGTTTGCCCAAAAAGGTGGCGCCGGGTTGTTGCTCGACTTGCGCCCTTTCCGGCGAGAAGGTAAAAAGTATGGGCCGTTTTTGGCGCCCAGGCCGGTGCGGTTTATCGGGTACGCCGCTTCGGATTACGGCTACGGCGCCAGGTTTTCCATCCCCTGGCAATTCGACGGCTTGATCTTTATTGACCGGACGCGGGCCTCCCGGCGATTGAAACAATCAGAATAAAAAATTCACAGGGTAACAAAAATTCAGTCATCCTGATTTGTTAGGGAGTTTCAATTTAACAATTTACCCTTAAATCAAATGTTATGGCTGAGAAATCGAATTTGCAGGTTGAGGCAGGAAATGCCTCCTCTGAATTTCTTCGTTACACCAGAAATTTTAATCTGTACCTCAAAAATTTCACGGAGGGGAGTTTAAACCGGGCAAAAAACGAGAAAGAAAAAAAGTACGTTGCGGTTTTGTGTGGTACCGTTTTGGCTATTGGAGATAATCTGGAGACGGAATTGGGCAATCATTATATCCGGTCCAACAGCGCTATCCGAACCCAAATGGACAACACAACCAAAAATTTTGGCGCAAATGCGTTGGCAGAAGGCATTTTAGGCCTGATGGAAAACGAAAAAAAGGATTCGGATGGGTTATGGGATTTTATCACAGAAACCGTCGAAGCCTTAAAAAAGATCCTTCAGGACATTGTAGACATTTCCATATTCGGTGTTAGTCTGGACGATCTTTTGGGCGGATTGGGGATGGATTTTGATGATATCATGAGTAAACTTGACAATATCCTTCAGGTTATTGCGAGTTTATTCGGCGGCGAAATGCTTCAGAAAAAAATGTATGAAACCGAAATGAGGAACGTTAAAATGATGTATGAAGTCCGTAAATTGAGGAGGTTAAAACTGGGTCAGTGATTTATGTCCGGAATTTTTGGATCCTTTTTCCTATATTCGGCCATAAATTCCATTCGCCATGCGCAACACCCAACCCATATTCATCCTGCTCCTTTGCCTGGCCATCGCCGGCTGCAAGACCGCCGAACCCGAAACGGCCTGGACCGACCTTTTCAACGGCGCGAGCCTGGAAGGTTGGGATACCTACCTCGGTCCGCCCTTCATCATCCTGGAATCCGGTGAAAGCCGGCAGGACAGCGTGCCTGTCGGCCTGAACACCGACCCGTTAGGAATATTCAGCGTGGTGACGGAAGACGGCGAACCCGCAATCCGGATCTCCGGCCAGCAATTCGGCGGCATCTCCACCCTCCGGGAATTTGAAAACTACCACCTTCAACTGCAGTTCAAATGGGGCAAACTCAAATCGCCGCCCCGCCAGAACAGTAAAATGGACAGCGGTGTGTTGTACCACGCGGTCGGGCCTCACGGCGCCGACTACGGTTACTGGATGCGGTCGCAGGAGTTCCAGGTCCAGGAAGGCGACTGCGGGGATTACTGGGGCGTGGCCGGCGCCCTGTTCGACATCCCCGCCGTCATGAACCCCGATTCCACTTTCACCTACACCAAAAACGCGCCCCCGCTTACCTTCCGCGAAGGCGGCCCCCAAGGCCGGCACTGCATCAAAAATCCGGACGCCGAAAAACCCACCGGCCAGTGGAACACCATCGATATCTATTGTTTTAAAGACACGGCCGTACACCTCGTCAACGGCGTGGTCAATATGATCCTCTACAACTCCCGGCAGCCGGGGGAAGCCGGAGACATCCCCCTGACCAAAGGCAAGATCCAGATCCAGTCGGAAGGCGCCGAGGTGTTTTACCGGAAAATACGGTTGTCGCCGATCGGGGCGTTGCCGGATTTCAGCCGGTAGGGGTTGGAGTTAAGGTTAAAGGGTAAAGATGGGCTGCCGTTTAGCTTCGGTCTAAGCCATACGTCGGATACCCCTTTGTACCTCCGACCTCCGGTCGGAGGCCCCCATCGAAATGTTCCCCGAGCGCCGAAGCAGGCGTAGGCGTGCAGTCGGAGGCCCCAATTCTGCCTTCGCCCAATCCCCAAATGATCCTGGCAGATTTCCTTAAATTCGTCCCCACCCCTATGGACAAATAAACCGGTTTCGACTTCATTCAACCGGCTTGAGGGGCGAAATCCCGAAACAAGGTTAAAGTAAAAAAGTTAAAGATTTTGTGCCATAGCTCAGCATAGACACGAACCTGCTCCGCCTGCCGTAGCCCTCAGGCAGAGGTAGGCTGTAAATGGATGCCCATCCGGACATTTTCAGCCCGCTACCCATTGTTGAGCCCCGACCTAAGGAGGGGCGAAATCCCGCTCCTACTCCTTCAAGGAGCTTCATAAAAAGCGACTATGAAGGAGTTGAGCGGGATCGCAGTCCTACCTTCTCTGGAATGCAACCCCAACACATCATAAAAACAACATCATTTAAATCCTTCACAATCAATATTAAAAACATTAATTTTATTTTAAGTTCTATTTTTCAGGTCGTCGATCTCTAATTACGGATTTTCCCTGGAAGTTCGACGATTACTGTAGTTCAAAGAACAGGCGCCCGGTTGCAAAAATAAAGAATATCATGAAGAATGCTCCTTTCACCCGCTTCGGTGCACAAACGTGGTCAGCGATTCTTTTGCCCATTGGTCTTACCTTCGTCCAAACCGCCCGCGGCTCAACAGCATCGCCCACCATATCGGACATTCCTGGGTCCCCCTGCGCTGTTACGGCGTGGGCTACCGCCCTTTCGAATGGGAAACCGCCCCTTTGATCGAAACCATCTGGCTGAACGAAGGCTTCATCTGGTATATTTCTATTTATAAAGTACTCAAAGTTGAGGCTATTTTGACCTATTTCCGGGAAAACCTGCAAAAAGCGCCCGATTTTATTAGGAAAAAAAATTTAAAAGATTTATCTTTGTTAAATTCCACCCAATATGGCAGCGATTTCCGGATCGGGCAAAACCTCTTCTCCAGGGGAGCGCTGATGGCCTATGACCTTGATCGGCTTATTGCCGAAAAAACCAATGGCGAAAGGTCATTCAAAGACGCAGTACTTGCCTTATATCAATGGACGCAGCAAAACGATCGTGCCTTCCGCTATGATGTCAATCGAATCAATCCAAAAAATTAAAAATATGGACAACTGCATCTTCTGCAAGATCCTCGAAGGAAAAATCGAATCCAGCGTCGTTTTCGAAGACGATCAATGTGTGGCGTTCATGGATATCCAACCGATCAATCCGGGGCATGTACTGATCGTCCCCAAGGCCCACGTCGCCTCATTTCAGGACCTCGACGAAGACCTGGCTGGCCATCTGTTTAAAGTTGCCAACCGGGTCAACCGCGCCATCCGGAAATGCGGCGTGGAATGCGAAGGCGTCAATTATTTTGCCGCCGACGGAGAAGCCGCCTTCCAGGATGTATTCCATGCGCACCTGCATGTTTTTCCCCGGTGGGTCGGCGACGAATTCCGGCTGAAATTCAGCCATTCTTATTACAAAAAACCGCCGCGCGAAGAACTGGACCAGATTGCGGGGCGCATACGGAATGTGGTTTAGGGGTGTACGTTGCGTATCCGCCAAATTTATTGGGCAGGATCCGGCCGGAGCCCTCCTACGCCAAGGCTTCGGCGGATGAAAGCGTGAGAGGTATCCGACTTGTAGGTTTAGCTTTCGGGGTTAGATTGGTTTACCAATCCCGAAGGTTATCTGTCTATCGGGCATGAGGAGAACAAACCACCTCAAAATCCAAATTTTCACTAAATTGCCCCCTTTATTGACCTAATCAAACCGACATGCTCCGCAGGAATTTGCTTTTCACGGCCATCGCCTTGCCCGTTTTTCTTTTTGCCCAAAAAACACCCAATTTATCTCCCCTTTCCATCGATCAGATCATGTTGGGGGAAAATTTTACAGGCTATTCACCCGCCAGTATTTCCTGGAGCGAAGACAGCAAAACGATTTACTTCTCCTGGAACCCCGGTCTGGATACCCTGCGAAGCCTGTATAAAGTTGCAGTACAGGGCGGCGCACCGGAAAAAGTGAGCATCGAAGAACAAAAATCCCTTCCCTCCTCCTTCGGGGTGTACAACCGGGACCGAACCCTCAAAGCCTATTCCAAGGACGGCGACCTCTTCCTCCTGGATCTCCGGAACGGAACCTCCAAACAGATCACCAATACCCTCGACCGCGAAAGCAGCCCGCAGTTTTCCGGGGATTTTATCGTTTACCAGGCCGGCGGCAATGTGTTTACCTGGCATATGACCACCGGCGTAACCAACCAACTCACCCAATTCAAACGGGGAAATAAACGCGACGAACCCAGAAAATCCGGGAACGAACTCTGGCTCGAAGAACAACAAATGGAATTGTTCGACATCCTGCGCGAACGCAAGGCGGAACGAAAACTGGAAGAAAAACGCGACAAAGCCCTGGAGCCCAAACGCCCTAAAGAGTACTGGTTCGGCGACAAGAATATGAACAGCATCGCCGTTAGCCCAAACCTGCAATACATCACCTTCCGCCTCACCAAACCGGCGCCCGACAAACATACGGATGTACCCAGCTATGTGTCCGAATCCGGTTTTACCGAAGACCTCCGCGCCCGGGCCAAAGTGGGTTCGCCAACGGACACCCATGAATTCGGCATTTTCGACGCCGTCCGGGATACCGTTTATATGGTCGACGCCAAACAAATTCCCGGCATTTACGACAAACCCGAATTCCTCCGGGATTACCACAAGGGCGACGAACCCTACAAAGATCAATTTGAAAAACCCCGCGAGGTGGTCTTCATGGGGCCCGTTTTTTCGGAGGAAAGCCGCGCCGCTGTTGTGGTTCGTTCCCAGGACAACAAAGACCGCTGGATCTTATTGCTCGACCTGACCAACGGCAGCCTGAAAATGCTCGATCGCCAACGCGACCAGGCCTGGATCGGCGGGCCCGGCATCGGGTGGTTCGGCGGCCTGGGCAATATCGGCTGGTTGCCCGACGGGAAACGGCTCTGGTTTCAGTCGGAGGAAACCGGCTTTTCTCACCTCTATACCATCGATGCCGACACGGGAGAAAAAAAGGCGCTTACCTCCGGCAAATTTGAGGTCCGGAACGCCGGCTTATCCAATGATCAGCAAACCTTCTTTATCCAGGCCAACGCCGAAGGACCCCATGAAAGTCATTTTTACCGGCTCCCTGCCAATGGCGGGAAAATGGAAAAGATCACAGGCGCTGCCGGCGGCAACGAAGTCAGCCTGTCGCCCGATGAAAAATACCTCGCCGTTCGCCATTCCTACAGCAACCGCCCCTGGGAATTGTACCTGATGGAAAACCGCCCGGGCGCCGAAATGAAACAATTGACCGCCTCCACCACGGATGCTTTCAAAGCCTACCGCTGGCGCGACCCCGAAATCGTCTGGTTCACAGCCACCGATGGGGCCAAAGTACCCGCAAGGCTGTACCGCCCGGCTAAGTCCAGAAAAGGCGGGCCGGCCGTCATTTTTGTCCACGGCGCCGGTTATCTGCAGAACGTCCATAAATGGTGGTCCACCTACTCCAGGGAGTATATGTTCCACAACCTGCTCGCCGACAACGGCTACACCGTACTGGACATCGACTTCCGTGCCAGTGACGGCTACGGCCGGGACTGGCGGACGGCCATCTACCGGTATATGGGCGGAAAAGACCTCAGCGATCAGGTAGACGGCGCCCGGTTCCTCGTTGAAAATTACGGTGTCGGCAAGGATAAGATCGGGATTTATGGCGGCTCTTACGGCGGTTTCATCACCCTGATGGCCATGTTCACCAGCCCCGGCACGTTCAAAAGCGGCGCTGCACTGCGGTCCGTCACCGACTGGGCCCACTACAACCACGGCTACACCGCCAATATCCTCAACCAGCCGCAGGAAGACAGCATCGCCTACCAGCGTAGTTCACCCATCAATTTTGCCGGCGGCTTGCAGGGCAACCTGCTGATCCTGCACGGCATGATCGACACCAACGTGCACTTCCAGGATGTCGTGCGCCTGGCGCAACGCCTGATCGAATTGAAAAAAGAAAATTGGGAATTTGCCGTTTACCCGCTGGAAGACCACGGGTTTGTCGAACCCACCAGTTGGACAGATGAATACAAACGGATCTTCAAACTGTTCCAGGAATCGTTAAAATAACGTGAAATGCACGAAGGAAATTGTGCTCTTTGTGATTCCTTTGCGTCTTTGTGGTAAAAATTACGCCCACCAATTGAAACGAATATCTATCCAAAACTCACGTTAAAATAAAGATTGAACTTCGGCTTCGCTCAGTTCCCAGACTACCAACTGAGGACTGCCAACTACATCAAACCAACATCCCTTCCTTCATGGAATACGCTGAAACCGTAAGCTGCCGGATGCCGAACTCGCGCAGGATATAATCCACCAGAACCAGGGCGACAACGATCATGTCGGCCCGGTCTGCAGGGATGCCGTCCATGGTGTGCCGCTCCTCGCCGGTAGCAGCCAGTAACCGGCTGTACAGGGATTCGAAACCCGAAAGGTCGATCGACCAGGACCGGGCCCGGATCCGGCCAACGGACAAGATATTGGCCAATACGTCAAACGTGCCCGCTGCCCCGATCAGGTGAACCACCGGATTTTCATCCAATAAGGCCCTGAGCGGCTGCAAATGTTCGTCGAGAAAACCACGGATCGCCAGGCTTTCAGCCGCTAATAAAGGCTCGTGCCGGTGAAACCGCCGGTACAATACCGCAACACCCACCGGGAAACTTCGGGCCCATACGGGTTCGTTGTCCTCCAGGAGGATAAATTCGACGCTCCCGCCTCCGATGTCCATGATCAGCGCACGACCGGTGATCCGCCCCAAAGCCAGTTGCACGCCTTTGGCGATGAGCTGAGCCTCCTGATCACCGGAAATGGTGCGGATATGCAATCCGGTCCGTTCTTTTACCTGCCGGAGAAAATCCGGGCCGTTCAGGGCTGTGCGCAAGGCTGCGGTGCCAAAGGCAGTTACCTCATGCGCCTGGAATTCGGCCAGCCTGGCTGCAAAATACTCCAGCGTTTCCAGACCGCGTGCAAAAGGCGCCCCGCCGATCTTTTCAATCCCTTCCTCGGCAAGTTTAACAAACCGGCTTTCCCGGAATACCTCCCGGAAAGGCATGGGCCCTTGCTGCGGCTCGACGATGAGCAAATGAAAAGTATTGGTCCCGATGTCTATGACGGCGCGATAAGGCATGCAGGATCATTTATTGAGGTATGTCTTGAAGATATTATTGTAAAACTGAGCCCCTTCCGGGGTTAATTCATTGGCATAAGCCGGTTTGCCGTTCTCAAAAAAAGTATAATAAATGCACCCGGGCGAAAAATACAGGTCCGCTTCCAACAAGATCTGCCCCTGTGACTGGAAAAACAAATGGCCGACCGCTTTACATTCCGGTTTGATGACGGGCACCTGCGCGGCAACACCTCGAATAGTGCTTTGAATGCTGGAAGGCTCGCCCTGGTTCATCGAAAAATTGGTATTGTAAAACACAAAGTCGATGTAATCACAAACCTGCAGCAGGTCCTGCAAACGCCGGGCCGGCAAGCTTGGATAAACCTGGCTGTTAACTTGTTCGGTCTCCGTTTGTTTCGGGCTCTCTTTGCAGGCAGCCAACCAGGCGATACAGCAAAAAAATAAAATGCAATTTTTCATTTTTATTCCATACTGGTGAGGTAATGGGACAAAAATAGCAAGGATGTGTTTAAATATGGATTATTTTTCCGGGAGGGAAGATCGCCATCACCCAAACTGCTCCACCAGCGACCAAACGATCAAAATCACCCCTCCAAGCCCCAACAAGCCTGCAATGAACGGGATAATACCCGCCAGCGAGATCAGCGAACCGATGATCGCCAGCAGCAAAGCCGCCACCAGCAGGTAAACCCCCAGCCTGAACTTGCCGTCATCCCATACCCCATAAGGCCGCTGAGCGGCTTTTTTCTCCAGCCTGGTTTCCAGCTTGTCCAGTTTTTTCTCCAGCCTGGCCTTTTTTTTGTCCAGCTTTTCCTGCTCCCGGGCAGTCAGTTCTTTTGCAGGTTTCGCAACAGCGTTCGGACCGCCGGCCGCTGCCCAGGCTTCGCCGCCCAAAACAACCAGCAAAACGAAAAGTAAGGTTTTTGCAAACGTAATCTTTGACATAGTTCTGTGTTTTTATTAAACAAAAAATTATCTTTAGGCCGGATTTGGCACTTTTTAATGGAATTTCAACTGTTATCCTTTTTCTGGATACCAACAGCCCCTGCCAGCCCCTGCCAAATTCCCGAAATTAACTTTTTTTTAACCACCCCAAACAACCCCAAACGCGAAGCACCAAACAACCCCAAACCCCCAAACCACGCAAAATAACGGAACTGAATGACTATTTATTTCGGCCTCGCCCTCGACGACAGTTTTTACCCCCTGCCCCCAAAGGCAACAGCAGGCTGGAACTACCTCGGCCCCAAAGCTTTGTTGCATACCCTCGAATCCCACCTCGGATTATCGGGCAACCCCGCCGACGTGGAATACCTTCGCATTGAGCAGTACCGTCAGGCCCTGATCCGTTACCTTGCCGCCGAACCGGGCGCCTTTTATCGCGCCGCATTCGAGGCCGACCAGTTTGCCGCCACCACCGAACTCCTCAACCGCCGCGACGAACTGCTGTCTGCCGGGTGGAAGTTTGATCTGCACGCCACACCCGCCCGGCTGAAATGCCTGGCAGGGGTTGAATACCTCCTAGACCCGGAAAACAAACCGGACCAACCGCCGCTGCGCCTTTCTGCCGGTTTTGCCGACCGGACGGAAGCCGTGATCACCGCGCTGAAAACCCGGCGTCAACCCATCACCCGGATCACCCTGGCCGAACCCCTGACCATCTTGCCTCCACCCTGGCCGCGGCTTTTCCGGGCCCTCGAAAAAACCGGGGTTGTCATTTCTGAGGGGAAAACCCCTGACCTTCCTGCCGGCGAAAGTGATCTGGACCGGCTGAAACAGAATTTATTCGGGGGAGCGCCTGCCAAAATTCCAATCCGGGCCGACGGCAGCATTGTTTTGTTGCGAGCCGGCCGGGAGACGGCCCTTGCCCAATATCTGGCGGCTTTATTCCGCCTGAATCCAGGGTTGAAGCCGCTTTGTCTGGTACCCGATAAACAATCCACCCTCGACGACGCCTTTGTTCAGGAGGGATTGCCGAGCCTCGGCCTTTCGTCCGCTTCCCCTGTGCGCCCGACTTTGCAGGTGCTCAAACTGGCGCCCGTATTCCTTTGGGAACCGGTAGATCCCTTCAAGGTCATGGAGTTTGTTTCCCTGTCCATCAAACCCCTGGAAGAGGAACTGGCCCGGCGGATCGCCGCCTTTACCGCCGAAACGCCAGGCTTGCACAGCGAAGGCTGGTTTGTCATGATCAACCGCTACTTCGACGAATTAAAGGACCGTCCCAGGAAGGACCCCCGGGAGATCCGCAGGCAATACGATTTTTGGTTCAACCGGCCGCGGTACGACGCTTCACAATCGGCGCCGAAAGAAGAATGCCGCCGCATTTTTGCCTACCTGGCGGATTGGGCCTTCCGGCTGTTTGAGGATGGCAACGGCATGAGCAAATCGCTGTGGATATTATCCGAACAGGCCCGCCGTATTGCAGAATTGCTGGCGGCCCTGCCTGAAGAAAGATTGACCAGCCTGGAACTCGAACGCATTGTCCGCACCATTTACGAACCGCCGCCGGTCCGGTTGCGCGAAGCCGAATGCGGCCATTTCCCCTTTGTTCGTCACCCGGCTGCAATTGGCAGAACGGCGGAAACCCTCTTGTGGTGGAATTTTTCGCAACAGGAACCGGATTACTTTTTTTCAAAATGGTACAAGGCCGAACGCGAATATTTGCTCGAAAACGGTATCCGCCTCAACAACCCGGCTGAAGAAAACGCCTTGCTGGTCTTTCAGCGCAAACGCCCCTTGCAATTTGCCGGCCGGCAACTGATCCTGTCGATCCCCGAATGGGTGGAAGGCCAGGAAGTGCATCCACACCCGCTAATGGGTGATCTCAGCGCCGCCTTTGGCGACCTTGAACCCATCACCGTGAACGTGGATACCGGCCAGGGAGAAGCCTGGTTGAGTCAATATTTTACCTTGCCGCGGCGCGTGGATATCCGGCCCCGGCCGCTGGGCGCGCCCCCGCCTTTTATCCGGATACATTCGGGCCGGCTGACCGCCGAACGGGAAGAAGAAACCCTCACCAGCCTGGAGTCCTTGTTTTATTACCCCTACCAATGGGTGTTCCGCCACCAGATCAAACTGCGCAAAAGCCCGATCCTGAGCGTTGTAAAGGACAATACGTTGTTCGGCAATCTCGCCCATCGTTTTTTTCAGCGTCTGCTCAATGAATGGGACGGCGCCTGGCAAAAATCCGACATCGAAACCTGGATCGAAAACCAGGCCCCACGCATCCTGCAGCGCGAAGGCGCCGTCCTGCTCCTCTACGGCCGCGAACCCGAACGGGCCGCTTTTATTCAACGACTGAAGTACGCCGCCTGGAGCCTCGTCAACCTCATCCAGCGAAACGGCTGGCGGGTGGCCGCCACGGAAAAACCGCTCGAAGGCCTGTTCAAAGGCCGGCCGGTCAACGGCCGGGCCGACCTCGTACTGGAACGCGAGGGCGAACTGGCCGTCGTCGACCTGAAATGGCGGGGCGCCGCCCGGCGCGAACAAATGATCCGCAACGAAGAGGACCTCCAGCTCGTCCTGTACGCCAATCTGCTCAGCGACACCGGACAATGGGCCCATACCGCCTATTTTATCATGGAAAACGGCCAGATGATCGCGCGCAACGAACTGGCCTTTAAAGGCATCACGCCGGTTGCCCCGCAGGCCGATCACCTGGCCGTTAACCAACGCATCTGGCAGCGCATGGAAGCCACCTACCATTGGCGCCAGGGCCAGATCCGGCAGGGCGCCATCGAGATCCGTTGCGCCCGCACCCGCGCAGCCCTGGAAGAGATCTACGCCGGCGAATTGATGGAATTATTGGAATTACCCGGAGAAGATGCGCGTTTTGATGATTATCGCACGCTTATTTATCTGGTCGATTAACCCTTGCCTTTCCTTCTTGGTATTTTCAGCTTTTATTTCCATTTTGCCCTGTTCCTGGTATTGAATGGTTGCGCAGTCACTCAACCCGAAGAGGAAATAGATCCGAAAGGCGCTGATTTCAGCCTTCCCGGGTTGCTTCCTGCCAATCTTCTTTCTCTACCGGCACAACGCTACTCGTCTTTACCGTTTTAGGCCGACCTCGTAAACTCGCTCCGCAACGCCATATTCCCCATTTTCGCCCTGCGCAACGACTTGTATCCTGAACCGGCTCACTTCGTCCGACTGGAAGTAGGAGAATTCGGCGGCCCCGCCTTCATTCGTTGCCAATGATGGGTTCCAGTACAGTTGCGGCCGGAAAAAAGGCCGATGGAGGTTGCCGCCCGGTTGCCCGGGTTCGAAAACGGGAAAATCTGCTTTTGGCAGCAGGCCGGAGAGGGTAAAGATATCCTCCTCGTCCGCCTCCGGAATCACCAGGTCCACGGCATTGGTGATGATCCGGGCTACCCCGTTATTGCCCAATACGTTAAACTGGCTGCGCAACGTCTGAAAGCGGAAAAACAAATCGACCCGTTCCACCAGGCTGAGATCCATTTTAGCCACAAAATCGACATCGCGGGTGATCTTGTTGTCGATGATAAACAGCGGCGGCCCCGGGTAGTATTCATCCAACCCCTGGATCTGGTCGTTGTAGATGCGGGCGTCGTAAACGCTGTCCTTGCTCATCGTAAAAGAGATCGGCCGCAAAACTTCCCGGAAAAACGTTGCGACATTCGGAAAGGACTGGAATTCCTTCGGCACAATCTTCATGTCCGGGGTAAAGTCTTTGATCTTCACGTCGGGGATCACCGGGGAAATTCCGGCTTCGAGCGTTTTATAATATTGAAAGATCTTTTTGCGTTCGGCGCTCAGCCGCAGGTAATTTTCCAGTCCTTTGCCAAACCCCGGCATCGGTTGTTTTTCTACCTGCAAATTGGATTCCATACGGACTTGGATATTCGTATTTTCCTTTTCCCATCCCAGGAATTGAACAGTCTTTTCATCGGTAAAATCCTGCAGTTCAAGGAAAAGATTCCCCGCAGCATCCGTATTGGAATAATAGAGTTTTTGGTCTTTTGCTGAAAACGCGCCGGCTACTTTTGCAATTGCCGGGTTGCCCTTTCCGTCCAGCCATTGCCCTTTGTAATACAGGCCGCCGTCCAGCATCGCAGCCTTGTCGGCAGTGAGCGGGGCGCCTGATGCGATATTGGGCCGGTCGAGCGTTTCGGGGCCGCACAATTCCCAGTCTGTCACCGCAACGGAAAGATGCGCTTTTACCGGCGCCCCGTTTTTGTCCCGGACCACAATCCTCGGTCTGACCTGCTCCCGGCACTCAAAAGAATCCTTGGCCAACTCGATAGTGACCTGCAAATTTCCGGAAAAAGCCGCCGGCGCCAAATCTCCGACGCCTTCCGGCTCAACCGGCCGGGATCCAACACCCAGATCATTAAATACCGGCGCCGCAATGGCTGCCAACCGCTCAAACCTCCGGCTTTCTTTATCGGCCCCCTCGAATACAATATGGTATAGGCCTGTTGGATAATCAAAAGGGATTTTGACGTAGCCGTTCACAAAGGTTTTTCCTTCGTTTTTCAAATAATGGCTTTCCTGGATAATACCCCCCGAATTGGTTACCGAAACCCGGACGGAAAGGCTTTTACCCTTCACAACCGGAGGCAGATACAATTGATACCAGATGATCTCTCCCGATACATAAAAGGATTTATCCAAATGCACAAGGCTTTGGCTCGCCTGTATCCCCGACTGGGCGCCGGCTTGCCCGAAGGCAAAACCAACCATCCAAATTGCTGATAAAATAATGTTCTGAATGCGGTTCATATCCAAATTTTTTTACCCCACCTTTTATGCTGAACGCCCTCTCACCCTCTCACCCTCTCACCCTCTCAC
>CAZLEF010000062.1:31310-41967 GCA_964558465.1 uncultured Lewinella sp. | reverse complement strand
TCATCCCTTTCACCTCAAGAGAGATATTAATCTCTCCGGTGTTGGCGCCATTATCCGGAAGGGTATAGTTGAAACATATTTTGTCGGAGTAACAATCAGAATCGGCGTTGCTGAAGGTTATACTTCCGGTTGGATTGTCTCCGGCGCAACCTGCGCAGGCGATATCGTCAATGTAGGTATAGGACATATGCGCCCCCGGTGAGCAATCTGAATTGATGAACTGAATAGTTACATTTTGCCCAATATGCCCACTCAGATCAATCCGCGCACAGGACCAAGGTTTGTATCTTATCAGGTTTGGATAGGGAACAGATACCCCATCTTCAACGGTAGCCTGCAAGACAAAGGGATCGTTCGACTGGATGATATTATTGTAGGCGCCAAGATTCACAACATTGTTTATTTCATTGCCATTTTCATCCAGTACCCGGACTTTAAAAAACGGCCTTTGGGAATTGGTGTGGTTGGCATCAGGATTATGTAATACCATCGCATACCAGAACGAAATCAAGGGCGAATTTACCTGAATATCGACTGAAATGAATTCTACGCCAAAACCGTTAACCCGGTTACCCAATCTGAGTGCGCTATTCCCGGTCCGGGCGGTATTAAGTTCTTCACTGATGGTAGGGTCATCCATATTGGAAACAATAGTTTGCCGGGATGCGCCAAAAGCTATATCCGCTGTTGTCGATAATTCCAGGGTGAAAGCGTTATAATCCAGCGGAATGGATGGCTGATCGGCGTATCCTCCATTGAAGTACGGACTTAAAGAATTCATATTCTCAAAACCGCCAGCCGAGCACAATACATCGCTGCCGATGACTTTGGCCTGCCTGCTGCCGAAATTTTTTAATTGCCCCGATTCGAGCAGTCTCCGGTTGGTAGCGGCCCTTTGCCTTGATTGAATATAGTGTTCCAAAGTAATTTCCGGCTTGACCATGCCCGAGTATTCCCGGGTCCATTGCAGAACTTCCCTTTTGGTTTGAGCGAATCCGGCCTGTGTCAAAATAAATTGAAAGGCCAGAAAGAAAATAATATTTTTCATATTTGGTTTTTTTACAAGGTTAAAGCAGGGGATATTATTTTTTATTTTTTGTTTTGGTGTTTATTATTGAATTTTGGACAAGAAGCAACATTACATATTCGGTCCAGGGCTCGCTGACAGCTACCTTGATCCGGTAATATTTCCCGTCTTCAAAATCAAATGTGTTAAACGAATCGTTGAATGCTTTGAGATCAAATGCGTTTTTGCCGCCAAATGGATTTATTCCGGATTCGGATAACCATCTGCCGTTCTCCGGACCGAGGCTGTTCCAGGATGCGTCGGATGGAAGAACAGAGATAAAATAGTCCCCTGTGCAGGAAAGGGTATTCGAAAAATTCAGGGTAAACGCACTATTTACAGGTAAAGGAACCGGGCTTTCCGTCGCGCCATTCAGCGTAAAAATAACAACCGGAGTGCAGGGTTGAATATAAAGCAATACCACCCTTTCAGTCCAGGGCTCGCTAAGAGCCAGTTTGATCCGGTAATAATTACCTTCTTCAAAGGTAAAAGCGCCGAAGGAGGAGTAAAATTGCTTCAGATTAAAAGCTCCTTTTCCGCCATATTGGCTGAGCGTAGTTTCCGAAAACCACAGGGCTTTTTCAGGGCCGGCGCCGCTCCCGGTTGCATCTGACGGTTGAACGGAAAGAAAATAATCGCCGGTACAAGAAAGGGTACTCGAAAAATTGAGTAGTAAAGGGTCTTTTTTATAGGCGGTAACCTGATAAGCCGCCTGGTTATTCAAGGTGCAATTCACAACCGGCGTACAGGGATTGATCTTCAGGAGAACCGTCCTTTCCGTCCACGGAGGCCCTACGGCGAGCCTTATCCGGTAAAATTTGCCCGGCTGAAAATTAAAGGCGCCAAAAGAAGCGTTGAAGGCTTTCAGGTTGAAACCGGATATCCCGCCGTAAAAAGGCAGTTCGCTCTGGTGCAGCGATTTAATGTTCTCGGGGCCAAATTTATTCCAGTACGGGTCGGATTGCTGCACAGATACCACGTAATACTGGTTGCAGGATATGGCGTTCTGGAAATTCATCAAAAAAGCATCGCTCAGATTGACCTGTACCTCATTGGCGGTTTGCCCGTTGATCGTAAAATTGGGTTGAGGCAGGCAGTTGTAGGTATTCCAGGTGTTGGATTCGATCTCTTTCCAGCTAAACGGCCAGATGTTGGAATTGCCACTCCGGATTTTATAACCAATCTTTGCCCGGTATGTATATCCGTAGCTCACATTGGTTTGGAATAGGTCGCTTTGGTGATTAACACTGGCATTATCTATTTCCTTTTCGCCGCTTTCTGAAACTAAGGAATAAGAATCCCAGTCGGAAACGTTGGAATTAAATGGCGCCTTGTAAATTTTAATTTTATATTTAAAGTCATAAGCGCCTTGAATATCGAGCCGGATGCAGAATTTCCAGTTCACTGAATTACCGGCGGGGCCTACACCTCTATATTTTTTTCCGTTGCATAATTGCAATAATTCAGAATTCGTGTCTGTGTACAGGTCGCATTTATGGCCGTCGGGCCCATTCGATTCTATATAAGGAGGGGCGCCGTCAGGCGGCGGGCAAACTGGCAGATCTTGCAAAGAGGGGAAACACTGTGAAGGCGCGGTTTCTGAAAAAATCAATATCAGAAACAGCCATAAAAGATTTCTCATGGTTTTAATTTTTTAATTTTTCAGGATTTTTTCAGACAAAGGTAGGCTGGAGGGAAAGGCCGGTCAATAGAACGATAGTTATAGAAGAAAAGGGGTCAGGGTTTCGAGCTCAGGTACTTCTGCACCGCTTCCGTCCGGTTGTTCACCTGCAGTTTTTTGTAGATGGTATAATTGTGTTGTTTTACGGTGCCTTCGGAGATGCCCAGCCGGTCGGCGATTTCCTTGTTGAGCAAACCCTGGGAGAGTTGTTCAAGGATCAGAAATTGCTGCGGAGTGAGCGATTCAAAATCGGGTTTATTGACCTTGCTGCCGGCATGAAAACTGGTCAGGACCTTCCGGGCAATATCCCGGCTCATGGGCGCGCCGCCCTGAATGTATTCCCCGATGGCGCGGATGGCGCCTGCAATTCCTTCGCTTTTCAGGACATAACCGGCCGCGCCGGCTTTCAACGCTTCAAAGACGTGTTCGTCGTTGTCAAAAACGGTGAACATCAGAAAATTGATCTCCGGCGCCTGCATTTTGATCCGGATCATGCATTCCACCCCGTTCATCCGGGGCAGCCCGATGTCCATCAGCACCAGTTCGGGGCGCTGTTCGGGTAAACGCGCCAGGGCGTCTTCCGCGGTGGTGAACTGGCTGACGCAGATCATTCCTTCCGTCCGGTCGATACGCCTGACGAGGCTGTTCAATACGTCTGTCTGGTCTTCAACTATGCTTATTCGGATCATGGCGATCAGGTTAGGTGTGGCGGATAAAGATAGCTCCTTATCCGGCGGAAAACCATTTAACCTTGGTTATAGAAAACACAAAGCCGCAGCAGCGTTCCTTCTTCCGGCACGGAACGGATTTCCAGGGTTCCACCGATCGCTGCAGCCCGGCTGTTCATATTATTCAGCCCGTACCCGGAGGTTTCCTGTCGGCTGTTGTCAAATCCCCTGCCGTTATCCCGGATTTCCAAAACGATTTGCCCGTTTTCCAGTTTCAGGGATATTTTCACCAGTGAAGCCTGGGCGTGTTTCACAATATTGTGGAGCCCTTCCTTTGCAACGAGGTAAATATTCCGGCGGTATTCGCCGCCCAGGGCGGCATCCTCTGTTGAAAGGTCCAGTTCCAGTCCGATCCGGCTGTCGGCAAGCAACCCGGTTGCGAACGCGCGCAGTCGGATAGCCAGGTCCTGAAAGGTGTTTTTGCCGGTATCCAGCGCCCAGATGATTTCCCGCATGTTTTCCATCGAGCTTTCGGCCAAGTCGGAAATTCTCCGGATTTCCCTGCTTTGCTCTGCCGGGGTGTCCGTCAGCAAATCTTCACTGAGGAAAAGGATGGAAGACAGGCTGCTGCCCATGTCATCGTGCAGTTCCTTGGCGATGCGGCTGCGTTCTTCGCTGAGGGCTTTTTGCCGTTCGAGCAGTTGCTGTTGCTTGCGGAGTTTACGGCGGTAATAGGCGCCCGTTATGGCGGCTATGGTGAGGAGGAAGGCCAGAACGAAGGAAATTTTGAACCATAGGGTTTGCCAGAATGGAGGCCGGATATGGATTCGAAGCTGCTTTTTTTCGCCTTCCAAACCCTGGGCGTTGATCCCGGTAACTTCAAGGGTGTACCGGCCCGGGGGGATTTTTGTAAACCGGGCAACGCCGCCGTTTTTTATTGCGGTAAAGGTTTCGTCATAACCGATCAGACGACAGGCCAACGTATTCAATTCCGGATAATAAAAATTGACGGCCCTTAATTCAAAAGACAGGGTGTTTTCCCGGTAATTCAGATCCAGCGCTTCGGTTTCACTGATCGCATTTTCGGGTTCAAAAGGCGTATTATTAACCCAGACAGCTTCGATATGGACCTTAGGCTCAGGTGAATTTATGGCGACTGAATCCGGGTGAAAAACGACCGCTCCCTTGGCGGCCCCCAGCCATATCCGACCATCAGAAGATCGAAGGAAAGCATATTCGGAAAATTGTTCATCCGGCAGGCCGTCCGATTGGTAAATTCCGGTAAGACGCCTTGGTTCGACCTGAAACTTCCGGATCCCCCGGCTGGTTGACAGCCAGAAAACATTGCCCGGAGTACCGAATACCCCGTAAATATTTGCCCCGCCCAGGTCTTCCAGGCTGTTCAAAACCTGGGATAATTGCTCCCGGTGATAACAAAAAAGGCCGATATTGGCGCCGATCCATAAAGAACCGTCAAGTGGAGATTGCCAGGCGCCATAAACGACGCCTCCGATTTTCAGTTTTTCAGTGATCATCAGCGAGTTCCCATTCAGCCGGGCCACCCAGAGTTCCTTGCTTTGGTAAGGGATCAGCACCTGATCGCCCGGTTTATACAACCGAAGAAAATTAAATCCGGGGTAATCGGAAAACTCTCTGGCCGGCGCCAGTTGAAATTTTCCGTTAATCTTTATCAGGTCAAAGATTCCTTTGCGGGTAACAATTAACACCCTGCCCGGAATATCCGGAAAAACGGATACCAATTGCATATCCGAAGACAAAATCAATTCCCATTGCCCTGTTGAACCGGATGGGGATTCTTTTAACCGGTAAACCGAATGCGCAGTATTTGCCCAGATGGAGTTGGCGGAATCTATAGCGAAATGAAGGAAGGGGGAATTGAATGAAGATTTGATCGGGTCGAGCCTGGAGTGGGACGAAGAATAGCAAAAAATTTCACCCGCTCCGTTCATCAGCCATATATTTTCTTTTTTGTCCTGTAAAATTAAGGTTGTTTTTTCCGACCAACTATTTATGGATGAAAAAGGAGTTTGGGCATCGTCCGGCATAAGAAGTTTGAAATAATCTACGCCGCCTTCTTTTTGTCCCACCCATAACAGGCCGGCGTCGTCCATAAAAAAACCTCTTGGCGCAATTGTCGAAAAAACATGGCCAGCATCCTCTTTTTTTTCCCGGTTCGGAAGGAAAATCCGTTGCCTGGCATCAAAAATCCGGATCCCGTCATTTTGGGTTCCCAATAAAAAGAACCGGTTATTTTTTATAGCTAACCCACTGAACAAATTCAACGGGATATGATCGTCTGTCTGGGGATAATGAGCCAGCGGAACGCCTGAAACCAGGTTGAATTCGATCAGTCCGTGGTTGGAAAGCAACCATGTAACAGAGTCGTTATACGGGATTGCTGACCGGATTTCATACCGGTCGTCCAGGTAGTTTTCGGATACCCAGTCGCCGCCGGGCGTCTTCCTGCTGACGGTCAGGGGGCCTTTCAGCCAGGGGCAGCCAATAATCATATTGACGTCTCCGGCGGTATCAGTAAACGCGCTGAACCGGATACCCGGACTTGAAAATTTTGCATCCCAGGCGTCACTGTTGACGTCGTAGACCCAGACCTGCTCTCCCGCCCTTAACCATAAACGGTTCGCGGTTTTTTCAAAATGAAAAAGATGGTAGGAAAAATCCGTTTCCTCTCCGTCCTGAGAGGGGGGGCGAAAATTTTTTATCCTGCTGTTTTTCCTTTCAAAACAATGCAGGGAGTTGTAAGTGGTGAACCATAAATTGCCGTCCGGATCTTCAAAAAACGCGCTTTGGACCGTTTGATCCGGAATAAAGCCGCCCTTGTTGTTTGCGGGGATGAGAAAATGTTTGAGTTCGAGGCCGTCGTACCGATAAAATCCGTTCAGCGAACTGATCCAGATAAACCCCCGGCTGTCCCCGGAAATGAAATAATTGCCTGAGTCATTGATCAAACCTTCCTCTTTCCCCAAATGGCGGTATGGAGATCCGGCGGATTGGGCAGACAGACTTGCAAGCGATGACGCCCAAAGTAAACAGACAAACCAGTGACCCAAGGCAGGAAATTCAGCACTGAAACGACTCAGCATCCAAATTTACCAGGGTTTCAATTAAACTGTCTTTTTTATCAGGGTTTTTTATCCATCCTGCCGGAAAAAATGCCGTGTTGCCCGTCGCCGGTTTTCTTCAATTATCATAGTCGCCATCGTATTCGGAAGGGGAAATATGTAACACCCAGGTCTGCCAGTCTTCCCAGATTTTTGCGAAGTTGGCCATTAAAATTGCCCCGTTATTGGGGTCGTCGCTGACGATTTCATTGATGACCGCATGAAAGGTTTCCCATACCGGAGGGCAAGGATGCCCGAACAGAGCGGCTTCGCCGGTGGTTTCATCCCACGCCTCGGTCGTTAAAATCGATTGGGTTCTTCTTTTCCGGTTGCTCCAGTTCGGATGGGGCGCGGCTCCTTCTATCTTGAGGGTGAACCGCGGACCGCCGAACGTTTTGGGTTTTTCAGGCGGATGATACAATTTTCGACCCAAATTGATTTGAGCGCCCGAAATGATCAGCTCACCGAAAAAATGGGTCAGGCTTTTTAATTGGCTTGAGGTGAAAAAAACGAATTTGATCCCTCCGGAAGCCGGGAAAAAATCCAGTCTTTGATACGCGTAATCCGTATCTTCCACTATGAAAGAATTATTCAGGGAAGACCAGATTTGCCCTGACTGGGTATTCAGGTTTTCATCAATCAAAAAAGTTTCGCCAGGCTGAATAACATCGGCCAGTTCCATCATGGAAAAGTAGGATTCGTTTTCATTGACCGGGTTGATTTTAAAATAAACTTTATTGAATTTTATTTTTTGACGGAGGCTCCAACCATCGTCTGTCTTCTCTCGGAAGGAAAACTGAAGCCCGACCAATTTACCGTATTGTGCGTCTGCCTCCGGGGTCAACAAGCCTAAAATTCTTGTAGATGGGATTTTGTAAGCCAACGAAAAGGTAGTGGTTTGATAAGACCCCGGGCCATGTGTGCTTAACTGAATTTTCGAAACCGGAACTTGCTTCTTTTTTGTGGCATTCCTCAGACCCAGGGTGTTTTCCCTTTTCAAAGTCTCTTTTTTTGGCGCCTGCTTCTTCATAAATGATGGATTTTATCACGATTTTTTGAGGTTCAACCCAAATTTGACAGCAATTTAATAATACCTGGAATTAAAATCAAAACCTGGACCGCCAAAGAACCCGGTTTACAACTAAAGTTATAGGCTGAAGAATTCGTTTTTCTCCTATATCCGGAAAATGGCGGGTTGTTACCCCCTCATTCCACCACAAACCCCCGACTCACCGCCCCTCCATCCACCAACCCGTAAATGAAATACACCCCCTTTTCAAAATGTCGTATATCCATTTCGCATGCGGGGGACGCTTCCTTTTTCTGATACACCATTTTTCCGGACAAATCAAAAACCATAAAAGAAATCCGGCTGTCGGCGGCTGCGTTTTCGAACCTGAGGTAAACCCGGTCCCGACTTGCGGGGTTGGGGTACACCCTCATCTCCGGTTTTGGCCCCTGCCCTTCAAAATGCGCCGGAATACCCGCTCCAGTCGCCGGATTTTTGGCGCCCGCCGGACTGGAAACGCCATTTTCATTGGCCCCGGGCGGGGCCGGCAACACGGTAAAGGTGCAGATGTCTCCAGGCGCCCCCAGTACAGTATTCCCTTCTTCGTCCAGGTATTTCACCCGGATAGATGCAGCATAGGTATCGTCCTCGTGGATGAGTACGCCCTCCGGGGTCGTTGCATCCTGGAGCAGAAAATTGTTTGCGCCCGGCCCGGTATGTCCGAAATAGGATATACCCGACTGGTCCACAAATTCCCACTGGAATCCCTCTGCCCCAACCGGCGCTGTGCCGGGCTGGAAAATGAGGTTGGTATTCAGGTCGGCGTATTCGAAGCCGCAATGGGCGTTCCAGAGGTTGACTTTAGGCTCGCCCAGGGTGAAGGTGCAGGATGTTCCCGGCGCGCCAAAGACCTCCTCTCCCTCCTCGTTCAGGTACTTTACCTGTACGTAAGCGGTCAGGGTGGAGTTGTAGCGGATCGTTCCGGCGGGGCCGGTCGCATCATATAAATAAAAATAGATGTCGTCTGCGCCCATTGATCCGGTGAAAACGTTTCCGTTCTGATCGGTGATCACCCATTGGTATTCCAGCGCGCCCACCGGCTGGGTACCGGGGTGCAGGATGAGACCGGTATTCAGGTTGTGGTACTCAAAACCGCAATGGCCGTTCCAGGGGTTCACTTTCGGGTTGCCCAGGACAACCGGGCAGGATACCCCGCGCGATCCCAAAACAGGATTCCCGGTACCATCCTGGTATTCCACCCGGATATAAACCTCGTAGGTGTCGTCGTAGTGAATGGGCGTTCCGGTTGCCGTTTCGGCGTTCCGGATATTAAAACTGGTCTCATCCGGGGCCATCCATCCGGTGAATACCTCCCCGGTCTGGCTGGTGAATACCCATTGATACCGGACGGCGCCGGCCACCTGGGCGCCCGGGTGCAGGATCAGGCCGGTGTTCAGGTTATTGTATTCAAAACCGCAATGATCGGTCCAGATATAGGTGCAGTAAGCAGATGGGTGTATGGTAACTGCGGTTTGCGCAACGCATCCGTTTGCATCGGTTACGGAAACGGTGTATTCGCCGGCGTCGAGGTTTTCCACGCTTGCGGTTGTCGCGCCGTTCGACCAGGCAAAAGCATAAGGCGGGGCGCCTCCTGAAGGGATAACGGTTGCCGAGCCGGAGTGGTCGCAGGTCTCCATCAGCGCGGTTTGCAAGGTGATTTCCGTTCCGATTTCAACAGCAGCGCTTGCTTCTGAAGAGCAGCCGTTTTCGTTGGTAACCACCACCGTGTAGGTCCCGCTGGCAGTGGCTGCAAACTGATCGGCGTTGGCGCCCTGGATTTCCCCGTTGCCGTCGCTCCATTGGTAGGCCGCGTATCCCTGCGTTGCGGACAAAACGACCGTCCCGCCAAAACAGGCATACGGGTTCCCTGTGATTTCTGCCAGGGGTGAAGGATTGACGGTCACATGGTATTCCTTGAAATAGGAGAAATCCCCGTAAAATACTTCTACCAAATAGACCCCGCCGGCGGATACCTCCAGGGTCGGAGCAGTGCTGAGCCCGTCGTTCCAGCTATAGGCGTCATACCCGCACGCGCCTGCGTCCAGGGTGACGGATTCGCCCTCACAGATAATAATATCCGGAAAAACGATGATCTGGGGCAGGGTAGGGTTGTTGCCGTTGCCATTTCCATTTCCCGGGCCGTTACCGTTGCCTGGTCCGTTGCCGTTTCCCGGGTTTTGTCCAAAAATCTGATCGGTGACCAGAAAGAAGGTCAGGAAAAGGGTTATGAAAAATGTTGTTGTTTTCATCGTGGTTTTAATTCAAAATGCAGAATGCAAAATTCAAAATTCAAAAGTTGACGCCGTTCTCCCCGTCTCCAGTCACCAAGTCACCAAGTCACCAACTCACCAAGTCACCACGTCACCACAAACTGCCTCACCTGCCGCCCTTCCGCCGATTGAACAAACAGCAGGTAAACGCCATTGGGCAACTGCCGGTCCCTCAGATCGATTTCGATGGTCGGGTTATGCAATTCCTGCTTCGGCAACGTGTAGACGGGTTGGCCAAAATGGTTATAGATGGATATCGAAATGTACTGCTCCGCAAAATGCCGCAAATCAAGGGTAATGGCGCCGCTGGTCGGATTCGGGAACAGTTGAAAATCATTGGTCGTCCAGTTATCCGAGTGATCGATCAGCGAATTTCCGGCGGATGAAGCGCGGTAACCGCCCGGGCAGAACACCTGGTCGCATTCCCCGATATAATCCCCGTAGTGATGATCCAGGTGAGTGGCTACCGCATTCGGACTGATACAGATGGTGTGCCGGTTGCCGGGGTTGCCGGGCGGATAATGGCAAACATAAACTTTGACTCCCCTGTTGCCGCAAGCCCAGTTGGCCAACTCGTCGGGGTCGATGCAATCGGGGACGCCGTCATGGTCCGAATCGGTGTTGTCATCACAGCCGGGCCATTGGTCGCAGGCATCGCCGGCGCCGTCACAGTCGCCGTCCGCCTGGTCGGGATTTGCGGTATCCGGGCAGTTGTCCTGGCAATCGGCGATGCCGTCTGCATCCAGGTCGAGGCCTTCGTCGG
>CAZLEF010000062.1:10835-31210 GCA_964558465.1 uncultured Lewinella sp. | reverse complement strand
CGGTTCCGTCGCAGTTGTTGTCCTGTCCGTCGCAGACTTCGCCGTTGCCGGGATAGTTGTCGGGGTCGTTATCGTCGCAATCGCCGTTACAGGCGGTAACGCCGTCGCCGTCCTGGTCAAAGCCTTCGTCGGCGGTTCCGTCGCAGTTGTTGTCCTGTCCGTCGCAGACTTCGCCGTTGCCGGGATAATTGTCGGGGTTGTTATCGTCGCAATCGCCGGCACAAACGGTAACGCTGTCTCCATCCAGGTCAAAACCCTCGTCAGTGGTTCCGTCGCAGTTGTTGTCGGTCTGATCACAAACCTCCTCCGCGCCGGGATGGACAGCAGCGTTGGTATCATCGCAATCGCCCTGACAGGTGGTATAACCGTCCTCATCCTGATCGAAGCCTTCGTCGATCTGGCCGTCGCAGTCGTTGTCTTCGCCGTCGCAGATTTCCCCGGTTCCGGAGCCGATGTTATTGCAGGCGTCGGTGAGAACGGGCTCATCGAGGCAGCAGCCGGTATTGGCGGTGATGAACCTGTTTCCGGCGCCCGCAAGAAAACTGCAAACGGCATTAATAGCGCAATTACTCAGTAATGGATTGTGATTAATTCTGAGGGATTGCCCGATTGACTGGAGATTGGCAATCCAATCCAGGTTTTCGATTCCCGTATTGGCGGCAATAACAAGATCTCCGCCAATCGCGCTCAAATTGAGCATATCGGGAAAAGTGGCAGCTATAATATCTGAGAACCAAAGGGTACCGCTGACATCAGACAAGTTGCCGAAGCCCGTGAAATTGGAAAGGCCGGGATTGAAACCAACCTGAATGGTTCCGGTCACGCTGGTCAACGGTTCGGGGGCGGCAAGTGAAGTCAGGGATGGATTTTGAATAATAAAAATTCCATCGGGTGAACCAAAGCCGATTCCCCCGCCCACGTTTTGCAGATTGATGGAAGTAACATTTGGGTTAAAGGCAAAATAAATTCTTCTTCCAACCGACACAACATTTGAAAAATCGGGAAAAACGCTTGCCGGAATATTGTCAAACCACAAATATTGTCCAATCGTTGTTACATTTTCAAGACCGGTGATCGTTGTTAAACTGGCATTATTGGAAATAAAAATATCTGTTCCTACGGTATGCAGGTTAACCGGTCCGGCGAGACTTTCCAAAGCCGGATTTCCGCTGATCAAAAATGGTCCGGTAGATAAGGTGCCGCCGACATTTTGGAAATTAAGACCGGTGACATTCAGGTTGTTCTGGATGACAATCTCCTGGCCTACTGCGGTCAAATTCGAAAAATCAGGAAAATCATTTTCCAGCGTGTCGTTAATCCTGAAACGTCCGCCAACAGAAACGAGATTTTCAAGGCCGCTTAAATCGGACAAATTGGGATTACCAGTTATCAAAAAATCTCCTCCGACAGCCGACAAATTTATCGGCGCTGCCAAAGTAGCCAGCGAGCTATTGTTTGTAACATTAAAAACATCAGAAAGGCTTCCTGCAACGTTCTGCAAATTCAGCGTGGTTATATTGGGATTACTCTGAATAACGATATCCGTATGTACGCTGGTCAGGTTTGAAAAATCAGGAAGATCAGCCACCAAAGTGTTACCGATCCGGAAACGATTCCCGATAGACGTCAGGTTTTCCAGTCCGGTTAAAACTGCCAAATTCGGATTGTTCAGAATAAAGAGATCTCCCGCTATGGAAACCAGAGCCTCCGGAGCGGCGAAACTGCTCAGAATGGCATTGTTCTGAATATATACATTTCCGTTAACAGAACCTCCTGTTGCGCTCAGGTCAATACTTTCCAATACCGGATTGTTGGCAATAATGACGTCTATCCCGATGACCGTCAGATTACTGAGACCGGTCATATCAGTTAAGGCAGTATTACCAGAAATGGTTAAACTTCCACCGATTTGCTCCAGAGCGGCTAAGCCGTTTAAGTTGTTTATATCAGCCGAAGGACCAATCGTCAGGCTCACGGCCAAATGGGTACACCCCGGATAAACCCCCGAAAACCCGTCCACATCGGCCTGGGTGGTCAATAGGACATTGCCCGCGGGGCATTGGGCGAAAACCGTCAGGCTGGAGAGGAAAAACAGGCAACAACCTGCAATTATGCATTTCAATGGGCTGATGGAGCGACAAGCGGGAAGAAGTTTGAGGTCAATCCGGGTTTTCATCATTTATTTTTTAGATATCCAAATCTCCTTTTCTTTCTTTTCATTTCCTTTCCCGATGTAAATCCGGCCGTTCTCCATCAAAATTCAACCATTTTTATTCAAAATCCGGGTGTAAATCCGTAACCTTTTCCGAACAGTTGCGTAAGGAAGATAAAAAGACGGCAGTTCCTCCTGATTCAGCTCATATTTGCATCCCTCCTGGCAGTGTAGACGATATTCCTTGCGTCCCAAAACCGAGGTTAACAGGATCAACCTCCAAATCCATAACTATGAACCCGTTAAAGGCCATCATCATCGACGACGAGCCGGAAGCCAGGATTTCTTTAGCCGGCTTGCTGAAATTACATTGC
The DNA here is from genome assembly GCA_964558465.1 of uncultured Lewinella sp. GTDB lineage: Bacteria > Bacteroidota > Bacteroidia > Chitinophagales > Saprospiraceae > JACJYC01. Next base: position 28,684 of record CAZLEF010000062.1, on the reverse strand, counting down.
GAACAGGTAACCGTAGTCGCCGTAACCGGCGTAATCGCAGACGGAATCCAACATATCCGGGCTTTTAATCCGGATATCGTTTTTATCGACGTCCATATCGGCGAAGAAAATGGTTTCGAATTGCTCGATCAGCTCCAACCCCTGAATTTCCGTTTGATCTTTACAACGGCGTACAGCGAATTTGCCGCCAAGGCCTTTCGCTACAACGCCATCGATTACCTGCTCAAACCGGTCGACCCCCTGAACCTGATCGCCGCAGTTGAAAAAGCGGAAGCCTCGGGAAACGCTCAAAACCTGGAGCGGCAAATGGTCGAGTTGGTTCGGGCTATGAAATTCAGCCAACCTGAAAAGATCGTGCTTTCCACGCTCGATGGTATACATTTCATCCCTGTCAGAAGCATAATCCGGGTGGAAGGCGACGCCAATTATTCCACTTTTTTTATGGATACCGGCGAAAAAATCCTGATCTCCAGAAACCTCAAATTTTATGAAGGTCTTTTGCCGCCAAAAGTATTTTTCAGGGTACACCAGTCACATCTGGTCAACATAGAGGCGATCCGGAAGATTAAAACACAAGAGGGAAATACGGTTGAATTGACCGACGGGGTTAGCGTTCCCCTGGCCAAAAGGCGCAAAGAAGAATTGTTGGCTTTGTTAAAGTTGAATATGGCTGCCCGTTGAAAAAACAGGCCCGTGATCCTTTTCCGGATTTTTTTGTTTATATCGAAATCTTTAATCGAATCCCTCCTCCGTCACGCTTTAAGGCGTGGCTACGGCGGGCGGAGCCAATCAATCCAAATAATTTGTTGATTTGTTGATGCGTTGATTTGTTGATGCGACCACGCCGCGGCGTGGCGTTCCAATCGAATCAATCCAATCAATCCAGTCAATCGAATCAATCAATCCAATCAATTTAACTCATGCCAATTTCAAAACTCCTCATCGCCTACCTCCTCACCACGGTGCTGTTCTTCATCATCGACCTCACCTGGCTGGGCCTCGTTGCCAAAGGGTTGTACAATAGATACCTGGGCTCATTCCTCAGCGAGCAGGTCAACTGGACGGCAGCCGGCATCTTTTACCTGCTGTTTATCGGCGGCATTTTCATTTTTGCCATCCTGCCGGCTGTGGAAAAGGAATCGTGGCGTCATGCCCTGATCTACGGCGTCCTGTTCGGTTTTTTCACTTATGCCACCTACGACCTGACCAACCTCGCCACGCTCAAAGGCTGGCCCCTGCCCATTGTTTTTATTGATATCGCCTGGGGCATGGTCCTGACGGGATCAGTGGCGGTGGGAGGGTATTTTATTTGCATAGTCATTTGAAGAATTGGTCGATTAAGCCGGATCGAGCTTGTAAAAATTTAACCGAAATGACAGTATAAAATGTTAACAATTGAAGTGTTTTTTTTCACCACATAAGATACATAGATCACAATAGGAGTAACGTAATTGACCATTGCCGAAGGCAATGGTCAATTACTTCTTATGTTTTCTATGTATCTTATGTGGTGGAAATATCCACGTATCGGCAGGATGCGAAGTCATCCTGCTAAGGATTAATGGTCCATACAAATCGGTTGAATTAATGATCCAATCCATCGCAATCCTGATCTTCCTCTATGCCACGGCCTGGTTCCTCCTGTCGATCTGGTTAAAACGCAACGACATTGCCGATATCGCCTGGGGCCTGGGTTACCTCCTGGTCTGCCTTTTCCTGGTTTTTACCCGGGAAACCTCCACAATTGCCTGGATCGTTTACGGGCTCGTTGCCGTCTGGGCCCTTCGCCTGTCCGGCCATATTTACCTCCGAAACCGAAAAAAAACCGAGGATTTCCGTTACCGGCAGTGGCGGGAAGACTGGGGCAAAAACTGGGTCCTTCGATCCTATTTGCAGGTGTACCTCCTTCAGGGATTTTTTATGCTCATCCTTTCTGCACCCATCCTGATAGCAGGGTATTCCGGAATTGACCAAACGGGGATTTTAACCTGGACCGGTTTGGCAGTCTGGATCACGGGTTTCTTTTTCCAGTCGGTCGGGGATTACCAATTGGCGCAATTTGTCAAAACCCGTAAAAACAAGGATGAAATCCTGCAAACCGGGCTCTGGCGCTACAGCCGCCACCCCAATTATTTTGGCGAGATCCTGATCTGGTGGGGGATCTTCCTGGTCGTACTGCCCCTGGAAAACGGCTGGTGGGGCATCGTCAGTCCGCTGACGATCACCTATCTGCTGGTTTACGTTTCCGGGGCGCCGATGATGGAGAAACGGTATGCAGGGAACGCGGCTTATGAGGCGTACAAAAAACGGACGAGTATGTTGATTCCGTGGAGGTCTTTAACGAGATAGATTCAATCATTCCATATAATAATGCTGAGCGCAGCCGACTCCGTCAGCCGTAGGTGACTTCGTCGTCCGGAGGCCGAAGCACTCACCCCTCTCACCCTCTCACTCTCTCTCCTCTCTCACCTTTCATGCTGAGCGCAGTCGAAGCATTCTCACCCCTCACCCTCCCGCCATCGAAATCGCCTCCCCCTTCCGCCGGAACTCCACCCAGTCCAGCTTCACCTCCCCGTTTTTCACCACAAAATACAGGTCGTATTTCCCGGAGGTTTCCTGCACAGGCAGGGTGAAGGATTCACCTTTGTCCTTTTCTGTGGCTGTCAATGTTACCTGGCCCGCCAACGGCCCGCCCGGACTGCCGAGGTGCAATTCAACCACCGCTTCGCCTGCGGCGCCGGCATGCACGATGACCGATCCGATATCCGTCAGGTCAAGCCCGGGCAGGCCGGCGTATTGACCGCCCGACAAAGCAACGGCGTCGTTGGTATAATACACCGTGCCGTATTTGGCCTGGACACTTCGCATCTCTTTGGGGCCTCGTTCGAGGTGGACCATCGGTGCAATAAGGGCCAGTGAATTCTGGGTGGAGATGGACCGGATATTGCCCGCGCCCCGGTCGTTATAGGTAGCCATCAGCACATAGGCGCCTTCTTTTTTTGCCGGATCGTGTTTGTCGGCAGGATAATCGCCCCGGAGCGGCAAACCGGCGACATCGGCCTGCCCGCCGCCGGCGAGGGAAAGAATATACCTCACCATTTCCCGGGTCTGTTCGGCCGTCAGTTGCGGGTGAGCGGCCATCGCCGTTTCGCCCCATACGCCACCGCCGCCGGCAATGATTTTTTGCGATAATTTCGTCAATGCATTTTCATCGGCTGCATATTTTCGGGCTACATCCAGGTAACTGGGGCCGTTCACCCGTTTATCTTCCGCATGACAGCTTTTGCAGTCCGATTTTTCGATCAGTTGTTTGCCTTGTACATTGGCGGTGGGGATGGCTCCGGCCTGCTGGTGACCCATTACCTGCGCCAGATCAAACCCTGCAGGCAGGAAATCAATGGCCACCTTCACGCGGGCCGGATCGATGGTGTTGTCGTTGGTGGCGCCGTCTTCCTGGTCGGTTACTTTTACCTGGTACTGAATCGGTTGGCCGTTCCAGTAAAAACTCTGGTTACCGGCCACCGCCAGTTCCACTTCGGGTGGCGCATTGCCTACCTGGATCTCCAACCGGGCTTCATCCGAAATGGACCCGGTGGCGTCTTTTACCCGGAGCCGCGCCTGATAGATGCCCGGCCGGGTGAAAGTGAAGGTGGGGTAGGCCGTCCGGTTTTGCACCGTTTCGCCGGTAAAGATCCATTCATAAGTAATCCGGTCGCCGTCAAAATCTTCCGACCCCGACCCGTCGAAAGTCACGGTCAGGGGCGCTGCGCCGGCCGTTAAACTGGCTTCGATCCGGGCCACCGGTTTGCGATTGCCTTTGACGTATTCAACTTTGGTGAGCCGGGCGTCCATGTTTTTGGCAAACCATTGCTCGCCGTATTCCAGGATATAAAGGGCGCCGTCTTTGCCGAAGGCCATGTCCATCGGCCTGGAAAAACCGCCGTTGGGCATGAAAGGGTCGGCCTGGACAAAATTGCCCAGCGAGTCAAGGTGAATGATATAGATCCAATGCCGCATCCATTCGTAGATGAAGAGCTTGTCGTCGAAATACGGCGGAAAAGCATTCTCCACCCCTTCAAAGTCGGAGCTGTAAAAAACGGGCCCTGCCATGGGGTTTTTGCCGCCGGTTCCCACCCACGGAAACTCCGGTGATTCGTCGTAGGAATACCAGATCAGGGATTTGACATAGGGTGGCAACTCGCGCAACCCGGTATTGTTGGGCGAATCGTTGATGGGTTTTTCTTTATTGAACAGTTCGCCGGATTTTTCAGCCGCAAAGTCGTAATCATAATACACATGCCCGCCGCCGCGGAAATACGGCCATCCGTAATTGCCGGGTTTCTGTGCCTGGTTGATCATGTCGTAGCCCTTGGGGCCGCGCATTTCGCCGTCTTTGCCGCTGTCGGGGCCCACATCGCCCCAATAAAGCCAGCCGCGTTTTTTGTCGATGCTGATGCGAAAGGGGTTGCGGCACCCCATGACATAAATCTCGGGCCGGGTATTGGGCGTTCCTTCCGGGAAGAGGTTGCCTTTGGGAATGGTATAACTGCCGTCGGGTTCGGGGTGGATGCGCAGGACCTTGCCGCGCAGGTCGTTGGTGTTGCCGCTGGTCCGCTGGGCGTCCCATGAACTTCGGCCCGGGCGTTCGTCGATCGGTGCAAAACCGTCGGAAGCAAAGGGGTTGGTATCGTCGCCGACGGACAGGAAAAGGTTCCCCTGGTCGTCAAACGCCAGCGAGCCGCCGGAATGGCAGCAGGTTTCCCGCTGATGGTCGACCTTGAGGACGACCTTTTCCGAGTTATAATCCCAGGTCTTGCCGTCGAAATTAAAACGGGCGATCTGGTTGACGGATTCATCAGGGTCGGAATAATAAACGTAAACCCAGTTGTTTTCTTCGTAGTTGGGGTCGATGGCAACACCCATCAACCCGTTTTCCAACCCATTAAAAACAGGGATATTTGTGATAGAATCCAACGATTGGGTTTCCGGACGCCACAATTTTACAGCGCCTTTGCGCTCGACCAGGATCACGCTGCCATCGTCAAAAATGTCCAGTTCCATCGGCTCGTCCAGGTTGGAGGCCAGGATGGTTTTGACAAACCGGTTTTCGGGCGGAATATTGTAAGAGGTAGCGTTGGAATAATCGAGTTTGTTTTTGCCGATGGCCCAGTTGATGCCGCCGAGCAGGTGTTTGAGGAATGTTTCCTCGTTATAACTTTCTTTGGTATGCCCCCAACCCGTATAAAAGGCGCGTCCCCCGTCAAATTCGTGGGACCAGGAGATGGGATGGTCGCCGTTCATATTGCCGCCCTGGTAGGAGCTTTCATCCAGTTTGACCAGGACATTGACGTCTTTGTTGAAGGATTTGTAGTTGTACCATTCGTCGGTGCGGGCGAGGCGTTTGGCGCCCAGTTTTTCGGTCGACGGGTGGTTGTCGTCCAGCACATCCATTTGGGCTTCCTGGATCTGGGGGTGGCTGTGGAAATACCCGCCGGCCAGTTGGCCGTACCAGGCCCAGTCATATTCCGTATCTGCCGCCGAATGCACGCCGACAAAACCGCCGCCGGCCTGAATGAACCGCTCAAAAGCGGCCTGTTGGGCGTTGTCCAGCACATCGCCTGTGGTGTTCAGGAAAATAACGGCGGAGAAAGTGGACAAAAAATCCTCTTTGAAAAGGGTAGGGTCTTCCGTGACAAACACGTTGAAACCGTGTTCCCGGCCCAACCTTTTGATGGCCAGTTGGCCTTCTTCAATGGAATCGTGGCGGAATCCCATCGTCCGGCTGAACACCAGCACTTTTTTTTCACGAGGCTGTTCCGTGCAAGCGGATAAAAGGATGGCTAAAGCAACAAAGAGGCAAATGGACTGAAATTTCATATCGTCGGTCGATTTTTCGTTTGAAGGGTGAAGATAGGAATAGTTTCACCTTTGGTCGACTTTCATTTGACTAACCACTAAACCTTGGATTCGAAAGATTGCCGAAATTCGAATCGGCTACTGCCAACTGCCAACTGTGGCCTGCCAACTAACCATCAACGCGGGGAAGCCGGCCCGGAAGAAAGGCTGCCGGTCGCTTTTTGTTCTTTCTCCTGCCCGGCATCTGCTGTGCGCGGGCAAGCCCCGTTGCATTGGCCGTAGAGATTCAACGCGTGGTGAGTGACATTAAAATGCAGTAATTCGCCCATCATATTTTTGATCTGCTGGATGCGCGGATCACAAAATTCAAGCACTTTGCCGCAATCCACGCAGATGAGGTGATCGTGTTGTTTGTAACCGTAGGATTTTTCGTACTGGGCCAGGTTCTTGCCAAACTGGTGTTTTTTTACCAGGTCGCAATGGACCAGCAAATCGAGCGTATTGTAAACCGTCGCACGGCTGACCCGGTAATTTTGGGTCTTCATATGGATATAAAGCGCCTCCGCATCAAAGTGGTCGCTTCGTTTGTAGATCTCTTCCAGAATCGCATAGCGCTCAGGGGTCTTGCGCAGGCCGTGTTTTTCCAGGTGGGCTGAAAAAATATTTTTGACTTCCTTGATGACCGATTCGTTCATAACAACTGTAATAATAAACAAAGATAAACAATGTAAGTCAATGGTTTGTTAATGTCCGTCAACGATAATGAACCATCAAAACAACAATAAACACCCTCCAATATCCTTCACTCCACCCGCGTAACGGAAGAAACATGTTCCAGTTTCTGCAAGGCTTTAATGGCCAGGTACAGTTGGTCGGTATTGGCCACCAGCAGACTGATCCTGGCTTCAAATCCGCCTTCTTCAGTGGCGTGAATATTAAACGACCGTATATTCAGCTGAAGCAAGGAAGAAATTTCATGCGACAGACTTTCAATGACGCCCCTTCCCGCATCCACGCCGGTGATCAGCAGGTCGGCTACAAAGGTGATATTGGTGGTGGAAGACCATTCGGCCTTCATCACGCGATAGCCGTAGTTGGCCATCAGGTTGGCTGCATTCGGGCAATTGGCCCGGTGGATTTTCAGGCCTGCGTTGGAGGTCAGATAGGCGAAAACCTCGTCGCCCTGGACCGGGTTGCAGCAATTGGCGAAAGAATACTCGTAAGCATCAGCGGGTTCGCCGTTGATCATAAGCCTGGGTTTGGCGATAATTTTCCGGTCGGGTTTCCGCTTGATATCCGGTTGGGTTTCATCCGGTTTGACTTCTGTAATGACCGGTTTTTCGATCAACCTGCCGCCTTCCTCCTTAAAAGGTTTGAAGATATCCTGCATGTGAAGCTCTTCAACCGCGAGGTCATAGAAAAAATCCACATGGGAAGTATAATCATAAAACCTGACCATGCGCTCAACGGCATCCTCGATATCGTTGACCTTCATGTTTTTCAGCTTCCGCTCGATGGATTCCCTGGCAAACTCGCCCTTTTGCCGGCGTTCTTCCTTGAGGGATGAGCGGATCTTGGCTTTTGCCTTTCCGGTAAAAACCATTTTGAGCCAGTCTTCGCTGGGTTTTTGGTTTTTACTGGTCAGGATCTGGACCTGGTCGCCGTTTTTCAGTTTGTACCCCATCGGTTGCAACTTGTTGTTGACCCTGATCGAGGTGCAATGGTAACCGACATCCGAGTGGATGCTGAAGGCAAAATCCAAAGCAGAAGCGCCCAACGGCAAAACCTTCATGTCACCTTTAGGGGTGAAAACGTATACTTCTTCGTGGAAAAGGTTATTGGTCCGGAAATCACCGAGGAACTCGACCGCGTCGCTGTTGGGGTCTTCAAGGATCTCCCGGACGGTATCCAGCCACCGCTCGTATACGTCGGGTTGGCCGTTGATGCCTTTGTATTTCCAATGGGCGGCAAACCCGCGCTCTGCAATTTCATCCATCCGCTCAGTCCGGATCTGAACTTCCACATACCTGCCTCTCGGGCCGATCACGGTGGTATGCAGCGATTCGTACCCGTTGCTTTTTGGGGTGGTAACCCAGTCCTTTAACCGTTCAGGGATCGGAATGTGCACGTCGGTAACGATGGAATAAACGATCCAGCACATTTGTTTTTCCAGCGTCCTGGGTACGTCCAGGACGATTCGGATAGCAAAAAGGTCGTATATTTCTTCAAAGGCGACCCCTTTGTTTTTGAGTTTGTTCCAGATGGAATAAATGGATTTGGGCCGGCCGATGATGCGGTATTTGATCTGGAGTTCATCCAGCCTTTTTTTTAAAGGCTCGATAAATTCCTCGATATAAGACTCCCGTGAGCGTTTGGTTTCGGCAAGTTTTTCGGCCACTTCGCGGTAGTGTTCCGGGTCGGTGATCTTCATGCACAGGTCAAGGTACTCCGTCCGGAAGGCATACAAACCGAGGCGATGGGCCAGGGGAGCGTAGATGAAGTTGGTTTCGGCTGCAATTTTCAGTTGTTTGTGCCGCGGCATGGCGCCGAGGGTCCGCATATTGTGCAGCCTGTCGGCCATTTTGATCAGGACCACCCGGACGTCTTCCACCAGGGTGCTGAGTACCTTTTTGAAATTCTCAGCCTGAGGGCTTTCGTTATTATAGGCACTGTCCAGTTTGGTGAGCCCGTCTACAATATCCGCAATGCGGTCGCCGAATTTGACCCGGATATCCCCCAATGAGATCGGCGTATCCTCTACAACATCGTGCAAAAGCGCGGCGATGACAGCCGTTGGCCCCAGTCCGATTTCATTGGTGCAGATCTTGGCGACGGCTATGGGATGCAAAATGTAGGGCTCTCCCGATTTCCGCCTTTGATGGGAATGGGCTTCAAGGGCCAGTTCATAAGCAGCCTGGATATTGCGGCGGTCCTCTTCATCCATTGATTTGACCGTAGAGAGCATATCCTGGTACGCCGCTTCGATGATCTGCCGCTCCTGTTCCGGGATTACCAGTACATCCGACATTGGGTTCAACTTAGTGGTTTGGCAACGGCGCCACCCCCTGGCGCCACAAAACTGATTCTACAAATCTAGTAAATGTCAGGCAATTCTTTACCAAAAGCGATAATATTTAAACAATTTTGCGATCCAACAGTTCAAGCCGGGGTTTTCCGGCGTTGGCGCCGGCAGAAATGACTTTAAACCCAATCCGGAATGCCTATCTTCGCCCCCATGAAACATCTGATCGTTATTGCCGGACCGACCGCAAGCGGAAAAACCAGATTTGCCATTCAGCTTGCCCAACGTTATGATACGGCCATTCTTTCTGCCGACAGCCGCCAGTTTTTTAAGGAAACTTCTATCGGCACGGCCAAACCGGATGCGCAGGAACTGGCAGCGGCGCCCCATTTTTTTATCGGAAACCTCTCCATACAGGAACATTACAGCGTCGGTCAGTTTGAAAAACAAGCCCTTGACCAACTCGAAGCCCTTTTCCATGAAAAAGATAAAGCCATTCTGGTGGGCGGATCGGGCTTGTACATCAAAGCAGTGAGCGAGGGCCTGGATGAATTTCCCGATATGCCGCTGGATGTGCGGGAAGAGGTGGAGAAAAAACTGAAACAGGAAGGACTGGAAGCCCTGCAGAATGAATTGCTGGAACTGGACCCGGTCTATTACCACGAAGTTGATCTGAACAATCCCGCGCGCCTGATCCGGGCAATTGCGGTGTCGAGGGCGACCGGGCAGGCGTTTTCCAGCTTTCGCCAGCAAACCCCTTTAAAACGCGAATTCAAACCCATCTATATCCAACTCCATTTGTCGAGGGAGGCGCTCTACGACCGGGTGAACGCCCGGGTGGACGAAATGATCGCCAAGGGTCTGGTGGAGGAGGCCAGGGCCTTATACCCTTCCCGCCATTACAACGCCCTGCAAACCGTCGGTTACCAGGAGTTGTTTGAACATTTCGAAGGGAAATGCAGCCTGGAAGCCGCAGTCGACGCCATCAAACAGAACTCCAGGCGGTTTGCCAAACGGCAACTGAGCTGGTTTCGCCGCGACCCATACTGGAAATGGTTCCTGCCTTCGGAAGCCGGCCTGGCTGCCGAATACATCGATCAATGTGTCGCGCTGGATATCCGGTTCCACAGAACGCTCGATGAAGGCGACCGGAAAAAGGCCCTGGATTTTATTGCATCCAAACTCGGTAACGCCGAAACAGATTCCCAGAGCGAGGTCTGGACCATACGCCAAAACCAGGAAGTGGTTGCCGCTGCCATCTGGGGGCAACGGCGCGACAAGGCGGCCATGCAGGATTTTTTCCTGTTGAGCCACTTTGTGAGCGTTTTGCCGGAAGCCGGTTTCTGGCTGGCCCACCAGGCTGTGCTGCAGGCGGAAGGAGCGCCCATCCAGGCTCATTGCAGGCCGGGCCAGGGCAAGATCTTCACCCGCCTGGGATTTGAAATGATGCCCTACGGTACGACCATCGCCAATCTGGACAAACCGATGATCCTGATCCGGAATGTTTGATGGGGTTTAATGTCGCTTCGCCCGCCGGAGCCGCTTTTAACACGACCTGTCCCGCCTAGCCGGAAAGACACAAGGGGAAGCACAAAGTCACAATTTCCTTGGTGGGCTTTGTGAAACCTTTGTGTCCTTGTGTTGAGTTGCTGCCCCCAACCCGCCTTTTTAACTATTGATTCGCATTGTTCATTGTTGTTTGCCGGCAGCTAACCATAATAAACCACCATAAACCACCAAAAACTATTCCATTCGAACCGGCTCCAAAGTCTTAAACAAAGAATACTGCAACGCCTCCACCTTTTGCCTGTAAGCCGCATAATCGCCGGCAAGGAAAGCATTCACTTTGTCCAGCACAGTCCGGGTTTCGTGGCGGGCCTTGTCTACGGTCAGCCGAACCATTTGGCTGGGTGAGCCTTCGATATCGTTGACATACCTGCTTGCGCCGAACAATACGGCCTGAAGGTTGGTCTGCGAGCGCTGGATGCCCTTGAGTCCTTCCGGTTGGGTATACAATTTTTCAAGTGAAGCGAGGGTGTCTTTGAGGGTTTTTCCCAGATCGGTCATTTTTTTGCGGGTGCTGTCGGGCAGGTTGACCAGGGCGCCTTCCACCCGGTCTACGGTTTTCCGGGCTTCCTGCAGGCGTTCATAACCCTGGGTCGCCGCTTTAATAATGCCGGCGTAGTCGTTATAAACGGTTTCGCGCTGCTGGTAGTCGCCCGGGGTAACGTTCAGGCGCGGGTCGTCATGAACGGTCACCAGTGTTGAATCCCGAAGGTTGCCGAAGGTGAAGACCAGTTTATACACACCGGGCAAAACGGTTGGACCTGCGGGGCCGTCGCCGCCTTGCCGGAATCCTTGTTGCCGGCCCGGAAAACGGACCCCGTTGCGGCGAAGGTTCCAGGAGATGCGGTTCATGCCGTCTTTGACCTTGGCGCTGTAAGTACGAATGGTATCCCCTTTGGTGTTGAATACGTTGATTTTAACCTCTTCCGGCCTTTTCGCCGGCTTTTTCCCGTCTGCCTTGGCGCCAGGTTCGGCTTTTTTTTCTGTGTTTCCTTTGGCTTTTGGATCCGCAGGTGCCTGGCCTGCCTCAGCCGGCGCCTTTTCTTCGGGCTTCACCCAAACCGTGATCATGGCATTGGCCGACCGGTTGGCCCCGCTGAATTCGGCGTCGCCGGTAAACCGGATTCCCTGGTAGGAGCGGGTACGGGCGAGGTAAGCGTCCGGCGCTTCGAATACTTTGAAAGGCTGTTTGAGTACTTCGCCCCTGGTGGACGCCATGGCCCGGAAAGGCCGCAGATCGTCCAGTATCCAGACAGCCCGGCCGAAGGTTCCTGCAATGAGGTCATTTTCGCGCGGGTGAATCTTCAGGTCGGCTGTGGGTACCGACGGGTAGCCGTTGGTCCATTTGTTCCAGTTGTCGCCGCCGTCGATGCTGAAATACAGGCCCAGGTCGGTACCCAGCCACAGATGCCGGGGTTCTTTCGGGTCCTGAACGACAGACAGGGCATAACCGCTTACCTTCTTTTCGTCTGCGATCTGTTTCCAGGTTTGCCCGTAATCGGAAGTATGGAAAACCATCGGCCGGAAATCGTTTCGGCGGTAATCATTCACAACCACGAGCGCCTCGCCGGCATTCCTGGCGGAGACCTCGATATAGGGAATCCAGCTTCCGGGTTTCACACCGGGGAGCCGGGGGGCCAGATTGGTCCAGGTTTGTCCGCGGTCGCGGGTCAGTTGCAGGTTGCCGTCGTCTGTACCCACCCAGATGACGTTGGGGTTGGCGGGGCTGGGGCCGACGGCGAGGATGGTCGTATGGTTTTCTGCGCCGGTCGCGTCGATGGTCAGGCCGCCGCTTTGGTCCTGTTTTTGTTTTTCGGGGTCGTTGGTGGTCAGATCGGGTGAAAGAAGGGTCCAGTTCTGACCGCAATCTGCGCTGTAGTGTAAAAATTGGCTGCCGTAAAAAATGCCGCAGGGTGCAAACGGATCCTGGGCAAAAGCAGCGTTCCAGTTGAAACGCAGGGTTTGGTTTTCGGGGTGAACCGGCTTGATGAATTTGCTCTGCCCCGTGGTGCGGTCGACATACCCGAGGTTGCCGCCTTGCGACATGGCATAGACGTAGCGGTTGTTGTCAGGGCGGAAGGTCACATCGAATCCGTCGCCAAAAAAGACCTCCTGCCAGTCCTGGTTGATGATCCCGCCGGAGCGCCACACTGCGCTTGGCCCGACCCAGGACCCGTTGTCCTGCAGGCCGCCCGCCACATTGTAGGGAACGTCCATATCGTAGCTGATATGGTAGAATTGAGCCAGCGGCAGATTGGCGGCAAAGCGCCAGGTATTGCCGCCGTCGCGGGAGATATTCAGGCCGCCGTCGTTGCCTTCGATCATATAGTCGGAATTTTCGGGATGCACCCAGAAGGCATGGTGATCGGGGTGAATAGAATTGCCGATCTGGTCAAAAGACCGGCCGCCGTCTTCGCTACGGGTGACGGAGGAATAGAGGTTGAACAAGCGGTTTTCATTGCGCGGGTCGACGTAGATCTCGGCGTAATAGAAGGGCCGGTCGCCGATGTTCCGGTCGCTGATTTTGGTCCATTTGGCGCCGCCGTCGGTGGATTTGAACAGGGCGTTTTCTTTGGCTTCGATCAGGGCGTACAGGATATTGGGTTTGTTGCGGGCGATGGCCAGCCCCATGCGGCCGAGGTCGCCTTTGGGCAATCCGTCCTTTTCGGTGCGTTTTTCCCAGTTCTGGCCGCCGTCGTGTGTAATGTACAGGCCTGAACCCGGGCCGCCCGAGTTGAAGGTCCAGGGTTTGCGACCGTGTTCCCACATGGCGGCGATGAGTTTATCCGGATTGGAGGGGTCGACGATCAGGTCGGCGCAACCGGTCTGGTCATTGACATAAAGCACCTTTTCCCAGGTTTTGCCCCCGTCTTTGGTCCGGAAAACGCCCCGTTCTTCATTGGGCCCCCAGGGTGAGCCCAGGGCCGCTGCAAAAACGATGTCGGGGTTATCCCGGTTGACGATGATGCGGTGGATGGTTTTGGTTTTTTCCAGCCCCATACACTTCCAGGTTTTGCCGCCGTCGAGGCTTTTATAGATTCCTTCGCCGGTATTGAGCGAGTTGCGGGGATTACCCTCGCCGGTTCCGACCCAGACTACGCTGGGGTTCCGCTGGTTGATGGCGATGGCGCCGATGGCTTGCACCGGTTGGTCGTCAAAAACAGGAGACCAGGTAATGCCGCCGTTGACCGATTTCCAGACTCCGCCCGAAGCGGCGCCTGCGTAAATGATATCCGGGTCGCTGAGATCGACGTCGATCGCGGTCACCCGGCCGCTCATGCCGGCAGGGCCGAGGTTGCGGATCTGGAGTTCTTTGAATTGGGAAAGGTCTATTTTCTGGCCGAATAAAAATGAAGGAACCAATGCGAGGAGCAAAAGGATACGGAACAGTCGCATGAAAGTTGGCTTTTTCGTTTACAATTTAAGTGTCGGGGTAAAGATAAAAAAAAGGCTTAGTGTAAACAACATTCAGGAATGCTGTTCCGGAGATTTGAAGGGGTGGGCCATCAGCGTAACGAATACCTGGTCGAGAATATCGTCGCCCAGGTTTTCAAGCACAATATCGTACAAAAGCGGAGCAATCACCGGGACACTGAGCACCATGCCTGTTTTACCCCGCTCTTCGGTTGCGGTAAACTGGAGTTGCTCCCCATCAGCGTTGCGTTCAAACCAGACCGAATGGTCGCAGGTGAGCACTTTACTGGGAACCGGCGTGCCAAAAACGACCCGGACAGAGAGGTTCCGGATGTCGTTTTTGATGTTGGATACATGCAGGTGCAGGCGGTGGAATTCTTCAACTTCCATTTTGGGCAACAAGCGGATGGGTTTACCGGGCAAGATCTCTTCGCTTTGAAGCAGGATAGATTTGAGTGCCATTTGATGATTACTTTTGGGATTTACAATAATGATTATGAAACGGATCGATAGTAAAAAAAAAGGGCCGTAAAAACGGCCCCGACCGGGATTTTGTCCGGGGTCTTTGTTCTATTCCGGGAAAGTTGGGAGGCATCCCTCTTCAATGCCTCCCATTCCAGGATTATACAAGTTGCATATAATTCCAAATCAGGATCCGGTACATTCTTCGGTCGGGCCTGTCAAGGGTTCAAAACTCACTGTTGACAGGCATCGGTCCGGAGCAAAGTCTTCCAGGCAATCGCAGAAAACACTCCTGACGTATTTTTTCTGAGATTGGCTCAAGGTCACCGTATGGCTTCCAAATGGGTTCGATAAAATAACCCCTTGTTCGAAGTTCAGCCAGTAACATTCTCCAGCTGCGAAACAAATGTCATCCGGCTCGCCGGGGCTGGGGTCGGTGGTTTTGTAAATGTCGATCACCGTGGTAGAAGAACCGGATCCCAAGGGGGCAACATCCGGCGATTCAGGCTTTTGTTTCAAATAGGTGTGGCCGAACAAAGCCACTGATGCGACTAAAACCAGGATAATAATCCATCTGAATGAATTCGTTTTCATTGTTTTTTGGAGTTTAGTTTAAAATTCTTGGGAGTTACAGCGCCAAAATTGCGGGTTTAACCCAGCCGATCCAATTACATTTTTGAATGATTGTCCCAAAGAAGGCCGCAAGCCGTTTTTGGATTCAGTGAGAAGTTGCTACTTTTGTAAGCTCCAGGCACTTACGTTTAGTTCCGATTTTTGGTTAAAACCATCTTCCACACCTCCGTTTTATGGAAGGCACCAAGCTGGTCAGGATCCTGAAAAGTCTGCTCGTTCCGATGTTGCCGCTTTCACAAGCGGAAATTCAGAAGCACGCCCAAAAGGAATTAAGAAGGTTGAGGAATTTTTTGAACTCTCCGATTTTTTCCACCCCTGCCAACGTAATCGCCCTTTTCGAGTTTATCGTTCAATTTGC
Source organism: uncultured Lewinella sp. (assembly GCA_964558465.1). Taxonomy (GTDB): domain Bacteria; phylum Bacteroidota; class Bacteroidia; order Chitinophagales; family Saprospiraceae; genus JACJYC01. The sequence goes on along the minus strand of CAZLEF010000062.1, from coordinate 13,373 downwards.
GCCGGAGTTTAACGGGGATGACCTGACCGAAGAACATGCATTCGCCGTCATTTTTCCCGGAGAGGCCTCAAACAGCGGGCAGATCCGGCGCCTCAGATCCAAATTATTGCGCCAGATGGAGTCCTATATCTATATCAGTGAGTCACTGGCGGAACCCTGGGCTGAAAAACTGGCCGTATTGCGGTTTCTGGGCAAGAACCGGATGCTGGAGGAGTTCTACAGTTATCTGGATCAGGATGTCTTGCCGGCCCTGGAAGAAAGCGATTTCCCCAAAAGCAAACTATTTGAATGGAAATACCGGATCAACGAAGAAATCGTCAACGTCAAGACCACTTTCGAGGAAGACGGAAAAAGCGGGCAGCATTTGCAGGAAACCACCAACGCATTTGACCATTATTATTTCCATTTAAAACTGATCCAGTCCTGCCAGATGCTGAACCGGCAAAATGTACTGCCGGAATGCGTACCGTATAACCTGGACCTGGCTTTTCAACTGGAACGCGTTTTTGAAAAGGAAACGGACCTTTTTCAATCCCCCGTGATTCAGATCTGGATGACCGCCTTTAAAATGCTCAGCGCTGAAGAAAGCAATCGCAAAGGGCATTGGGACCGATTAAGAGAACTGGTCGACACGTTTTTTACCCAATTATCCCCCAACGAGATGAGCCTCATTTACAGCTACCTTCAAAACAATGCGCAACATATTGTTACCAGTGAAAAAGAAAGGTACCGCATCTTCATCCAACTCCATGAATCGCAGATGGATAAAGAGGTCTTTCAAAACCATTTTACCATTACAGGCGGCATTTTCTACAATGTGATCCAGACTTATCTGGTATTGGACGATCTGGAAGGCGCCGAACGGTCGATGGCCAACTACAAGGGGATATTGCCGGTTCTGGGCATGGATATCGTATGCCTTTGTTCCGCAGCCATTGCCTTCGCCAAATCAGAATTTGAATCGGCGCTGGATCACCTCAATCAGGTTGAGGAAATTTCGAATGTTTATAATAATATCAAATACAGACGGTTATGCATAAAAACCTTTTTCGAACTCGGCGGGCACTATTGGCGCAAAGCTGAAGCTGAAATCGGCAGTTTTAGGACCTATATGACCAGGCATGCAGATTCCATCGGTGAATTTCACACTGAAGCTAACCGGGAATTCAACAATTTTACAGAAAAATTGATCAAAACCGGAAATACGGATAAAAAGAAACTGAAAAGCCTGGAACAAGCGATTCATACATATCCACGCCTGCCCGAACGCACCTGGCTCCTGGCCAAATGCCTGCAATTGATGGGCTGAAACAGGCATCCGGATCGGACCAGCGACAGATTCCAACCTGAGGGCAAATACCCATCAGAAGCTCATCGCCGCATGATCAAAACCATGAAACCCTGTATCCCTGAAACATCTTAAAAATCAAACTGCCCGCCCTCTGCATTGAACACATAAAGGACGGTCATGCCGCCGATCAGGTACCAGTCTTTGTTATTGCTGAAACCGTTTTTGCTGATCCCTTCCAGGTTGTCCGACCAGGCCGGCCGGCTGCCGATGTCGAGCGTAACCGTGATCTTGGGTGTCATGTCGAGGCGCAGTCCAAGCGTAACCGGCGTCACCAGAAAAGAAGATTTCTCCTCTTCCGTCTGGATCAGCGGCAGGCCTTTTAGTTCATAATTGCTCAACGCAACTCCGACACCTACCCCGATATAAGGCGAAAATTGCCGGCCAAAAAATCCCTGATTGGAAAACCGAGACCTTCCCAACGGATGGTATTCAAAATTGACGGCAAATTCCATCAGGTTGGATTCCACCGTGGCGCCGCGTTCCTGCCGTTCGAGGTCCCGGTTGTCGGTGCCCGTAATTTTGCCGTAAGTGGCGTTGGCCTTTAAGCCGAACTTGGAGTTAAACATCCTGCGATAAACGACCCCCGCGGCAAAGTTCACTTCTTCAATGTCAAAGGGCGTGGGCGCAAGGTCGCCCTGGTAAGCAAGCAATCCGCCAAATACGCCTGCTTCGGAGGTGACCTGGGCGGAAAGGGTGAAAGAAAGGCCTGCGGCCAAAATGCAAGTGAGTAAAGTAGAACGCATAGTTTTAAGTTTTATGACAATGAATAATAACTGACCCTTGCGCGGAAACGCAAGATTTTCCGGTTAAACTTTCATCAATGCCTGAATGTAAAATCAGGATTGACCTGTTATCGGTTTTGGAATGTTATACCATGATTCGCCGGATTTTGTGGATTCCCAGGATTGGATTTCCCTGATTTTGAATGGATTACCCATTTTTCCATGCACAAAAATTGGCGACGCGAGGTATATAAGCTGTAGAAAGGTGCTAGGGGATGACAATGTTTTGAAAAGCAAAGAGGGAATCTGTTATAAGGTAACAAATTTAAAACGTTCATTCATCCCTTACAAATGTATGGTATTTTTTGAATAAATCCAAATGGGTTCCCAAAATTGCTGAAAACCTTATCATTTTTGTCCAAAATAAAAATCTTTCTATTTTGTTGATGCGTTGATTTGAAACGG
>CAZLEF010000062.1:0-10824 GCA_964558465.1 uncultured Lewinella sp. | reverse complement strand
CCTCGAAACAACAAATCAACAAATCAACAAATCAACAAATCACTCCGTCCTAATCGCATCCACCGGGTTGGACCGGGCAGCCGTAAACGACAGTAAACTGACCGTTAACAGGGCAATCAGGACAGCGCCGGACCCGCCCAGCAGGAAAAGCCAGGGGGACAGTGTTATCCTGAAGGCAAAATCCGCCAGCCATCCGTTCATGAAGTACCAGGCTACGGGAATGGCAATGAGCGCTGCGACCCCGACCAGTAACACAAACCCTTTGTTGAGCATCACCACGATATCCTGAACGGATGCGCCCAATACTTTTCTGACGCCGATCTCTTTTACCCGTTTGGTAATGGAAAGTGCGGCAATCCCGAATAAACCGAGGCAGGCAATGAAGATGGCCAGCAAGGTTGCGAGACTGACCAGTTGCCCCAGCCTCGTTTCCGACCGGTACTGGTTGTCGATATTTTCGTCCATAAAGGCAAAGCTGAACGGCTGGTCGCCCGCAACTTTTTCCCACGCCTTCCGCAGGGTCTGTATGGCCGGCTGAACATTGCCTGCGTTGATCTTCACCGAAAATTTGGGATTGGGAGAATCTCCGAAGGACTGGTCGCTGGATGCCCGGAACAAACCGATGGGTTCGGCAGCCAAAACCAGGGGTTCGATCGCCTCGTGCAGGGAAGCAAAGTGGAAGTCCCTGGCCAGCCCGATGATTTGATATTCCTGATAGGGCTCCTGAAGTTGTTTGCCCACAGGATCTTCAATTCCGAATGCCTTGGCGTAGGCTTCATTGATGATCACAGCCCGTTTATCGCCGCCATGATCCAGGGAAAAATTCCGGCCGTCCAACAGTTCCATGCCCATGAGCGGAATGAATTTTTCGTCGATCCCGTTGATGGAAAAATTGCGGAACCGGTCGCTTTCTTTTTCCGTAAAACCCAGGCTGGCCCAACCGGGCGTACCAAAGGTATGGGTAGACATCGTCATTCCTGAAATACCGTTCTTACCCATGACCTCGTTGCTCAGGAGCGCCATTTTTTGACGGCCTTCCTCAAACAATTCCGTCAGTCGTTTGCCGGAGACATTATAGGGGATCACCACGACCTGGTCGCGTTGAAATCCCAGGTTTTTATTCTGAATGTACCGGATTTGCTGCATCATAGCCAGGGTGCTCACGATCAGGACGACGGAAAGCACAAACTGGAATCCGACGAGCCCTTTCAGCACCAGTTGTTTATCCCGGTGTTTGCCGCCTGAACTGCCGCGAATGGAATGCAAAGGCGAAAAACCGGAAAGAATAAGGGAAGGATATATGCCGGAGATCAGGCCGGTCATGCCCGCCAGTCCGATAAACCCGGCGACCGAAGCCGGTGAATAACGGATATCCAGGTGTTTATCCGCGAGGTGGTTAAAAAAGGGCATCAGGGATTCGGCCAATAGAACCCCCAGAATGACGGCGATGACCGAAGTCAATATAGCCTCGCTCCAGAACTGTGTCATGAGTTGCGGCCGGGTAGCCCCGCTGACTTTCCGGACGCCGACCTCCTTGGACCTGGATACCGACCTGCCGATCGCCAGCGTCGTAAAATTGATGCCGGCAAGGCCGAGGATCAGCAGCGCAATTCCACCCAGAATATAGGGATATTTACCGTTGCTGACCGGCGCAACACCGGTCGGGTAAGCGTTATTCAGATGAATATCGGGCAAAGGTTGCAGGCCCACCAGATATTCGCCGGGTTTGTAGTCCTCGGCTACCTTGCCGTCCATGAAAGAGCCGATCTTTTTTTCAAAACCTGCCAGATCATTTTTTTCATCCAGGAGGACGTAGGTTTCCCCATAAACGCAGGTCCAGCAGGTAAAAGCCCCGCCGGGGAAATAGGTTTTGGTATTGTCGAACGGAATGATCACATCGTATTGGATGCTCGAATTGCCGGGTGCGCCGGCAACCACACCGCCAACCGTAAACTCCCGCCATTCCGCGCCCAACTGGATTGAAATGGTTTGCCCCATCGGGTAAGGGTCGCCAAAATACTTTTGCCCCATTTCTTCAGTCAGCACAACGGTTTGCAGGTCGTTGAAAATCCCTGAGGCCTTGCCGCGCACCAGGGGGAAATCAAATATTTCAAAAAAAGACGGATCGGCCAGGTGGACCGTCTCCGCCTCGGTGAACTCGTTCTTTTTCAGGGAGGTATTGGTCGTAATATACCGGGCAATTTGTTCTACTTCCGGAAAATTGTTCTTCAATTCAGGCCCCAACGGAATGGGCGTGACCGTGTTAAAAAAAATATCCCCTTTGAAGTGTTCTTTAACCCAGGCCCGGTAAAGCCTGTCTTTTTTGCTGTGGAAACGGTCGAATGACCATTCGTCCATCACATACAGGGAAAGCAATACAAAAACAGCAATCCCAACACTCAGGCCCGTAATATTAATAAAGGAATAGCGCTTCTCCTTCCAAAGATTGCGCCAGGCGATTTTGAAGTAATTTTGCAACATACTCATCCGGATTTGTTACCTGATCATCTGTGGTCAAGGATTGTGCCATTTATACAATGCATTGATAATCTGTTTGATATAAGGATTTTTATGCCACCGGGACGTTCATAACCGGACAATGGGTGTTCGATATCGGACAACCTGCGGGATATTCTGAAATAGAATCCGGCACAACGTTAACTTTACCCCGAAACCGTTTAAATCAGCATTCGATATGTGTAGATTATCCCTTTATCCGAACCGGACGGGGTTCCTGATTGGTCTGGTTTTATTCCTGATGGGTGCGCCCGGGACCCTCGGAGCACAAACACCGTTTTGGCAGGAAGATTTCTCCGACCCGGCGGTGGTTTTAAATGAATGGACCATCGGAGGGGAGAACCAGGGCCTTGAATCCTGGAAATGGGACGACCGCCCTGACCGGCCCCAACTAGGGCAAGTCCCTTTCGGAGCTTTCTCAGCCGGAAATGGATTTATGATCTTTGACTCCGATCTGAACGGGTCGTTTTCCTATGCTGTTACACTGACCTCGCCCCCCATCAATTGTTCGGGGCAGGCAAAGGTTTTTCTGGCTTGCCAAAACCAGTATATCTATTATTCCGAACAAGGCTCGGTAGCTGAGGTCGGTGTCAGCACAAATGGTGTTGATTTCGTTTACCGGCAGGTGCTGGCCAACACCCTTCGTTTTGCTTTTGAAACGGCCGTTCAAAACCTCTTTGTTGAACTTCCGGAGGCAGCAGGCCAACCCACGGTTTATGTCCGGTTCAGGTGGACTGGAGAATTTGAGTATTTCTGGAAGTTGGACGACCTGGCGCTTTATACTGCTGATCCCAGGCCCGCCAATGATCTTTTCCTGGCGGAAGGCGCCATTCCATCGGCCTATGCCACTCCGGTTTCACAGGTCGACTCCTTGTCTTTTGCCGTTATTGCCGGCAATGCCGGAAGGGAAACGCAATCCGGCATTCTGGCCACCGTGCGGATATTCAGGAATGACACCTTGTTGTTTGAGGCTGCCGGGCAGGTATCCGATCTGCTTCCCGGCGAGCAGGATACGGTGGTTTTTGCCTCGAAATTCCTGCCCGACCGAAGAGCAGTGTATCATGCTTCGTATCAGGTAGAACAGTTGCAGGCAGAATTGTGGCCGGTGGACAACGAATTGGCTTTCCGGTTTGTGGTGACGGAAAATCTGTTCAGTGTGGACAACGGTATGCTGGTAGACGCTATTCGGCCGCCTGAACTAACCGATCCCTTCTGGGAAGTTGGCAATTATTACCGTGTGCCGGAATCCGGTTTTCAGGCGGTCGAAGCAGTTTTTTCCATTGCTTCGGTTGACGAATCGCATATCGGCCAGTCCATTGCGCTGCACTTGTACCGGGTTACGCCGGATAACAACCCCAACGAGTTTTCGGATTCCGATCTTTTTCCGGTGGGTTACGGGGCCTATACCTTTTTGCCGGGCGACGAAAATTATGGCCTGTTCACGGCGCCCATTTTAAACCTGGATAACAATGAAACAGGGGTAGATCTGATGGCGGGAGCGGATTATATCCTGTCGATGACCCTGGGGGAAGACCTGTACTGCCCCTATTCCGTCAGGCGCCAATACTACGATATTGCAACCGTGGTTCGCAACGGGCAATGGTTTCCCGGCGGATTTGGACCAGATGTGGCGGCCATGGTTCGAATGGGCATTTCACCGGTATCCGTTCCGGTTATTCCGCCGTCGCCGGAGAACGGCGGTCCGGTTGTTTTTCCGCAGCCCACTTCCGGCATTTGTTATCTGGAATGGAAGAAGCCGCCTTTAAAGCATTTGGATGCCTTTGTTTTATCGGCAAACGGGACGATGGTAACCAACCTTCACCTGACCGGGGCTGAAATGGAATTGCTCGACCTGTCTCCGTACCCGCCCGGAGTTTATTGGCTGCATTTGAATGACGGCGCCCGGAGATGGGTGAAACGGGTTTTGGTGCAACGCCGACCGTGAGGCTGTCTTTGTCAGGGCTTTGGCGGAACGGGCGAAAAACATCAACAATTATCAATCATCAACCGTCGATCATCAATAAAAAAATCAGATTGATGATTGATGATTGATGATTGATGATTGATGATTGATGATTGACTGACCACCAGGAAATATGCTACTGCAATTTCCGCAACCGGATCTCCACCCGCCGGTTGAGGGCCCGGCCTGCCTCAGTGTCATTTTTGGCAACTGGACGGGTGAGACCAAACCCCTCGGATTTGACAAGGCCTGCATCGATCCCTTTTGAGACAAGGTAATCCCGTACAGCTTTGGCCCGGCGCCTGGAAAGGTCCAGGTTATAATCAGCGGCGCCCATGCTGTCCGTATGTCCGTCAAGGGTTGCCTCCAGGCTGAGTTCACGGATCAAGGCCGCCATCCGGTTCAGCTCCGGAAAAGACTCGGGTTTGAGCTGATCGGAGTCCGTTGCAAAAAAGACGTTTTTAAGCGGCAGCGAAATGTCGCTCTCCGCCATTTCCTCCAGGCTGGGGGCCACAATGTTTGCGGATCGTTTTTTGGCTTCCGCCACATCCCGCAAGTCTATATTGTCGCTCACCGGGAAACGGCCTTCGGCTTTGACGGTATAACCATACAATTTGCCATTGGGCAGGGTGATGAAAAAGACGCCGGTAAGGGGGTCCGGGCGGATGGTCGTCACCCTTTGTTCCGTGGTGAGATCGTCCACAATGATTTCTCCCTGGATGGGGCTTCCGTCCGGTCCGGTAAGCCGGCCTTCAATCGTGGTAACGGCATCCGGCCGGGCGGCGGTGGGCAGGCTGACCTGGAAAAGGTCTTCCATACCGTTGTCCGCATCGGCGGAGAAGTAGGCGGTTTGCCCGTCGGTACTCACCATATACCCCCAATCGCCGCCGGTGGTATTGATCTCCTTGCCCAGGTTAACGGGTTCGGACCACTGGGTCCAGCCGTCGCCGGTCCGGGTGGTTTTGAATACATCCAGTTTGCCAAATCCTCCATGTCCGGAGGAACTGAAATAGAGGGTCCGCATGTCCGGGTGCAGGAAAGGTGAGCGGTCGGTCATGGGGGTATTGATCACCGGGCCCAGGTTAACGGGTCTTCCCCATTGCCCGTTGGTTTCCCGAAGGCAGACAAAAAGGTCGATATTATCCTCCATATCCGGCCCCACCCGGTCTGTGCGCCGGGCATCGAAAATAACGGCCTGTCCGTCAGAAGAGATGGTCGTGCCGCCCTGCCAGGCGGAGGCTTGCAATTCCCCGAAAAGCGGTTCGGGTTTGGACCAGCCGAAAGCAGATTTTTCGCTGGTTTTTACACGGGCTTCCTCAAAGAGGATCAGGGTGCCTCCGTCGGCGGAAAGGGCCAGCGGCGCCTGGTTTTTATAGGGGTGCAGGAAAGGGGAAACGCCCTGGGGCTCGCTCCAGCCTTTGCCATCCGTCCACTGCGTTCTGTAAATATTTTCAATATTGTTTTCCCGCCGGCAAAAGTAGATTTCTTTCCCGTCGGCCGAAACCACGGGTGAATATTCGCCAAGGTCGCTGTTGATCTTTTCGCTGATGGCGCCGGATACAAGACCCTGTTCGGGGGCTTCCAGCATGGCAGTCAGGCCGGCAACCCAAGGGTGGTTTTCACCGAAAGCGGGCCCCAGCCTGCGGATTTGTTCCAGGGCGGCGTTCCAGTTTTTATTGCGGATTTCCGGTTCTATTATCCGGAGCATGACCTCCCAGGCGTAATACCTCGGGGCTGCCGCGCGGATATAACTTTCCCATTTTGTGCGGTTGTTCTCTGAAAAAACTTCAGTGGTCTCAGGCCCTTTCCGCATCAGGGATACTTCGGCGAGGTACCAGGAGGAATCGGCAAATTCTCCAAACCCCTTGAAAAACTGGGTGAAATCCTCGGGCCGGCCCCAGGCCGCGTATTTTTTAAGGATTTGTTCAGCGCTCAATGGAAGTTTTGATTTATCCAGGCCTGCCAGTTGTTGTTCCACCAGGGTGAGGTAAGGCGTTTTGGGAAGGGCGTGGGCCAGGTATTTGTCCAGTACGGACAGCAGATCGGGGTGTTCACGGATGAAGGCCAGTACGATAAATACATTGCCGGTATCCTTTTCCATAAAATAGGAAAGGGCCAGGGTTTCTTCATAAGCCAGCAGCAAACCGGCATTGTACCGCTTGATGTTTTCCAGGTTTTTGTCCATATAGGTTTTAATCCTGGAATACACCGGTGTTTTCCGGCTTTCTTCCAGGAAAAAACGGTTGCGTGCCTCATAGGCCGGCAACTGGAGTTTGGGCGGGATGGGTTTGTACTGTTCCAGGAAATGTTCAACTGCGGCGCTTTTTCCGGTTCCCAGGGCATAACTCAGGCCGGCTTCCTTCAATTCATTTTTAAACTGGGTAAAGGTTTCCTGCGAGATGCCGTAATCCTTTTCCAGTTTCTTTTTTTTGCCGTCCGGCAGCTTGCGCCAATGGCGCTGCGACAACACAAGGAGGTTATACGCCGAATCCGGAAGAAAGGCGGACCCTGCGGGATCTGCAAAACGTTTGGCCGATGCCCAGTTAGACGCGGAGGCAACAAAATCGTCGGGTTTGTCCTGGGCTGAAACGGCCACAGGGCATAACCACACCAGGAATGTTGCTGTGAGAAAAAGGTTTAGCATAGGTTTCATGCTGCAATTGGTTGATGGTAGATTTGAAATGGCGTACCTGCACTAAAGATACAATTTTCCAGGGAAAAATGATGCTGCCAGCGCAGTAATCCCTATTATTGCCTTATGATAAGCGCGGAACAAATTATTACCAGTCTGAAGAACGGAGAATACAGCCCTGTTTATTTTTTGCACGGCGCTGAAGCGTACTTTATCGACCAGATTTCGGACTATATCGAAGAGCACGCCCTTTCTGAAATGGAAAAAGCTTTCAACCAACTGATCGTTTACGGAAGGGATACCGATTACCAAACCATTGTGGACAATGCCCGCAGGTATCCGGTCGGCGCGGCCCGGCAGGTCATTATTCTGAAGGAAGCCCAGGACATGAAAACGCTGAACGAACTGGCGGCATACGTTGAACAGCCTTCGCCACTGACCGTTCTGGTGATTTGCCACAAACACAAGAGCCTGCCAATGACGACCAAACTGGCCAAGGCGCTCAAGGCAAAATCCGTGATCTTTGAATCCAAACCCATATACGATAATCAGGCGCCCGCCTGGATCCAGCAATACCTGCGCGGTAAAAAACTCACCATCCAGCCGGAAAACGCCGGTCTGATTGCCGAATACCTGGGCGCCGAGCTTTCCAAAATTGCCAACGAACTCGATAAACTGGCCCTGAATCTGCCGGCCAAAGCCGAAGTGTCCCGCCAGGATATTGAAACTTATATTGGAATCAGCAAGGATTTCAGTATTTTTGAACTGCAGAATGCCATTGGGGAGAAAAACCTGGTCAAGGTCAACCGGATCGTGCACTATTTCAGTACCAACCCCAAACGCAACCCCATCCAGATGGTGATCGGCGCCCTTTACGGGTTTTTCTCCAAAGTCTATATGATGCATTTCCTGCGCAATGTGCCGGAGAACGAACTCCTCAGTGCATTGGGCCTCCGATCGGCCTATTTTCTGAAAGACTACCGCATGGCAGCCCGGAATTTTTCAAAAGAGAAAACGGAACAAGTCATCGGCATCCTGAAAACCTTTGATCTGAAGTCAAAAGGTGTGGATTACAATACCACCGGCAAGCCGGAAAATGAATTGTTGAGCGAGATGGTTTGGCTGATTATGCATTAGCGCTCTGTAAATTAAATTCATTTATTTTTTAGCTGCGGGTCATACAAATTTTACGGATCTGATCCGCCTGCACAAAAAACGATTGAAGGGGAGGCAAAGGAAACGACCCTCCATGCAACCCGCCTTTGTTTGGGCGGGTAAAAGCCTGGAGGGTTTGAGCCAAAAGCCGAAAATATGGTCCTTTTCTTACTGAATGTCTGCGCCCTGCTGGTCTGTCCGCGGCAGATCAGCCCTTTGCCGGATATGGATTTACCCGGGAACGCTCACGCGTCCTTCTTTTCTGCTTCAGAAGACGCAGTGGTAATTGCCGACTCGGTCCTGACCGGTGAGGTTTTTGAATATTGTCCGGACCTGAGCGGAATGGGCAATGTGGTTTTCTCCAATTTTATTTGCGGCGGAGAAAACTGGGAAGCCGATTTTCCCTGCCTCCGTTATTACCCTGCCGGCCCCGGAACAGTCCAGACCTGCATCGCCTTTTGCGACAGTATTCATTGCGACACCATGTACTTCGAGATCCGGGTTTTTGACAATTTTCTGGCAGCCGTTGGCGATTCCGCCCAGACGGCCTATAACGAACCGGTCGGGATTTCAGTATTGGCCAACGACTGGATCAGCCTTGACGACATTGAAGCCATTTACCTGGTGGAACCCCCGCAACGGGGTACAGCAGAACTGGTGGTGGATGGAACCGTCGCCTATACCCCGGCCCCCGGGTTTTGTACAGGAAAGGATCAGTTCACTTATGCCATTTGTAATAATATGGGATGTGACACAGCAATGGTTCAAATTACCCTTGAAGAAGGAGATGGGGTCTGCGATGGAGTCTGGCCCGGCGACGTTCGACCGGACGGCGTCGTCAACGTGATCGATTTCTGGGCAGTCGGATTGGGCTTCTACCACCAGAACACCGGCCCTGTCCGGCCCAATGCCTCCCCGGTTTGGTCGCCTCAACCGGCGCCTGACTGGGGGTCCAACATCACCTTCATCGAAGCCTTCGATCGCAAACACGCGGACTGCAACGGCGACGGCGCGATCAATAAACTGGATTACCAGGTGATCGAACAAAACTGGGGACAAACCCATAATTTTGAGGCAGAAGAGAAAATTCCGCTGATGGAATCGGATTTTAAAATAAGCCTGGATTTTAATCGGCTTGTTGCCGATACTTTCCTTTGGGACTTAAAGTGGGAAAACGCCCCGGACAGCTTGTATGGGCTGGCATTCTGGCTGGAATGGCCGGCGGAGATCGGTGAGATAAAAAATTGGAAATTTGAACCCTTGAACCCAACGGACGGGGCGTCCCTGGATTCCGTTCAAATGATCCGGAAATCGTTATTTGAGGGAAAATACGAATACATCGCCCTTGGGTTTCGGGGCAAAACCCCGGCCGGCAAAGCAATCGGAACGCTTCGTCAGGTGGCTGCGGAGGGGGCAAAACGGGCCGACCCGAAAGTTGCCCGGGCGATCACGCTTGGGAAAAATCTGGACATTTTTGGGGTAACCGTTCAAAATTCCGGGATTTACCCGGCGGAACAAACGCTGACCGTCGACAAAAACTAATCTGTTGAATAGATGACCGAACCAACCGACCAAACCATCATCCAACAAACCCGCAACTGGGTCAGGGATGTCGTAGTGGGGTGTAATTTTTGCCCGTTTGCGGCCAGGGAAATGAACCGCGGCAGCATCCGCTATGTTGTTGTCCGGTCGGAAGACCTGCGATCCTGCATCGAGGCCCTGGCCCTGGAATGCCAGCAACTCGACGACGACCCGGCCATTGAAACCACCCTGATCATTTTTCCGGACGCTTTCCAGACCTTCGAAGATTTTCTCGATCTTGCAGACCTGGCCGAAGGCTTTCTGCACGAAGCGGAATATGAAGGCATTTACCAGGTGGCCAGCTTTCATCCGTTGTACCGGTTTGACGATGCGCCGGAAGACGATCCCGCCAATTACACCAACCGGTCGTTGTATCCCACCCTGCATTTGCTCCGGGAAGCCAGCCTGGAACGGGTGCTGGAACATTATCCCGATCCGGAAAACATTCCCCAACGGAATATTGAATACGCCCGCCAGCGAGGATTGGCGCATATGGAGTTGCTGCGGGCGGCTTGTTTTTCGGGGCAATCCTGATCGTTAGTCGTTAGATCGTTATAATACAAATTGACAGTAGAGGATTATTTTAAGCAATTTGTATACAACGCAGATTTTCTGAATGCCGAAAAAACAGTTGTCAATGAATTCATCGGCGGCGGGAATAGCATCAATAACCTGAAAGAAGCGTACAAAAACTGCGATTTCACCGAAAGTTATTTCTCCGGATTTGATCAACAATTTGAGGGCATGGACTGGACCTCCCTGCGGCTGGTGTTCGAACGATTTGACGGCTACTATTTTTTGGTGGGGGTAGTGCATGATCAGTGGACTATTTAGGTTTTTTCGCTGATTCGAGGGCTTCCAACGAATCAACCACGCCGATGGAGCGGCACGCACATCAACGAATCAACGAATCAACCACGCCCACGCCACAGGCGCATGTGCGTCAACTTTACTTTAACATATATGAAAAGAAAAG
>CAZLEF010000061.1:0-43689 GCA_964558465.1 uncultured Lewinella sp. | reverse complement strand
CCTCAGCTAGGACTTGAACCTAGGACCTACGGATTAACAGTCCGCCGCTCTAACCGGCTGAGCTACTGAGGCATATACTTATGCTTGTCAAAAAATTGCCTTTATTTTCCTACCTTTATAGGAAGTGCCCGGACCTACGGATTAATCCCGCTTTTCAAGCGGGACCACTCTAACCGGCTGAGCTACTGAGGCCTTTATCCCCCTCCTTTTTGAAAGAGTGGCGCAAAGTTATTGTAACTGCGATAATTGTGCAATATTTGCGGCGAAAAAAAACAAAAATATTTTCCATGAGCTTGCTTGCCGTTGGTACTGTTGCCTTTGACGATGTTGAAACCCCCTTTGGCCGCGCTGAAAAAATTGTTGGCGGTGCAGCTACCTATATTGCACTGTCTGCATCTTACTACACAGATAAGGTGAAAATAGTTTCAGTAGTTGGCGATGATTTTCCTAAAAGCGAGTTGAATTTTCTTCAATCGAGAGGTGTAGACATAGAGGGCATTCAAATCAAAGAAGGGCAAAAGTCTTTTTTTTGGGCGGGAAAGTACCACCGTAATATGAACGACCGGGACACTTTGGATACCCAATTGAATGTTCTGGCAGATTTCGACCCGGTACTCCCGGAAAGTTATAAAACGTGCGAGTTTCTGATGTTGGGCAATCTCACACCCGGTATTCAAATGGATGTGATCCGGCAAATGAAAAAAAAACCGAAACTCATCGCATTGGATACCATGAATTTCTGGATGAACAATTCAATGGAGAGCTTGCTGGAAGTCCTCAAAGAAATAGATGTGCTGATTATCAATGATGAAGAAACAAGGCAACTGTCAGGTGAATATTCCTTGGTTAAGGGGGCCCAGGTCATTCATCAGATGGGCCCTAAAATCCTGGTCATCAAGAAAGGGGAACACGGGGCTCTGCTTTTCGAAGGTGATAATGTTTTCTTTGCTCCGGCTCTGCCTCTATCCGAAGTTTTTGACCCTACAGGCGCCGGTGATACATTTGCAGGAGGTTTTATGGGTTATATGGCTTCAACAGGCGACCTCTCTTTTGAAAACATGAAACGGGCGGTTGTATATGGTTCTGCAATGGCCAGCTTTTGTGTTGAGAAATTTGGCGTTGAACGCTTGAAGGAACTTTCTGAAACCGATATTACAGACCGAATTGCCAGGTTTGTTCGCCTGGTCAATTTTGATGCGAAGCTAAACGTTACGTGATTACGTTTACGAAACCTGAGAGGTTTCGTAAACGTAAAAGCGTTGCAGCTACAATATCTTCTTCCAAAACAAATACCCCGGATCCGCTATCCCACCCGGAAGCATGCCCGCCAGTTGATCGAGGTGTTTCTTCCTGCTGTCCTCGTAGGCTGTCCATTCGCCTTTGATCCAGTTCGCAAGGCTGGTATCGTTTGCTTTTACCCCAAAAAGTTTGGATGAATTGTCGATCGTATTCAGTTCATCCGCCCACGAATTGAGCGCAGCCAGTTGCGATAACAACAGATACCGGACGATCTCTTTGTTTTCAGCTCCTCGTTGTTTGGCATTTTCCAGTATGGACATAGCGGCCTGGATACTATTGTCCGACCCTCGGATAACTTCCATATAATGAGCCTTTGCGTCGGCGATCAGGGTTTTGGCGTCGGCGGCTGAAACGCTGGAAGCATTATCTGCTTTATCCCGCATTGGTTTGATCATGGATTGCACAGACTCATAACATTGATCGATCGCCATCAATCCGGGAAGGGCTTCCATCAGGGCTTCATCCCGCGGGTCGCGCTCGGTTTCCCGGAGCAATTCCCCCAGGGCGCTCGCCGCCGTTGCCCGGGCCTGGTTCACACTGTCAATCTTCCACTCGGCAAGGGCTTTTATGGTCAGGGCATTGCCCAACTCACCGGTCTGACGCAGTTTGGAGGTTTTTTCCAATGCGGCCATGATATCCTTGTAGGATTGGCGGTAGTGTACCTTGGGGTCCTTACCCAGGTTTGCGGTAGGAAAACCCAGCCCCGGATAGAGTTCACCGAGATTGGCAAACGGCGAATTAGCGGGGTTTTCCGCGTTCTGGGTCCTTTGCGCCATTTCCACAATGGCGCCTTTGCTGAAGTTCTCGCGGGCGCTGTCCCAAACTTTCAGGGTTTTGCAAGACGCTGCCAGCACCAGCAACGACAGCAATAAAAAGCTGTTCCGAATGGATAGTTTCTTATGGATCATTTCTTGAATTTTTAGAGCTAACCATTTTAAAGATCCTAGTTCTCCAGTTCCATCAATAAATCCTCGATCGCAAACCCGGAATTGGTATTGATGTCTTCTACCGCCTCCCGGATCATAGCCAGCGACCCGTCCACCGATTCTTTCGTAACCGGGCCTTCGGAAAGCCCAAGGAGGAAATGATCCACTACCTTCGAGATCACCTCCTGCTGGGTTAACGTCCAGGTGCCTGCCGATTGATTGTTCTCATCATACAATTCCAAAAACAGCCCGTTGAGGGCATAGTTAAGGGCCAGCATTTGTTTCTGGCCATCCTGCCTGATCACTTCAATGACCCATTGCTGGCGGAATGACACTGCCTTTAGTCCAAGGCTGATAAAGTTGCGCACAACCTCGATCGGAAGGCTGCGTTCCTTCGGAATGGCCTCCAGGGAGTTAAAAACGGATTCCAGCGCAACCTGCGCCAACTTGTTTTTCACCCAGTTCGGGTTCTGTACCACCACGCCCAACACTTCCTCAACAATGTTCAGGGCTACATTTCCACCAATCTCGGGTTTCCATTTCCCGGCCCGGGGCCGCGAAGCCAGGCAACGCAAACATTGTCCGATGGCGACCGATAAAATGTACCGCGGGCTGTCTGGGTTCACCTTTGACAAAAGGTGCATGTTTTCAGATGTTTTTTCCAGCGTCACCCGCACCAGTTCCCGGAACATGGAAGCGGGAAACTCCGGCGCTGATTTCAGGGCGTCGGCAATATCCGCCAGTATCTTCTGGAAAATATCATTCCTGCTCACCAGATCGGGCCGGGCCGCAAGCACCTTGGTCGCCGCCATGACAAGCCCCTCCGCTTCTCCGGCTTTGAATCGCTCGAACGGCCTGAAATCCGGTTCTTCATACAAAACCATCTCGGTAAGGATCAATGCCCGCCGGTCGGGGAATTTGGACGTCAGGTAATCCATCACAAACTCCAGCAGGTCATCCAGCGTATGGATCCGGTTGAGGCCCCGGGCATCCCGTTCAAAAGTATAAGAGAATACTACATTGAGCATTTTGTTCAGCAGGGTGGTTTCCACCTCGCCGGACGCCCATTTGAATTTGGACAGGAGTTCGGAACTCCTCGTAGATGCCCGCAGGGCGCTTTGCAGCAGTTTGCTCAGGTTGTTGGCGCTAAAACGATGCTGCGGCGGTATATTGGCCAGGGAATCAAAAACGGATTCGAGGACCACATTGAACACCGTGTCTTTCGGATTGGGCCCCGTCACCATCATGGGGTGATGCAGGAAAAACTCAAAGGTTTCCCGGACGATTCCTATCGCCTCTCCACCGGTAAGCCCGGGCTTCCATTTCTCACTTTCCTCCCGCGTGGAGAGCTTGGCCAGGAGGCCTTCCAGCGCGACGACCAGCAAGTAACGGGGTTCGTTCGTATCCGTTGTGATAATGAAGCGAGCGTTCCTTCCGGTATGTTCCAGGGTGAGACGGGCTAACTCGGCCAGCATGCCGGGCTGACGGAAGCTGGAGGCGTTCAACGCAGCGGCGATCCCCGACATGATTTTTTGCAGCGGGTTGCTGACCGTCACCAGGGAAGGGTATTCCCGCAGGATCCGCAAACCGGAATCGATGAACTGGTCGGCCAGCCTACGGTCAAAGCCGCGCGAAAAATCAACTGGGGAATCCTTGAACAGCAAAAGGTTGATCAGTTGAAGCCCCCGGTTACCAGGGTATCTGACCAGCACGCTGCCCACCGCAAAACCGGCCAGTTCGGTCAGCATATTGATCCGCTCGGCGGGTTTGATCTGCTTGCTGTTAAAAACGAAGGAAAAGACAAGGTCCAATCCTTTTTGCAGGATGAGTACTTCCTTGTTTTCCGGCAGGAGGTTAATCTTGCTGCAAACGCCCTGACAGGTGGCAACAGCCCGGATATTGTTTTGCAAGAGAAAAGTGACCACCCCCGGATTCAGCCGCTCGTCCTTGGGCAGGCCGGCCAATGCGTCGAAAGTAGCGTCCAGGACGGTGCGCAGAACGGTTTTTTCATGGGTGACTTCCGTTACCCATTCCGGGTTCCGGACCACCTCGTCGAGCAAATTGGTGGCGATACCCAGCAATTGGGGTTTGTTGAGCGAGGGCTTCCATGCGCCATCGGGTACGGGGCGGGAAACGGACATCAGCAGTTCCTGCACCGCCATCACCAGCAGGTGTTTCCCACCGGCTTTTGGCGCGTCGAGTATCACGTCCAGGTTCCCGGCGGTATGTTCCAGCACGGTGCGCGCGAGTTCTGGCAGCAGGTCGGGCCGGTCTTTGATGCCTGCGGCGGCCATTGCGTTGCTCACGCCCGTGACAATATCCCGGAAGCCGTCCCGGCCGCTCACCAGTTCCGGGTGTTCGGCAACCACCTCAAGAGAGGTTTTCACCAGCCGGTCGATCGTATCGATGTTAAAGCCGTTCTGAAGGCTGAGTTTATTCGGGTCGTCCAGGATCACGTCCAGGATGACCTTGCCGGTCGACTGGATCAGTTTTGATACCCCTTCATTGGTATTCAGCAATTCAGCCGGAGAATTGAATACGAAATTGCCGCCGTTTTTGATCAGGCTGCGCAATACCAGTTGCCCCCACCGGCTGGGCGCCTCGTCGGTCCGGTTCTGGCTGCGCTGGAAAATATCGTCGGCAATGCCTTTACCGGCTGCCTGGATAAAAGCCTGCAGTTTGGGGTCGGCGGTAATATGGTGGCTCAAAGTCCCTACGGATTCGGCGGCGGCGATGAAAAGGCGCGGCGTAACCTGTTCGGCCAGGTTTTTGGCGGTGGATGTGTCGCTGAAGGGCACTTCGTCCAGGGCCGACAGGAAATGTTTCAGCGACTGGCCGAGGCTCGACTGGGCGTTGAGCGCGCCCGGCACCTGGTTGAAGTAGTCGATGCCGATTTCCACCAGGGTGCCCGCCACCAGTTTTACGGGGGAGTTCCGGGGTTCTTTGCCGCTTTCCCATTGCCGGATGCGGAGCAGCGCCACCAGATCGGCGCTGTCGATGCGGTCGTCCTTCAGCGCCCCTTCCTGGTCTTCGCGAAGTACCTCAAAAAGCTGTTTGTAGTACTCGACATAATCCGTTTCTTCCTGGGTAGTCAGGCCTTGAAGATCGAATTTGTCGTGCAGTTTTTTCAGGTGTTCAATCGTATCCAGAAACTGACGCCCGCCTTCGCGCAGATCGTCGAGGGAAAAAAATTCGAAGGCACGTCTGCCGGTGGGTTCTCCACTGAATTTGGGCAATGGAAGGACGATGCTTTTGGCTTTGACACTTTTGGCGTAGGCGCGTTGAGCGTTGCGCCCCAGTTTAATTGCCGAGTTGATGGCGAAGATGACGGCTTCTGCCGCTAGGGAAATGGCCATTGGGAAAATGATTTTAGGGTTTTATCCGGGTTGTTTGCTGAATATTTCACCAAGATTAGCGCAAATACCGGATTTTTCCAAATCTGGGTTAAAAATATTGGATTTATTGGTTTGGGGTTGTTTGGGGTTGTTTGGGGTTGTTTGGGGTTGTTTGGAGTTGTTTGGGGTTGTTGGCGTTTCGGGTTCCTCGGTTCCTCGGTTCCTCGATTCCTCGATTCCTCAGTTCCTCAGTTCCTCAATCTGGGCCACTTCATGGTGGTTAACGGCTGCCAACAACTCCAAACCATCCCAAACAAAAAAAAACAACTACTGTGATCTCCTTCACAATCCGGCCCTTCCGGCCCCCTTATCTTTGCACCATTAAAAACAAAAAATATGTTTGGTGTATTAAAAAATTTATTTGGAAACGACGCGCCCATCAAAGAAGCATTGGCAAACGGCGCTGTCATTCTCGATGTACGCACGCCTGCTGAATTTCGCGGCGGCCACGTAAAAGGTTCCATCAATATCCCGGTAGACGAAGTCAGCCGCAACCTCGACAAGATCCGAAAATATGGCAAACCCGTCGTTACCTGTTGCGCCTCAGGCATGCGCAGCGGCACGGCGGCCAATATCCTGCGCCAGAACGGCATTGAAGCCATGAACGGCGGGCCTTGGGTGAATGTGCGGGAGATGGTTTAGTCTGCAGTCCGCAGTGGGCAGTCCGAAGTCTTCAATCCAGGGTACTAAAAATTACAGCCTGCAGACTGCGGACTGCATCCTGCCATCCCTCAAACGCCCGGAATCCAAGCTTCCTCTTCCAGACTCTCCCCCATCGCCCCCCGGATAGCCGTTTCCATACTGCTTCGCAGGGCGCGGCCGGTAAATAAGGCCAGGGGCCGGTAATTGTTTTCCGTACTTTGGTCGAGGGCCAGAAAATAATCGCGTTTGTCTTCCAGGCGAAAAATGACCGGCATATAACCTTTCAGCATCAAAACCAGGTTCAGGAATATCCGCGCGATCCGGCCGTTCCCGTCGCCGAAAGGGTGGATGCGGATAAAACGAAGGTGGAAGAGACAGGCAATTTCCAGCGGATGGAGTTCGTAACTTTTTCGATTATGGCGGTTCAATTCATCCGGGTAAAGGCAATTGTTGGTCCAGTTGATCAATTCGTTCATCAGCCTGGGTGCAGCCTCGGGGGGCTCAAAATCGAGCCGTTCGCCCGTTTGTGTGTACAGGTAATTGGGTAAGGTTTTCCATTCGCCGGGATTAATTTCTGCCCTCCCATCTCCCGGTCCGACCACGATCATCCGGTGAAAATCCCGGATCAGGTTTTCCGTTATCTTCAAACCGCCCTGTGCAATTTGTTCCAGTTTTTTCAGCGCCTCGTTATGGCCCTTCATCTCCAGATGATCGCGCAGGGGTTTTCCTCCGGCGGTAAGTCCAAAATAGATGAACACTCTGGTTTCCCCCATAGTCAGCGAGTTGCCTTCAATGGCATTGGAATGGTAATTCCACTCCAGCCGAAGTTTCTGCATGATGCGCTGAAGCCGATCCTCGGGAATGGGGCGCAGCGCATCCAGCGTCGCCTTTTGGGCGTCGAGGTCTTGCATCAACGTTTTTAAATCCTCCATGCGGAATGGCTTTGAGCGCAAAAATAACAAAGTGCGCCTTGATTCGCCGGATTTTTTGGATTACCAGGATGGTCCAAAGGCGCACGCCAGGCCTCCACACCCGCAAAAATCCCGTATCTTTGCATCCGGGCCGGATTAAAAACCGGTCATCGCTCAAAGCTGCCGGCTTAAGTCTGCCTGCTTACGACTTTCGACTGACAACTTACGACTAAATAAAGCCAAATATGGAAAAGGTAGCGCCCTACCAGCCCAAATACAAGATCCGCATCGTTACAGCGGCTTCCCTTTTTGACGGCCACGATGCAGCCATCAACATCATGCGCCGCATCCTGCAAAGCACCGGCGCGGAGATCATCCACCTCGGCCACAACCGGTCGGTGCAGGAAATCGTGGACTGCGCCATCCAGGAAGACGTGCAAGGCATCGCCATCACTTCGTACCAGGGCGGGCACCTGGAATTTTTCAAATACATGTACGACCTGCTGCGCGAACGCGGCGCCCCCGACATCAAGATCTTCGGCGGCGGCGGCGGCACCATCCTGCCTTCGGAGATCGAAGAATTGCACCAGTACGGCATCAGCCGGATCTATCACCCCGACGACGGGCGCCGGATGGGCCTCCAGGGCATGATCAACGATGTGCTTGAACAATGCGACTTTCCCAAAGGCGACAACCTCAACGGCGAACTCAAACACCTCGCCGGTCACACACCGGGGGCCATCGGCAGGCTGATTTCCATTGCAGAAAACAACCCCTCCCTGTTTGAGGCCCAGGTGTTGCCCGAAATCCGTAAAAAACTGGAAAAAACCGCCAAAATCACCCCGGTTCTGGGGGTAACGGGCACCGGCGGCTCCGGAAAATCTTCGCTGGTGGACGAACTCGTTCGCCGGTTTTTGATGGATTTCCACGACAAAACCATCGCCATCGTCTCCGTCGACCCCTCCAAACGCAAAACGGGCGGCGCCTTGCTGGGCGACCGCATCCGCATGAACGCCATCAACTCGCCCCGGGTGTACATGCGCTCCCTGGCTACCCGCCAGAGCAATCTGGCCCTGTCGCAATACGTTCATTCGGCGGTGGATATCCTCAAAGCGGCAGCCTACGACCTCATCATCCTCGAAACCAGCGGCATCGGCCAGAGCGATACGGAAATCATCGATCATTCCGACCTCAGCCTCTACGTCATGACGCCGGAATACGGCGCGGCCACCCAACTCGAAAAGATCGATATGCTGGATTTTGCGGACGTGATCGCGCTCAACAAGTTTGACAAACGCGGCGCCCTGGACGCCCTGCGCGACGTGCGCAAACAGGTGCAGCGCAACCACCAGGCCTGGGACACAGCGGTGGATGAAATGCCCGTTTTCGGCTGCATTGCCAGCCAGTTCAACGATCCGGGCGTCAACCAGCTCTACCGCCATATCATCAACCTGACCGGCAAAAAAACGGGCGCGAAACTGCATTCCGAATTCGGCCTGACCGGCGGCCTGTCGGAAAAGATCTACATCATTCCGCCCAACCGAACGCGTTACCTGTCGGAGATCAGCGAAAACAACCGCAGTTATGATGCATGGGTCGAACAACAATGCGATATCGCCCGCCGGCTTTTTGCCCTGAAAACATCCATTGAAACGCTGGAGAAATCCGGCAGAACCGGACAGGTGGAAGATCTGAAAAGCGCCTACGCAGACCTGGAAAAAGACCTGGCCGGCGATTGCCTGCGCATTCTGGAAGCATGGGAAGAAAAAAAGAAAAATTACACGGGCGAAGCGTATATCTATCTGGTGCGCGGCAAGGAGGTCCGGGTAAAAACCCATACGGAGAGCCTTAGCCATATCCGGGTACCGCGGGTGGCGCTGCCGCAGTTCAAGGACTGGGGCGAGATCCTGCGCTGGTCGCTCCTGGAAAATGTGCCTGGTGAATTTCCGTACACCGCCGGCGTGTTCCCCTTCAAACGCCAGGGTGAAGACCCCACCCGCATGTTCGCAGGCGAAGGCGGGCCTGAACGGACCAACCTCCGTTTCCACTACGTCAGCCTCGGCATGCCCGCGGCACGGCTTTCCACGGCTTTCGATTCCGTGACCTTGTACGGGGAGGATCCGGATTACCGCCCGGACATCTACGGGAAGATCGGCAACTCCGGCGTATCGGTCTGTTGCCTCGACGACGCCAAAAAACTCTATTCCGGCTTCGACCTCTGCGACCCCAAAACGTCGGTTTCTATGACCATCAACGGGCCAGCAGCCACCGTAGCGGCCTTTTTTATGAACGCGGCCATCGACCAGCAATGTGAACGGTATATCCGCGAACACCAACTGGAAAAACAGGTGGAGACCCGCCTGAAGGCCAAATACGACGATAAAGGCCTGCCGCGACCCCGGTATTATGCCGGCAAATTGCCGGAGGGCAACAACGGGCTTGGCTTGCTCCTGCTGGGCATCACAGGCGACGAAGTGCTGCCCCCTGATATTTACGAACAAATGAAAGCCCAAGCGCTCCAGGCTGTACGCGGCACGGTGCAGGCTGATATCCTGAAGGAAGACCAGGCGCAGAACACCTGTATTTTCAGCGCCGAGTTCAGCCTGCGGCTGATGGGCGATATGCAGGCGTATTTTATCGACCACAAAGTGCGCAATTTTTATTCGGTCAGCATCAGCGGGTACCATATCGCCGAGGCGGGCGCCAACCCCATTTCCCAGTTGGCATTTACCCTGGCCAACGGGTTTACCTTTGTGGAATATTACCGGTCGAGGGGCATGAACGTAGACGATTTTGCCCCCAACCTGTCTTTCTTTTTCTCCAACGGCGTCGACCCCGAATACGCAGTCATCGGGCGGGTGGCGCGCCGCATCTGGGCCAAAGCCATGAAACGGATGTATGGCGCCAACGAGCGCAGCCAGATGCTCAAATACCATATCCAGACCAGCGGCCGGAGCCTGCACGCACAGGAAATCGCCTTCAACGATATCCGGACGACCTTGCAGGCCTTGTACGCTATTTTCGACAATTGCAATTCCCTGCACACCAACGCTTACGACGAAGCCATTACTACACCCACTGAAGAATCGGTGCGGCGCGCCATGGCCATTCAGCTCATCATCAACCACGAACTGGGCCTGGCCAAAAACGAAAACCCCTGGCAGGGTTCCTTCATCATCGAACAACTGACCGACCTGGTAGAGGAAGCCGTACTGGCTGAATTTGACCGCATCACCGAGCGCGGCGGCGTACTGGGCGCCATGGAAACCATGTACCAGCGCAGCAAGATACAGGAGGAAAGTCTCTATTATGAAACCCTGAAACACACAGGGGAATTGCCGCTGATCGGCGTGAACACCTTCCTCTCCAAAGAAGGCTCACCCACCATCCTGCCGGCCGAGGTAATCCGGGCTGCAACGGCGGAAAAAGAAGACCAGATCGCCACCCTCAAAAACCTGCACGCGGCAAACGCAGGCCAGGCTGCATCCGCATTAAAACGCCTGCAACAAACGGCGGTAAAAAACGGCAATACCTTCGAGGAATTGATGGAAACTGTGAAGACTTGTTCGCTGGGTCAGATCACGCAGGCGTTGTATGCGGTGGGGGGGCAGTACCGGCGGAATATGTGAGGTTTTGTGGTAAGTCGTTAGTCCGTGAGACCGTCGGCAAAAGCGGTTTACAAGAACAAGGAGCTATGCATGTATTGGTTTGTACAGTCGATTCTGTTTAAAGGATTTAATTCACAAAACTGATAGTTATCCCAGGCAAAGGCAATCTGAATTTTGTCGAATCGCTTAATCCTGAACTGTCAAGCTGTTTATTGACTCTCAAAATAAATTTCTTGACATTTGTACCCGGCAATACAGCAGGTTGCCGGATATTTTTATAGTAGGGCCTGAAAAAATTTTCCCAATGATTGCCTATAATAAACTTAGGATTTGTTTTTTGAATAATTTTTTCCGGGTAATTTTTGGCCTGGTTAAAATTCGCAACACAAAGGAGCAGGACGTCAATTTCTTTTTCAGCCAATATATTATCCGACGGTATCCCTATATCTCCGTCGCATGCCGCTCCTGCATGAGAGAAAAGCCTGAATTCCACCTTGCCATTTACATCCATAAAATCAATTAGAAAGTTGTAATTTTCCCCTTCCGGGAATTTCCTGATTTTTTTCGGGAATTTCAACACATCTTCGGTGAGTTTTTTTGAAGAAATCAATTTCATCCCGAGGAGGTGTGGAGCATGCGCTGAAGGAATTGGTAAAATTTTTATCCGCTTATTTTTGATATATAACCAATTACTGGCGCCCTTGATAACTGTTAATGCGTTCTTCTCTACTGCTGTACTGCTTAAAATATGGCGTGTGGTCGGGCTTCCTATGATTTCTGTACTATCAGGGTTACAGTTTCTTAAATACACCGATGGAAGGTCTGCCAAATGATCGTAATGTGAATGTGCAACCAATATACTTTTGATCATTCCTTGAATGTCTTTATTGTTGCCAAGGCGCTTTTGAAAAAAACCATCAATCGTTGCTGTATCTGTTTTTATTTCCTTAAAAAAAATCAAAGACAATGGGCCTGCATTCGAAAAATAAGGATCTATGAGGATTGTTGAAGAGTCTTGTTCAATTAAAAAACCTCCACAACCCGTATAGGTGATTTTTAAAGTATCCTGGCTTCTTTTTTCAAATCGGGTTAAACTGTCATCCTGTGAAATATAAGCCCTTAATTGAGTTGCTTTTTTTACGCCGGAACAAGCTACACAAATCAGGAATAGGAGCGGCGTCAATTTTATCATTTACGGATTATTATGGTGTTATGTTTTTATATTTACGGATTAACATATTGAAGTTTTTTAGGTCTATAATTTTTGAACCTACATCTTCCGGATGCGTAAAAACAAGGCTCCCAATCGGCATACCTGCAAAATATAAAGAATGCTTAAACGGGTTATTCATGGTTCCGTAGTTTATTGAAACACATTTTTCTCCATATTTTTTTTGTTTAATCAAATTGATACGAATTTCTATTTCATTTTCCGGCACATGTCTGTATTTCTTACCCTCTCCTTCTTTTTCTTCTTCTTCTTCTTCTTCTTCTTCTTCATAATAAAATTCATTGATAGCGACCTGTGTAAATTTGAGTATTAATGAAAAACTGTCATTTTCAATCAACCTGTTGATATCATCACAGTTTTCACACCTCGTAAGATGGAAAGTGGACGTGAAATAGATTTGATTATTTCTGCTGTTAATAATATCGTAATTTCCTACACCATTGATCTCGAAACGTTTTGGATTTTTCTTGTATGGCAAAAGAGATACAGTAAAGGTAATAATACCTTCTGTCCCAACTTCCATGTTTTTGAATAGAGCAGTATTTGTTTTTCTACCTTCCGAAGAGCTAATATATTTTTGAAATTTATTGACGACCCCTTTGGTGCTCAACATTTTTCCAACGAATTTTACTCGCTCGGCAGGGTCAACTCTGCTGAAATCAAAATTCTGTTTAAAGTGTTCTGTAAATGTAATCCTCGACAATTGAATTGGAGCTTTGCATCCAGTTTCGAGAATCAAATATATTATAATAATAGAAAAAAAAATTATTCGCATAGTCATAGTTTTTATTACTCAACATAATGATGAAAATATATTTTGCGTTTCTCACTATTTCTTGTCCGGCTTTCAAGGCAAAGCCTTTTTCGATCGAATTTCTCCACGACTTTATAGATGTACAATGCTACATCTTGATCCTCTTTATGATATAAAATTGTCCCGTTATAATCGTTGTCAACGTCCAATGGTGGTCCGATATGAATTCCTGTTCCTCTTAAAGCATTTTCCACTGCGGAATCCAGTTTTTCATAGACATACAAAGTATACCCAGAATAATCCGGCGGCTTTGGAGTCAGGGAATTTTTACAATTTTGCAAGTCTGCTTGTAGGCTGCTCCTCGCTCCTTCCGCTATATTGTATTTGTTTTTCCAATCGTCTTTTTCCACTTTCAATAGTTTTGTCTTTGGATGATTTTCCCAATTATCTTTATTTACTGCCAGAGGTTGATTGTTTTTTAAAGAATCTATTTGTTTCTTTTGGTCTACAGTAACGGTTTGAAAACTGTCGATTTTATGGTTCAGGGATTTAATTGTATTCTCTTTTTCATTACAGTTAATTACAGCAGTAGTGTTGGGCATCAGGTAGTTGTATCCCGCACCCAGAAAAACTCCTCCGGTGAGGAACAAGATGGGTATTAACCACTTCCGACGTGACGGCAATGGGGAAGTTTCAGAGTTACCATTGGAGTTTTTTCCATCACCTATATAACCAGGTTTTAAATCTTCCGGCTTAAGATTATTTACAATTTCCAAAAGAGCCAGCCTTATCTTGTTATTTTCGGCAGAATAATCCTCAGCGTTCTTTGTTCCGTTCCGGTATTCTCTTTCATTGTTTTGATCCCTCGACTTTAAAATCAACACATCCTGGTGAACGTCGGTACCTGTTTTCAGGTCTTTTAAAAGTAAATCAAAAGCCTCCTTTAATCTGGCTTTTGTGAGCAATTCATATAATTGGTTTCTCAAACCGGTTATTGGGTTCATTTCAAAACGATTATTTAAACTTGAAATTTTAGTTATCTGTACCGGCGCCCCTCCTAAACGACAATACCCTTGCTATTTGGCTGTAGCCAAATAGCAAGGGTATGTATCTAATGATAGCTTTAAAACCATAATGGGGTCGGTTTTGGGGCACAAAATAGTAATATTTTTAATTCTGTAATAATTTTTTATTAAAAAATTATCACTTGATTTTAAAAAAATAAAACAAATATAATACTGGATTTTAAATATTAATCCAATTATAAAATTGTATCGACTTCAAGGTTCATTGAACGCTATTTGGCGTTGCCCCACCACAAAGATCAATTTTCCCCTCCCACCTTCACCTCCGAAATAATCCCTGCAAATATTTTCAGCGTACATAGCGTAAACGCCGGCACGGTAAGGAAAAAAGACATGGAAGAAACCTGAATCCGGGTAAAAAGCCGGGATTTCAACAAAAAGACGGCAAAATCACCCTACATTTGGCGGGCCGGAATAAAAATTGGCCGCCTCCAATGCTAAAGACATTCATACCGATAATAATCCTGACAGGCCTGTTCTCCAACGCCAACCTGAACGCGCAATCGATCTCTAAAAACGGTTACCCGGAACACTTTGCCGCAGGCGCCGTCATCGGGGGAACGGTATCCTATTTTACTTTCAAAAAAACCGACAACAAATGGAAAGGCATAGCGGCAGGCCTGCTGGCCTCTACCGGGGCCGGGGTGCTGAAAGAGCTCGCCGATCCTGTTTTATTCAACGGTACCCGAAACTGGAAGGACTTTGGATATACTGCCCTGGGCGGGGCGCTGGGCGTGAGTGTCGTCATCCCGCTGCGGAGCCGGAAAGAAAAAATCCCGACGCACTAGCTCAGTTCTTCCACCCCAGTGGCGTGGCACGCACTTCCTCAGTTCCTCAATTCCTCAACTCCTCCAATCACTCCCCGCCCGCCTTCACCTCCAAAATCCCCCCCGCAAATACCTTCAGCGAACAAAGCGTGAAGGCCGGCACAGCAAGTGAAAAAGATTCGGTGTAAACCTGCGCCGTATAGGGTACGCTTGCGGTGAAGGTTCCGGAAAACGTTACGGAAGGATTGTAATTGTTCAACTGGATGTCCACTTTTTTGTACCAGATCAACGGGGCCACCGCCCAGGAACTGCTGGTGATTACCGTTTGATCATAATTGCCGCCCTGAAGCCGCAGGCCGATCTTCCCATTGATCTGACTGTAACCGCCGAATGCAAAAGCATAACCTTCGTGGCCGGCGCTTCCGATCTTGGCCGAAACCGTCACTTTATCAAAAGTACCCTCCGGGATTTCAAAGACATCGCCGATGCTGCCTTTTGTCCGGCAGCCTCCTGCGACTTCAGCGGTTGAGGTGACCGTCACCTGGTTGCCGAAGGCGGAATGCCCGCAAAATGAAAAACCGTTTACCCCGCCGGATTCCTCGGTGGCTTCGAATGGTGATCCCATCGTGACAGAAAATTTGTCGGCAAACAACTGCGGCGGAAGTTGTGATTCGCTGAAGATGGCGCCAAATTCGTCCATGGAGAAGATTTCATGCCCCAACAATTTCGACACCTGTGTTTTGTACCCGTTCAAGTCGATTTTTGCAGCGGCAAACGCTTTTTTGATAAAATTGTAGTGTTTGTTTTCCAGCGCTTCGATCCGCTCAGCCCTCCGGGCAGGGTCCGTTTCCCGGGCCACGGCCACCAGATCGGACTGATAGGTGGCGTACTGCCCGGTTTTATCTGCCTCCAATACGGCGGTTACTTTTTTCCGCAAGGGGGCGGCAATTTTATCCAGTTCGGCCATTTGCCTTTCGGTAGGCGCCTGGACAATCTGAGCCTGGCCGTTGAAAGCGCTGAATACACTGATCAGCGTAATTGCCGCCAGGAAACGCGGCTTGTTAATCATAGGATGACACATAGGTTGGTGTTTTGATCACTAATATAGGGGGTTTTGATCAAAAACAGCCGGAATTCGCACCAAGGATTTATACAAAGATCACAAAGTTCAGATTTTCAACCCTTTGCGATCTTTGTGATGGTCTTTGTGTTCCTCGTGTTAAAACAAGCGAGTAAATTTTTGTGGCAGAAAACCTGATCAATCAAAACTGAGGAACCCCAGGTTCGACGCAATCCCCAGCAGCACACCCCAATCCTGATATTTGCCGTCGCGGAACGATACGGCGGCTTCGACCCGGAATATGCGGAAGATATTGTCGACCGAATACCCGAATTCCGTATAATTTTTCGAGGTCGGCGTAGCCAGGTAATTGACAAACAGGTTTTCCTTGATGCCCAATATCCAAACTTCGGGGATCTGGGTGAACAGGAATTTGCGGAACTGGTAATGCAGGTGTACAGCCGCAAATTTGTCCATGGTACTGTGCCGGTAATATTCCAGCAACCGGAAACTGCCCACCGGGTCGGAAGTGGCGATGGGCACCCGGTTGCCCATAAAATGTTTGAAATCGGCAAACCCAACTTTTTCATTGTTCAGGAAAATCCCGGTGTTCACCTTCAGGTCGATCAGGCCCCGGGCGCCTGCGCGGAATTTGTGCTGGAAGGTCAGATCCAACAGGTCATAATTTACTTCGCTGCCCAGCAAGCCGGGAAGGCCCTTGCGGTAGTTTAGGCCGATTTTGGGTGAAGTATGGTCGATGGCTTCTTTGCGTCCGTTGTACATCCGGTACTTTTGCCAGGGTCTGCCTTCGACTCCTATGCTGAAAAACAGGGCGTCTTCCCGGTTCTGGAACGGCAGGATGTATTCATCATTGACGGGATCGTTCGGCGGGTATATGCGGTCTTCCTTGTTGAACCAGGTTTGGGTGGTATTGTTTTCGAGGGTATACCGGCGGGCGCGTTCGATATAACCGCGTATACTCCAGTTCTGCGCCAGGTTTTTGTAATAGGAAAGCTGGGCATAATCCTTTTCGTAAAGGCTCAGATAGCTTCGTTCATTGAACAAGGCGGTAAAGGTGTTGACCAGTTCGCTGATGGGTTTGGCGGCGTTGTACTGGTGTATATAGCGCCCTCCCTCCAGGGCAAGGTCTGCTTTTTTGCCGCGGGGGCCGAAGCGATAGAATAACCGGCCTTTTCCGGTGAATTTTTCCCGGGCAAAGGCATATCGAGGGGTAAGAATGATCCGGAAATCGCGTTCCCGGTTGGCGTCCCGGTAGGTGATATCTGTTTTGACGTTAAAACCTTCGACCGGGTTGAAGTTCAGGCCAAGCAAGGGCGAATCAAAGCTGAGGCGGCGGTTTTTGCCCATGGCATAGCTATTGCCGGTCAGTACATCGTACACTTTAAAATTGGCGTTTTTGCGTTTTTTGCCGATGGTCTGGGTGGAATCCTGATCTACTTCTTCGGCCAGTTTTTCCACCTTGGCGATGCTGTCCAGTTTGTGGTAACTCCGAACTTCCCTGGGGGTCAGCGGCACTGGGCGGATAGTTGCCCAATAGGCCGAATCCCGCTTGCCTGCGAGACTGTCCACGCTGTATTCTTTGGCAACTATAATATTAGGGTCTTCTTGTGTTTCTTTCTGTTCTTCTTTTTCATATTCGCGCATCAGTTTGCGCAAATCTTTGTGGGTCATATCCTCGCCTGCGGCCAGTTTTTCTTTTATAGTTCCCGTTTTGGGGTTTTCCTTTTTCTGGCGTTCCAGTTCGGCGGCCAGCTCCTTGTTCAGTTTTTCGTCGATCACTTCAAAATCCACTTCCAGGTCGGGGTTCAGGGTGATCTTGTAATCGCTCACATTGGCCAGATAAGTATAGGCAAATCCGAAACCCAGGATCTTGCCGTCCACATCAAATTTCTGGGTAACCGGCATCCATACGTTTTCCAGGATGGGCGCATATATTTGATCGACCAGGAACCCGATGCCAAATTTGTAAGTCTTCATGGAAAGGCTGTGGATGCTCCAGAGGTCTTCGACGATGTAGATCGTGCCTTCAAACACGTTTTCACCCCGGCTGCGCGGTGTTACGCTGATCTTGTTGACCCCGTAGCCCCGGTCGATGAAATAACCTTCCAGTTTGAATTTATAATAGCCGAAAGCCTTGAGGGAGAGGGGCGAAATGACTTCGGCGATGGTTGGCTCGTAAAAACTGCCAAAAACGAACGAATTGGGAGAGGTGGAATTGTCATCCCCGTTTTTATACACGGAGATCACTTTTTCTTTGAACGTACTGGGGCGTGTGTACTCGATAATGCTCACCGATTCGGAGGTATAAACGGTCGAAGTGTCAATGCCTTCCTCTTTTAATGCTTTGCGCGCCAGCCCGGGTATCTTTTTCAAACCGCCCGAACCCTTGATATACACCTGGGCTGTATAATGATCGACTTGCTGCCGGTGGTAACTGGCCTTGGCAATGGCTTTTCGCATTACTGTGTAGGCCGGGTCTTCACGGCCTTCATATACCTCCACCGTTTTGAGTTCGAAGGCCTGATCCTCCAGATTGACATTGACGTCTTTAAAAAGTTCGCCGACAGACACCTTTACAATTTCTGTTTTATACCCCAGGAATTGAAACACGAGGGTATAATCGCCGGGATCCAGGCGAAGTTCGTAGTAACCGCGTTCGTTGGCCGAGGCGCCGGAGCCCGTTTCGGGCACATAAATGGTGGCAAATTCCAGCGGCTGACCGGCTTTGCTCCGGATAAAACCGCGTACCCCGCCGGCTGTAGCTGCAAAATTGGACAATAAAAAGAGGCTTAAAAAAAGTGCTGGTAACACAATTCGCATAGTCAGAATCATTTTCAGGTTTAAAGAACGCCGCCAGATCCGGCAGGTTGTATCCGCAAAATTGGGCATCTGGCTTCCGGTTTAAAAAATTTTAGGCCAAAATCTGATTTTTTTCCTACCAATGCCGCTTTTTAACGGAAATTAACCCAGGTATTAACGCGTCTTTAACCAACCTGGAAGCATCTTTTAAAAAAAAACGCTTATTTTACCGAATCTTTTAAAAGCGCAACCATGATCTTCAAGTTTACCAAAGTGCCCAAACCCAGGTCATTCGATTACAAACCTCGTTTCTACGACCCGGAGAAAGAAGAACTGGAGAACAGATTTTCCAGGGCCGAAAGAATCCGCCGGGGTGGCGTTGAGGGCGCTAAAACACGCCTCAAAGGTAGTTTTAGAAGGAATTTCAGCGCCGAGTCCGCCGGACGGCGCGAACAAATGCGCCGGTCGAATTACCGGCTTTTTATGATCATTGCCGTACTTTTACTGCTTACTTATTTTCTTTTGAATTCAAATTTACCCGGATTGATGAAATGGTTAGGTTCGGGCAGCAGTGGATCTTAGTCTGAATATGAAACGCTATATTTTTATACTTTTGCTGACAGCGCTTTTTGCCGGTTGCATCGGCAAAAAAAAGCACCTGGAGATCATTTCCAACCTGGAAAAAAGCCATTCGGAAGAAACCGGACTCCTGCGATCCCAACTGGATCAGGCCAACCAATCGATCAGAAACCTGACCCTGGAACTGGCCACGGCCAAAGGCGCCAATGAAGCGCTGATCATTACCCAGGATAAGTTGCAGCAACGGATCGACGACCTGCAGGCAGAAATTGACCGCCTGAAAAACAGGGCCACCAACCAGCAGGATTCTTTCGGCGCCGAATTGCAGGCCAAAGAAAAAGAACTGGCTTTCAAAAACCAGCAATTGAGCAACATCAACAACCTGCTCGACGGCTGGGATAACAACCTCGAACCGGTGGCCCTTGAACTGAGGCAAGCGTTTGCCGACCTGCCCGCCGACCAGTTTGACCTCGAAATCAAAAACGGCAGGATTACCGTGGTCTTTACGGAAAAACTGCTTTTTAAACCCGGCAGCACCTCCAGGGTTGAAAACAGCGGTGTCAAAGCCCTGGAAAAAATAGCCGCTGTGGTAAACAGCAATCCTGAGCTTTCCCTCAGTGTCGTCGGTCATACCGACAACCAGCCGGTCCCGCGCAATAGCCTGGACAGCTGGGATTACAGTATTTTACGCGCCGGAACCGTGACCAAAATCCTGACGGATGATTTTGACCTTGGCCCCAACCGGGTGATGGCTGCCGGCAAAAGTCAATACGAACCCCGCACTTCAAACGAAACCCCCGAAGGCCGCGCCCAAAACAAACGGGTGGAATTGATTATCTTCCGGGCGGAGGAACTGCTCATCCGGGACATCCGGCGAGTGTTGGCGCCTTGAATGCTTGGTTTAAGATGGTTTGGGATGGTTGGCCGGTAGAACTCATTTGGAGGAATGGTCCGTTAATGCCCAAACTACTCCAAACAACTCCAAACAACTCCAAACTAAATAAACAACCCTCCTACGCTGAAGCTTCGGCGGGCGGAGCCCCAAACCAACTAAACACCCCTCCTACGCTGAAGCTTCGGCGGGCGGAGCCCCAAACCCTCAACAACTTTAAACTTAACATAAGCGACATCTATGTATTTCAACTCACAAGGTGAAGCCGAAGTCACTTACGATGCAATCGTTGTAGGTACCGGCATCAGCGGCGGCTGGGCCGCCAAGGAGCTCTGCGAAAAGGGACTGAAGACATTGGTCCTCGAACGCGGGCGCGACGTCAAACACGTGCTGGACTATCCGACCGCCAACATGGACCCGTGGGATTTTCAATACCGCGACCAGATGCCGGCAAAAGAACTGGAAAGTTACCAGATCCAGAACCGCACCGGATACACCATGCGGGAAAGCACCAAACACTGGTGGGTCAACGACATTGACAACCCCTATACGGAAACCAAACGGTTCGACTGGATCCGGGGTTATCACGTAGGCGGCCGGTCTATCATGTGGGGTAAACAGTCGTACCGCTGGAGCCAAATGGATTTTGAAGCCAATGCCAAAGACGGCCATGGCATCGACTGGCCCATTCGTTACGACGACCTGGCCCCCTGGTACGATTACGCCGAGCGTTTTGCCGGCATCACAGGGCAAAAAGAAGGCCTGGCGCAATTGCCGGACGGCCAGTTTTTGCCGCCCATGGAAATGAATTGTGTCGAACAACACCTCAGGGAAAGCATTGCCGGCAACTTCGGCGGCAGGGTGATGACCATCGGACGGGCCGCCCACCTGACCGCCGTCGATCCCGCTATCCATGGCCAGCGGGGTAAATGCCTGTACCGCAACCGCTGCATCAGAGGATGCCCCTATGGCGCCTATTTCAGCTCCAACGGCGCTACCCTGCCCGTTGCCGAAGCCACCGGAAATATGACCTTGCGGCCCCATTCCATTGTTCACTCGCTGATCTACGACCCGGCTACCAAAAAAGCCACCGGCGTACGGGTCATCGATGGGGAAACGATGGAACAACATGAATTTTTCGGCCGTATCATCTTCCTCTGCGCTTCTACCCTCGGCTCCACTTCCATCTTATTGAATACCAAATCCGATGCATTCCCCGATGGGTTGGGCAGCTCCAGCGGAGAATTGGGCCATAACCTGATGGACCATCACTTCCGCTGCGGCGCCAACGGCATCCATACCGGTTTCGGCGACAAATATTACAAAGGCAGGCGGCCCAATGGCATTTATGTGCCCCGGTTCCGGAATATTGACAAATCCAGCGAACGCAAAGAATATGTCCGGGGGTTCGGTTATCAGGGCAGCGCAAGCCGTGAAAACTGGGTGCGCGGTATCGCCGAACTGGAAATGACGCTGGGCGCCGACCTGAAATCGCAACTCATCCAACCCGGCCCCTGGCGTATGGGGCTCGGCGCTTTTGCCGAATGTTTGCCGTACCATGAAAACAAGGTAACCCTCAACACCGAAAAGACCGACAAATGGGGATTGCCGACGTTGACCATCGACTGCGAATTCAAGGAAAATGAGAAGAATATGCGCGCCGATATGATCAACGATGCAGCCGAAATGCTGGAAGCCGGCGGTTTCACCAAGATCGAAACCTTCGACGCAGGCTCCTGGCCCGGCCTGGCAATCCACGAAATGGGTACCGCACGAATGGGCAAAAGCCCCAAAACAAGCGTACTCAATAAATGGAACCAGGTTTGGGATGCCCCCAACGTCTTTGTGACGGACGGAAGCTGCATGACTTCGGCATCCTGTGTGAATCCTTCTTTAACGTACATGGCCCTGACTGCGAGAGCAGCCGACTATGCCGTTTCAGAAATGAAAAAAATGAACCTGTAAAAGCAAAAAAATGGAACGCAGAGAAGCTATAAAAAGAACGGCCCTGTTGAGCGGACTGGCCGTCTCCCATTCCCTCATCGCCGCTTTGATGCAGGGCTGCAAAGTGGACAAAGCGCCCGACTGGTTGCCCTCCTATTTCTCCGCTGAAGAAGCCGAACAAATAGGCGCCATGGCCGAAACCATTCTGCCAAAAACGGACACGCCGGGCGCCCTGGATGTTTTTGTCGACCGGTACATCGACCTCGTCGCCAAGGATTGTCTGAAACCGGAGGAACAGGCAAAACTCAAAGAAGCCCTGACCGAGGTCAATACGGCTGCTATGACGGCGCATTCCAAAAACTTCGCCGCCTGCACGCCGGAAGAACAACTGGCGTTGCTGACGACCATCGACCAGGCCGCCAAGGCTAAGGTGGAAGAAAATGAAAAATTACCGCCGCCCACCTCTCCGGAAGAAGCAATGGCCCGAAACCCGGCATTCCTTCTATTCAAACAGATGGTATTTGCCGGCTATTTTTCCAGCGAAGAGGTCGGTAAAAATGTTCTGGCATACGATCCGATTCCCGGAGAGTTCATCGGTTGCGGCGACCTGCAGCAATTGAGCGGGGGCAAGGTTTGGACGCTGTAGAGGTAAGTTGGCAGTCTTCAGTCTTCAGTTGGCAGTATTTGATCCGTTTATGGATCGATTGACGTTTCTTTTATTCCACACTGACTGGCGAACTGAAGACTGCCAACTGAAGACTGCCAACTTTACTTCAACCCCAGCTTCGCTTTCACCAGCGGCATCACATCGTCGGCATCCGTTGCGAATAAAACAGCATTGAAAACACTGGTATCAAAGATCATGACGTAGCCGTTTTCTTTGGCAACGGCTTTGATGGCCTCGGTCGCTTTGTCAAAGAGCGGCTTGAGCAATTCTTCCCGCTTTTCGTTGACCTTTTGGGTGATCTCTTGTTCGTAACTCAGGATGGCCTGCTGTTCCGTCTGCAAGGCGGTCTGACGTTCCTGTTGTTGTTTGGGCGTCAGGTTCCCTTCCTGAGCCTCCGTGACAAAAGCGGTATAATTTGCCTGGAATTTGGTTGCCATTTCTTCCCCTTTGGCCACCAGTTGTTTTTGAAAAGTCTCCAGTTCACTGTCTGCCGATTTGGTTTCGGGCATCTGGGCAATCAGGCTGCCCAGGTTGCAGTGGCCGTATTTCTGGCTGTACAGGTATGTGCTGCCCGTCAAAACAACCAGGGTTAACATCATCAGTATTTTCCTCATCTTGCTCCTTTAATGGTTAATGGACTGCAAAAATAGGTCCAAGGTTGTAATTATTCAACTGGTTTTTGACAAACAGTTGTTTTTAACCGTTTTACCCATCTTTTTCCCACCGCTATCGATTCGCCCGATTCCGGGATTTCGGAAGATTTTTAAAAAAAATTAAACTTTTTGTTTGGATTTTTAAAACAGGTTGTTTTAATTTGTAGTTGAATGCAACAAAATATTAAATCATGGAGCCAAAAGTTACCCGACAAGTAAAAAATGAACTCGTTCTGCAACTGGATCTGGCCAGGGCTTTCAAGTTCATCCGGCAACACCGGACAAAACTCATCCTGGCCTGCATCGGTATTTACCTGTATCAGAATGAAAATGTCAAAATGAGCCTGAACCTGTCCGGTCAACCCAACCTGGCCGATGCGGCAACCGCTTATTGGGACGGAGAAGGCGCCATACCGATGAACACATCCCTCCTGGGTTCCGGTACAAAACCTGCCGCCAGGAAACTGACTGCCGTGCGGAAAAATGACAATCCTGCCAACACTTTTTCCAACCTGGCAAAGAAAAAAGATACCGCCAGGGACAAAGAGGTCAAAAGGAAAAAACAATTGGCCTATGTAAAAGAATATGCTGCGGCCGCGCAGACCGAAATGGATAAACACGGTATCCCCGCGAGTGTAACCCTGGCCCAGGGGCTGCTTGAAAGTAACGTCGGTGAAAGCTCCCTCGCCTCCAAAAACAACAACCATTTTGGGATCAAATGCTTTTCGAGGTCCTGCAAAAAAGGCCATTGCAGCAATTTTACCGACGACTCGCACAAAGATTTTTTCAGGATATACAAGTCGCCGGAAGATAGTTACCGGGCCCACAGCCAATTGCTGCAGGGCGGCCGGTACAAAAAACTATACAAACTCAAAAAAAGCGACTACAAAGGCTGGGCTTACGGCCTGAAAAGGGCCGGTTATGCCACCGACCCGCACTACGCTGAAAAACTGATCGGATTGATCGAGGATCTGAACTTACATCGTTACGACTAACTTATGAATAGAAAACAAACCGTTTTCATGTTGCAGCCGGATGAGGTAAATACCCGGCAAAAGCCCGGCAACCTGAAAGGAATCCAGCGGGCCGGTTTCAGAACGCAACAACTGGCCGTTCATCCCATAAATAAAAACAGCCCTGACCGGTGTGTCCGGATGGTCTATCCGCACCAGGTCTGTGGCCGGGTTGGGGTAAAGACGGATTGCCTCCGGGTTGTTCACCTGGTTTATGGCGGCGGTCAGGCCGGATGAAAGGCGGCCTGCCAACCAGTCAAAACCGCCGTTGGTGGTGAATACCGAACCGTCTGCCTGAGCCTGACCGGCAAAGCTGCCCGCAATGGCCAGCAGGTCGCCATGAGCGAAACTGAGGCTGTTGACAAACACGGACGCTGTTCCCGGCAAAGGGTAAGCCCACCGGGTTTGCCCTTCGTTTGTAAATGCGGCTACCACACCTGAAAAGGTTCCCGAGGCAGGGAGGTTCCACCCGTCCCAGGAAGCTGCGCCCTGGTAAAAACCCGCCACAACCGGCCCTGAAGCCCCGACAGCCAGGGCCTCGGCCTGATCCGGCAACGGACCGCCAAATGCCCTCGCCCAGACCGGCGTTCCGCCAAAATCGTATTTCAGTAAAAAATGATCCGGCAGTCCGTTGGCCGATGAAATGGAGATCTCGTCGCTCAGGCTGATGACCCCGGAGAAATAGCCGGTGAGGTAGAGGCTGCTGTCCGGCCCGGATTCAAGGGCCGTATGAAACTGGTCGTGCACCCCACCTGCCCGCCGGGCCCAGAGGACCGCTCCGGCCTCGTTCAGCCGGCTTACAAAAATATCCTGGTCGAAGGTGTTGGCATATAGCCGGATAGTATCCAGGTCGAGGGTGTCGGTGTAAATGCCGCTGAGAAAAAAATCACCGTTTGGCGCCGTTGATAAACCCAATCCGGCTGTTGTCGCTTTGTCGCCGAAGGCTTTCATCCACAACAGATTTCCGCTGGCATCAAAACAGGCTGCAAAGGCCGACGATACGGCATTGTTCTGCAACTCGGCGGTTTCAGCGCGGAGAATACCCCTGAAGGACCCCGCCGCAACAACATGCCCCGCTTCCGTTAGGGCAAGGTCGCCGGCGTTGATGAGCATACTGCCCTGGATCGCCCTGGCCCAGAGGACTTGCCCTTCGGGATCAAATTTGGCCAGATACAGGGCCTTGCTGTTCAAGGTGGCTTTCAGGGTATCCGGGCCCAAAATGAGGGAAACTTTGAAGGATCCGAGCGCATAAAAATAACCGGCTGAATCCGCAGCCAGGGTTGTAAGGTCATCGTCAAACTGCCCCCCTAATCTGCGGGTCCACTGCCAGTCGCCCGATTCACGCAATCTTCCCAGGAACACATCTTTCCCGCCGGCGCTCGTCAGGGTTGTGCCGGCCCAGACGCTGCTGCCTTCAAACTGACCGCCGGCGTACCAGCCGTTTTCTGCCGCTGCGGTTAATGCGGAGGCGCCGTCGGCCCCCGTCCCCCCTCCGGTCTGGAACCAGGCCCAGGTCTGGGCAAAGCCGGTGGCCGGCAAAAGACATAAAAGGAGATAATATACTAATGGATATTTTGTTTTTTTGGCAAAAGACCGGGAGGAGGGAGAGCGGATGATCAGGAGACTGGGAGAGAAGGGGATTGGGTGATCGGGAGATGCTCCGGCCCTCGGACGACGAAGTCGCCTACTGCTGACGGAGTCGGCCTCCGGACGACGAAGTCGCCTACGGCGGACGGAGTCGGCCAGACTCAGCACGAAAGCGGAGAGAGGGAGCGCTTTTTTAGAAAAAAGGTCTTCAGCCATGATCATTTAGATTGAGCGGTATAATAGGCTTGTTGCGACAGGGCGCCAAGTCTATTAAAAACGGTTGGGGAAGGGACTGGTTCACCGCCGGATCCTGTTGGCGGGAAAAGGCTTAATGAAAAAATTTACCGAAGGTGAATTCTTTTGTTTCTTTTGCGGTTCAGACAATACTTTCACAATCCATTATGAATTATATTTTAACCGCCTTCTTACAGACCATTCCTGGTTTCCTGATCCTGGCCACCATTACCGGGTGCGGGACCAAACCGACCCTTGCGGACATTGTGAAATCGGGAAAACTGGTCAGGGCAATCGAACACAACCAACCCTGGCAGGCGGTGGAGGGCGCCCTGCAAAACACAGGGATCTACAACGAACTATATTCGTCGGTCTGGTTGGAGGAAGGCGATTTCAAGGTCGAAGCCAGGCTGACGCTGGAACGCCTGGATTCCACTACCGCGTTGTTCATGTTGTTTGACAACCATTTTGGTTTCGACTGCAAAGCGGATAAGGAAGGCGGGTACGGCCATTTTTTCTTCTTTTCCAAAGCAGAAGGAAAATTGAGGCGCTTCGCAAAGGCAAAGGATTTCATCACGCCAGGCAAACCGTTTTTGTTCACCGCTACCCGCGTGGATACCCTGATTACGATTGCTGTCGACAACCGGGAGGTCGCACGCCTGTCTACCCACCCTATGGTCCACCCGTTGAGTGGCAGCGTCGGGTTCAGACCCTGGTTCAATGTGATGAAGATCCATGATTTCCGGGTTTCCGGCCGGATCAGCGAGCCGCCTGCGCTCCAGTGGGTTTACCGGCATGGAGAGCTGGGGTATCTCTGTTTTCGCATACCCGCCGTAGTGCGGGCCCTCAACGGCGATCTGCTGGCATTCGCCGAGGGCCGGCGGGAGGTCTGTTTCGGCGACCGCGGCGACATCGATCTGCTTCTGCGCAGGAGCAGCGACAACGGGCGGACCTGGAGCGACATCCAATTGATCCATGACGACGGCAAAAACACCCTGGGCAACCCTGTGCCGCTGGTAGACGCGAATACAGGCCGGATCATCCTACTGTTTTGCCAAAACCTTGGAGAAGACGACCCGCAGGATATCCAGGCGGAAAAATCGAAAGGCGGCCGTCGGATATTCTCCACCTGGTCGGACGACCACGGCCTGACCTGGTCGGCGCCGGAGGAGATCACCTCATCGGTCAAATTGCCCAACTGGACCTGGTACGCCACAGGGCCGGGGTCGGGCATCCAACTCCGGCAGGGTCCGCACGAAGGCCGGCTGGTGGTGGGGTGCGATCACATGGAGCAGGGGACCAAACGCTATTTTTCACATGTCATCTTTTCTGACGACGGCGGCCAAACCTGGCAGATCGGTGGCAGTGTTCCGGAGGAAAAGGTCAATGAATGCGAAGTTGCCGAACTGCCGGATGGGCGGCTGGTGATCAATATGCGGAATTTTGACCGGAAGGTCCGACACCGGCAGGTTGCCTGGAGCGACGACGGCGGCCTGACCTGGAAAGGGCAACATGTGGATAAAAACCT
Organism: uncultured Lewinella sp.; assembly: GCA_964558465.1. Lineage (GTDB taxonomy): Bacteria > Bacteroidota > Bacteroidia > Chitinophagales > Saprospiraceae > JACJYC01. Next base: position 16,094 of record CAZLEF010000061.1, on the reverse strand, counting down.
GCCGGAGCCCATTTGTCAGGGCAGTCTTCACTATTGGGAGGGGCAGGGTTTGCTTTTTTCCAATCCTGCGCACAAGTTTACCCGCGCCAATCTGACGGTGCGCTCCAGCCCTGACGGCGGCGTCACCTGGCCGGATTCGCTGATCCTCTTTCCGGGGCCTTCTGCTTATTCCGACCTGATTCATCTGGATCGACGCAGGGCAGCTTGTTTGTTCGAAGCGGGCATTGCATTTCCGTATGAGGGGATTGCGTGGCGGGTGTGGAGGCGGGAGGTGTGGGGCCGGCGGCCTTGATTGCCTGACCCCGAAAAACAAATCGAACGAAATGCGAACTACGAACTGGCAGACTTTTGAAAGAAAATTCTCAGGTCACCGGAGGCAGGGTGAATTGGACCAAAAGCGTGTGAGCAAGCTTGGGGTGGCAAAATCCAAGACCCAACGCAGCGTGTCTCCGAACATATGATGCAGCCAATTAAATTAATAATTTTGGCTTTAAATCCTTTTTTCGTACATTTGAAGCCAAAAATATTACCTGGTTATGGAAATTTTGATTGGCAGAACGGAAGAAAAGGCCCTTCTTAACGGCCTTAAGGAGACCTCTAAACCGGCATTTGTAGCCATTTACGGGAGGAGACGGGTCGGTAAAACCTATTTGGTAAAACAAGTTTTCGGAAAGTATTTCAGTTTCTATTTGACTGGGACAGCCAACGTGAGTACCCGCCAACAATTGACCAATTTTCATACGTCGTTGGTCCGGCAAATACCTGCAGCCGAAGGGTTTACTCCTGCCAATGACTGGTTCGAGGCATTTCAGCAGCTTATTGCCGCCCTTGAAGCGGAACCCGAAGGAAAAAAAATCATCTTTCTGGATGAACTTCCCTGGCTCGATGCGCCGAAATCAGGATTTATCCCTGCACTTGAATATTTCTGGAACAGTTGGGGCAGTTCACAACCGAATTTATTGTTAATTACCTGCGGATCAGCAGCTTCCTGGATGATCAACAATCTCATTAATCATCGGGGTGGGTTGCATAATCGCGTGACGCATCGACTGGTCATTGAGCCTTTCACACTTGCTGAGTGCGAAGCTTTTTTCTTGTCTCGTGGAGCCGCTTTTGACCGGTATCAGATTATACAGATCTATATGGTAACGGGCGGTATTCCTTTTTACCTCGAACAGGTTGACAAGGGTTTTACCGCTGCACAAAATATCGATCGGCTTTGTTTTACAAAAAACGGCATGCTGCGCACAGAATTTGATAACTTATACGCCTCCTTGTTTAAAAAAGCAGACAAACACGTCGCCATAATAGAAGCCCTGGCGGAGAGAGCCAAAGGCATGACCCGGGAAGAGCTTATCCAAAGAACCCTCATTTCTAACGGCGGCGGGCTTACCCGTTTACTACAGGAATTGGAGGTCAGCGGCTTTATCCGACGGTATAAGGCTTTTGGGAATACCATTCGGGACAGCTTTTACCAAGTGTCAGACTTTTATTCCATGTTTTACCTCAAGTTTATCCGGAATGCTGATCCCGCAGACCGAAATTCGTGGCTGGACAGGCTCGACAACCCAGAAGTCAGGGCCTGGAGTGGTTATGCTTTTGAGCAGGTATGCCTTGCGCACCTTTTGCAAATCAAAAAAGCCCTGGGGATCAGCGGCGTCCAGATCAGTTCAAGTGCATGGCGAGGTTCGGACGGTGTTTCACAAGCCCAGATTGACCTGGTCATAGACCGCCGCGACCATGCCATCAACCTTTGCGAGATGAAATTTTCCATCAATCCTTTTGTTATTGATAAAGCTTATGCCGAAGAACTGCGGCGGAAAATCGGCGTTTTCAAAACGGCCACGGCCACCCGAAAATCCGTTTTCCTGACGTTGATCACTACTTTTGGGTTAGTTCAAAATGAACACGCCGGAAGTTTGGTTCAAAAAACTTTGAAGATGGATATGCTTTTTGAGCATTTGTAATACATCAGATGGTAGGGCCACGGCAAGGATGAGAGGATTCGGTATGCGAAAGTTGGAGGATTTAGGAGTGTCCATTTAACTGTGCCCTTCTTCCTCCTTTGTCAGATGTCAAACGTTTTATTTTTGTCCGCGCGTTGCTTTGTGCGGCTTTGGTATATGTGCCACAGAAAAGGCTAAATGATACATGATAGATTTTAATTCAGGTTACTGGAACTTCTATACTCCTGAGGACTCATTCCAACGTGTTGCTTAAATACTCGCGAGAAATGTTGCGGATACCTGAATCCCAACTCGTAAGCAATTTCACTAAGGGATTTATTCGCATCAAAAATCCTTTCTTTCGCCACATCAATCAATTTCAGGTGAATGTATTCGCTTGCTGATTTTCCGGTTTCCTTTTTTATCAGGTCACCAAAGTAGTTGGCTGATAGATTGAGTTCATTAGCACAGTAGGCAACTGAAGGTAATCCAACTTCGTCTGGTTTGTCAGATGCGAAGAAATCATTCAATAATGTTTCGAATCGTTCCAGAATTCCTTTGTTCGCATTGTCGCGGGTGATGAATTGCCGATCATAAAATCGAACACAATAGTTAAGCAGCAGTTCAATGTTAGTAGCTATCAAGGTCTTGCTGTGTTTGTCCACTGCATGTTCCAATTCATACTTAATTTTACCGAAACAATCCATGATTATTTGCCGCTCACGCTCGGACAAGTGCAGCGCTTCATTGGTGGTATAGGAAAAAAATGAGTATTCGTTCATGTGGCGACCCAGCGAAGTGCCACGAATAAAATCAGCATGAAACACCAATGCAAGACCTTGTGGTTGATAATATTCATCGCCTTGGGAGCCGATTACCTGACCGGGAGCTAAAAAGACGAGCGTGCCTTCCTCGTAGTCGTAATTGCTAATGCCGTATTTCAGATCGCCACATTTAATCTCTTTTAAGAAGACCACGTAAAACCCATAACTCATACGCTTCATTTGTCGTGGAGCGGCCTTTGAAAGATCAACAACGCTCACAAGCGGGTGTAGCGTTTCATTTCTGTTAAAGGCGCTATACTGACCGATTGTATCAAATTTCAAAATCTCTTCCATAGTGGCTTTAATTTCTATTCAAAATTAGGTTTTCCCAGCTTCATTTCGATACTGGCTGGCCGCAATCAGTGAAATTGGTAGGTAAAGCAGTAATCTATATACGTCACCATTAAGATAGCAACTACATCTTTGTAGCGCAATAGCCAAAAAACAATCAGCCATGAAGTTAACTGCAAATTCTATAATCGCAATCCTGATGCTCAGCAATTTTTTTACCGGGAAATCAGTTGCACAAGCCAATGAATCCGAAAACTTAACGGCACAGCAACAAGGGTTGGTTTCGATTGTTGCCTATACAGCGAATGGCGATCTGAAGAGTTTAACTCTTGCGCTGAATACCGGATTAGATGCCGGACTCACCATCAATGAAATTAAGGAAGCCATTGTGCATGCATACGCCTATTGCGGATTTCCCAGAAGTATCCGCGGACTGCAAACATTCATGACTGTGCTTGATGAAAGAAAAGCCAAAGGCATTATCGATGAGATTGGAAATGAACCATCACCGATTAGCAACGCGGGCAGCAAATATGAACGCGGTAAGAAAATTCTGGGCGAACTAACCGGTGCGCCACAAGATGGCCCCTTAACGGGATATGGAGCCTTTGCTCCGGTAATAGATACTTTTCTGAAAGAGCATCTGTTTGCCGATATTTTTGAACGCGATGTACTAACTTACGCACAAAGAGAACTGGTCACCATTTCAGTTTTGAGTTCAGCAGGTGGCGTTGAACCCATGCTGCGCAGTCACTTATCCATCAGCCTACATGTTGGCTTTACACCACAACAATTGAAACATTTTGTACAAGTGATTGAACCAGCCATTGGCAAGGAGAAAGCAGAAGCAGCAAAATCAGTGTTGACTGATGTTTTAAAAGGTCGGCAAAAGTAAATCAGGTAAACGATGAGCATGATTAAGAATATTGTTACAGGAATTACAAGGTGCATGTTACTAATTCTTTCAATTAGCAGTTGCGTTCAGCAGAAAGTAGATGCAGAGAAAGAAAGTAGTAAGGGTTTAATTTTTCCACAAGGTGAAAAAATTACCAGTTCCAATTTTACAGGAACAGTTTATCTGAAGATGTTAATGCCGGCTGATAGTGTAAATCCCACTACAGTTGGCAATGTAACGTTCGAACCTGGAGCACGCACCAGGTGGCATCTTCATCCGGGCGGACAGATATTGCTGGTGATTGATGGAGTTGGGTACTACCAGGAGAAAGGGCAATCAAAAAAAATACTCAACAAAGGTGATGTGATTAAATGTCCACCCAATGTTCCGCATTGGCATGGTGCAAGTTCGAATAAGCATTTCGTTCAGGTGGCGGTAACCAACAGGCATCTGGGTGAAACGATATGGTTAGAAGAAGTGACTGACGAAGTGTACAAGAAATAATTTTGATATTTTTTTTTAGGTATAAATGCACAAAGAAATGAATCATATAAAAATAATCGCCATTGCAATTTTGATCATGACGGTTACACAAACTTACGGACAGAAAAAGCCAATCGTCATCCAAGATCAAGGTAGTTTTACGGTTGGTGGCACCGTGATTACGAATCAGGGTACGTTCGATCCAGTCAAACGCACACCAGAAGGCCAAACCTTTCGTGGAGATCATGCCTACGTATTTTATCAAATTCCTAAAAAGCCTAAAAAATTGCCACTTGTATTCTGGCATGGCATCGGTCAATTTTCAAAAACATGGGAAACAACACCCGATGGCCGCGAAGGATTTCAAAACATTTTTTTAAGAAGAAACTATAGTGTTTACCTGATAGATCAGCCTAGACGCGGCAATGCAGGACGAAGTACTGCAGAGGCCACAATCTCACCCACACCGGATGAGCAAATGTGGTTCGGTACATTTCGGGTTGGCGTATGGCCGAATTATTTTCCTGGTGTTCAATTTTCAAAAGACCCGGAAGCGCTCAATCAATACTTTCGTTCGATGGTTCCGAACGTAGGGCCTATCGACATCAATGTAAATGTTGAAGCGGTGTCGGCTTTAGCCACCAAACTTGGCCCAACTATTTTAGTTACGCATTCACATTCGGGTGGCATGGGTTGGCTTACGGCTATTAAGAATCCAAATGTTCGCGCAATTGTGAGCTATGAGCCGGGTTCAGGCTTTGTATTCCCCGAAGGTAAAGTGCCACAGCCAATTGAAAGCTCTGCAGGCCCATTGGTAGCAGCTGGAGTTTCTAAAGAAGACTTTTTAAAGCTCACAAAAATTCCAATCATCATTTATTACGGAGATAATATTCCGGCAAATCCCGATCCCAATCCCGGCATTGATGGCTGGCGCGCGCGATTGGAGATGGCCAGAAAATGGCGCGATGCATTGAATGCTGGCGGAGGAGATGTAACTGTTGTTCATTTGCCCGAAACCGGAATCAAAGGGAACACACACTTTCCATTCTCTGACTTGAATAACATCCAAATAGCTGATCTGATGTCGAAGTGGCTTCAAGAAAAGGGTTTGGATAAATAAATCAACTGTAAAAGTGAATAGAATATGAAGAGTGAAAGCAAAAAACATTTCTTAATTGTATTGAGTATGTCAGCAAGCATCCTCGCGTCAGCACAAACCAAACAAGCCAATCCATTCGGTTTGGTGTATGAGAATGCCATTATAAAAAATGTGGCGGGTCAGGTAAACATTCATCCGGTATCGTATAAACTCAACGGCATTGACATTGCTGCCAATGTTTATACGCCAGCTAACTATGGTCCTTCAAAACATTATCCGGCAGTGGTAGTGGCGCATCCAAATGGTGGCGTGAAAGAACAAGTGGCCGGTTTGTATGCACAACATTTAGCGGAATTGGGTTACATCGCTATTGTTGCGGATGCTTCTTATCAGGGAGCCAGCGGTGGACAACCTCGCAATATGGACAAGCCTGCTTTTCGCATCGAAGACATTCGCGGCATGGCCGATTACATCACGCAATATAAAGGGGTAGATGCTAATCATTTGGGGCTTTTAGGAATTTGTGGTGGTGGCGGCTATGCATTGAAAGCCGCACAAACCGACAAACGTTTTAAAGTTGTGGCTACGCTTAGCATGTTTAATTCAGGTGTGGTCAGGCGCAATGGATTTATGAATTCCGCTGTGGCAACCATTCAAGATCGGTTAATGCAAGCCACCGAAGCCAGAGCGCTGGAAGCTTCAAAAGGTGAAGTGCTTTACACTGCCAGTGCCACGGTCACCGATGAAATGGCAGAAAAGATGCCATTTGATTTATATCGTGAAGGTCATTATTACTACAACAGAACGCATGCGCATCCAAATTCAACATTCAAATACACGACAAGTAGTTTACTTGACTTAATGGAGTTTGATGCAGCCGCCAACATGGATTTAATTAATCAGCCGTTGTTGATGATTGCGGGAAGTAAAGCCGATACGTATTACATGACCGACCTGGCATTCAATCTTGCTACAGGAACAAAGGACAAAGAATTATTTCTCATTCCGGGTGCAACACACATTCAAACGTACTATATCCCTGAATATGTAACAGAGGCGATGAACAAGCTCAATGAGTTTTTTGAAAAGAATTTACAACATAAGGAGCCCATCAAACAATAAATTTATGAAGACTATTATCTCAGTATTGGTTTTTGTTAGACTTCACTTTCAGCAGTGTACGAGACACCCATACTATCAACCATTAAAAGCTTAATGATTAAAATGAAAAATATAGCTGCAGTAATTTTGTTATCACTGGTTGCATACATAAGCAGTGCCCAATCGAATAGCCCGGTTGTTCAAACGGCATCCGGAAAAGTAAGTGGCGTAACCGAGGGCGATGTTTCTTACTTCAAAGGCATTCCTTATGCCGCACCGCCTGTTGGCGAAAATCGTTGGCGCCCACCGCAACCGGTAACACCGTGGAAAGACGTGCTTGATGCAACCAAAGATTGTGCGGACTGTCCGCAAAGAGCGTGGCCCGGTTCTACGGCAAAACAATCTGAAGATTGCCTTTTTCTAAATGTGTGGACATCGGCTACAGTTACTAAGAAATCAAAATTGCCCGTCATGTTTTGGATTCATGGTGGCGCCTTCGTTGGAGGCAGCGGCTCTGGCCCCGGCTCGGCCGGAACTGCATTTGTCAAACAGGGTGTCATTCTAGTCACGATTAATTACAGGCTTGGCCGTCTCGGTCATTTTGCGTTCCCGGCATTGAGTAAAGAACATCCGGAAGAATTCAAAGGTAGTTATGCTTTTATGGATCAGATTGCAGCGCTCAAGTGGGTAAAAGAAAACATTGCTACCTTTGGAGGTGATCCAAATAACGTGACCATCTTCGGTTTTTCTGCTGGTGGTGTTTCAGTTCACTCATTATTAACTATACGGGCAGCAAAAGGGCTCTTCCATAAAGCAATTGGTCACTCGAGTGGTGGTCGTGATGGCGTGCTTACCGGCCGACCGATAAATAAAGAGAACGCTGATCCTTTATATACTGTTTCTGCGGAAACGATTGGAGTAAACTTTGCGCGCAAACATAAGATTACAAGCACCGATGAGGATGCACTCGCAAAACTTCGTTCCCTAAGTGCAGAAAAAATTGTAGATGGTGGGCAGGAAAGCGATAGCACGGGAGCTCGCATTTATTCGGGCCCGATTCTCGATGGTAAGTTGGTAGTTGAAACCGCAGAAAGTGTTTACAAGTCGGGAAGGTTTGAAAGGGTTCCGCTTATGATCGGGAATTGCAGTGCAGAAATAGGTGGCGCCTTTGTGAGCAATGCCACTTCTAAGGAAGCCCTGTTTGCATTATTTGGTGAGCAAGAGGCAGAAGCGAAGGCTGCTTATGATCCGGATGGCAATAAAGAATTCGCAGAGATACAAACTAAGTTTAATACGGATTGGGTATGGGGCGAGCCTGCACGAATGACAGCACGAGCGTTTGTCGCTAAACATGAACCGGCCTATATCTTTCAATTCGGTTATGTTCCTGCCGCGGCAAGAGAAAGAGCACGTTATGGTGCAGGTCATGGCTCCGATATTTCTTTCGTGTTCAACACACTCAATGCACGGTGGGGCGCACCTGCTGAGGCAACGCCAGCAGAAAAAGAACTGGCAAGAATTATGAATACGTATTGGACTAACTTCGCGAAGACGGGTAATCCAAATGGCAAAGGCGTGCCGAACTGGCCGCTTTACCATACGCAAAAAGAAGAGATTCTTGATATTGATCTGGATGGAAAAGCGCTAAGTAAACCTGATCCGCGTAAAGCAAGATTTAATGTAATTGAAAAAGCATTTAAGAAGCGAGAGCAACTGCAATCGCGCGGTATTTAACTGATGCGGTTAGAAAAATTATGGAAAGGGTCCGACATTTTTTTCGGTTTGAGCACCATAAAGGTGCTCATTCCTCGCTACCTTGGGTCTCCCTGTAAAAGCTCAATTTGTTGGTATCCAACAAATTGAGCTTTTACAGGGAGACCTTAAATAAGGGGGGGCAAACCAGTATAACCCTTCCCTCCCTCTGCCCATGCGCAATTCGCCCTGAAGCAATATATTTGTCTGTAAAACCCGCTCCGGGACAATTTTGCCCTGCACCAACCTACTGCCGATCATGATGAGAAATGCGAAGGCGCAAATCTGCTTTATCCTGCTGCTACTGGCCAATATCGCCGTACTAAGCGCACAAAAACAGGGTTTGGCCCTGATTGACTCCCTGAAAACGGAATTGCTTAAGGCCTCTCCGGATACCGTCAAAGTCAGGTTATTCTACTTGCTGGCATCGGCTTACAACCAGATAGACATGGAGGAGAGTAAAAAGTATTCGGGCCAGGCCCTGGCCCTGGCAGAGAAAATCCAATGGGAGAAAGGGATAGCCTACGCCAAAGAAGTAATCGGACGAAATCACTGGCAAAACGGCCAGTTTGCCGAAGCGCTCCAAAACCATTTTGAATCGCTGAAAATTTGGGAAAAACTCAACCGCCAAAATAAGGTCGCCATGCTCAATATATTCATTGCCCAGGACTATGCCGACGGCGGCAATTACTTCGAAGCGTTGAAATACCTGGCCCGGGCACAGGACGGCTATAAAAAAATCGGCGACCTGAACAGCCAGGGGGGCGTACACAATCTTTTCACCTGGGTTTATGAAAACCTGGGCATGTATCCCGAAGCATTAAGTCATAGCTATGCCGCTTTAAGAATTTTTGAAAAGACGGGGGATAAATACCGGTTCACGGTGCTTAGCAGCGATATCGCCCTGAACCTGGAGGAGCAGGGCAATTACCGGGAGGCCATTAAAATTTACGAACAAGGTATAAAAACTATGAACGAGGTAAACGATTTTATCAATGAATCGCTTAAATACAGTGACATCGCGCGTTGTTATGCCCGTTTGGGAGACTATTCCGAGGCGATGAAATACTACCAAACGGCTATTGAAAAAGGGAATAAGATCAGAAACGCAAGCTGCCTGGCTGCTGCGTATTCCGGTATGGGCGATAGCTGGGTAGCCCGGAAATCGTATCAGGAAGCTCTGAAAAATTTCCTGCTGGCCGATGAATTATACCGGGAGGCCGCAAACAAGCCTTCACTGGCAGGGCTCTACTCCAAAATCGGGGCCTGCTATGTACAACTTGGGAATCTGCGTGCTTCGAAACAATTTTTTGACAAGGCATTATCCTTGAACAAGGAACTGGAAAGCATCAGCGAACAGAATTATTATTACAAAAACATCGTGCAGTACGACAGCGCCAGCGGCAATTGGAAAAACGCCTTTGATCATTATAAACTGTTCATCCTGACCAAAGACAGCATCTACAATAAAGAGAATACCAAAAAAATGGTGCAGATCCGCATGCAATACGATTTTGATAAAAAAGAGGCGGCCGCAAAAGCGGAACAGGAAAAGAAAGACGCGCTGGCCCAACAGGAACTGCGGCGACAAAAACTGATCAGAAACGGGTTTATGGGCGGGTTTATGACCGTTATGCTGTTCGCCGGCGTATTTTTCTATCAGCGCAACAAGATAAAAAAAGGCAAAAAGCGCAGCGACGAGCTACTCCTCAATATCCTGCCCGCCGAAGTCGCCGAAGAATTGAAAGCGAAAGGCTCTGCGAATGCCAAACTGATCGATGAGGTGACGGTGCTATTCTCCGATTTCAAGGATTTTACCCAATTGTCTGAAACGCAGACCCCGGAAGCATTAGTCTCCGAGATCAATGCCTGTTTTTCGGCCTTCGACCTGATCATGCAAAAACACGGCGTTGAAAAGATAAAAACCGTCGGCGACGCCTACCTCGCTGCGGGCGGTCTCCCGGTTCCCAATAAGGATCACGCCGCGAAGGTAATCCGTGCAGCGCTCGACATGCAGGCTTTCCTGCAAGAGCGAAAGCGAAGCCGGGAAGCCGCCGGCCGGTTCTTCTTCGAAGCCCGCATCGGGGTGCATTCCGGACCCGTTGTAGCAGGCATCGTCGGCATCAAAAAATTCGCTTATGATATCTGGGGCGATACGGTCAATACCGCGCAACGCATGGAAAGCAGCAGCGAATCCGGCAAGGTGAATATCTCGGAAAGCACCTTCGAACTGATAAAAAACCAATTCAAATGCATGTACCGGGGCATGATCAGCACCAAAGGGAAAGGGGAAGTGGGCATGTATTTCGTAACAGCGGAAATACCCGAGGCTGATCCTGAATCGTAGCCCTGAATGGATAGGGCCGGCATAACGCCATTTTGCCCATTTTGGTGTTTTCAACAAGAGGAAAACCGGGATGCAGCCTTTGGCGGATACCCTGTTTCCGACCGGTTGCCGGAAAAGACAGACGCAACCGGATCGGAAACAGGGGGCCGCTCGCACTGTTGAAGGCGTTATTTCACCATCGCAATCGTCTTCTGAATAAACTCCGTCAATTCCTCCCCTTTCAGCATGTTGTGGTTCAACAGACCGAGCCGGTACAGGTAGGTAGCCAGTTCTTCCCGGGCTTCTTCGCCTTTGGCCTTGAGCAATTTGGCGGCAATCAGCGGGTGATTGGAATTGACGACAACCGATACCGAATCGGGGAAACCGTCGAATCCGGCGCCGCCCTGGAGGCTTTGCATTTCTTTCATGCGGCGCATGAATTCCGAGCGGGTGATCGTCACCGGGGCGTCTTCCGGTGAAAGCGGCTTTAATACAACCTGGTTTCCGGGGCCTTTTGCCACTTTTTCAAAAATGGATTTGACCTTTTCCTGGTCTTTTTCGCTGAGGACCGATTCCATTTGTTCGTCCTTCTGCACGATCTGGTCGACGGTTTCGGCATCGACCCGGATGAAGGAAACTTTTTCCTCTTTGTATTCCAGTTGCTGAATAAAATGGTTGTCGATCACGGTGTCGAATACCAGCACGTCGTATCCCTTGTTTCGGCAGGCTTTGATGAGGCTGTCGTGATCCTTGGGATTGTTGGTATAAATAAATACGGTGCGGCTGTGTTTGTCGGTCTGGAGCGGTTTGATCTTCTCCCGGTATTCCTCGATCGTGAAATGGGCGCCTTCGGTATTTTTCAGCAGGGCAAACTTTTCGGCCTTTTCAAAGAATTTTTCATCGGTGATCATGCCGTATTTCACAAAGACGGCGAGGTCGTTCCACTTGGATTCGTATTCTTCGCGGTTGTTTTTAAAGAGTTCCTGCAGGCGGTCCGCCACCTTCCGGGTGATATACCCGGTGATTTTTTTGACGTTCTGATCGCTCTGGAGGTAACTCCTGGAGACGTTGAGCGGAATATCCGGCGAGTCGATCACGCCGTGCAAAAGGGTCAGAAACTCGGGGACGATCTCTTTTACGTCGTCCGTAACATAAACCTGGTTGGAATAAAGCTGGATCTTGTTGCGCTGCACTTCGAAGGCGTTGCCCAGTTTGGGGAAATACAACACGCCGGTGAGGTTGAAGGGATAGTCGATGTTCAGGTGGATCCAGAACATCGGCGGCTGGCTGTAGGGGTAGAGTTCTTCGTAAAACTGCTTGTAGTCGTCGTCCGTGAGTTCGGCGGGTTGCTTTTTCCAGATCGGGTGGGTATTGTTGATGAAATTGACCACCTCCACCTCTTTGCCTTTGGCGTCGTCGCCTTCGCCTTCCGTTTCTTCGTAGACGGTTTCCTTGCGGGTTCCGAACTGGATGGGTACCGGCAAAAAGCGGCAGTATTTTTTGAGCAGGCTTTCGATGCGGAGGTTTTCGAGGAATTCGGCGCTGTCGTCGTTAATGTGCAGGATGATATCGGTGCCCCGGCTGGTTTTATCGCTTTCTCCAATGGCGTAGGAGGGGTCGCCCTCACAGATCCAGACGACGGCGGGTGCGTCTTCGCGGTAAGATTTGGTGATCACCTCTACTTTTGAGGCCACCATAAAGGCCGAATAGAACCCGAGGCCAAAATGGCCGATGATATTGGCTTCGTCCTTGTATTTGTCCAGAAACTCCTGAGCGCTGGAAAAGGCCACCTGGTTGAGGTATTTTTTCACCTCTTCTTCGGTCATGCCGATGCCTTTATCGCGAATGGTAATTGTTTTTTGCTCTTTGTCGACAGCGACCTCGATGGTCAGGTCGCCCAGTTCCCCTTTAACTTCTCCTTTGGACGACAGCGTTTTCAGTTTGGTGGTAGCGTCTACCGCATTGGAAACGAGCTCGCGGAGAAATATTTCATGGTCGGAATAGAGGAATTTTTTAATGATGGGAAAGATATTCTCTGTTTGGACAGAAATGTTACCTTTCTGCATGGCGGATAGATTTTACAGATGATCAATAGGAATTTATACTTGCATTTCTGCCTGAACAAATGATATGCCATATGGCGTTTATCCGACATTTTGGCAGATCGGATTGACAGCACGGGAAATATTTGGTAAAATGTTTGCACGGTTTTAGAAAATGCCACAATTTTGCAACTTCATTTGAGCGAAGAGCAACAATCTACCAATTCAAAGAGCTTCTGAGTAACAGCCTTGCGCTTTACCCTGCCTTGCAGGGTTTCCTTTAGTTGTTCCTGCATACCAAACAGTTTCCGGACATCAACAACGCATATTGCGCCGTTTGGCGTTTTATGAAATAGCTCAAAACGGGAAGGCATACAAGAACTTTGGGCATCATTGATTCCCAAAGCAGCGAGTGCGGGCCGGCTCATCGGGGGGTAGAGCCGGCCTAAAACTCGCTTGAGGCTGGAGGTTAAACATCTCCGGTCTTTTTTTTATACTTCGCGCCGGTAGGTTTTGTGCATAAGAAAAGCTTAAATGCGCGAAGGATAATGCCGCAGGATGGATAGTTTGTTCAAAACTATCCGACGCGCGGTATATTACCCGGTTGACAGGACCGGGAAGATCAAAAAAAAACGCCCCCGGGAATTCCCGAAGGCGCGGCGGACGATTTTAAAATTTTTTTTAGTCGGGTGATTTCTTCTATGGGCCGTCCCTTTCAGGCATTCACTGATTCTTGATAACAACCTGGCTGGATTCATCCTTTTCCACCTGCGGTCCGTTCTCCAAATAATCAAAAATGGCGCGCGATTCTTTTTTCAGAACCAGCCTGGCTTCTGAAACGTGGGTATTTTCGGCGTTCAGTTGGCAATGATCATCGAGGGTAGCTTCGAGTTTCTGGTAAGCCCCTTTCAGGTCCGTTTTATTGTTATCACTTGTGCTGAGCAAGAGTTTTTGCAGGAAAACTTCAGTTTTCAACTCAAAATTTCCGTTGGCCGTTATTTCCATCTCATCCTGATCAAAGCCGTCGATGCGCACATCATCGGTATGATCCAGGCTGACGGATTTCAAACGGGGCAGGGTAATATAGAGCCGGACGGGGGAAGAACTGCCGGTAAGTTCGGTAGCGATGTTGAGTTGTCCGTTATTCTGTTCCATTTTGACCTGTTCGGTATATTGCGGCATGCCGCTCAGGCGAACCTCATACGCCTCTCCCCGCTCGATGAATATTTTCATCTTGCCGCTTAAAGCGATCCGCTCGAATTGCTGGTCTGAAAACTCCCCGCTCAGGTTTTTTTCCTCATCGCAGGTGATGCAGCGCAAGCCGTCCTTTTCCATTTTCCAGAGGCGGTCCGGATTGCGGTATACGCGGATATCTTCCTGACCCGGAGCTTTAAACAGATCGTAAACATTGGAGCTGGCGACAGGGCCGATCTTCAGGTATTTGCCAACCGGAACGTATAAGGTAAAGGAAGCTTCGGGTACCCGCCATTTCTGGCCTTTTGCGGTCGTGATCCTGTAAGGCAGGATCAGCTTATTGCCATCCAACTGATGAATAACGGCCAACTCTTCGGCCATTTGCATCGCCTCCTGGCGGTCGCGCCCCCTTGATTTTGTCTCCTGTTTGAGGATAAGGTTGCCGGTTTCTGCCTGGAGGATGGTCAGTCGGCTGTTGAGCGCCGGTGGAAAATCCCCGGCTTCCACCCAGACCGGGCCTGCGCTGAAGCCTTCTCCGGCGGGAACATTGCTGCCGTCCAGTTCAAGGTACAAGGTATCGCCGGCAGGGACATTCAGTTCCGTTTCACGATTAGCGGTGGCTTCCTGGCTGAACTCTGCGACGGTAACGGATGCAAGTGCAAAAAAACCAACCACATTGAGGATCCAGAACGTGACCAATCCGGCTCTGACATTTTTGCTGACCCGGTTGCGGAAAACCGCCCTGAAAAAGGAGAGGGCGATCAGCAAAACCGGCATGAACAGGACAAAGAAAACATTAAAAATGCCGACCCGCGTCCAGAAAGCCTGTCCCGGGAAAAAATATTCGGCAAACGGCATGCCGGTCACCGCAGCAGCGATAGCGGCTACCCACCCTGCGACGAACATCAGGGTGAGCATCAGTGCAACAAAAAATAAAATGGGTTTCCAGATCTTCGAAAGGACGTTAATCAGGTTTCGGATGGCAATGCCAAGGCCGTCAACCACTTTTTTGACCCAATTGCCGACCTCAGCGTTTACATGGACGCCCTTGAAGTCGCCGGTTTTGGCCGTGGTGCCCAATTCGGCGCCAAATTCATTGACTTTGCGCGAGATATGCTCCACCTCTTCCTGGATGATCCTTGCGATATTGGAAGCATTGATGGGTTCGCCGCGCATGGCAAGGCGGTCGCCCGCAGTTTCGGCCTTGGGCAGGATGGCCCATAAAATAAGGTAAATGGGTACCCCAAACCCTCCGGATATTGCGAGAAGAACAAAAAGCAGGCGGACCCAAACGGGGTCGGCGATGCCGAAATAAGCGGCAATACCGGAACAAACGCCGCCGATCACCTCCTCATCGGAATTGCGGTAGAGGCGCTTGCCGGTTTTGTAGTTGCCGGCCGCACTTTTTTTCGTTTCAGCCGTCGCCCCATCGCCGGTTTCAGCCGCAAATTCTTCGGGCATGCCCATTTTGGCTGTCACCTCTTCCACATCCTTCAAATTAACAATCGGGCGATTTCCCAGGCGGTCCCGGAGCAATTCTGCCAGGCGCGCTTCAATATCGGTGGTGATTTCTTCGTACCCTTCCGTCTGCCGGAAGTGTTTATGGATAGATTGAAGGTAGGTGCGAAGGCGGTCATAGGCGTCCTCGTCGATGGTAAATGGATAGCCGCCTAAGTTAATATTGACAATTTTATTCATTTTCAATGGGAGTTTTTCGTTACCGTTTCCACAGATTGAACCAATTCCGTCCAGCTTTCCCGGAGGTCTGCCAGAAATTCACGTCCCTCGTCAGTGAGTTGGTAATATTTGCGCGGCGGACCCTGGTTGGATTCCTGCCATGAATAAGCCAGCAGGCTTTCATTTTTCAAGCGGGTCAGCAGGGGATACAACGTGCCTTCCACTACAATCAGTTTTGCAGCTTCCAGCCTGGTCAGGATATCGGACGGATACATTTCCTGCTCTGCAATCAAGGAAAGGATGCAAAGCTCCAATACCCCCCGCCGCATTTGCGTACTTGTTCGTTCTACTTTTTCCGATCTCATGCCGCAAAGATAAGGCGGAGAAAGGTACTATGCAATACCAAGTACCATATATCACCGGGTATTTTCTATGAACAGGTAGATTTTTTCGACGAACGGTAG
>CAZLEF010000060.1:0-44151 GCA_964558465.1 uncultured Lewinella sp. | reverse complement strand
TGATTTGTTGATTTGTTGATTTGTTGATTTGTTGATTTGTTGATTTGTTGATGCGCGTGCCACGCCACAGGTTTACCTGCCCAATGGGGGCATGGCGTGGTTGATTTGAGGATGCGATGAGCGTTGCCCTTGACCTCTGCATCCTCGCATCCTCGCATCCTCGCATCCTCGAATCCTCGAATCCTCAAATTTGTGTGTCCTAATAGCCGAATACGTCCTCTTTTCTCAATTCCGAAACCGGGCCGATCTCATTCAGCAAACCTTGATCGATCTGGTTTTTACTGCCCAGGATCAGGATGGAAAACCGCCGGTTTTTGATCCGGTCCGTCTGGAATTTGACCAGGTCTGCGGCCGTCGACGATTGCAGCCGGGTGTAAATATCCCGGTCAAGGTCGTAGTTATAGCCCAGGTCGCGGGCAGCCCTGGCCTCCCAATAGAGTTTGGAAGGCCGGACGTAATTGCTCTCTATGCTGCGCAGAATTGCCATCCGGGCCTGTTCGATCCGCTCCGCTGTGGCAGGCATATTTTCTACAATGTCCAGAATGGCCGGCAAGGCATCGGCTAGTTTGTCGGGTTGGGTGCCGATATAAGCCTCGAGGTAATGCGCCTGTTCCTTGCGCCGCGGCGATAATAGGCGGGCAAAGGTATTGTAGGCAAGCGCCTTGCTTTCCCGCAACTCCTGGAACACAACCGAAGAAAGGCCTAGGCCGAAATAGTCGTTGTACCAGGCGCTGAAGACATGGTCCTCAAAATGGAAAAAAGGCGTCCCGCGGGAAACAAACAACACATCCGTCTGCACGATCGGAAAATCCAGGAGAAAAACCTGGTTTTTTTCCGTTGCCACCTGTTCAAATTTCATCGCTTCCGGTACCGGCAGCCGGTGGTCGGAGGTGCGGTGGAACTGGTTGATGAGTTTGGCGACTTCCTCGCCTGGCGCAGGGCCGTAATAATAGACTTTATGTTCGTAATTGCGCAGGTTGACGAGTTTGCCTGCCATATCGTCTGCGCTCAGTTCCAGCAGTTCTTTTTCAGCTATGCGGTATTTGAAGGGGGCGTGGGCGCCATACTGGGCGTGTTCCTTCATTCCGTGGCGAAGAATGACCTGGCGGTCCTGTTTGGCGTCCGCTCTTTTCTGCAAGAGGTCTTCAATTGTGTTTTTTAAAACCGCCTGATCGGGTTTAAGGTCGGAAAGCCAGTGGTCGAGCAATTGCAGCCCTGCGGCAAAGGATTCCTGCAGGCCGCTGAGGGTGATGAAGGTTTTTTCATCGTTGGATTCGCCGGAAAGGCTGAGCCCCAGCCTGAAAAGTTCTTGCTGAATTCCCGTGGCGGCGTACCGGTTGGTGCCCAGGTACGACCAGTAATCCATCATCAGGGGCAACAGGGTGTCGTGGAGTTTGCCCATTTCGAAGATCAGGTCGAGCCGGAAAATTTCATTGTCTTCGTTCCGGACGTAATCGAGTGTCAGGCCCTTGTCGAGGTCGAACCGGCCGATCCGGTCAAAATCGGCAAACTGGGGTTGCAGGCGGGGCGTTTCCCGGTCCAAAAACGCGCGGCCATATTGGGAAATGCTTTCGCGGTTGATGGCGACGGGGGTAATAGCCGGTTTTTCGACTTTGAGGACGGAGGGGTCCGGCCCCTGGTTTTTGTACACCACCGCATAACCCTCGGTGAGGTTTTTCCGGGCGAATTCGACAATTTCTGCTTTCGAGAACCTGGCCATCCGGTCGATCACGGAAACCATTCTGGCCCAGGGTACACCGAGTATAAAAGCCTGCGCGAGGGCATGAACGCGGTGTTTGTTGTGTTCGTAAAGTTCCATAACGGTCAGCCGCAGGTCGCGGATGACGCCTTCCGTCAGCCAATCCGGGAATTCACCCTTCCGCAACAATTCCACCTGTTGCAACAAAAGTTTTTCGACTTCCGGGAGGGATTGGCCGGCCCGGGGTTGGGCATGCAGCCCGAGAACCGAATAATCCTCGTAGAACCAGGTCCAGGCGCCGGCCTCCAACACGAGCTGCGGAGCGTTGAGGTTGATATCGATCAGGCCGGCTTGTTCATTAAAAAGGATATCCCGCACCAGTGCGGCCAGGATCGGATCGTCTGTTTGGCTTCCCCCCAGGCGCCAGGCCATGCTCACATAGGCTGCCTCCTGGCCGGAGACTTCTTTCCGGACCGGCGTCGTCAGCATTTGCTGCTCCGTGTATTGAAAAGGCGGCAAGGGTTGGGGCTGGTAATGGCCAAAATGTTTTTCGGCCAGGGCCACTGCTTCATCCGGATCAAAATCACCCGCCAGGATGATGGCCATATTGTTGGGGACGTAGTAGGTCTGAAAAAAGCGCTGGATGTTTTTCATAGACGGGTTGCGCAGGTGTTCGGCGCTACCCAGGGTCGTTTGCGTGCCGTAGGGGTGGTCGGGGAACAAGGCTGCCCGGATGGCGTTATAGACCTTGCGGTCATCATTGTCCTGGCTGATGTTGAATTCTTCGTAAACGGTTTCGAGTTCGGTATGAAAAAGCCGGAGGGCCATCATATTGAACCGTTCGCTTTCCAGTTCAAACCAGCGGGCAAGTTCGTTGGCGGGGATATCGTTCACATACACGGTTTGTTCTACCCAGGTATAGGCGTTGGTAGCTTCGGCGCCGATAGCAGCAGCCAGTTTGTCGTATTCCCCGGGAGCGGTGAGTTGTGCAGCCTCGTTGCTGATGCGGTCAATCTGCCGGTAGATGGCGGCCCTTTCCTGCGGGTCCCTGGTTTGCCGGTATTGTTCGTAGAGTTCGGATATTTGTTCAAGCAACGGTTTTTCGCGTTCCCAGTCGAGCGCGCCGATCCGGCTGGTGCCTTTGAACAGCATATGTTCCATATAGTGGGCGAGGCCGGTCGTTTCAGCAGGGTCGTATTTGGAACCCGTTCGAAAGACGATATTGGAGAAGATGCGGGGTTCTCTGGGGTTGACGCTTAAAAACAATTGCAGCCCGTTGGGGAGGGTAAAATGCCGGACGTGGATCGGGTCATTGGGTGCAATATTATATTGATAAGCTTTGGTTCGAATATTATTCGTCATCAAATTTTTAATTTTGGCCTGCAAAGGTCGGTTTTTTTGAAAAAAAGTCCGGTAAATTAGTCCCTAATACCGGTATTTGCGATTTCAATCTGTTTTCTTTCAAAATCAATATTCAATTATGCGAGCGATCGGTTTTATAATCTTGATTTGTTTGGCCGTATTCCCTGCCTGCGCCCAAAATGGCCAGAATCCGGATCTCGACCAGGCATATGAGCGTTTCAAAGAAACAGCTATCCGTCAGCGGCGGTTCAAAATATCGGATATTGAACCTATTTTGAAGAAACTCGCGCCCCCGTTCCAGGTCAAAAAAGCGGGGTCGTCCATCGAGGAGCGCCCTATTTATCAGGTAACGGTCGGAACCGGCCCGGTCAAAGTGCTGCTTTGGTCGCAGATGCACGGTGATGAACCCACGGCTACACTGGCTCTGCTGGATATCTTCAGGTTCTTCCAGGCCAAAGGGGACGGATTTGACGGCCTGCGAACCAGGTTGCAAAATGAACTGACCCTGGTTTTTATCCCGATGCTCAACCCGGACGGCGCCGAGCGGTTTACCCGCAGGAACGCGATCGGGATCGATCTTAACCGGGATGCCCTCCGGTTGCAATGCCCCGAATCCCAGTTGCTGAAACGGGTCCGGGACGAAATAAATGCAGACTGGGGTTTCAACCTGCACGACCAAAGCCGGTATACGGGCGCCGGCAGAAACGACAAAACCGCCTCGATTTCCTTTCTTGCGCCCCCCTTCAATTATGAGAAAGAGGTGAACGAGGTCCGCAAAAGGGCCATGCAAATGATCGGCCTGATGAATGAAACCCTGCAAAAATCCATTCCCGGGAAGGTCGCAAGGTATTACGATGATTTCGAACCCCGCGCTTTCGGGGATAACATGCAAATCTGGGGCACCAGCACGATTTTGATCGAATCGGGCGGGCTGGATGGCGACCGCGAAAAACAGCACCTGCGCCGGATGAATTTCCTGTCGCTGATGAAAGCCTTTGAAGCAATTGCGGACAAGCAATACCTTTCGGTTCCGCTGGCGGCTTATGAAAGCATTCCGTATAATCAAAGCAATCATTTTTTTGATCTGATCGTCCGCGCCGTACAGATTTCGCGGAACGGCAAATCCTTTACGGTAGACCTCGGCATGCGGGACAGTGAAGTGGATTATAACGACAACCGCAGTTATTACGTCAAAAGCTCGATCGGGGATCTCGGCGACCTTTCCGTTTTCAGTGCCTACCGCGAAGTGCCCGCCCAGGGGCTCAGCGCCAGCGCGGGCAAGGTTTATCCGACTATTTTGGCTGACCTGGCGGCTGCCGACAAACTGGACTACCGGAAACTGTGGCAGGAGGGGTATACCGCGGTTCAGGTGACAGGTCTTAAAACATCCCAAGCCTATCGCCCGGGGCCTCTGCAACTCCTGAAACCGGGCGAAAAACCGGATTCCGGGATCAACCTGGGCCGAAACCCGGGGCTGATCCTGAAAGGCGCCGGAAAAATCAAATATGTAATCGTAAACGGACAGGTTTTTGAACCTTGATCACCATGCAGAATATAAGCGCACCTGTTATCATTGTCGGCGCAGGTCCTGCAGGGCTTGCCGTCGCAGGTTGCCTGAAATCCAAAGGACTGGAGTTTGTGTTGCTGGAGCGCGGCCAGGGTGTGGGCAATGCCTGGCGCAGCCACTACGACCGGCTGCATTTACACACCGTGAAAGAACTCAGCAGCCTGCCGGGCCTTGCGTTTCCGGAGGCCTATCCGAGGTACGTTTCGAGGGACCAGCTGGTGGCTTATATGGAGCAATATGCCGCTCATTTTGACCTTCGCCCCGTATTCGGTCAATCGATCAGCCAGATCACCCGTCAGGGAGACGATTGGAAGGTACAGACGGTGGAAGGCAGGGTGTGGACCGGCCGGCATGTTGTGCTGACTATGGGCGTTAACCGCGTGCCGTTTACCCCCGGGATCAAAGGGCTCAGCCAATTTACCGGGAACACGCTGCACAGCAGTCAGTACCGCAATGCCGAACCCTTCCTGGGTAAAAGCGTGCTCGTGGTCGGGATGGGCAACAGTGGCGCGGAAATCGCCCTTGACTTATGCGAGCAGGGGGTTGAAACGGCCTTGTCTGTGCGCGGCCCGGTCAATATTATACCGAGGGAAGTATTTGGGCGGCCCACTCAATTGTCGGCGCTTGCACTGGCCAAATTACCGGCATGGCTGGGCGACCGGATCGGGGTATTGCTCCGGGCGCTGACCGTCGGCGATCTTTCCGGATACGGTATTCGGACACCGGAAATGCCGCCTGCACAACAATTGCGGGAAACCGGTAAAACGCCGGTGATCGACCTGGGGACCATCCGGCACATAAAATCCGGCAAAATCAAAGTATATCCCGGTATCCGGCAGGCGACCGGCGAACAGATCGAATTTGAAGACGGAACCACCCGGCCTTTTGGCGCCGTGGTCTTTGCAACCGGATTCCGGCCACAACTGGAAGAATTTCTGGGCGATATTACAGGGTTGACCGACCATTACGGGTGCCCCAGGGAAGTGATCGGCGCCGGGCGTTTCAGCGGGCTGTATTTTGTGGGTTTCGACAATTATATCACCGGCGGAATTCTCGGGGCCATTCGCCGCGACGCTGTAAGGGTAGCCGAATATTTGGCCGCCCGGCAATAATCATACCATGCCGCTTTATCACCACCGACATCTGAGCCCCAACGGTGAATTGGGTCTCTGGAAAATTGAGGAACCGGAGTCCTGGTTTCGGGAGCAATTGATGCTTTCACCGATAGAATTGCGGCAACTGTCCAATATCAAAGGCAGAAAACGGGTGGAATGGATGGCCGTACGACATTTGATCCATATCATGTCGGGCAGGGAAGTTCGAGGCGCCTTTTTCAAAGATGAATTTGGCAAACCTCACCTTGAGGGGTCTGTCTGGCAAATTTCCGTCAGCCATTCGGATAATATGGCGGCAGCAATGGCAGGGCCCGGATTGTTGGGTGTCGACATCCAGCACCTGGTCCCAAAGATTGGCCGGTTGGCGCCCAGGTTTATGCGCCCTGAAGAGACCCAATGTCTTCAGGCGCCCTTCGAGTTGGAACAACTTCATGTTTTCTGGGGCGCCAAAGAATGCCTGTATAAAGCATATGGCCGCCGCCGCCTCGATTTCCTGGAGAATATCCGCGTAACGCCTTTTGTTTTTTCACCTCAGGGAGGGGATACAACGGGCCTGGTGGTCAAAGACGACGAGCAGTACGACTTCAGGATCCGGTACGAGATGATGGGGAACTACATATTGGTATATGCTCATTAAGCCCCCATCAGGTAATATGGCCTTATATTGGGATAAGTCCGCAGTTGGCAGTTGGCAGTCCGCAGTCTTCAGACTGCCAACTGAAGACTGGCCTACTCCTCTCTCGCCCGTTTGATCTGAAACACCCTCGACAAGTTGAAACCGAACCGGATCTCGCCATTTGCCCAATCCCCGTTGGCATCGCTGATATAGGATCGTTCGGTCATGCCGACGGCATTGGAGAAATGAAGTTGAAACACGTGTCCGCCGGTTTCGATATCCACGCCGAGTGAAAGCGGGTTGTGCGAAACGATGCCGGGAAACCGGTTGATGGCCAGGTTATAATCGGCGACAAGGGCAATCCGGTTGGAAAGTTTATAGCGGCCCCCGATTTCCGTTCCAAACAAGGCATTGGGGTCCAGGCTGCCCGTTGTGAAGTTCCTGTACACCATAAACGGCGCAATTTGCAGGGAAAATTTTTCCGAAAACTTTCTTCCTGCGATCAATTGGAGGTAATAAGCCGTTCGCCGGCCGGGATTGATCTCTTCGCCGGGAAAGGGGTCTTTCAGTCCGATATAGGTAATGCCGGCCACTCCCGCCAGCGCCAGGGGCATATTTTTCTGCCCGGTGCTTTGGCGGAGGAAACGATATTTTAAAAATCCGTCGAACTCTTTGAAGTTGGTACTCCGCCCGATGCCGATGGTGAGGTCGTTGGTAATACCGTAGTCGAAACCCATTCGCATGGTAGCATTGTCGAGGCCGAACATCTCATAGGCGCCGGCAGAAATCTCTCCGAACCGGTGTAAGATCCGGAAATCGAGCACCCCTTCGCGCAGCATTTCCATACTATGCCCATTGATGACCCTGGGCGATTTGAAAGCGTTGGTCACGTATTCCGTGATCTGCTCATCTCCTAACAATCCGAGCAATCCGCTGTCGGTTTGCGTAAAACCAAGGGAAGGAAGGATCAGGAAGAAAATATAAATCAGCTTTTTCATGATCAGGCAGGTTAAAATTTAATTATCGAGGGCGCCGTCAGCCACCCATTTTTCAATTTGTTCGATATCGCAATTCGGAATTCTGGCGCCGCCGTCGGGCATGGGCAAATAGCCGTTATCGTGACGGATGGTACCCAGGAGTTTGCCATTGTTTACATAGAATTTTACCTGGTCATAAGTTTCCAACCGGATCACGCCGACGGGGTTGACGCCCTGATGGCAGGCGTAACACCAGTCGGTGAGAACTTCTTTTACGGTCGAACTGAACGTTACATTATCGGTTTCGCATCCGGAACTGCCGGAATTTTCGAGGGCGCCTTGTTCTATCCACAGGGCGACGGCAGCGATGTCCGCATCCCGAAGCCGGTCGCCGTCTTCCGGCATATACCCGAATGGTTTGACAAGAGACTTATACAATTCGCTTCCTTTGTAATCGCCGGGTATTACAGCGGCGCGTATGCCCAGGTAGTACGTGAAGTCATATCCCTCTTCCCGGTCGATGGAATTGTGGCACCCGCTTTTGGTACAGTTGGAAACGATAAGGGGGAAGATGTCTTCCTGAAAATAAACCGTTGGATCCGGAATATGCTCCTTGGCGCATCCTTGCAGGAGCAGGCCTGCTGCGGCAGCAATTGTTGCAGCGACCAGGATGGGTTTGATCTTTAAATTTTTCATTGAACAGATAGTTATTTAAAACGTTGATTTTTTGCATTCATTACGGCAGAAAAGCCGATCCTGTTTCAGAATCAATCAAAAAAAGGCAACCGGAAGCGGTTCTGCCGATTATTTAGCACAATTATAAATAAGGTGAAAAGTTCGGGTTATCAGGTAACCTGTTGTTATTTTGCAATTCGAGGGTGCTCCAGTTCATCCGGATCAGACTGCAAAAAAAGACAATTGGCAGAATTAGTCAAATCGGAGGCCCGATTTTAATGTTGGTTATTTACCATTTGAGCTCAATTCAGGTCTCCGGGTATTCCGCAAAGCAGTCACGACGGTCAGCAGGAAGAACAAGCCGGCAGTATACAGGGCAATTCGCCCGATCATATCGCCCCAACGCACATAAAAAGTGATCTGATCATTGGTCCGGATCCTTTGCCGCAAGGTTCCTTCCACGCCATAAGGTAAGGTCTGCTCAATATCGCCCCGTTGGTTGATAAAAGCGGAGATGCCCGTATTGGCCGACCGCGCGATAGGGCGGCGGGTTTCGATTGCCCGCAAAGAGGCAAAATAAAGGTGTTGCCGGTGGCCCTGGGTATTGTCCCACCAACCGTCGTTGGTAACAATGAAAGCGGCTTGCGCTCCGGCGCGAACATACCCCGCAAAAAACGCTCCGAAAACGGATTCATAACAGATCACAGGGGCTATGCTAAAAGGCGGATTGGTAAAAACGCCTCTGTTCTTTTGAACGCCTAACCCCGCCGAAGTGCCGCCCAGTTGGGCCACTACCGGTTCCATAAAAAAGAGAATGCGTTTGAACGGAAATCGCTCCGGACCGGGGACCAGCTTGGATTTTTTATATTGCTGGACTTCTTCTTCTCCAATAACCAACTGAGCCGCCAGGTTGTAAACTTCATAGAAGATGGGACGACCGCCTTCACCCTTGCGCACCCTTACCGCTTCGGATTTCGACTCTCCCGGTTGCAGATCGTGGTACGCATCCAGCCCTGTAACGAGGGTTAACCCGGGGAGACCTGCAAACGATTGCCTCAACCGGACAATGGCGGGGTGCTCATTGATCCGGGTGGTTTCCATGAAACCAAAAGAGGATTCCGGGAAAACGACATAGTCTACTGCAGAGTCGACCCTCGAATGGGTTAACTCAAGGAACTCACCCAACTGGTATTCCTCCGGCAAAGAAAATTTTTCATAGTGGGGTTCAAAATTGGGTTGTATGACCAGCACATCTGCTTCAAGATCGCCTCTTTCTTTGTAGGAAAAATATTGAATCAACGACAGGAGGATTGGCGCCAAAGCAAGAACGGCAATTCCTGCAAGTTGTTTACCCGGCCGGCGCAGATTCAGTTGTTTTTCCTCATAAGCCCGGAACAAAAGCACATTCATCAGCAATATCCAGAGCGAGCCGCCGAACACACCGGTAAATTCGTACCATTGCACGGTGGCGGGGATCTGTGCGAAACTGTTGCCCAGCGTCAGCCAGGGCCAGGTGAGGTCCCACCGCAGGTGCAGGTATTCAAAAGAAAGCCAGTAAACTATAAAGGATGCGTAGCCAAAACGGGGCACGATCTTCCAGGTCTGATGGAACAATAAAAAAGGAATGCACATCAGCAGGGAATTCACCAGAATGGCAAACAAACCGGCAGCAATGGCCGAATTGGCTACCCAGAATGTCGTGATGATGTTCCACAACACCAATGAAAAATAAATATAAGGGAACAAGCGGCGTTTGGCGCTGCCGTTGTGTTCGGCACTGATCTCCTTTTCCAGGATGAACAATGGCACAAAACCGGCAAAAGCCAGCCAGGGGAAGGGCAAAAAACCGGGAAATCCAAGGGAAAGCAGTAAGGCGCTCAGGGTGGAAAGCCCCATCCGGCGCAAGTTGACGGTTTTTGTTATTTTAATATTCAGCGACAGGATCAGCGCGGCCATCCCCAGCCAGGCGCTTAGCAAAAACCAGAGCGGGCGGTAACCCCATAGCATATCCGCCCTGTACCGGTCGTACATCGCCCAGGCCGTGAAAACGGCAACTGCAAACAGGACTGCTGAAAACGCCGCCAGCAAGCGGACAGATCGGTTGTTTACGGATTTCATTCCGGTTATTTATACACTGCAATTTTACGAAAAGTTTGTGGGAGGCGTGTTTCTGTTTGGTTGCTTAACGGTTTTTTGGCTTTTATAAATGTTTTGTAATTGTTTGTTGTCCTGAAATTACCGAATTTCGCAACTTTAATGGCCGTCCGGCCATTTACATTTGACCAACAAATATCACAACGTGATCGATTTTACTCGTTTTACCCTCTCCAACGGGATGCGCGTTCTGGTGCATGTAGATAAAAATACACCCATGGCGGCTTTCAATATCATGTACGACGTGGGTTCCCGCGACGAATCCCCCGACAAAACAGGTTTTGCTCATTTGTTTGAACACCTGATGTTCGGCGGTTCGGCCAATGTCCCGGATTTTGATGATCCTGTACAATTGGCCGGCGGAGAGAACAATGCGTTTACCAACAATGACGTCACCAGTTTTTACGAAATGTTGCCCGCGCAAAACCTGGAAACCGCTTTCTGGCTGGAATCCGACCGGATGCTAAACCTCAATTTCAACCGGAAAGTGTTGAATGTTCAGCGCAAAGTGGTCGTGGAAGAATTTAAGGAAACCTGCCTGAACGAACCCTACGGCGATGTTTTTCATCATCTGTCCGATATGGCCTACAAGGTGCATCCCTACCGCTGGCCGGTGATCGGAAAAGTACCCGAACATGTGGAAAAAGCCCGGATGGCGGATGTGCGCTCCTTTTTTGGCAAACATTACCGGCCCAATAACGCCGTTTTGGCGGTCTGCGGAAATGTGGACCCTGAAAAGGTAAAAGAACTGGCGGAAAAATGGTTCGGCGATATCCCTATGGGCAAAATACCCGCCCGCGTTTTGCCACCGGAACCCCCTCAGACCCTGATGGAATCCAGGGTGGCAACCGGCAACGTACCCAATGAAGCCTTGTATCTTGCTTTTCATTGTCCCGCACGGATGGAAAGAGATTATTATGTGGTCGACTTGCTATCGGATATCCTGGCCAACGGCCCTTCTTCCCGCTTGTACCGGCGTTTGGTGAAAGAAAAAGAATTATTCACCTCCATCGATTGTTATATCACCGGCAGCGCCGACCCCGGTCTTTTTATCATCGAGGGCAAACCGGCTGAAGGCATCAGCCTGGAAAAGGCCGAAGCCGCTGTCTGGGAGGAAATTGAACGCCTCCGGAACCAGCCTGTGCCGGAACCCGAACTCCAAAAAATCAAAAATAAAGCCGAGTCCACACTCATTTTTTCCGAACTCAGCATCCTGAACAAAGCCATCAACCTCGCTTTTTTTGAGACCCTGGGCGATGCCAACTGGATCAATAAAGAAGAAACCTGGTACAATGAAGTGAGCGCCGAGGACTTGCAGCGGATGTCCAATCAAATGTTGAGGCCGGAGAATTGTTCAAGGTTGTATTATAAACCCAAAGAAGAGAAAACGGAAGCCAAAGCGGCCTGATGGTCTCCGCCTCCAAAAGAGTCCTTAGGACCTATGGGACAACTTTTAGCCGCATCCAGCTCATTGTCAGATGATTAAAACTTCCAAAACCTGACCGGCACTTAATTTTTGCGGCACTGGCGCCGACTTTCCCCGGTCTCCCTGCACCGGAAAAATGCCCACCAGATTTTATTTTTGTTTTAAAAAAAATAAAATAACACAAAAAACTTGCATTTCTAAATAAACACCTTTATATTTGCGTCTGGAGCTGGGTAAATTCAGGCGATTAAAAAGTTTGGAGTCGCCTTTTACACAACCCAAAGCCAGCATAACCTAAAACCACGCGCTCAATGAAAGAAGAACTTCTGCACTATGTGTGGCGCTTAAAGCGTTTTGACCTCGCCAATCTGCGCACCACCGACGGCCAATCCCTGGACATTCTCCGGTCCGGCGAACTTAACCGGGACGGCGGCCCCGATTTCTCCAACGCACAAATCCGGATCAGCGACACCTTCTGGGCCGGAAACGTAGAAATGCACCTGCGTTCTTCCGACTGGCTCCTGCACAAACACCAGGACGACCGGGCCTACGACAATGTCATCCTGCATGTCGTATTTGAGGAAGATATGCCCATTTACCGGCGCACGGGAGAGCGGCTGCCCTGCCTGGAACTTCGCAGTCGGATTTACCCGGAAGTCTTTAAAACCTACCACAGGCTGCTGCACAACGAACATTGGATCGCCTGCCAGCACCAGTTTCACGAAGTGGAGCATATTGTCAAAAGGCTATGGCTCGACCGCCTGATGGTGGAGCGGCTGGAAAAAAGATCCCTGCTGATCGCCCAACGCCTCAAAACCAATAAAAAAGACTGGGAACAGACCTTCTACCAGTCGCTTGCCTGGAATTTTGGCGTAAAAGTCAACGCTGAAGCCTTCGAACAACTGGCCAGGGCCATGCCGCTCAAGATCCTGGCCAAACATAAAAACAACCTCATGCAACTGGAAGCGCTCCTGTTCGGCCAGGCCGGACTGCTTCAACAAGACTTCCACGACGAATACCCGCAAAAACTGCAAAAGGAATACCGTTTCTTCCAAAAAAAGTATAATCTGGATCCGATCAACCCGGATCAATGGAAGTTCCTGCGTATGCGGCCGGCAAATTTTCCAACCGTCCGGATCGCTCAGTTGGCCATGCTCGTCCACCAGAGTTCTCATCTGTTCAGCAAGATCCTGGCAGCGGAGAACCTGAAAGAGGTCGAAAATATGTTCGAACTCAAAATATCCAGCTATTGGCACGACCACTATTTGTTTGACCGCGAATCGTCGCCCAAACCCAAGGCCCTCGGGCCGTCCACCATCCATTCCTTTATTCTGAATACGATAGCGCCCATCCTTTTCCTGTTCGGCAAAGAGCGGGATGAACTGCGGTTTCGCGAAAAGGCCATGCAATTGCTGGAAGAAACGCCGGCCGAAGAAAACGCTATCATCGGGCAATGGGCAGCCTTAGGGCTAAACGCGGTTTCTGCCCTTGATTCACAGGCTTTGCTGCAACTGAAAAACACGTATTGCGACCATAAACGTTGTCTGGAGTGCGCCATTGGGTGCGCCATTCTGAAACGGGCTGAGTCGGGGCCGTCGCTTTCTGAGGAACCGCTGATGGATTATTCAAGCGGCAGGTGCCGGAGGAAGCCTCCGGTGCGTTCGAGGGAATTGATGACACTGGGGTCCAGCCAACTGCTCGAACCCTGGTTGTTATAGCCTGCAATCAGGAGGACAGTGATTCAATGGGTTAGCTCGACTTTAGCATTTTGCAAAACGATTTACCGGGTTTGCATCCTGAAACCGGATAAATTTCAAACATCTCCCAAAATCAACGACGTTGAAAATTAAAATTAGCAATTCCCTACCTAATTGTAGGTATCCCTTTATCTCCTGTTTTTTGGTATTGACTCGTATTTGTACTAAACCTAACTTTGTTTCGTTTTTAGATTTTGTCTAAATAAGACCACTTGTTCATGAGGCGTCCAAAATTCGGTTCTACGGGTTGCAACATCGAAAGCCTTTCTTTACCCTTTCCCCTACCGGTCATCCAGGGCAAAAAGGGTAAAAAGAAATGCTGCAAAAAATTCAAAAAAGGCAGCCGCTGCAAGTCTTGCCCGGGCCGAAGATAGGAATCCAGGAATAAGCTGGTATCTTTAGTGCCAAAACAGCTATGTATCTCCGGCTGCTCTTTGCTGCAACGATCTGCTTTCCGACCATTCCATATCTGGGCGCCCAAACAGGTTCGCCTGTTTTTCCCGGCTTACAGGGCCAGGAGTTGCTCGATTCGCTGGATACGGCCTTCAGGCCGGTGATATCTTTGGATTTTGCCCATGCGCGCGACACCCTATTCTCAAAAGTTTATGGCCGCAACGACAGTCTGACCTGTGTTTACACCGGTTATGCTATTTATCTGAATCCGGCAGAAGACCCTACGATCGATGCCTTTGCCAAGGATATCAACACCGAACATACCTATCCGCAATCAAAAGGGGCAGAAACCGGCCCGCCCCGTTCCGACATGCACCATCTTTATCCCACCCGGGTGGATGTGAACGCGGCAAGGGGTGATTTTCCTTTCGCCGAACTTTCGAATAACCAAACACTCGAGTGGTATGGGCCGCCAACCGGATATTTAACCAGCCCTCCCTCTTCGGGGGCCGACCGGTACAGCAAGGTCGGTAATTTTATTTTTGAACCCCGGGAGGACCATAAAGGGAATGTGGCCCGCGCCATATTTTATTTTTATACCCTTTACAAACAACAGGCCGATCTTGCCGACAACAGCTATTTCCCGTCACAACGCGCCACGCTTTGCCTTTGGCATCTGGCTGACCCCGCCGACCAGGACGAATGGGATCGAACCTGGAGGATCGCCGGTTACCAATCCGGTAAACCCAACCCGTTTGTACTGGACTGCACACTTGCCGCACGAGCTTATTGCCCGGAAATCATCCAGGAATCCTGTGTGGTGGTCCGTGTAGAAGACTTCGAAGAAAAACCCGCTGTTTTTTATCCGGTTTTCCCGAACCCTGCCCGGGGCCATGTCAATTTTCGTTACGAACTGGGAACGGACGCCCGGGTAAACTTGCAGATTTACGACCTCACGGGAAAGTCTTTTTTAACGGTGGTCGATGAGCAACAAACCGAAGGGCGGAGGCAATCAGGCGCCTTTGTACCACCGGGAATATGGACGGTTGTCTTCCAAATTGAGAAGAACGGCCGGATCTGGAGGGAAACCATGCGATTGGTGGTGGTGGAATAATCCGTTTTCAGGGGTTTTCGCCGTATCTGATGCATACATTCTTCGGCTCCGTAAAAAAACGCATCGCCTCCCAGCCGCCTTCGCGGCCAACGCCAGAGTTTTTCATCCCGCCAAACGGCGTCCGAAGGTCGCGCAGCATCCAGCAATTGACCCATACGATGCCCGACTGAATTTGTTCGGCCATGCGGTGGGCCCGGTTCAGGTTGCCGGTCCATAACGTGGCCGCCAATCCATAGTCCGTACTATTTGCCAGGGCAAGCGCTTCCGGTTCCGATTCAAACGGTTGGATGGTTACCACCGGGCCAAAGATTTCTTCCTGGTTGCACCGGCAATGCTGACCCAGCCCTTCCACCACAGCCGGGCTGATGAAATACCCCCCTTGCAGATCGCCAGGCAATTGAAGTTTTTCACCGCCGCAAAGTATACGCCCGCCCTCCTCCTGCGCCAGCGCCAGATAACTGCTTACTTTTTCCAGATGCTGTTGCGAAACGAGCGCGCCCTGGTTGGTGGAGGGATCCATCGGGTCGCCGACCTTTAATTGGCGAGTCCGGCGTACAAATTCATCCCGAAACCGTTCATACAACGATTTTTCCACATAAATCCGGGAACCGCAAAGACAGATCTGGCCGTTGTTGGAAAAAGAAGACCGGACGGTAGTGTCCATCATTTGCTCAAAATCACAATCTGCGAAGATGATATTGGGGTTTTTACCCCCTAATTCGAGGGATAATTTTTTGAACATCGGCGCAGCTGTCCGTGCAATGATCCGTCCGGTTTGGGTGCCGCCGGTAAAGGAAATAGCTTTGATTTCAGGGTGTTCGACGATGGCATGGCCAACCCGGGCCCCCAGGCCGTGAAGAATGTTCAAAACACCGGCAGGCATTCCGGAATCCTGCGCCGCCCGGGCCAGCAACCATGCCGTCATCGGCGTAAGCTCAGAAGGTTTTGCAACCACGCAGTTGCCGGCAGCTAACGCCGGGGCGATTTTCCAGGTAAAAAGGTACAGCGGCAGGTTCCAGGGAGAAATGCAGCCCACCACCCCGAGCGGTTGCCGGAGGGTATAATTGATGGCGCGCCCTTCCATGGCATGGGATTCCGATGCAAACTGTACGGCGGCTGTCGAAAAGAACCGGAAATTAGCGATCGCCCTGGGAATGTCCACCGTCCGGGCCAGGTTAAGCGGTTTGCCAGAGTCCATACTTTCCACCCGGGCAAAATCATCGATCCGGGCTTCAATGCTGCCGGCAATTGCGGCCATATAACGGCTTCGGGCTTCCGGGCCGATCTGCTGCCAATCGGGCCAGGCTTTTTTGGCTGCTTCAACCGCCAGGGAAACATCGGCAGCATCCGAATCCGGCATCCTTGCAAATACGCGGCCGGTCGCGGGTTGGAAATCATCCAGCCACCCGTTGGATACGGCCGGCTGAAAACGCCCTCCAATATAGTTTTGTATGGTTGTCATGACCTATCGTTAAATGCCGCTGCATTAAAGCCTTTCATCTTTCAGAAAGGGATTGTTTTTTCGCTCAAATCCGATTGTGGTGGAACGCTCATGCCCCGGATAGACGACAACATCGTCGCCCAGCGGGAGCAGTTTTTCCTGAATGCTGCTGATCAGGGTATCATAGTCGCCGCCGGGCAGATCCGTCCGGCCGATACTGCCATAAAAAAGGACATCGCCGGCAATAATAAACCGGTCTTCCTTACAGAAAAAAGATAAACTGGCCGGGGAATGACCCGGTGTGAAAATCGCTTCCAGCCGGGTATTGCCAAACCCGACAACATCCCCTTCCGAAAGGAATTTTTTAGGCCATGGAGATCGTTTGCCCGGCGGAATGCCAAACATCATGGCCGCCTGGGGGGCATACTCCAGGACCGGCAATTCCCCGGGATGAATTTCCAGTTCCAGCCCAAATGTTTCGGCTACGAAAGCATTTCCAAAAATATGGTCCAGGTGGCAATGCGTATTGATCAACCGGACCGGCTTCAAGGCCAGTTCTTCGATCTTATCCAAAAAAACCTTTTCTTCTTCAGGATAAAGACACCCGGGGTCAAAAACAGCACATTCGCCGGTTTCATCGTACACCAGGTAGGTATTCTCCTGAAAATCGTTGAAGGTCATGCACACAACACGGGCCATTGTTGATTCGTTTTGCCAAATACGGACGCCTGGCGTCCAAACATTGGTTGGTTTACAGGAACATCGGTAAAAATTTCGTCTTTTTTTTGATAATAAGAATATTTTTCTGCTCCGAAGTCCTGAAAATGTTGTTAATTTAAGAGGCTGTTTTACTCCATGGCAAAAGTAAAGATTATTTCATGGAACAAAACAAGGCTCCGACCTTCTAAAGAAGATATCCTATGCGCAGTAAATACTACATTTTGCCGGCTCTCTTCATCCTGATGTCCGTTATGGCTGCCGCTCAGGTGAATCAGGTTAAATTCGGAAAGAACCGGGTTCAGTACCACCGCGATTTTGATGAATGGTTTCAATACGAAAGCGACAATTTCATCACCTACTGGTACGGTGTGGGCCGGAATGTCGGCCAGTTTGTGGTGCAAATGGCCGAATACGATTTTGCACAGATCCAGACCATTCTCGAACACCGGATGAATGAAAAACTTCAGATCGTTGTATACGCCGACCTGACGGACCTCAAACAAAGCAATATCGGAAATGAGGAAGCGTTCACCAATACCGCTGGCCAGACCAAGATCGTCGGGAACAAGGTTTTTGTGCATTTCAACGGCGACCATAACGCTCTGCGGAAACAGATCCGGGAAGGCATTGCTTCCGCTTACCTGGAAGCCATGCTGTTTGGGGCCAATCTTCAGGAAATTGTGCAAAATGCGGTGATGCTGAATCTGCCGCCCTGGTTCAAACAAGGGCTTGTATCCTACGTCGGAGAGTCCTGGAATACCGACCTTGATAACCGGCTTCGCGACGCCATGCTCAGCGAATCCTACGAAGGGTTTGATAAACTAGCTGAAGACAACCCCAAATTAGCCGGTCATTCTTTATGGTATTTCATCAGCGAAAATTTTGGCGTGGCCACCTTGTCCAATTTACTCTACCTCACACGGATCAACCGGAGCATCGACCTTGGAGTGGTCTACGCTTTTGGAAGCCCGCTGGAAAGCGCACTCCAGGCCTGGGAAGTTTATTTTATGCAACGGTACCTGCCGGACGCCTCCAAACGCGATCTGCCCCTGTTGACCCCCATCCCCTTCAAAAACAAACGCAAGTTGCCCATCAGCCAGTTAAAAATAAGCCCGAACGGACAGCAAATCGCTTTTGTAACCAACGAGATCGGAAAATACAAGGTTTATCTGCAGCACCTTGGCTCGGGGGAAAAGAAAGTATTGTTCAAAGGTGGGTTTCGAAATGCGTTCCAGGCGACGGATTACGATTACCCCCTGATCGCCTGGAATCCCAATGGACAGGAATTGGCCATCGTTTACGAAAAAAGGGATGTGATAAAACTGCTGACTTATAACACAACAACCCAGAAAAAAGAAGTCACGGAAATGGCGCCGGACTATCAGCGGATATTCAGCATCGACTTCATTAATCCCGGGTTGATGCTCTTTTCTGCTGCTGCCCAGGGTTATTCCGACATTTTTCTCTACTTCCCCGTGACCCGCCAAACCCAGCGCATCACGCAGGATTTTTATGATGACCTGGATGCTTCTTATGTAAACCTGGGCAGAAAGAAAGGTATTCTATTCGCGTCCAACAGGCCGGATTCCATTCTGAGACCGGAAAGACTGGACACGATTTTACCCATCGGGCCAAAGGATATTTTCTTTTACAATATGGATACCGAAAGCCCGGAACTTATCCGGATCACCCACACTCCGTATGCGGATGAACGGATGCCCGTTCAGGCAGATTCCATACATTTTGCCTACCTGAGCGACCAGTCAGGCATTTATAACCGCGAAACGGGTTATCTGGAAGACTATATCCACCATTACAACCAGATCATCTCTTTTTCGGATGGCACAGAAATCGAATTGCATGCCGACTCAACGATAGCAGACCTTGACCTGGAAAAAGTAGATACGATTTATACCTTTCCGGTTATGAAAGAAAGGGCGGTCAACCATCCGGCGACCAACTACAGCCGGAATATACAGGAGCAACACACCGCTCCCCGCATTGGAAGGATTGCAGAACTGGTGTTTTACCAGGACCAATATACCCTTTATTACGGCGACCCCGGAATGCCTTCGGGCGCTGACCGGTCATCCACTACGTTGTCTACCTATCAGGCTGAAGTGGTCAAAAAGGAAAATCAAACCGGCGAACAAAAAGATCAACCTTCCGGACGAAATGTATTGGAGGAATCCCCATCAAGGAATATTCGGGCAGATGAACTGCCTGTGGAAAAACTGGATACCGGCATTGTATATAATTTCTTGTTTCAAAGCGAATTTGAAGCAATGCCTGAAAAAGAACCCGAACCCCCAAGTTTTCAGATCGTAACACCTGCGCCTGACACAGCCGAAGTGGTTTTGCCCGAGCAGCCTTTGCCGTTCCAGACCAGGTTGTTGCCCAATCTTTCCGAAAATAATGTCTTCAAGTTCCGCCCGGGGCGCATTACCCCCTACCGGCTCCAATTCAGAACCGACTTTGTGACAACCCAGATGGACAACAGCCTTCTGTTTGAAGGAATGGATAGCTATCAGGCCAATCCAGATGGCTTTAACTATCCCCCGATGGGTATTTTGCTCAAAGCCAATTTCAAGGATCTTTTTGAAGATTATGAAGTAGAAGGCGGGGTGCGCATTCCAACTACTTTTAATGGCACTGAATATTTCCTGACGGTAGAGGACAATAAAAAGCGGCTTGACAAAATTTTTGCCATTTACCGCCGCAATCAGCGGTTTACGGGCGATGGCGTTATTGTGCCGACCCGGAGAGAGGTCAATGTTTTGCTTGGTCAATTTGGCATTCGTTACCCGTTGGATATTTTCAGAAGCCTCCGGGCCACTGCTACGATTCGCAGAGACCGGATCATGTTCCTCGCCACCGACGACCAGTCCAGGAGGAGGCCCGTCAGTAACGAACAACGCGTGGGGATGAAACTGGAATATGTTTTTGACAACACCCTCGACCTGGGTGTCAACCTCAAAAATGGATCGCGATACAAAGTTTATGCAGAAATCGTTAAACGTTTCCAACTGAGTTTCAACGACAAGATCTCGCTCGACTTCAGCGACGGTTTTATGGGTGTCGTAGGTTTCGACGCACGCCATTACCAGCGGCTTGATAAACTTTCCATCCTGGCCATACGGGCATCCGGAGCCACCTCTTTCGGATCTGAAAAAATATTGTATTCATTGGGTGGGGTTGATAACTGGTTGTTTTACAAATTTGACGAAAGTATTCCCACCCCCGGCGGCGACGATGTTGCTTATGTAACCCTGGCCCCTAATTTGCGGG
Source organism: uncultured Lewinella sp. (assembly GCA_964558465.1). GTDB lineage: Bacteria > Bacteroidota > Bacteroidia > Chitinophagales > Saprospiraceae > JACJYC01. The sequence continues at coordinate 23,847 of CAZLEF010000060.1, read as the reverse complement.
GCTTCAACTCCAATATCCGAAACGGTCATTCCCATTTGCTGCTCAATTCCGAATTGAGGGCTCCTGTTTTCAGGTACTTTGCTCCAAGGGTCCGCTCTTCCTTTTTGCGCAATTTCCAGGTGGTCGGGTTCTTTGATATTGGAACGGCATGGGTCGGAAATTCACCTTACAGCCCGGAGAATCCCCTCAATACGACCACTTTTACCCAGGGCGATCTGGTGTCGATCAAGGTAACCTATTTCCGGGACCCCATCGTCGCCGGTTACGGCGTGGGTGTCCGAAGTACGTTATTCGGGTATTTCGTCCGGGTAGATTACGGGTGGGGTATAGAGACCCGTCAGGTTCAAAAACCGAAGGTATTTGTGGCGTTCGGGACGGATTTCTGATGGGTTAGCGCCCATGTTACGGTACATTTTACCACAAAGCACACTAAGGGTTTACACAAAGATCACAAAACTTGGATCTTTATCTTTTGTGATCTTTGTGGTCGTCTTTGTGTTCTTCGTGTTAAAAAAATGTCCAGTAGAGTGGTTAGCGCCCTATTATAAAGTCAATGACGCCCTGCATCCAGACTTTCTGATCGTCCCACATGCACATATGGCTGCCGTTGGGGCAATACAGATAGGAGCCGTTTTTCACCTGGGTCGACATCCATTTCATGTACTCAGGATCCATGGTGTCGTATTGTGCGCCTACTGTCAGGGTTGGAACGGTGATTTTGGGCAAATCGGCTTTTCTGTCCCAGGTCTCCAGTTTGCCGGAAATACCAAATTCGCTGGGGCCCTGCATCGTCACATAAACGTCCTGGTTGAGTTTGTTGAATGCCCTCATCATGGGTTCCGGCCAGGTTTCCATCGGAAGCCGGCAAATATGTTTCGCGTAAAAATGAGGCATTAACAACTCCATATATTTGGGGTTGGCAAAATCACCTTTTTCTTCGAGCCTTTTGATCGTATCCAATACTTCTGGCTGCATTTGTTTGGATAAAACTTCTTCGGCGTACCTGTCGTAGTCCGGAGCGCTGGCCATCATATTGGAGATGATCAACCCCTTGAGGTTTTCCTGGTATTTCAACGCATATTCCATTGCCAGGATCCCGCCCCATGAATGCCCGAGTAGGTAAAAATTATCCTTGTTCAGGCCCAATGCCTTTCGGACCTGCTCCAATTCTTCAACAAAACGGGGAAGGTCCCACAAATTGCTGCCTTCCGGTTTATCAGAATTCCCCGATCCTAGTTGATCATAATAGATAAACTCAATAGCTTCTTTTGGAAAAAAACTTTCCAGGCATTCAAAATACTCGTGGGTTGCACCCGGCCCCCCGTGGAGCAACAAGAGTTTTTTTGAGGGATTGTTCCCAATTCGTTTGGTCCATACATTAAAAGTTTTTCCCGACGTCTCAACGGGTATTATCTGTACTCCACCTGATTGGACGCCCTCTCCAGCCGGCGTAAGGTAGGCTTCCAAAGAAAGTTTATCCGGATCCGGCGGCCCTGAAGGATTGTTACAGGCAACAAATACAAGGGCGAAGAGACAACACACCAGCCCGCAGTTTATGGACGATCTCATGATCTTGGGTTTAAAATTTGATGAAATGGCTTTTTTCCACTCTTCAAATATCCGTATTCCAATTGTCCAGATTCTTATTCAGGTTTTGTTCATTTTTTTAACTAAATTTGAATCCTATTCCTTAAACTTATCAAAATATTCAAAACCATGAAACCCAATTTTTTACTTCTGCCGGCCATTTGTTTTTTATTTGGTTTTACAGCTTGCAATTCCTCAGGCTCCCAATCCGGCGACCATCAGGAGCCTGAAACCAAAATCCCGGCTTTAACCTGCGAAGAACTGGAAGGGAAACAATATACCATCACCCTTACCGCCGGAGGGAAAGCGGAAAATCCGGAAATCCTGTCTTTTAAAACCGGAATGGTTGAAAGCTCTGAATGTCTCAAATATGGGTTTGCAGCCGCATCTTTCACCTGCGCCGGGGCAAGCGACGGAAGTCTGACATTTGAAACAACGATGACCAGCGCCACGGAGGGAGTGATGAAGTGGAAAGGAACCCTGACCGGCAGCCTGGCCAAGGGAACGGTTTTATGGACCAAAGCGGGGCAAGCGGATATTTATTATACTTTTGAAGGCCCGCTCAATTAATCAAATCACTCCTTTTATAAGGAATCATACACCGAATTTCAGGAATCATTATGACCATAAGTTTTCCTTTTGCCCGATCCATCGTGTTAACAGGCATTATTTTTATGAGCCTATGCGCCCGGGCGCAGCCATTTTATTTCGGGGCCGACCTGTCCTATGTCAACGAAATGGAAGATTGCGGCGTCGTGTACAAAGAAAACGGGACCACGAAAGATCCATACGAAATCTTCGCCGATCATGGTTGCAACCTCGTTCGTTTACGCCTTTGGCATAGTCCCTCCTGGTACGATGCCCTGAATTCGGGCAAACGTTACTCCGACTTCCAGGATGTTCGCAAAAGCATCCTGCGCGCCAAATCTGCCGGCATGAAGGTCCTGCTCGATTTCCATTTGTCAGATACCTGGGCCGACCCCAGCCGCCAACTCGCGCCTTCGTCATGGCTCGGGGTGATCGATAACCTCCCCTTGCTGAAAGACTCCTTGTCCGATTACATTTCCAAAACCTTGCTTGCCCTCGATGATGACGGTCTGCTGCCGGATATCGTCCAGATCGGGAATGAAACGAACAAAGGGATCTTGTTATCTCCCCAGGTCAACAACAGCGGATGGGTTCTGGACTGGAACCGCAACAGTCAACTGTTCAAAGCAGCCATAGCTGCCGTCCGGGCAGTGGCAACTATCCGCGACAAACCAATAAAGGTTGCTTTGCACATCGCTGGTCCGGCCAATGCAGGTTGGCTCATGGAGGGGTTTTGGAACAACGGCGTCACGGATTTTGACATCATCGGCATTTCCTATTACTGGGCATGGCACCAGCCCACCTCAATCGCCGACGCGGGCAACGTCGTGGCTCAAATGCGCCAGCTCTATCCGGGCAAAGAGGTTATGATCTTTGAAACGGGTTATATCTGGACCCACCAGGCCAACGACAACGCCAACAATATCATCAGCGCAGTACACCCCGATTATGCCCCGGCCAGCCCGGAAAACCAACGCGACTGGCTCGTTGCCCTCACCCAGGAAATGATCAACAAAGGCGCCACAGGCGTCATTTACTGGGAGCCCGCCTGGGTTTCTTCTCCTTGCTGGACCCAATGGGGCCAAGGCTCGCACCAGGAGCACGCCACTTTTTTTGATTTCAATACCAACGTCCTCTCCAACGGCGGGATGTCCTGGATGTCGCACAATTACGAAAACCTGGTTTCAACCCGCAACCTCCACCATAGCCCGGAAGTCACCGTCGTACCAGATAACAATCATCGCAATCTGATCATCCATTTATCGGGGGTTGCCGCCGGAGAAAAGATAGTTATCCGATTATTCGGAGCGGATGGAAGAGGGCTTGCCATCCAGTCATTTGAAGTGTTCAGCAACAACACCCCGATCCAATTTCCACTTCCTTCGCTCCCTCCCGGCATTTATAATATAAGCGTATTCAAACGCCGGCAAATTGCGGTTTCAACCCATGTCTGGCTGCATCAACAATAGATCCTTCTTCGACCATTTTGGAGGATCTGCCGATGCCAAAAAAAGCGCCCTGCGAGAGGTTTTCTCGCAGGGCGCTCCGGCTTTTGGGAAATTCATCCTGTCAGTTGAAAGAATATGCCCCTGTATTTACATTGAATACAATATTATAGGTACCTGCAGGCACCTGGATATTGGGTCCGTTTTGGACCCCCACGCCACTCGGGAAGTCGGCGGCGCCCCAGTTAAACTTCCAGTCGTCATTGGCGCGGAATTTGGCTTCGCCGGCAGTTAAGGTAAGCATTGCCGTCACAACCGCCGGGTTTCCTGCGTCAACCTCCATATTCGTATCCGAATCCCAGCCGCCGGCAGTTGCAGAGCCGATGATGCCGATAGAAGCCGGCGCAAAACTGTATGCGCCCGTAGCCGGATTAAATGTCACCAGGTACAAACCGGCAGTTACAGGAATGTTTGCTCCGTTTTGGGTTCCGGTTCCGCTTGGAAAGTCGGCGGCGCCCCAGTTGATATCCCATGCATTGTTGGCGCGGAATTTGGCTTCGCCTCCCAACAGTCCGATAATGAGACTGTAGGTGCCGTCGTCGTTTTTCACCAAATCCGTATCTGTATCCCAACCGCCGGGTGTTGCGGATCCGATGATGCCTACGCTTGTAATACCGGCGTCCACTTCAAAGTTGTATTCGCCGGTGCCCGGATTAAAGGTAACCTTGTAGCGGCCGGCCGGTACGGGGATATCGGGTCCGTTTTGAACCCCTGTTCCCGAAGGGAAGGCGGCAGCGCCCCAGTTGACCTCCCAACTGTCGTTGGCCCGGAATTTGGCTGCGCCGTCAACAAAGTCCATGGTGACCTCAAAGGTTCCGTCGCCCTTATCCGTCATATCCGTGTCGGTATCCCACCCGCCTGGCGTTGCAGATCCGATAATGCCGATGGAAGGGAATCTGACAAATTCGAACGTGTAAACCAGCGTTTTATCGTTGAAAGTAACCTTATAGAAAGCATTGCCTTCCGGAGCGGAAAAATTGATGTTTGTACCAAATTCATCTGCCTTTCCGTCGCCATCGTTGTCGCCCCAGTTCCGGCCCATGAAGGAGGGGTATTCGGCAAAACGGAACCGGTCGCCGGATTTGAGCTGGATTTCGTTTAACGTCCAGGTATTGTCGGCAACAAGGTTGAATTTATAATCGCTGCCTTGAAAATCATTAAAGGACCCCAACAAATAAAGCCCGCTGATCTCCGTATCAAAAACGACCGAAGGAGCGATGGTATACCGGAGGGTCTGGTCGTTAAACCGGATATTAACCAGGCCGACAGGGCTGCAAGCCGAGTTGGGCCCGCCGTTGGTGGTGATTTGTACAAGGCCGTCGCAGTCCGGATCGCCCCAGTCCTGATCGCACCAGTTATCGCAGTTTTTGAGTTTCCATTCGCCGCCGTCCATGGTCACGTTGAGCAATTCCCAGGTATAATCGGCAATCAGCGTAAATTCGGCGGAGGCCCAGCCGTTAAAACCGCCGGAAAGGTACATTTTGTCGTTATTGGCGGCATAAGGCAGGTTGGAAATTTCAAACGTGGTGGTTTTATTGATCGTTTGGCTTTTTGAATCCGCCACCGTAATGGAAATCGTATATTGGCCAACATCAAGGGAAGCTGCATTAAACGTGCTTCCGGGGATCAAAATGAAGTCGGCCGTACCCGTAAGGCTCTGGGTTACTGAAGCCAATTCCGTGCCCCCTGAATTCAGCAGTTTGATCGTACCGCTGGAGAGCGGCGAAATGGTCCCGTCGGCAAAATCAATTCTGATATCAAAATTGCCTTTGACAACCTTGCTGCCATCCGCCGGGCTGATGTTCAGGATGCCCGGAGGAAAGTCGGTCAACCCCGCCACATCGATCTCTTCCTTTGTACAGGAAAAGAGAACAATGAGGCTGAGAAGGGGTAATATAAATTTAAAAATATTTTTCATGACTTGAGTTTTACCTGATTGAAAAATCAATATCCATCATTTTGGCGCAATTTCGGGTTGGCCAGGATTTCAGAAGCCGGGAACGGGTAAACATTCCGGAATGCTTCTGTGGTTTTGCCGGCGGCAACCCCGCCTTTCCAGGGCCAGATGCCGTTGGTGGTGAAGCGATCATACCGGATCAGGTCGGTTCTTCTGTGGCCTTCCCAGTAGAGTTCCCGCGCTCTTTCATCCAGGATAAAATCCAGGGTCAGATCCCCGGAAGTGATGTTTCCGCTTGTATCGTTATATGCTCTTTCCCGGAGAGCGTTGACATAATTCAGCGCAGTTCCGGCATCGCCTCCCGTGCCGCCCCTTAAAACAGCTTCGGCGTACATCAGGTAAGCATCGGCCAGCCGGAACATCGGATAATCCGTATCCGGGTGGGTCAGGTCGGAACCGGCAACGCCTTCCCGGGTCATGTTGGTATACTTGGGAACGGCATATCCGTCGCCAAAATTGCTGATCGAGTTGATCTGTTTGGTTTGGCCGTCGGTGTAAAAAATAGCCCGCTCATCGGTATTTCCGGAGATGTCGGAAAACAGGTCTACAAATGCGCTGGTGGTTCTCAATCCAAACCAGGCGCTGTTGACGCCGTAGTCCTCCGGCTTTATGGTACCGCCGAGCGCCGCGTGCACCAGGTAGGTAGTCCCACCCCAGGTACGGGTGCTTTGTCCGTCAAACGGGATCGGGAAAATGATTTCCTTGGATTGGTCGTTATCCGCAGTAAACAAATGCTGATAGGTTTCTTCCAGCGTATAAACCCCTGAATCAATAACTTTCTTGCAGGCGGCGATACAATCGGTATACTTGGCGGTCCCGGCATAAACTTCGGCGTTCAGGTAAATTTTCGCCTGAAGCATCCACAGCGCAGCCCGGTCGGCGCGGCCGTATTCGTTTTGGCCTGGAGCGACCATGTTACCTTCAATCGCCTTTAATTCGCTGTCGATAAAGTTGAAAATATCTCCTTTATTACCCTGGGCCGGCGGCTCAGAACCAACGGCCGTTTCTTCGGTATAAAATGGAATATTGCCGTAAAGGTCGATCCCATGCCAGTAGCTTAAGGCCCTGAGGAAGCGCACTTCTGCCCGGTAGGTCGCAATGTCCTGTCTCGTATTTGCGCTCACGTTCCTTTCATCCAGTTTGGCATCGGTCGTTTCGCGCAGGAATTCATTGGCCTGAGAAACCTGAAAGAAAATCCGGTAATAAACCGCCCGGTTGAACTGGTTGGCGGAGGTCCACACGTGGTTGTGCAGATCCTGGATGCCTTCATCTCCCCAGCCGATAACCGCTTCTTCGGTGGGCAGTTCCTGAAGTTGCCAGAGCTGGCGAAGATAGTTGGAGAACCCTTCGTCGAGGCTTGAAATATCGGTATTCCCGGAAGGTCCTTGCTGACCGGTAACGGCGAAACCTGCATAAATTTTGGCTAAGAACGCCTTATATGCGGTTTCATCCTTGAACAAGATCGTGGCCGTAGTACTGCTCTGGGGCTCAAGATCCAGATCTGTACATGCCCCAAGGGCCAATAGCCCCAAGACCAAGGTATATTTCAAAATTTTTTCCATCACATTTTATATTTAAGGGAGTCGGGTTTGGCGTTTAGGCCCGGAAATTTCCGCCAACTCCACTGGTTTAATAAATGAATTAGAATCCCAGGCTAAGGCCAAATACAAAGGCCCTGGACCGCGGGTAGAGGTTATTGTCAAGTCCGTTGCCGAGTTCCGGATCGATGCCCGAGTATTTGGTCGACAAGTACAGGTTCTGCGCCGTAGCATATACCCTGAGGCTTGACTTGCCCGGCATAACCGGCACGTTATACCCCAAGGTAATATTATCCAGCCTGAAGAAAGAACCATCTTCCACGTAATAATCGGAGAAGTATTGCGGCCCTTTGAATTTGGTGACCAGGCCCGAGGTATGCATATTATTAAGGAAGATGTCGCCCCGTTCGTTCACCACATTGAAGTAGCCGCCGTTGGACGCATTATTGTTGTATACGTAATTCCCGATATTCCCCCTTAGGGTCAGGCTCAGGTCGAAACCTTTATAATCCAGGTGAGTCGTTACACCGATAATCGCGTCAGGCGCCGGTTTTTTGTACGGCCGCTTGTCCAGGTCGTTAACAGTCCCGTCCTTATTGATATCTTCGTACATATCGGCGAGGTTGGTGGCGCCGTCTTCGTTGTGGTCTACGCCGTCAACCAACGGATTGCCGTTGCCATCGTATTTTTGTTTGAAGAGGTAGAAAGAGTTAACGGGTTGACCGACCTGCAGGATCTGAACAAAGTTGCCAACGCCCCCGGAAATCCGACCGGTCAAAACGCCCTGATCGCTTACCTGGTCGATTGCCAGAACCTTGTTTTTGTTCATGGCGCCGTTGAATCCGATTTCCCAGGAAAAATCTTTGGTATCCAGCACAACGGCGTTTAAGGTGAGTTCAAGCCCGCGGTTTTCCAACTCGCCGATATTGGTCAGGATCCGGTCGGTCAGGTTCGTGCCGGCAGGAATGTTGACGGTGAACAGCAAATCATTGGTATTCTTGGAGTAATACTCAAGCGTACCGTTGATCCTGCCATTGGAAAAACCGAAATCGAGCCCGATGTTGTAGGAAGAGGTCTCCTCCCATTTCAGGCCGGCATCGTATCCGTTGGGGCGTACGGTTGTAATAAATACAGGTTCGCCGTTGGCGTAGCCAAACTGGTACCGGGCTCTGGCGTCGCTGAAAGTATAGGTGGGCAAATAACCGAAATCCGGAATGGATTCATTACCGGTAACCCCATAACCCAGCCGGAGTTTCAGATCGGAAAAAACAGTTCTCAACCCGCTTGCAAAGTCTTCGTCGATGATCCGCCAGGCAAATGCAGCTGATGGGAAAACGCCCCACCGGTTGGCCTTCCCGAACCTGGATGAACCATCCCTCCGGAGGGTCGCCGTGAAGAGGTATTTATCCCTGAACGTATAATTGGCCCTGCCGAAAAAAGAGATCAGCCGGTTTTGGATGCTGTAATTGAAGGCTTCAAAATCCTCTGCCGGACTAAGGCTGTTGAATTCAAAAATGTCGGAAGACAGGTTGAATGCCCTCACAGATGGATATTCCTCCTGGAAATCCTGGTAAGAATATCCTGCGGTGAATTCAACGCGATGATCATTGCCCAGCGATTTTTTGTAGGTCAGGTACGTTTCCAGAAGTTGGTTGGTCCGGTTCGGGTTTTCGAAGTATACCTCCCCTGAGAAATTGGTCACCTGGGTATTGGCATACGTTGTTGGAACGAACCTGCGCTTTTTGCCGTTGAGGATATCAAATCCAAGGTTGGCTTTGGCGCTCAGCCCCGGGATAAGCTGGTCAAACTTGTATTCGATTTCCAGATTGCCCAGGTTTCGGAAACTCCGGCCAAAATCCTTGATCTGCGATTGGGTCGAAACCGGGTTGCGGGGCGCGAGGCCCGAGCCGTATTCATTAAATCCGGCAAATGCGGTGTTCGTCGGGTCATAAACCGGCCGTGTCGGGTCAAAAAACCACGCTGATCCGATTTGTCCCTGGTCAAACTGGTCTTCCGTAAATGCACCACGAAGGTTGGCATTGATGTTCAACTGGTTATCAAACATCGAATGGTTGTAATTGAGGGCGATGCTCGTTCGTTCCGTTTCCGAACCGACCAGCACCCCTTGCAGTTTCTGGTACCCGACAGAAGCGCGGTAGCCGATATTTTCAGCGCCGCCTGTAAAACTTAGAGAATGGTTCTGGCCGGTTGCGGTCTGGGTGATTTCATTAAACCAGTTCGTGTTTGCCTTACCCAACTTTTCCAACCGGTTTGGGGCCACAAAAGTGACCACATTCCTGAATTGTTCGGCATTTAATACATTCGGTTCTTCGGTGAAGTCGCTTGTGGTATAATAGCCGTCGTAAGTCAACCGGCCCGGGCTTCCTTTTTTGCCTTTTTTGGTCGTTATGATAATGACCCCGTTGGCGCCCCTTGAGCCGTATATAGCGGCTGCCGACGCATCTTTCAAAACCGTATAAGACTCGATGTCGCTTGGGTTAAGGAAGTTGAGCGGGTTTCGGCCTGCGGATGTGCCTTCGTTATCAATGGGAACCCCATCGATCACAAAAAGCGGTTCATTGCTGGCGCTGACCGTCGTTCCGCCCCTGATCCGGATTGAGATCCCGGTACCGGGAGCGCCCCCGTTGGTCGTGACTTGCACGCCGGCAACCTTACCGGCCATTAATTGCTCGGGGGAGACAATGGGCCCTTTGTTGAAATCTTTTTCGGTAATGGCCTGAACAGATCCCGTAGCGTCTTCTTTTTTTACAGAGCCATAACCGATCACAACCACTTCGTCGAGGATGGCGCCGGCAGACAACTGCACATCAATCACATCCGAAACTCCGATCGACACGGTTTTATCCCCGTACCCGGTGTAGGAAAACTGCAGTTGGGTAGCGCCTTCCGGCACTCTGAGGTTGTACGTTCCGTCGATATCCGTAGCCGTTCCGGTTGAGGTGCCGACAACAACAATACTCACTCCGATCAGGGGTTCACCCGTATCCTCATCCAAAACCGTACCTGTAATTTGTCGTTGTCCGTAGGCGAACCCCGAGCAAATTAAAAGCAGGCAAAGGATGGGAATCAATGTCTTTGCTTTTGCTTTAAGTTTCATAATCAAGATATTTAGAAAGTTGGTCAGAAAGTTTACAAATTTAGGAGGAATGATAATCCGTACAATAATGCTTACATAAGAATATACGACCAAAGAAGTCGATAGGCTGCTTTAACCGGATGACGATATTTGACGGTTATTCTGGTTTTTTGAGGAGTGAAAGTGCAAAGTTAATCCTGTGCTTGATTCCTGACAATGATTTTTTTCACCTGAAACACTAAAATAAAAAATTTTCAGGGCCCACCCCGGCAAGTGCGACATCGGAAGGATATGCCTCAAACTCAAAATCCGGTGCGTTGAATTCGGCGCACCGGATTTTGATCGGAATATAGAAATGCAACAGCAATAATTTTTGAGCAGCCGCCTGCTTGGCTCACCCTCTGGAAGGTTGAGGCGATGATGTGTTTTCAGGTAACCTTGGCAAAAGACCAAACGAGCGCAGCATAGCGGCAAGATCCCAGAAGTGCGTTCCGCTTACAACAAGTCCTTCCTCTATTCTTAACAAGGAAACCCCTTTGATCAAAACCATTTTTCCGGTTGGCGGAATGTTCATGATCCGTCCCTGGTGGGTTCCGGTTGCCGTCCAGAATATCACTGTTCTGGGGGTTTCATAAAGGATATCGTTCATCTCAATCTGCAAATCCGGAAAAGCCGCAAAAAATTTATCGATCATTGCAGACAGGCCTTCCTTTCCGTATTGGGGTAAAGGATCAGAGCTTTCTTCCCCCAGGTAATCGCCTGCGTAAAAAGAAAGGATGCGTTTTTTATCCCGGGCATTCCAGGCTTTCAACAAGTCCTCAACAACTGCAGATACCGAATTTTTCATCGTTCCGTTTTTATTACAAAAAAACAACCGGCCCTTGTTCAAAAAACAGTTCAAAAACTATTCAGGCGTTGTTCAAATTAAGATTACAAACTGCATTCCTGGCGCCACAACAATTCTGTTATTTTTTCAATCCCCGTTTTAAGGTACCTCCTGTAGGTGCTGAACGACATATTGAGAAAATCCGCAACCTTCTCCTGCGAACCCACCGGATTGATAAAAGTACGGTACAATACCCGGTGGAATTTGCCGTCTACCGGGGATTGTTCGATTTCTTTCAGGCATTGTTCGATTCCTGTCTGAAGCGTAGCTACTCGTTCTGCCGCGCTCGCTTCAGCCCCTGTTTGCCGGATGATCAGATTGGAGCGGATCAGCGGGTTTTCAACCAGGTTGTCTCGTTGCCGATAGTATTTTAAAGCATCCGAAACAGCCGCCCCAAACGCTTCTTCACTCAGCACAAGCACCTGCAGGGCCGATGGTTTGATCGTTTCTTCGAGGGAGGCGCTCGTGCCGCGTTTGCCCAACATATCCAACCAATCTGCAACCGGCTGTTTGCGCCAATCATGCATAAACCATCCAAAATCAAGGTTGCCTGAAGAAAAATCCAGCGGCTCTATTTGCTGGATGCCTGCATAATGGAACATTTGTTGCCAAAAAGCAGGCTGTGCGCACGCCACCATGCTGATGGCCAACCCGGGGGTAAAATAGTACTGTACGGTCGCCAGAAAAATGCTGCTTTGCAAAGAACTGACGTTTTGATACCCGTCCCGGACCATCCAGTACCGGAACAGCGCGAGGTGTTCGCCGCTCCGGAGTCCGCAATTCGTTTTGCTGTATTGAAGAGCCTTATTCACAACCGGATCCGGTAGGTCTTCGTCTTTCCGGATTTCATCGGCGTTTATTTTCAGCAGGAATGCCGCCGGCAATTTTTTGGTATCTCTCCATACCCAGGCCTGCGCAGCCGGGTGGTCAAGCCAAAAATCCAATATACGGGCGCTCTCCGCTCCTTCGTGCTTATAGGCCATGTCCACCAGCCGGGGTTTATCTTCCGGGTGGGCAAGATCTATCCAATGCCCGCCTGATTCCTGCCAGTCAAAAAATGGTCTTACCATCGGGTGCAACCGGTGTAAATATACCAATGAAGAAAGGTATTTGCGCTGACTGGCTGCATCTGAACCATTTAATTTGTTAATATAGTACAACCTTGCTTTTTCGTATAATTCCTGGTAATAATCCGGATGGCGCCATCGAAGATCATGTATGAGGGCCTCTCTGATCACCTCCTGGGGATAAATGCCTTCTTTGCTCTGTTCCATAAAAGAAAGCTGCCGCAACCATTCAAATAATTCGGTTGCGGTCGTCAGTTCCATTACTTCGGTCAGCACCGACTCCGTGGTTATATTTACAAGGGCGGCGACTTCCAATGCGGTCCTGTGCGCAGGCCCTGGAATTTCCTGCAGGAATACTTCCAGCAAAGCCCCTACCATATCCGGAGATTCGTCGGGTTTAAACGGTTTATCAGGTTGATGTGCGAATATATCTGACACCAGGGAAAGGGCCAGCGGATGGCCATGGGTAAACTCCATGATAGATTGAACCTGCTCAGCCGGAGCATTCTGGTTGGACAAATAGACTTCACTTTCCTCCCGGCTGAAGTTACGCAACCGAACAACCTCCATCAGACGCTTCCAGCCTGAATCCGCATGCCAGCCCAGCGAAGGCGCCTTCCTGCTGCATATGACCGATATAACGGATGCCGGCATTTGGGGAAAAAACTCCGTTCTGAACCAATCTTCCAGCGGGTTTAGTTTTTCATAGGTATCCATAAACAGAACAACCCGGTCGCCCATAAATGCAAGCGCTTCCCAAATGGTCTGGCCCGCTCCCGGGTTCAGGGCTTTGGTCAGGGCGGCGGTGACCGCAGAAGGGTGCGCCTCAAGCTCCCTCCCATCCAAAACAATATATGGGCAATTCTCTTCCTTGCATAATTCTCCGAAATGCCGGAGCAAAGCTGTTTTCCCCTGACCGCCCGGGCCATGGATATAATACAATACCTTGGCCGGTTGGGGGCTGAAAACGATCGATTTGAACAGGTCTATTTCATGTCGTCTCCCGATAAAGGACTGGCGTCGGGCTTGGTGCAGCAAGTCGAATATCCTGGTGGGTGTGGTGTACGGTTTCGACATAATAGAAGATTGTGCGTCAAAAAATTATGTCACAAAAATACCCCATGTTCTTCCTATTGTGCAATGGCCCGAAATAAGGATTTTTGCATCCCCCAAAAAGGGGATATCGGCATTCGACCGGAAACAGGGTGCACAAAAAATAGTTTTGCACACCGGTTTTTACAACATGAATTCCCACGCGGTAAGGTATTGCCCGGAAGTGTCGCAATACTTCAAAAAACCTTCATAAAAAGGATCGGAACCGATGGTAGCGCTGTCGCCAATTACAATCAGTTGCTTCCGGGCCCGGGTCATGGCCACATTCATTCTCCGGTAATCCTTCAGAAAACCGATTTCACATTTTTCATTTGACCGCACCAACGAAATATAAACGACATCCCGCTCCTGCCCCTGAAATCCGTCGATGGTCTGAATGGAAATCGGCGCAGCCGCAAAAACCGGATCCTGCCCGATTTGCTGTTCCATATAAACGACCTGTTCGCGGTAAGGTGAAATAATTGCGATGGTTGGGCAAATTTCTCCTGTAAATGCCCCAAGTAGGGAATAGAGGTGCTCCCTGAGTATCAGGAATTCCTCCGGGTTAAACCGGCTAAGCTGCCCGTCCTGGATTTTTTCTTCAAAGCCGCACCCGGCCGTATCGATAAAAACCACCGGATGGTTGGCCTGTATCGTCAGTTTGTGGTGGCGGACGAGGTCGCCGGCCTGAAGCGCACCGTTATAAAACCGTTGATTTGAATACCCCATGATGGTCTCATTCATGCGGTATTGAATATTTAATAACCTTGATCCCGTTAAACGATCCAGGCATTTTTCGATCATTGTAAGGTTCAACCCCTCCCGTTGGGCCTGAAAGGATTTGACCGTCGGTGGTAATTGTTGCGGATCGCCGGTCAAAACAACTTTATGCGCTTTACCAATTGCAATCCAGCAGGCTGGTTCCAGGGCTTGCGCCGCTTCATCAATTACGACGGTTCGGAACTGGCGCTTTTCAAGCACAGGGTGCGCCGCCCCGACCAGTGTGCAGGTGATCACTTGCGCCGCATCCAGAATTTGACCGATCAGGCGGTCTTCCAATTCCAGTGCCCAGGCAAAAAGTTCGCGGGATTCCTTGAACAGGTTCCGTCGATCTTCCTGTTCTTCTTTCCCAAATCGCCGCTTGTACCTTTGCGCCTGCCTTCGCAATTCTGCTGCCTGGATCTTTACCTTTTTGATGTTCCTGCTTTCCGGATGCCTGGCCAGTTTCCCTTCCAATGTATGGCCGATGATGGTTTCATCTACCCGCGACAGGTTACCGATCCGAACCACCTCGAGCCCTGCATCTGCCAGCTTTTCCGTCAACAAATCTGCAGCGGTATTGCTGGGGGCTGAAGCAAGAACGGTGGGTTCAACCTGGCACAACAGGCGAATCCCCTGAACAATCGTTGTGGTTTTTCCCGTACCGGGCGGCCCGTGAATAACGACCAGATCTCTTGAAGCCAGCATTTCCCGAACCGCTTCATTTTGGGCCGGATTTAACCCTTGTATTTCTACCTGGGGGTGATTCCGCTCAAAAAAAGCCTCTTTTCTACCCAGAATTATTCCTCTCAACTCAGCTAACCGGCCCTTTTCCGCATTAATGATCCGGTCGAGCGCTTTTTCCATTTCGCGGTAGGTGCGTTCGTCAAAAACAAGATCTACCCCGGTCATGCCCATCTGGATCCATTCGGGCAAATCCTTTCCGTTCAGGATGATTTTCATCCGGCCTTTTTCTATAAACTGGATCACCCCCTGTACCTCGCCTGGCTGGGCGCCCGCCTGTTTGGAGAAAATCTGTACGGTATTGCCCGGCCTGAAATGCTGGAATCTGCTCCTTCCCGCATATTCCAATATCACAAACGGACGCTCGCCAAGAGCATAACCGGTTTTTGAAATATTCACGGGATACCACGAATAACCCTCTGCAACACGCCGGTCGAGAGGAAGAGACAAAACCTGTTTCCGGTGCCACTCAAAATCCTCCTCCTTTTCCAGTAACAGGAGTGTTTTCAATTTTTTTAACTCCTCTACTTCTGGCAACTCATTTTTCATGCATGTTCAATCGTTTTAACCCCGTCTGCCAAAATCCGGACAAAAAGCCGCGCAAAGAAAAGAATGAAATCCGGGGAACAACAACTTTTTCCACTTTTAAACAATTTGAATAGGATAAACATTTTCAAATTTTGGAAAACGAACAATTATCCTTTAAAGATCAACTCTCCGCATTGCGGCATTTACCCCGGTTTTTTCGCCTGATATGGGAAACGCATAAAGGGTTGGCGCTGGCCAATATTTTCCTGCGGATCATTAAATCGGCAATCCCGCTGGCGACGCTTTATGTCGGGAAGGAAATTGTCGACGAAGTGATCCGTCTGTACAACGCCGGGGAGGGAAGTCAGGTTTACCTTTGGCAATTGGTTGGCCTTGAATTGGGGCTGGCTGTCTTGTCAGAAATTCTCAACCGGAGTATCAGTCTGGTGGAGAGCCTGTTGGGCGACCTGGTGGCCAACAGCACCTCGGTAGAACTGATGAAACATGCTGCCGAACTGGATCTGTATCAATTTGAAAATGCCGATTTTTACGATAAACTCGAACGCGCCAGGCGACAAACAACCGGCCGGACCGTATTGATGTCGCAGGTTTTGTCCCAGTTTCAGGAAGGGATAGCCGTCTTTTTCCTGGGCGCCGGCCTGGTCGTTTTTAACCCCTGGTTGATTCTGCTGCTGATTGTCGCCATTATTCCTTCCTTCATCGGCGAATCTTATTTCAATCAGCAAACTTATTCCCTTACCTGGAGTTGGACCCCTGAACGCCGGGAACTCGATTACCTGCGCTATATTGGCGCCAGCGATCAATTCGCGAAGGAGGTCAAATCGTTCGGATTGTCCGGATTTATTACCAGCCGTTTCAAAAAGCTGGCCGACAGTTATTATGAAGCCAACAAAAAACTTTCAGTCAGAAGGGCTTCCTGGGGTACGGTTTTATCGGTCCTTGGCACACTGGCTTATTATGGCGCTTACGTTTTTATCCTGCTCCAAACCATCAGCGGCGCCATTACCGTCGGCACGCTTACTTTTTTGTCGGGTTCGTTCAGCAGAATGCAGAGCATGCTGCAGGCCATTATGTCGCGTTTTACCAAAATTGCAGAATCCGCTTTATACCTCCAGGACCTGTTTGATTTTTTCGCCATTACGCCGGAAATTACTTCCAAACCCGGTGCATTGTCCTTTCCGGAAAAACTCCACCTCGGTTTTCAATTTGAGCATGTGAGCTTCAAGTACCCCAACAGTCCGAAATGGGCTTTACGGGATCTGAGTTTCACCCTCAGGGCCGGTGAAAAATTAGCGTTGGTCGGCGAAAACGGGGCTGGAAAAACCACGCTTGTGAAATTGCTTGCCAGGTTATACGAACCGACCGAAGGCCGCATTTTACTGGAAGGGGTCGACCTCCGGGAATACGACCTGGAATCCTTGCGGCAAAATATTGGCGTGATCTATCAGGATTACATGCGGTTCCAATTCAAAGCCGGTGAAAACATAGCGGTTGGGCGCATTGAAAAGGTAGGGGAGCGCCCGCTCATCAAAAGTGCAGCAAGCAAAAGCCTGGCTGATGCCGTGATAGAAGGTTTGCCGGATCAATACGACCAGATGCTGGGATCCCGGTTTAGCGGCGCACGTGAGCTGTCTGGCGGCCAATGGCAGAAAATAGCTTTGGCGCGTGCATATATGCGGGATGCCCAACTATTGATCCTCGATGAACCCACGTCTGCACTGGACGCCAGAGCGGAACACGAGGTTTTCCTTCGTTTCTCAGAACTCATTGAAGATAAATCGGCGGTACTTATATCCCACCGTTTTTCTACCGTCCGGATGGCCGACCGGATTTTGGTACTGGAAAACGGCGCAATGCTGGAAATCGGCTCTCATGAAGAACTGCTGCAAATGGACGGAAAATACGCCGAGTTGTTCCTTCTCCAGGCGAAAGGCTATGTATAATGCCCCGTTTATGCCGGGTAGGTACTCAGCAGGTAGTAAAAACGCCAAACCTCCTCAAACCGGTTGTAAAGCGGTACCGGAGCAACCCTGATGACCCCGCCTCCGGAAGCGGAAAGATTGTCCTCGCGCCAGTCGCAAACGACCGAATTTTGTTCCAGATATAAAAAAAGCGCCTTTCCGCCGGATGCCACATAGAGCGACACCTGGCATCCGCGCCGGGCAGGGTCCTGTGGCGTTATTACCCTGAATTTTTTTCCGGTTTTATTTAGCAAAAATAAAAGATACATCGTCAGCCGTTCACTTTTTGCCCGTAACGCGGGCATCGTTGCCTCGACAAAAATATCCAGGCTTACCTTATGCGCGGCGCATGTCAGCACTTGTGCATTGCTGAGTTGCCAGCCTGCGGCGCCTTTCATAGGTTGAAATCCTTTTTTCATCTGAAATCGCTGTTCCTCGTCGTGGCCCCACCACCCGGCAAATCGCGGAATTTGATCATTGAGGCCATGTTTTTTGTGCACAAAAACACCGCCCGGGCCGCCTGGCCCTGAATTCAGGTATTTATAACTGCACCATACTGCAAAATCAACCTGCCAATCGTGCAACTTCAAAATCACATTCCCGGCCGCATGCGCCAGGTCAAAACCGGCATATGCGCCCACCCGGTGAGCAGCCTGCGCAATGGATTCGATATCGAAAAATTGCCCTGTATAATAATTGACGCCCCCAAATAAAACGAGTGCTGTTTCAGCGCCGTTCTTTTCAATGGCTTCCAGGATGTCTTCCTCGTGAAGCGTCGTTTCTCCTGGTCTTGGGGCAACCTCGATGATTGTTTTGTCCGGATCATAACCATGCCAGCGTACCTGGCTTTCCACAGCATATTGATCAGATGGAAAAGCCCCTGCTTCCATAATGATTTTGTACCTGCTCCCGGCCGGGCGGTAAAAACTCACCATCATAAAATGCAGATTCGCTGTCAGGGTATTCATCACCACCACCTCTTCTTCAAGCGCTCCTGCTATATGGGCGCTTTGCGCCTGTAAAAACCGGTGATAATACATCCAGGGCATTTCCCCTCTAAAATGCCCCTCAACCCCGTATCGGCGCCAATGCTCCAATTCGCGAAGCAAAGCCTCTTCAATGCCTTTGGGCTGAAGCCCCAGGGAATTGCCGCAAAAATAAACCGCTTCTTTTCCCTGAATTTCGGGAAAATAGAAGCGGTCGCGGAACGACCTGAGCGGATCCTTCTGATCTTGTTCCAGAGCAAAATCGCGCGTTGATTCAAAATCTGCACTTGCAGCCGTGGATAGCATTTGCATCGGATATTTTTTATTGCCCGGCTAATTTTGACAAATATACTACTTTATTTTGCCGTAAAAACACTGACATGCCAAACCAACGAGGGTTGTTCCTGTCTCATGTGGCTCAAACCAGTCCTTCTCCGCTGATGCTGGAGATTATCCGGGCAGAAGGCGCTTATTTGTTCGACCCGGAGGGCAAACCATACCTCGACCTGATCGCCGGAATCGGGGTCAGTTGCCTCGGGCACCGGCATCCGGCAGTGCTTGAGGCTGTTAAGAAACAATTGGACCAGTACCTGCATACCCTTGTTTACGGCGAGTTTATACTGTCTCCCCAGGTGAAACTTGCTCAAAAACTGGCCGAACATCTTCCGGAACAATTGAACAATGTCTATTTTGTCAATTCCGGCTCGGAAGCCACCGAGGGCGCCATGAAACTGGCCAAACGGTATACCGGGCGGGCTGAAATCATAGCTGCCCACCGGGCCTACCACGGAAGTACGCAGGGCGCAGCCAGCCTGATGAGCCCTGTTGATTTTACAAAGGGTTATCATCCTTTATTGCCCGGAATCCGGCATATCCACTTCAATGATATTGCTGAACTGGAAATGATCACCACCCGAACTGCGGCAGTTATTGTTGAAACCGTTCAGGCCGAGTCGGGCATTTATTTACCCAGGGAAAATTATTTGCATCATCTCCGCAAGCGATGCGATGAAACCGGCGCCCTTCTGGTACTTGACGAAATTCAGGCCGGGTTTGGGCGCACCGGCGCCTTGTGGGCATTTGAACGATTTGGCGTCATTCCGGATATTTTATTGCTGGGGAAAGCGATGGGCGGAGGTATGCCTGTTGCTGCCTTTATTTCCCGCAAGGAAATCATATCTGTACTTGCCCATGACCCTGTTCTGGGTCATATTACGACATTCGGCGGGCATCCGGTGTGTTGTGCAGCAGCGTTGGCTGCGCTGGAATCCCTCCTGGATTCAGATTTGATCCGGAAAGTGAATGCCAAAGAACAACTTTTTTTATCTTTGTTAAAACACCCTTCCATTGTTCAAGTCCGAAGCGCGGGGTTGTGGCTGGCTGTAGAACTGCCGGATTTTGATTTTTTGCAATCTGTTATCCGGAAATGCCTCTCCCGGGGATTGATCACAGATTGGTTCCTTTTTAATAACCACTCTCTTCGGATCGGCCCTCCTCTGACCATCTCTGAAAGCGAAATTGAATGGGCCTGCAGCATTATCATTGAATCCATCGAGGCCACAGGCTGATTTGTAAACAAAAAACCCTGAACGCTGTTGAACATCCTTATTCTAGAAAAATCTGGGCTTTGAATAAAAATGTTATAGTCATCGGATCCGGTTTTTCCGGCATGGCTGCGGCAATCTCCCTCGCAGACCAAGGTTATTCGGTTACCATAGTGGAAAAGAACGAACAACCCGGCGGGCGCGCCCGCCAGTTTTCCACAGAGGGGTTTGTTTTCGATATGGGTCCAAGCTGGTATTGGATGCCGGACGTTTTTGATCAGTTTTTTGCCCGGTTCGGCAAAAAAACAAGCGATTATTACAACCTGATCCGTCTGGATCCCGCTTATCAGATCTTTTTTGGGCCCCGGGATGTGATGACCTTGCCGGCAAAACGGGAAGCGCTCGACGATTTATTTGAACGTGAAGAACCGGGAAGCAAAACAAATCTCGACCTTTTCCTCCGGGAAGCCGCGTACAAATACCTGGTCGGCATGAACGAGTTCGTCCAAAAACCCGGTCACAGCATACTGGAATTTGCCGACTGGCGGGTAATATCCAGCCTTTTCCGGCTTCAAATGTTTCAATCCTTGTCTTCTCATGTGCGCAAACTGTTCCGCAGTGAACGCCTGATCAAATTGCTGGAATTCCCTGTACTATTCCTCGGCGCAACCCCCGAAAAGACGCCTGCAATGTATAGTCTGATGAACTATGCCGATCTTGAGTTGGGTACCTGGTATCCGATGGGCGGTATGTACAGGATCGTGGAAGCGATGACAAAACTTGCAGAAGAACGAGGCGTCAAAATCATCCTCAACCAGGAAGTGCACCGGGTAGATGTTGTCCGTAAACAAATTACAAAGGTCGTAACCCAGGATAATACCTATACGGCAGATGTTGTTGTGGCCGGCGCGGATTACCATCATATAGAACAAAAAGTGCTGGAACCTCAATACCGCCGTTATTCTGCCGAATACTGGAATAATCGAACGATGGCCCCTTCCTCTTTGCTGTTCTATCTCGGCGTGAACAAACGACTGAACGGTTTGTTACACCACAACCTGTTCTTTGATGAGGATTTCACCTTGCATGCCAAAGAAATTTACGAAACGCCCAAATGGCCCGACAAACCGCTCTTTTACGTTTGCGCGCCTTCTGTCACGGATCCTTCGGTTGCTCCGGAAAACTGTGAAAATCTTTTCATCCTGATCCCGTTGGCGCCAGACCTCCGGGATTCGGACGAACAACGTGAAAAATACTATCATATCGTCATGGACCGGCTGGAAAAGATCACCGGTCAAAATATCCGTGAACATGTCATTTACCGGCGGGATTATGCCCACCGGGATTTTCAAAAAGATTATCATGCTTTTAAGGGCAATGCCTACGGTCTTGCGAATACCCTTATGCAAACCGCATTTCTGAAACCAAAAATGAAAAGCAATAAAGTCAGCAACCTCTTTTTTACAGGGCAATTGACTACCCCGGGGCCCGGTGTACCGCCCTCGTTGATCTCCGGCCAGGTGGTCGCAGCCGAAATTGTTAAATTTTTCAGTCATTGATCCAAAACTCAGGCAACTATGATGGATATGTTTCGCCAGGTTTGCGGAGAATGCAGCCAGTTGATCACCCAAAGGTACAGTACTTCTTTTTCAATGGGTATCCGCGCCTTTGACAAACGGTTTCGCTCCCCGATTTACGCCGTCTACGGGTTTGTTCGGTTTGCTGACGAAATTGTGGATACTTTCCATGAGTTCCCAAAACAGGACCTGCTGAATCGTTTCCGCGAAGACACTTACCGCGCAATCGAAGAAAGGATAAGCCTCAATCCTGTTTTGTTTGCCTTCCAGGACACCGTTAACCGGTTTGGTATCGAACGTGAACTGATCGATGCTTTTCTCGACAGTATGGCCATGGATCTGAACCACAGCGCCTATGAAAATTCGCTTTACAACCAGTATATATATGGTTCTGCTGAAGTGGTTGGTCTCATGTGTCTCCGGGTTTTTTGTGAAGGGGATGACGCCCTTTACCAACGTCTCAAAATGCCCGCCCGCAGCCTGGGTGCTGCATTCCAAAAGATCAATTTCCTGCGCGACATGGCCAGCGATTTTGACGACCGGGGCAGAATTTATTTCCCGGGGGTGGATTTTGATCATTTCTCCAACCAGGACAAACAGGCCATAGAAGCCGATATCAAACTGGATTTTGATCATGGTCTGCAAGGCATATTGCAACTGCCGCGTGGCGCGCGGTTCGGCGTTTACCTGGCTTATGTATATTATATCAAGCTGTTCCAGAAGATCCGCAAAGCGTCGGCCTGCCGGGTAAAACGCGAAAGGATCCGGGTACACGACAGCAAAAAAATATGGCTCCTGTTCAGTTCCGCTTTGCGGCATAGCCTAAATATGCTTTAAGTGCAGCAATACGACTATATTATTACCGGTGGCGGATGTGCGGGCCTGAGCCTTGCCTACCGGCTGGCTTTGTCCCGGAAACTGCGCGAAAAACGCATCCTCCTGATCGAACGCGCGGCTAAAGCGGAAAATGACCGGACCTGGTGCTTCTGGGAACGGAAGCCGGGGCAATTCGAAGCGATTGTCTGTAAAAAATGGGGGCAACTAAGCGTTTTTCAGGAAAACCTCAACCGCTTGATGGACATCGGGCCCTATACCTACAAAATGATCCTGGGCGCCGATTTCTACCGTTATACACTGGAGGCTGTCCGCAAGGCAGGAAATATCGAAATCTTGTATGCGGATGTGGAAAATATCCATAACCAGGATGACCATGTCCTGGTTTCCGCCGGAGGAAAAACCTTCCGGGCCGGTTGGTGCTTCAACAGCATCCTCTTTCCGCCGGCGCCAACTGCCGGTACACACCACCTCGACCAGCATTTCAGAGGATGGTTCATACAAACCCCGAAACCTGCTTTTAATCCGGACCAGGCAACTTTGATGGATTTCCGCACGCCACAACACGGCGAAACGCGTTTTCTCTACCTTTTACCTTTTGACGACCGCAGCGCCCTCGTCGAGCTGGCCATTTTTTCCAACAACCACCTGAAAGACGATGAATACGACCGCATTATCGCGGAATACCTCAAAGGTTATTGGCCTGAAACCATCGGATGGGCGATTGAAAGAACAGAGAACGGAGTGATCCCGATGACAGATCTCCGTTTTCCCACGCAAGTTGGCCGCACCATCCAGTTGGGAACCGCCGGCGGGCAAACCCGCGCGTCTTCGGGTTACACCTTTTGGTACGTGCAGCAGCATTCCGATCAACTGTTACAGTCTCTTGAAACGTTTGGCCATCCGGTCGTATCTCCTTCTGCAGCGCGCAACCGAAGCCGGATATACGACCGGGTACTGCTCCAGATCCTTAAATACCGGCGGTTGCCCGGCGATGAACTTTTTGCAAGGCTCTGGAAAAAAAACCAGCCCGCATGGCTCTTGAAATTTCTGAATGCCGAAACATCGCTGGTGGAGGAAATGAAATTGATGGGTACCACGCCGGTTTTTTATTTTCTGGCGGCGTTGATCCGGGAGCTTTTCAGGGCTCCTGCCCGTTATAAACCCTTAATCTTCAGTAAAGGCGCCAAACAAGTCCCTTCGAATTGAAAAAAAGATAAAAAAAACTTGCAGGCAATTAAAATAAGTACTACCTTTGCATCCGCTTTTAAAGAAAGCAGATCTTGAAATCTTTTAGATGAGAGATAAGAAAGCTCATAACAACTAGTTTACGGCTTTCAAAAAGTTCATTGACACTGAGGAATCAGAAGGAAAGAATTAAGCGAAGTGTGAGACCTTTTAGTTTTGTTTTTCGGAACAAACAGATGATTCTTTTTTTGATCATCACGCCATTTAAGGTGAAAACATTCCAAGTCAAAACATAAATTGGCCTGAACTTCGGTTTGGGTCGATGAAAGAACATGACCATGGAGAGTTTGATCCTGGCTCAGGATGAACGCTAGCGGGAGGCTTAATA
>CAZLEF010000059.1:0-44387 GCA_964558465.1 uncultured Lewinella sp. | reverse complement strand
TGAAACGTCTCCAAACGACATCAACGCCGCCGAAGCCATCCGGAATGCCGATCAGGCGGAAAACGCTCTGCTGGGGTTGTACAGTTCCCTGCAGAATCCCAACTACTACGGCGGAAATTACCTGCTCATTGCCGACGCCCTCGGCGACAATTGCACAACCGGCGGGTTCGACAACCCATTGCTCGATGAGATCGGCGCCAAGGCGGTCACCTCTTCCAACGGCCTGGTGGAAGACCTTTGGCTGACCCTCTACCGCACCATCGCCAATTGTAATTATTTGCTGCAGGCGCTGCCCGCTGTGAACGGCCTCGATCCCGGTCGCAGTGATCAGATCGAGGGCCAGACCAGGGCAATCCGGGCAATGGCGCATTTTGACCTGCTGCGGTACTTCGGGTACCATTGGGACACCGGCTCAAAGTACGGAATACCCGTGGTGGAAACCGTTCAAATGGTCGCCGATATCGTGCCCCGGGCCTCGGTTGCAGCCACTTATCAGTTCATCACCGGCGAACTGGAAGCCGCCCTCAACCTGGTCGACCCCGACGACCGGAGTGTGCAATTCATCAACACGGCTTCCATCCATGCGCTGCTGGCGCGGGTTTACCTGTATGCAAAAAACTCCGCGAGCGCCGCAGCCCATGCATCGGCCGTTATAGATGACAATACCTTTTCATTGCTGGATAAAGATGAATTCCCCTCCGTCTATTCCAGCCGCCGGACTGCCGAAAGTATTTTTGAACTGGCCTTCGACAACCAGAACCGCAGCGAATATAATTCCCTGACCTACAGCCGGTCTGATGCCTTGCGGACCGAATTGTTTTTCCTCGCAAGCCCCTCCCTGGCCGCCTTTTTTGAAAACCGGCCTGGAGACGTGCGCGCAACTTTACAGGATTACGATCCCGCCAACCACGACGAAAGCATTACCTCCGACGGCAGCGGCAGGACGGAAAAATACCGGGGAGAAGACACCAAGGACAACCCGGCCTATATCCTCCGACTGGCGGAAATGTTCCTGATCCGGGCCGAAGCAAGGGGAAAGGCCGGCGGCCTCGACGACCTGAACGCGCTCCGCCTCATCCGGGGGCTTGAAGAAATTTCACCCGCTACAGATGAGGAATTTCTGAACGCCGTCCTCGACGAACGCCGCGCAGAACTGAACTTCGAAGGCCATATCTTTTTTGACCTCGCCCGCACCGGAAAAACTGCCGATGTGTTGGGCGACGAATTCCGGGCCGCCCTGCCGATCCCCCTTCGGGAGATTACCGCAACAGCCGGCGCGATCGAACAGAACCCCGGCTACTGAATTTATCGGTAGACGGTAGATGGTAGACGGAAAACCCATCATCCACCGTCCGCCGTAAGCCGTCCACCGTAGGCCGTCTACCGTAAGCCGTCTACCCACGCTTGGGGCGCGGCAAGCCGTAGGCCGTCCATCGTCAACCATCAACCGTCAACTAATGAAAGCCAGAAGTCCACTTTTTCGCCAACTGATCCAATCCCTCCGGCAACCGCAATTGGAACAGCAGGGCGGTCGCCAGATTAAAAATTCCGGGTTGTTGCCCAAAATCGACCGTCGCCGGTTCGTTCAGAACGGACTGATCCTCGGCATGGGGATCGGCCTGGGCGCTTCGGCGATCCGTTGCAGGAGCGACAAAGGTCAACCCAAAATCGCCATTATCGGGGCCGGGCTTGCCGGGCTGACCGCAGGCTATTATTTGAATAAAAAGAACCTGCCTTTTACCATTTACGAGGGCAGCAGCCGGGTCGGCGGACGCGTTTTTACGATCCCTGATTTTGCCGCTCCCGGCGCAGTTGCCGAAATGGGCGGGCAATACATCGATTCCAGCCACCAGTCCATCCTCCAACTTTGTCAGGAACTGGAATTGCCCCTCCTGGACCTCCGTTCGCCAAGCGAGGAAGGCCTGGTCGTCACGGATTACTTTTTTAATTCCAGGCGTTACACCAACCAGGAGGTCCTTGAAGAATATTCAAGCCTTGCCCCGGTTTTTGAAAAGGATATGGCTGTTTTTCCTGAGGTGATCGGATACCGGACTCAGCAGTTCAGGGATATGGACCATATGTCGCTGGAAGAATACCTCCACAAAGCCGGCGCTTCCCCGTTTATGCGCCAGTTGTTCAAGGCCGCTTTTACCTGCGAATATGGCAGGGACCTCGCCGAACAATCCGCCCTGAACATGATATACCTCCTTCCTCCGAGGGTCCACCAGGGAGAATTTGAGGTATGGGGCGAGAGCGACGAGCGGTACCTGCTCGACGGCGGAAACAATAAGTTGCCCGAAAAACTGGCGGCGCTCTTGGGTGAACGCCTCGTGATGGAACACCAGTTGGAGGCCGTCACCGCCAACGGGGATGGGTTCACCCTCTCCTTTTCAGGCGCAAAAGAGGTAAAAGCCGACGTGGTCATCATCACTATTCCGTTTTCCGTTCTGCGGGAGGTGGATATGCGCCTGGAAATGCCGCCGGAAAAGAAACAAGCCATCCGCGAACTGGGGTACGGAACAAATTCCAAAATGGCCCTGGGCTACAATGAACGGGTTTGGCGCAAACAGGGTTTTGCCGGGGATGTTTTCAACGACTACCTGCAGAATGCCTGGGAACATACACAAATGCAAAACAACAACCAGGGGCCAGGGGGTGTCACGGTTTTCCTGGGCGGCGAAGCGGGCAGGAAGATGACCGTGGAGCAGCGCAACGGATTTGTAGCCGGCTACGATCAGATCTACCCCGGCAGCCAGGCGGTCTACAACGAACGGAACTTTCTGTTCAACTGGTCCAATAACGTCTACGTAAAGGGATCCTATACCTGTTATCTGCCCGGACAGTGGACGGCTTTTGGAGGCGCCGAAGCCGAACCGGTGGGCAATCTCTATTTCGCCGGCGAACACTGCAGCCTCGATTCCCAGGGATTCATGGACGGCTCGGTAGAATCAGGAAAAAAAGCTGCGGAAGCCATTCTTCAAAAAATGAACGTCATGTGACCCCGGAACCAAATCGATGGATATGCAACTGACCGACCACACTACGGGATATTTTTGTCTTAAGGCGCCACGCCTGTGGCGTGGGGAGACAAGGGGATGTGGAGATGCTTCGGCCAAGCTCAGCACGAAAGGGGTGAAGACATTGCGTTTCTCCCCCGCTCCCCTTCACTCAGTCTCCCCGTCCTCAGCCAAAAAGGTAAAATATCCAATAGTATGCTGACCGACTCCTCACTGCTCAGGCGCCAGGCTTATATTTCCGGAAAATGGACGGATGCGGACGATGGAAACACGTTTCCGGTTATCAATCCATTTAACGGTTTCCACCTGGGAGCCGTACCGGATATGGGCGCAGCAGAGACCCGCGCCGCCATACTCGCCGCTGAAGACGCATTCGAAACCTGGCGGAAAAAAACCGCCGGCGAACGGGCAAAACTCCTGCGTACCTGGTTTGACCTGATGATCATCCATGCCGATGACCTTGCGCTTTTGCTCACCGCCGAGCAGGGAAAACCCCTGGCAGAGGCCAGGGGAGAGATCCTTTACGGAGCATCCTTTGTGGAATGGTTTGCGGAAGAAGCCAGGCGGGCTTACGGAGATGTCATCCCCGGCCATGCCGCCGACAAACGAATCATTACCCTCAAACAGCCGGTCGGCGTCGTAGCAGCCATCACACCCTGGAATTTTCCGAATGCCATGATCACCCGCAAGGTGGCCCCGGCACTGGCTTCAGGTTGTACCGTCGTGGTTAAACCCGCTGAGGAAACACCCTTGTCGGCCCTTGCGCTGGCCGTATTGGCTGAAAGAGCGGGTATTCCGCCGGGGGTTTTTAATGTGGTCACCACCGCCCGGCCTGCCGTGGTCGGCGGAGAATTGACTTCAAACCCCAGGGTGCGGAAATTGTCCTTTACAGGCTCCACAGAAATTGGAAAACTGCTCATGCGCCAATGCGCCGGCACGGTCAAAAAGATCTCCCTGGAGTTGGGCGGCAACGCGCCCTTTATTGTTTTTGACGACGCTGATATCGACAAGGCCGTCCAGGGCGCCGTCGCATCCAAGTACAGGAATGCGGGCCAGACCTGCGTTTGCGCCAACCGCCTGTATGTTCAAGCCCCCGTTTACGAAGAATTTATCCGGAAATATACCGCAGAAGTGCAAAAACTGAACGTCGGCAACGGCATAGAACCCGGGGTTTCCATTGGCCCGCTGATCAACCGGCAGGCCGTTGAAAAGGTGGAAACCCTCATCGCGGACGCTACGGCGAAAGGCGCCGTCATTCTGACCGGCGGGGCCCGCCACCTGCTCGGCGGCACTTTTTTTCAGCCGACCGTAATCGCCGGGGCGCGGCAGGATATGGCGATCAGCCAGGAAGAAATATTTGGCCCGGTAGCCCCCGTTTTTCAGTTCACAACAGAGGACGAAGCCATTGCTCTGGCCAATGATACCCCTTACGGCCTGGTGGCTTATTTTTACGGTCGGGATGTCAGCCGCATCTGGCGCGTGGCCGAAGGGTTGGAATACGGCATGGTCGGCATTAATACCGGTATGGTCTCCACCGCTGTCGCACCCTTTGGCGGCATGAAGGAAAGCGGCATCGGACGGGAAGGCTCGAAATATGGCATGGAGGAATTCTTTGAAGTGAAATATTTATGTTTTGAAATTTGAGCGGAGATGGTTTTAGCGGTTTATTTTTGGGTCGGGGATAGTTGGTTTGTTTATTCGTTGATTTGTTTATTCGTTGATTTGTTGGTAACCATTATAAACTGTGCGAACCAAGGGTTGAATATGGTTTATTGTGGTTAACGGCAGCCAACGACAATAAACCACCATAAACTATTCTGAACAACCACAAACTTACGAACATCTGATCTGCAGCTATGTACCAACAATATATCAACGGTAAATGGGTGGATGCCTTGGACGGCGGAACCTGGGATGTCCTGAACCCTGCAACGGAAGAAGTGGTCGAAAATGTACCTTTCGGCGGAAAGGCCGATGCGGAAGAGGCGATCCGCGCAGCGACTGCCGCATTCCCCAAATGGAAACAAACCAATCCCTTCCAACGGGCGTTGATCCTGAAAAAAATAGCCGCCCGGATCCGCGAAAAAGCAGGAGATAATGCCCGGGTCACAACCCTTGAAAGCGGCAAACCTTTTGTTGAGTCCAAGGGTGAATGGCTGGTCGCCGCCGACCTGTTTGAGTGGTTTGCGGAAGAAGCCAAACGCACTTACGGCATGGTCATTCCGGCCGGCAGGAACAACAAACGGATTTCCGTGATCTGGCAGCCCGTCGGGGTGGTCGGCGTTATTACCGCCTGGAATTTCCCGGTCTGGAACCTGGCCCGGGCTTGGGGCGCTGCGCTGGCGGCCGGGTGCAGTATTGTGGCCAAACCCTCGGAATATACCCCATTGACTGCCATGCTGCTGACGGAGATCCTGGAAAGCGAAGGTATACCTCCTGGTGTTATGAACCTCGTCAACGGCGATGCCGCAGCTATCGGCGACGCATTGATGGAGGCGCCGGAAGTCCGGAAAATACATTTCGTCGGCAGTACGCGGGTGGGCAAAATACTGATGGACAAGGCTTCCCTCACGAATACCCGGTTGTCCCTGGAACTGGGAGGCAATGCGCCGGTCATTGTATTTCCGGGGGTCGATATCGCCCAGGTGGCATCCTCCGGGGTTGCCGGCAAATTCCGAAACTGCG
Organism: uncultured Lewinella sp.; assembly: GCA_964558465.1. Taxonomy (GTDB): domain Bacteria; phylum Bacteroidota; class Bacteroidia; order Chitinophagales; family Saprospiraceae; genus JACJYC01. Next base: position 38,685 of record CAZLEF010000059.1, on the reverse strand, counting down.
GACAGGTCTGCATTTCGCCGCAAAGGTTCCTGGTACACCGGGATATTTACGATGAATTCAATCAGGTCTCAGCGGCTATTATCAATGAATACCGGATCGGGAACGGCCTTGACCCGGACACGCAGGTGGGCCCGCTCATCAATAAAAAACAACAACAGCAAGTGGTCAGCCTGGTGGAAGCATCGGTGGACGCCGGAGCCACCGTCCTGGCAGGCGGCGAGATCCCGGCTTCACCCGACAGGGGCTATTTTTACCGGCCCACCTTATTGGCCGGCGTTGGAAAAGATTCACCCGCTTTTGCCCGGGAAATATTTGGCCCGGTGATGCCGGTCATCCCGTTTGAATCATTCGAAGAAGCTATACACCTGGCCAACGCCACCGAATACGGGCTGGCAGCTTACGTCTGGACAAACGACCTGAACACCGCCGTCCACGCCGCCGAGGCCCTCGAATTTGGGATGGTCGGCATCAACGAATGGACGCCCCACGGCACGGAAGCCCCTTTCGGCGGCTGGAAACAAAGCGGCCAGGGCAGCGAACTTGGGCACGACGGCATTTTTGAGTACATGGAGAAGAAAGTGATTAGTATTGGAGGGGTTTGATGCCGGCCGCGCCATAAAACGCGCAGGCTTGATGTTTAGAATACGAATTTTTTTAAATGGAGCAGGTAGCAGAATTCGGAATTTGGTCGTTGGTTCCGCCCCTGGTGGTGGTGGTCCTTGCCATGCTCACCCGGCGATCCATTGAGCCCTTGTTGATCGGCTGTGTGGTGGGCTACCTGATGATCGACTGGCGTTCCTTCCCCGACAATATCCTCCAATCCCTGATCCGGACCATGCAGGATGAAAGCCTGGTATGGGTTATTCTGGTTTGCGGGTTGTATGGCGCCCTTATCCACCTGATGATTCAGTCCGGCGGGGCATTGGCCTTCGGCCGGTATATGCTTCGGTACATCCGTACCCGGCGCAGTTCGCTGCTGATGTCCTGGCTGATGGGCATCGTCATTTTCATCGACGATTACCTGAACGCGCTGGTGGTCGGAGCGACCATGCGGAAAATTACCGACCATTTCAAAGTACCAAGGGAAATGCTGGCTTACATTGTCAACTCCACTTCGGCCCCAGTTTGTGTCATCATTCCCCTCTCCACCTGGTCCATTTACATCGGAAAACTGATTGAAGACAGCGGGGTGGTCGAAAAAGGCGGAGGTTTCATGGGGTACGTGAAAACCATTCCCTACAATTTTTATTCCTGGTTTGCGATCCTCATCGTGTTGTTGTTCATCTTCGGCATTATCCCTGTTTTTGGCAGGATGAAAAAAGCCCAGCGACGGGTGGATGAAACCGGGGCGCTCGCCCCGCCCGGCTCTGAAGCGCTGACGCAAACGGGAGAGATCCCTGCGGATATTGAAAAATCAAAACCTGTTTATTTTTTCTTGCCTCTGCTGGTTCTTCTTGTAGCTACCATCAGCTTCGATATCGATGCCCTGAAAGGAGTGGTGACCGCTGTATTGTTCACCATCGGCTATTACTGGTTTAAAAAAGTGCTGCCCTACGAACAATTGTTCGACAGCATTTTCGAAGGGTTCAAAAGCATGTTATTCGCGCTGGCTATTCTTATTGTTTCCTATATCCTCAAAAATGTGGGCGACGAAATGGGCATGACCCAATATATTATCGAAAGCCTGAACGGGGTGGTGTCCAAAAATTACCTGCCGGTACTGGTTTTTATTTCCCTGGGCGCCATCGCCTTTGCAACGGGTTCATCCTGGGGGATTTATGCCATCGCCATCCCGTTGGTGGTTCCCCTCGCCACCGCCCTCGACGCCAATATCTGGATGGTGCTGGGCGCCGTGATCAGCGCGGGAACCCTGGGCGCCCACGCCTGTTTTTATTCGGATGCGACCATTCTGACCGCTACCGGTACGGAATGTAACAATATTGAACATGCTTTGACCCAATTGCCCTACGCCCTGATCGCGGTGGCGCTCGCCATCTTCTGTTTTCTGGTGGCCGGGTTTATGGGGTAATTTTAATTGGTAGACGGCTGACGGTAGACGGTTGATGGCCCCTCCGTCTACCGTCTGCCGTCTACCGTCCACCAAAAGAAAATGTACAAAAAAATCATCAAAAACGGCTGGATCATCCGGAACACGGAACCACAAGACGCCCCTGGACTGGAAGCCCTGCAACAAAAGGTTTTTCCGACTTTGTCTCCGGACGAACTGATGACCGCCCAACACTACCTGCAGCATATCCGGATTTTTCCGGAAGGCCAGTTTGTGGTGTTGGACGGCGAAAAGGTCATCGGTATGAGCACCACCATGCGGTATCATTTTTCCACAGCCCACCATACTTTCCTGGAAATATCCGGCAATCTTTGGCTGACGACGCATGAACCGGAAGGGGATTGGTTGTATGGTCTCGACGTGGGAGTTGATCCCGATTATCGCGGAATGGGCATCGCCAGGGAAATTTACCGGGCAAGGCAGGAAGTCGCCCGTCAACTCGGGTTAAAAGGCCAGATAACTGTTGGGATGATGAACGGTTATGAAGCGGTTCAGGATCAATACACCACCGACGAGTATTTTGAAAAACTCCGCGCAGGCGAGATCAACGACCCGACGGTCTCCGTACAGCAACGCATGGGGTTTGTCATTGTCAGCCTGATCCACGATTACCTGGATGACCCGAAATGCGGCAACTGCGGCGTTTTGATGACCCTGGATATTGCGAAAGATGTTTAGCCCGGGATCAAAAATAAAGAGAGTTGCATCAATGAGCCCAAAAGCAGCAGTCCGGCAACAGAAATTTGCAGAATAATCCACCATTTTTTTTGGTTTATCCGCGCATAGATTTTGGTGAAAATCCACAGAACCAGCAGGAAGGGGAGCACCAGACCGAGTGAAAATCCAGATAGCGCAATCATTGCAAGGTTGGTCTCTTCATTCATGGAATTTGAAATGATCATCGAATTCGCAATAGGCCCGATATTAGGTAATGAGCTGATTGTTAATTGAATACTGAAAATAAATATTCCCAAATACCGGAAAAGGGATTGCCATATACCTTTATTAGCCGCTTGAAATTTTTCGAAAAAGGTACTGAAAAACCAGAGCAGGAACAGGATCTGTGCCACAAGGATTAAAAAATTCAATACGTAAGGGTAGGACCATTTGTCCGGAGGGCTTATCGTCAATAAGGCTGGAAACACCAACTGATAAACGATTACGGTCGCCGCTCCGAATATCAAAATATTGGATCGATATGTTTTGCTGGGATTGGCCAGTTTTTCGAATAGAATCGGCAGGGCTATCAAAAGCGGAAAAACGGATGGCGTTAACACAGCTATCAGCCCGCCGAACAGAGTGGTAAGGAACAGGTTCATTTTAAAACAATTGACACTTTTTTCCGAAATATAGGGTGGAATTGCCAACTTTGCAAACCGGAAAAAATACTGCTTCATCCATGAAATACATCCAACTCCACACCCCGATACCGGGGCCAAAAAGCAAAGAGATCCTTGCCCGCAGGGCCGCTTCCATGCCGGCAGGCCTGGCCAAATCCACAGAAGTCGTCGTCGCCAAAGCAAAAGACGCCCTGGTGCAGGACGTTGACGGCAACCAACTGCTCGATTTTGCGGGTGGCATCGGCATGCTCAACGCCGGACACCGGCCCGCGGTCGTGGTGAAAGCCATGAAAAACCAGTTGGATCAATTCATCCACTCCTGCATACTGGTCACTACCAACGAGCCTGCCGTCGAGCTGTGTGAGTTGTTGAACCGCCTCACCCCCGGCAACTTTCCCAAAAAAACGCTGCTCGCCAATTCGGGCGCGGAAGCCGTGGAAAACGCCGTCAACATCGCCAAGTATTTTACCAAACGACCGGCCATCATCGTTTTTGAAGGCGGCTACCACGGCCGTACGCTCCTGACAATGAGCATGACGAGCAAATACGCCCTGTTCAAAAAAGGCTACGGTTCGTTTATGTCCGATATCTACCGGTTGCCGGCGCCGAATATGTACCGCCCGTTCGACGGAATGACCAGCGACGAATATTTGCAACATTGTATCCGGCAGATCGACCACGCCTTCATCGCGCAGGTCGACCCCTCAGCGGTGGCTGCTATCGTGATCGAACCGGTGCAGGGTGAGGGTGGGTTTGTGCCCATGCCGGAAGCCTTTTTGCAAAAAATCCGGCAGGTATGCGACCAACACGGAATATTGTTGATCGCCGACGAGATCCAGTCGGGCTTCGGCCGTACCGGCAAATTGTTTGCTATCGAACATTATGGCATTGCGCCGGATATGATCACCATGGCCAAGTCGATGGGCGCAGGCATGCCCATCAGCGCTGTTACCGGCCGGGCCGATGTGATGGATACACCCCACCTCGGCGCTATAGGGGGGACATACAGCGGCAACCCGGTGGTCTGTGCTGCCGCAGTTGAAACCATCCAACTCATCAGCAACCCGAAATTCCTGCACAGGGCGGAACAAATCGGGGAACGAATGCGCAAAACCCTGGAGCGCTGGAAAAAAAATTACCGCTTTGTCGGCGATGTGCGTGGCCTGGGAGGTATGCGCCTTGTGGAATTTGTAAAAGACCGCAATACCCGCGAACCGGATCCCGACCTGACCTTGAAAATCATCCGCGACGCCGTTTCCCAGGGCATCATCCTGATCCGTGCGGGCCTGTTTTCCAACTGCATCCGCCTCCTGCCGCCGTTTGCCATCACCAATGCCCAACTGGATGAAGGCCTGGAGGTTTTGGAAGGCGCTATCGCCCGGGCGCACGACCTTTAACGCCAGTTTATTTGATGACCATGCCGGATTTCATCTTTCACAACGGACTCATCCGCTCCCCCGGCCAATCCACGCCGGAAGCCCTCGTGGTAAAAGACGGAAAAATCCATGCATCAGGCCGGTTGTCCGACCTGAAACCCCTGGCCGGCTCAACCACCCAATGGATCGACCTGAATGGCAAAACCCTGCTCCCCGGCTTTTTTGACGCCCACCTCCACCTCTGGAAAGTCGGCGATCTGCTGACCTTCAACCTCGACCTGCGCGGGGTGCAAAGCATCGCCGAAATACAGGATAAACTGCTGGATTTTTCCCGCCAAAATCCTCATTTGCTTTGGATCAGGGCCCGGGGTTTCAACGAAGCCCAATTGAAAGAAGGCCGGCTCCCCAACCGGCATGACATCGACCGGGCTGTACCCGGTAAACCCGTTTTCCTGCAACGCACCTGCGCTCATATCGCTGTACTCAACTCAAAGGCAATGGAGGTATGCGGAATCAGCGCCCTTACACCTGTCCCGTTCGGCGGCGAAGTACGATTGGGCGCCGACGGCGTTCCCGACGGCGTTCTCTGCGAGACTGCCCTGGGTTTAGCCGTGCGTCATTTTCCGACCGTCTCCAAAGCCGACTACAAGACGATGATCCTGGCCGCCTGCCGGGAACTGCTTCGCCACGGCATCACCGCTGTTACCGACCCGGCCGTCATGCCCGACCTCCTGGAGGTTTATCGCGAAATGGACGAGGCTGGTCAACTGCCTATGCGCATCCACGCCGTACCCATTGTCCTGCCCGATGGTGGTACAGAACCCCTGCCGCTCCCTGAGCCTTATGCCTCCGGCAACCTGGTTGTCAATACCGTGAAGTTTTTCGCAGACGGCGGCCTGAGCGGACAGACAGCAGCCCTCAGCCGGCCCTATAAAGGGTTGAATACAAAAGGTATCCTTCGCCTGGATCGCAAACAATTCTTCCAACTGGCCCTCCATGCCCAGGAAAAAGGTTTCCAGGTGGCTACCCATGCCATTGGCGATGAAGCAATTGCCTTGGTGCTGGAAGTTTATGAGCAACTTTATCAATACAACCGCGCAGCGCCCCGTCACCGGATCGAACACCTTGGTTTGCCCACTGCAACCCATATGGACAAGATCGCAGAACTCGGTCTGCATGTCGTCACCCAACCCGTTTTCCTGAAAGAACTCGGGCGCAACTTCCGGCATTTCCTCGACGATGCATTCCTGCATGACTGTTATCCCGTTCGTTCTTTGCTGAAAAGAGGGGTCAACGTCGCGTTTTCAACCGATGCCCCGGTGGTGAAGGACCTGCGGCCTTTCGCCTGCATCGCGGCCGCCATGAACCGCGAAGACCAGGACGGCTTTGTTATTGCTCCGCACGAAAAAACGGACCTGGAAAATTCCCTTTTTTGTTATACCTTGGGCAGCGCCAGGGCCAACAACGTGGAAGCCGTCACCGGAAGCCTTTCACCGGGTAGAGACGCCGATCTGATCGTGTTAGGTCAGTCTCCTTTCGATATGGAGCCCGGTAAACTGGCGAAACTGGAACCTGAACAGGTTTGGCGAATGGGGGAGTTGGTAGATGGCAGTTAGCAGATGGCAGTTGGCAGTCTTGAGCCGTTAAAATGGGGCGTTTCCCCTTTGTACCGCCGACGTCTCGTCGGACGGGCCGGATGCTCTACTGTCAGCAGTGAGCAGTCGTTGCCAGCCGCGGTGATGACATCGAAAATTTGCGTAATTCCTGGCTGCTGGTCGGCAAGTGCGGGAAAAAAACCTTAAAACAAAACAACAATGACTGAATTAAACAAGCTAACCAACCAACGATTTTTGAAAGGCGCCTTGTCCCGCTCAAAAGAGGGTAGGGGTAGGAGAATACACCTGCTCCTTGCCTGTCTCACCCTCACAACATTCACCGCCCTGGCCCAAAATACCTATTTTTTCCCCAAACACCAGGGTAGCTTCGACCCGGCCATCCCCACCCCCGAACAATACCTGGGGTATCCGATCGGCTCGCATTATACCCGGCATGACCAGATCGTGTCTTATTTCCGGGAACTGGACCGGCTTTCCGACAAGGTTACCTTTGAGGTCATCGGCAAAACCTATGAAGAACGGCCCCAGGTGATCCTGACCATCACCTCGCCGGCCAACCATGCCCGGCTGGAACAGATCAGGCAGGAACACCTGAAACTCGTCGACCCCCAGGCGCCTGAACCCGATTACAAAAACATGCCCGTGATCGTCCACCTGGGGTACAGCGTTCACGGAAACGAGACCTCCAGCGGCGAATCGGCCCTGTTGACCGCTTATTACCTTGTGGCCTCCCAAAACCCGGAAACCCGGCGCTGGCTGGAGGAAGCTGTGATCACCATGGATCCATCGCTGAACCCGGACGGGCGCGACCGCGCCGCTAATTTCCACAACCAATACAAATCCTTCCCCCCGGTTGCCGACCCCCTCGACCGCGAACACAACGAGGTTTGGCCTGCCGGCAGGACCAATCATTTCTGGTTTGACCTCAACCGCGACTGGCTCGCTGCTGTGCACGTGGAAAGCCAGGCCCGGCTCGATTTTTTCCATCGCTGGTATCCCAATGTGATGACCGATTTTCACGAAATGGGGACCAACAGCGCCTATTATTTCGAACCCACCCCTCCGCTGGGTTCCGAGAGCCCGGTATTGCCCCGGTCTTCCTACGACGTACTCAATGCCCATATGGTCAAATACCACGTTGAAGCGCTCGACGGATTGGGTGTGTTGTATTTCACCAAGGAGGCGTTCGACAATTTTTCACCCGTATACGGGGGCACTTATCCGGATTTTCATGGCGCAGTGGGCCTCACCTTCGAGGTGGGCAGTTCGCGCGGTATTGTGCAAGAGTCTCAGGACGGGCTTAAAACATTCGCTTTCACCATCCGAAATCACACCGCCAATGGCCTCGCAACGGTTCGGGGCGGAGTAACCGAAAAGGAACTCTGGCTGCGGAGCCAGCGCGATTTTTTTAAATCCGCTCTTGCCGACGCTGCCAAAAACCCGCACAAAGCTTTCTATTTTGGCAGCTCCAAAGACCGGAACCTCACCCAAAAATTCCTGGAACTGGCCCTCCGGCACAAGGTGGAAGTGTATGAGAATCCGCAGACGGTGACCCAAAACGGTAAAAAATTTGAAAAAGGCAGTTCCTATATTATTCCCGCCAGCCAGCCGCAATACTATATCGTCCATTCCCTGTTTGAAGAAATGAACAGCTTCATCGACAGCGTTTTTTACGACATCACCGGTTACGCCGTCGCGCATGGTTACGGCATCCCTTTCGCGCCGGTGAAAGAAGCCCGGTTCGCCAGAGGTAACCGGGTTTTGGAAGCCCCACCGGTCAGTGGCGGCGTGGAAAACGGCCGGTCGGATTATGCCTATCTCTTCAACTGGACCGATTACAACGCAGCCAAAACCCTGTACGAACTGCAATCCGCCGGCCTGCTTACCAGGGTGGCCTTCAAACCCTTCAGTGTTCAAACGGTGGCCGGCAGAAAGGACTTCGGTTACGGCAGCATCGTCATTCCGGTGGCCCTGCAGTCCATCGCGGCAGATTCCCTTTTCCGGCTGGTGGATGCCGTGGGCAAAAAAACGGGCATCCAACTGACCGCTGTGTCCACCGGGTTCAGCGTTGCAGGCATCGACCTGGGCAGCAATAACATTCCTGCGGTGAAAAAACCCGAAGTCGCGCTGGTGGTCGGTGAAGGCGTTTTCGCCAATGAAGCCGGTGAAACCTGGTTTGTACTCAACCAGCACGCAGGCATCCCCGTGACCAAAATCGACATCAGCACCCTGCGCCGGGCCAACCTCAACCGCTACAGCGCCATCGTCATGGTGAGCGGCAATTACAACCTGGAGAAAAACACAGTGGATAAAATAAAGACCTGGCTGGAAGCCGGCGGTACCCTCATCACGTACAAAACAGCGGCGCAGTGGGCAATCAACCAGGGATTGGTGACCGAAAAACTCGTCGTCAGTCCCAAACCCGATACCACGGGGGGTAAACGTTTCGATTTTGTCAGCGCTCCCGAAATTCAAGGGGTCAGCAATATCGGCGGCGCTATTTTCCGGGCTGACCTCGACATCACCAATCCGATCGGATATGGGCTTGAAGACCGCAATATTTTCACGTTCCGCAACAGCCGCCTGGTTTTCAAACCCAGCGTCAATCCCTTTGCTACGGTGGCCAAATATGCGGCTGATCCGGTTGTCAGCGGGTTCGTGTCCGGAGACAATACCCGGAAACTGGCCAATTCGGCAGCCATCGTGGTGGCGAATTCAGGCGGCGGCCGGGTAGTCCTTTTTGCGGACAACCCCAATTTTCGCGGTTACTGGTACGGCACATCCAGGTTGTTTTTGAACGCGGTGTTTTTTGGACCGCTGCTGGAGATGCCCTAATACCGGAGATTGTAAGTTCTGTTACAGGTCAATTCACTGAAAATCAGCAGATAAAGTGAGAAAAAGCGTTAAATTAATTCGGTCTGGTCGCGCCAGGTAATTGTATTTTCAATTTTTATAAAATTAAAAAATACCAATATGATCACGCAATATTTGGACAGCGTTCAGCCGTTATGCTAAAATACGGGTTCCAGCGACCCGGCCTGCCCAAACAAAACATGACAACCTTACCTGTCGCATTTGAGCGAAGGAAATCGGTTTAATGGTCAAAAAAACACAAAAGTATGTACACGCTTCTGATCATCGGTTTAGGTGTAGCGGTATTCATTAAAATGTTTTGTCGGGTCAGGACCAATGTCAACCTCCTCAAGGACCGGATGTTGGAGAAAGCCCAATCCTCTATTCGAAACGCACGTCAGGAATTGACCCAGAGCGCGGGTTTCTCCGCTTCCAAGCCTTCATTGGCCCTCAAAAATTTTTCCCAACGGTCGGCATTTATCTTTCAAACCTATTGCGAACAAATGTACCTGGGGGTTGAAAATACCCCGATGGAAAAGTATGCCGCTTTGCACCTGGAAATGGATGCGGATTTGCGCAAGGTTTGATGGTCAGGATCATTATCTTTACAAAAACACCCAATGAAAATTGCTGTTGCCGGCATCCTCCTCGCCGGTTTTTTTATTGTCATCGCCTGCCAGCCGCAGGAACCCTCCCCACCCGCCGGCCGCGATGGTTGGCTTAAAGGGACCCTGCCTGAAAAACACGAGATCATCGCCGGTCAGTTCCGCGGTTTGGACGTTGCCATGGTCGAGACCGGCTACCGTTACCAGGAACTGTACTGGGCCGGCCAGGATCAAAACTGGGAATACGCTGCCTACCAACTGGAAAAGATCGGCACAGTTATTAAAACAGCCCTGGTCAGGCGCCCTAAACGCGCCCCCTCTGCCGAACCCTTTCTCAATGAAGTCTTGCCGGAAGTGCAAAAAGCCATCGACAGCCGCGATACCCTGGCTTTTCGTGTGAGCTTTCAGTTCCTGACCACCAAATGCAACGCCTGCCATGATAAGGAGAAGGTCCCGTTTTTTAAAGTGAGGACGCCGGTGGTCCGGCAGTCGCCGATTGGGGGGTGATCGTCGATCATCAATCAAATAAAATCGAGCCATCTTTGAAATCAGACAAATGCCGACTTATTGACATCGCCTCTCTCACCCGACGTAGCTTTCTCTGACTGACGTAGCCTGGCGGAGTTCATAGCGGAGTTGGGCTCTCACACCTCTCACTTTCTCACCAAATATCCCCAAATTCCCCTAACTTAGCAACATGAAAGACTCCCTCTCCCTCGGCAAAATCGCCGGCATCCGGTTGTACATCCACTGGACGTTCCTCATCCTCATCGGCTGGATTTTTTTCTCTTATTACCAGAAAAACCAGAGCACGGCCGAAGCCATCACCGGCGTATGGTTCATCCTTGCCCTGTTTGCCTGCGTCACGCTCCACGAACTGGGGCATGCGCTGACCGCCAGACGGTTCAATATCACAACAAAAAAAATTACCTTATATCCCATTGGCGGGGTGGCGCAAATGGAAAAACTGCCGGAAAAACCCGTTCAGGAACTCTGGGTTGCCCTTGCCGGCCCCATGGTCAACCTGGTGATCGCCGCATTGCTGTTCTTTTACCTGAACGCCACATCCGGTTTCCCAACGCTGGAGAACCTGGCGGTGCTGGACGCTTCCAATTTTATGTTTGGCCTGTTTACTGCCAATATTGTGCTGGCCTTATTCAACCTCATACCGGCCTTTCCCATGGACGGCGGGCGGGTGCTTCGGGCGTTGCTCTCTTTTAAATTCGAACGCGGAAAAGCGACCCGCATCGCAGCCACCATCGGACAAATGCTGGCCATCGGGTTTGTTTTTCTGGGCTTTTTTTCCAATTTCTGGCTGGTTTTCATCGGTGTTTTTATATACCTGGGCGCTGAATCCGAAGCCAGTTATGAAGAGACCAAATCGGCGCTTTCGGGTTTTAAGGTGAAAGACGCCCTCATGCACCGTTTCACACGACTCTACCCCACCGATCCGCTCCGGAAAGCCATCGACCTCCTGCTCGACGGCCAGGAGCGGGAATTTGTCGTCGCCGACGGCGATACTGTAACAGGCATTCTGACCCGCGACGACCTGGTAAAAGGCCTGGCTGAACATGGCGCCGGAGGGTTCGTCTCCAACGCCATGCGCACCGATTTTATATCACTGGACCCTTACATGGCGCTGGAAAAAGTCTATCACGAAATGATCAGCACGGGGTGCGTGGTAGCGCCGGTTTATGACGGCGACGCCCTGCTCGGGATCCTCAACAAGGAAAATATCGAAGAACTGTTGCTGGTGCGAAAGGTGTTGAATTACAGGAAGGAGGGGTTGTGAAATATTGATATCGCCCGTCCAATAGTTTTGAATAAACGATCCATCCTGCTGCGTTCAACGTCCAGGGTATGGGCTTTCTTATTCACCTAACCTTCCGGCGCGAAGAATAAAAAATTCTGTTTTTCTTGAAAACGGTGAAAATAAAGACAAAAAACAAACTTGATGAAGGGCGCCTCTTCAAGATTTCCCGCTTTAAGGAGATCATTAAAAAGACGGTTCCGCACAAACATGAGGAATATTATGAGTTGATATTCCTGCAAGCGGGCGAAGGCTTTCATTGGATCGAATCGGAAAAATACCAGATTGGGACGCCGGAGTTTTATTTCCTCAAGCCTGGCCAGGTGCATTTTTGGCAGTTCACTTCCGTTCCGAAAGGGTTTGTGGTTTTGTTCAAAACGGATTTTTTTGATTCGATCAAAGAGAGCCGCCTAAAGGAGCTTTTTAAAAAAATGGGGGGTACTCCGCATTTATCCATACAGCAGCAGGACCCTTTTGTTTTCATCCTGGAAGAAATCCTGAATGAATATGGCCGGGCCACCCCCTACGCGAACCAGATTATCCACGGCTATTTAAAGGTATTGTTTTCCAAGATTTTACAAATCGCCGAAAATAACTGGACAATCCCATCTGTTACTAATTCATTGTACGACAGGTTTTTAGAATTGTTGTACCGGGAATGCCCCGGTCTCCATCAGGTGAACGATTACGCCAGATTGCTCAACACGACGCCGCAAAACCTGAACGCCGCCTGCCGCAAAAACAGCGATCGGAGTGCGGGAGCGCATATCGACGCACAACTTTTGCTGGAAGCTAAACGCTATATCCTTTATACGGAGGGTTCCATAAATGAAATTGCCGATATTCTCGGTTTTAATGATGCCTCCTATTTTATTAAGTTTTTTAAGAAAAACGAAGGAGTAACACCTCTGAAATTTCGGTCAAAGTATTTTCAATAATACCATTTTTCCAGCCAAAAACACCATTTATTCTACAGCGGGCTATACTAAATTTGCTTTAAAGCTGGAGAGGTCATGAAGATCGCATTTTCTGTTTTTACTATTTGGCCGTTATGGATTTTGCTTGCTTTACAACCTTGTTTCAGCCAGGCCGACCTGGGAGGTTTATTGGACCTGGCTGAAAAAAATTATCCCGCGATTGCTGCCCGACAGGCGCAGGCAGAAGCTGTTCGCCTGAACCGGGAGTTGGAAAAAAACACGTTCCTGCCTTCCCTCGATATCGCCTACCAGGCGAATTACGCCACCTACAACAACATCACTGGAATGAACTACCCAGCCTCGCTCATTCCGATCAGCGGCCCGCCCTCTGATGGCAATGACTTTTCCGGTGTGCCGGGCTCCGCTGCCAGCCTGCTGCTGAAATGGTCGCCATTCACCTTCGGACAGCATGAATTCAAAATGGAATACTTCCGGAAATTGTATGAACAACAGTCGGCTTTGGTGGAAGATGAAAAATTGCGGGTCCAGTTTCAGGTGGCTTTGCAGTATCTCGAAATCATAGCAACCCGGGAACTTATCCGGGTATACCGGAAAAACATTGAGCGAGACGAAACCAACCTCAGACAGGTTTCCACCTTGGTGAAGACAGGCATCCGCCCCCCGGTTGACAGCCTGCAATTTCAGGGGACGCTGTCCAGATCCCGTTCGGCGTTATTTCAAATGCAGCACTTGCTTCGCTCCCAGATACATTTGCTGGCAGAATGGATTGCAGCGGAACCAACCGATACCTTTTTTATCAACGACCTGATCTTTCAAAAACTTCCGGTTTTGCCGTCCGTCTCCAGTCCTCTGCAACATCCGGCCTTGCAAGCGGCCCAACTCGCCGTCGATGCCGGCAAAATCCGGCTGGAACAGATCCAACGCTCCTGGCAACCAAAAGTGGATATCTGGAGCACCGTTTACGCGCGCGGTTCCGGCGTTGATTTCCAGGGCGGACAAGATGTGGCGGACGGCCTGGTTTTCAGCCGCTTCAATTACGGTCTGGGTTTTCAGATTGCTTTTCCTTTGCTGGAAAAACACAATATTCGCCTCAGAACCCAGCAACAAACAGCTTTGCTCTTATCAACTGAAAAAGTCTTTGCCCAAACACAATTGAATTTTGTACGACAACAAAATATTGCCCTGAGCAACCTGGATGCCGCCGTCGAAATAGCCGGAGAAATTCCGGATGAGTACACCGCAAACGAAGCTGCCTACCAGGCTATGCAAACGCGTTACCGCACCGGATTAGCAGATTACACCGAACTGATCCGGGCGCAATACGATTTGGTGGACGCTGAGGTTCGACTGAAAAACACCTTCGTTTCAGCCTGGAAAGCGCTCCTTCAATTAGCCATCGTCCGCGGCGATCTGACCATTTTCCTCAATCAACTCAACAATTAACTATGAGCTTCCTGGAAAGCGCCTTAAGGAAACCGGTCACGGTTGCTGTAGCGGTTTTAGCCATTCTGTTTTTCTCAGTGCTGGCCGTCAGAAATATGAAGATTGATATTTTCCCAACGTTGGGGCTACCCACCATTTATGTGGCGCAGCCCTACGGCGGCCTTTCCCCGGAACAGATGGAGGGATTTATCACCTCTTACTACGAATACCATTTTTTGTATGTCACAGGGATTAAAGCCGTAGAGTCCAGGTCGATCCAGGGCGCCGCCATTATCAAAATCATCTTCCAGGAAAACGCGGATATGAGTCAGGCTATGGCAGAGGTGGTAGGGTATGTGAATCGCTCCAGAGCTTTTATGCCGCCAGGGACCGTACCGCCTTTTATCACCCGTTTCGATGCGGGAAGCGTTCCGGTCGGTCAACTTGTTTTCTCGTCAGAAACCAGGACCCTGAGTGAAATTTCCGACCTTGCGCTTTTCAGGGTGCGCCCCATGTTTTCTACACTGCCGGGCGTGTCGGCGCCACCGCCCTTTGGCGGCAATCAAAAAACGGTAATCATTAAAATAAACCCGGAGAAGATCCGAAATTACAACTATACCCCCGACCAGATCGTGCAAGCATTGAGTAACGCAAATACCATTACGCCGGCGGGCAATCTCAGGGTCGGAGATGAAATTTTGATCACCCCTCAAAATACAGTTGTTGAAAATATCCGGGAATTGGAAAATATTCCGCTTAAACCGGGTCCCGGGCCTTCGGTTTATTTAAAAGACATTGCCAATATAGAGTTGGGAGCGGATGTCACCACAGGATACGCGCTTGTCAACGGAAAGCGTTCGGTTTATATTCCGGTTACCAAAAGAGCCGACGCATCTACCTGGGATGTCGTACAGCGGGTAAAGGCGGCTTTACCAGACATGCAGTCCGCCATTCCCCAGGACATCAGGGTTTCCTATGAATTCGACCAATCGGGGTATGTGATCAACTCTTTGCGAAGCGTGCTTTTTGAAGGGTTGTTGGGGGCGCTGTTCACCGGCCTGATGGTATTGCTCTTTCTGCGCGATGTGCGCGGCGCTTTCATTGTCGTACTGACCATTC
Organism: uncultured Lewinella sp.; assembly: GCA_964558465.1. Lineage (GTDB taxonomy): Bacteria > Bacteroidota > Bacteroidia > Chitinophagales > Saprospiraceae > JACJYC01. The sequence continues at coordinate 23,538 of CAZLEF010000059.1, read as the reverse complement.
CGATAGCCCTGCTGAGCAGCCTGATTTGCCTGAGTTTGGCAGGGCAAACCATCAACATCATGACCCTCGGCGGCCTGGCGCTTTCGGTCGGTATCCTGGTGGACCAGGCGACCGTGACCATTGAAAACATTCACCAACATCTGGAAAAAGGCAAACCCAAAGCCCGAGCGATCCTTGATGCTTGCAAGGAGATCACTTTTCCGCTTTTATTGATCCTTTTTAGTATTCTGGCCGTATTTGCACCTGCTTTGTTTATGTCCGGAATCCCTCGGGCCATGTTCCTGCCGATGTCGCTTTCAGTGGGATTTTCTATGATTGCGTCTTTCCTGCTGGCCATGACCCTGGTACCCGTGCTGGCCGTCTGGTTGCTGAAACATTTGAAAAAGATAAAGGAAGAGGGAATTGAACCAGGCGGGTTCAATAAATTTCGGCGTCGGTATGGCATTTTTATCAACCGGCTTTCTTCCTGGTATCGCTGGATTTCCGCTTTCTACTTTTTGATCATCGGCGCTGTTTTGGCGGTTTGTATTTATGCGGTCGGTTTGGAGATATTTCCAAAAGCGGACGCCGGACAGGCCCAGGTTCGACTGCGTTTAAAAACGGGTACCCGGATCGAACGTACGGAAGCAGCTACCCTGAAACTGCTTTCCATCGCCGAAGAAATGGTTGGCAAAGGCAATCTGGAAATCAGTTCAGCTTTCATAGGCACCCAGCCGTCCAGTTACCCGGTCAACCTGATTCATCTTTGGACAAGCGGCCCGCACGAAGCGGTCATTAAAATAAATCTCGACAAAGAAGCCGGCTTTCCGATCGAACAATTCAAAGAAGAACTGCGAAACCAGAGCAAAATACGACTGCCGGATGCCACACTCTCTTTTGAGCCGGGCGACCTGGTGGAACAAGTTCTCAATCTCGGTTCCTCTAATCCACTCGAAATTGCAATAGTCAGCCGCAATCTTGATCTCGGCAAAGAAGTTGCAACCCGGCTCGAAAAAAGGCTGAAGAGCTTTGATTTCCTCAGGGACGTTCAAATCGCCACGCCGCTGGACAACCCGGTCCTGAAATTATCCCTGGACCGGGTCAAAAGCGGTCAACTGGGGCTTACCGTGAACGAAATTGCCAGATCAACGGTTGCCGCTACTTCCTCCAGTCGGTTTACCCAACCCAATTACTGGCTGGATAACAGCACAGGAACCGCCTATCAGATCCAGGTGGAATATCCACAGTATCAAATGAACAACCCGGAAGAAGTGGAAATGATCCCGGTGGCAAACACAGCAGATAAAAAAATTTTCCTGGGAGAAGTCGCTTCCTGGAGCAAGGTCGCAGCGCCCGGTGAATACGACCGGCTGAACCAACAGCGCTTCATTACTGTGACGGCTAATATCCACGGGCAAGACCTCGGCAGCGCTGTTCTCGCTTTGGATCAGGCCATTGCCGGGTTGGGGCAATTGCCTGCCGGGGTAAACATTTTGAGAAGAGGACAAGTCGAATTATTGGATCAGACAATCGATGAGTTGCAGTTGGGGCTTCTGATTGCCGTTGCCGTGATTTTCCTGATGCTGGCGGCCAATTTTCAGTCTTTTGGCGCCGCTTTGACCACGATTTCCATTATTCCTGCAGTGATCGCCGGATCTTTATGGCTGCTGTTGATGGCAGGGCATACGCTCAACATCCAATCCTATATGGGGGCCATCATGGCAGTCGGCGTAGCTGTTGCCAATGCAATTTTGTATATGACGAACGCCGAAGAGCATCGCAAGGCAGGCGATAACGACCCCCACGTTCTGGCAGCCTTTAACCGGGTTCGGCCGATTTTGATGACCAGTTTTGCCATGATCGCCGGCATGATCCCGTTGTCGCTGGGCTTGGGAGAAGGCGGCGATCAGATCGCCCCTTTAGGCGTCGCTGTAATTGGCGGGTTGCTTTTCTCGATGTTGAGCACCTTGCTTTTTCTTCCTTTGATCTACAAGTGGTTGATCGGAAAACGCACTTTCCAAAGCGTCTCTTTGAATCCCGACGACCAGGAAAGCAAATATTTTGACCAAAATTAAAAGCATGGTAATGATGGGAAATTCCGCCGGCTCTAACTTGATGGCTGTCTTCCTGGCAGCTTTCATCATGGGATGTTCCGCCCGTAACCCGGAACCTGAGGCCACCATAACTGACGAAACCAGGCAGGCATTCACCTTGAAAATGCAGGAAGTCGGTAAAACCTTGAAAATCCCCGCCGAACTGCTGCCATATGAGAAAGCTGAAATCAGCGCCAGAGTGCAGGCCTTTGTACAAAAGATTAATGTGGACATCGGTGACCGGGTTAAAACCGGATCAATCCTGGCCATCCTCGATGCGCCGGAGTCCGCTGCCCGCTATGCTGAAGCTGCCGCCAAAGTACAGGAAACCAAAGCGCGTTACCTGGGAAGCCAGGACAAATACAATCGCCTCAACGAAGCATCCAAATCAGAAGGCGTGATCGCAACCGGTGAATGGTTCACCGCAAAAAACCAAATGCTGGCAGATAGCGCCCTATTGGTCTCTGTTATGGCTATGGCGCAGATTTACAAACAGTTGCAGGATTATCTGATTATTCGCGCTCCGTTTTCCGGGATCATCACCAAACGCTCGGTGGACCCAGGCGACCTGGTGGGCAACGGATCCGGCAACAATGTGTTATTTATACTTGAAAATACCGACCGGCTCCGCCTTAAAGTCCCCGTACCGGAAACGTATGTAAACAGTGTCCCTTCCGGGCGCCAATTGACTTTTTCCTCAGACGCAGTTATCAACCGCACTTTTGAAGCGGAATTGTCCCGCAAATCCGGCAGTATCGATCCAACAACCCGCACCGAAATCTGGGAGTATACTTTTGATAACCATGCCGGATCTCACAAACCAGGGATGTACACGGTCGCTCAGTTGACCCTCAACCGTGCTGCCGCTTCTTTTGTCGTGCCATTTACAGCGGTTGTTACTACCCTGGAAAGAAAATTTGTCGTCCGTATTCAAAACGGCCAGGCGGAATGGGTGGATGTGCGACCGGGCATCTCCCTGAACGAAGGCATTGAAATCTTCGGCGATTTAAACGAAGGCGACATCCTGCTAACCCGGGGCAGCGAGGAAATAAAACCGGAATCCCCTGTGAAAGTAAATGTTGAAAAAGAATAAGGAACAGGTGACCAATATCACCCCCGCTTGTGACCGATATGATCAAAATCTATAATAAAAATCAGCAACTTGCAGAATAATCCTCCTCAAGGTAAAACGCTGCAACATGAAACTCCTTCAATTTTTTTCAGAAACCACCCTCAAAGACATCGGCAAAGTAGGCGGCAAAAACGCCTCGCTTGGCGAAATGATCCGGGAACTCCAACCCAGGGGCATCGCGGTGCCCGACGGTTTTGCCACGACTTCCGGCGCTTACTGGCTGTTTCTGGATGAAAACAACCTCCGCGACCGGCTCGCAGGGATTTTAGCCGCCCTCGACACGGCTGATTTTCACAACCTGCCCGACGTCGGCACACAGGCACGGCAGCTTTTGCTGGACGCTAAAATGCCAGCAGCCCTGGTCGCAGCCCTTCAGGAAGGTTATGATTTTTTACAGAAAAAATACGGACAGGGCATCTCTTTTGCCGTCCGGAGCAGCGCAACTGCCGAAGACCTGCCGACGGCCAGTTTTGCCGGCCAGCAGGAAAGTTACCTCAACGTCCGGGGTTTTGCCAACCTGTTGGTCGCTTGCCAGCATTGTTTTGCCTCACTTTTTACCGACAGGGCCATCAAATACCGGCACGACAACGGCTTCGAACATATGCAGGTTGCCTTGTCGGTCGGTGTACAGTTGATGGTCCGTTCCGACCTGGCCGGGTCGGGTGTCCTGTTCACCATCGACCCGGACAGCGGGTTTGAAAATGCCATCCATATTGCGGCTACCTGGGGGCTGGGGGAAAACATCGTACAGGGCACGGTCAACCCGGACGAATATTTTGTCTTCAAGCCCACGCTGGCAATGGGCAAAAAAGCCATCATCCACCGCCGGCTCGGCAGTAAACAATGGACAATGACCTACGCCGATGAAGGCAGCGCCAAAACCTTTGGCCGCTCCGTCGTCAACCGGCTGACCATCCCGACCAAACAGGAGGAATGGGTGCTGTCGGACACCGAAGTGGAAACGCTCGCAAAATGGGCGGTTATCATCGAAAAACATTACAACGGGCCGATGGACATAGAATGGGCAAAAGACGGCCTCAGCGGTCAGCTTTTTATTGTCCAGGCCCGGCCCGAAACGGCGCATAGCCGGCGAAAAGGACGTCAATTTGTCGAATACACTCTGAAAACCAAAGGCAACGTACTTTGCCAGGGCATCGGCCTGGGCAGCCGCATCATTTCCGGCGCCGCCCGCCTGCTGCGCTCGCCTGCCGAAGCCGACAAACTGCAGGCCGGCGAAATTGTCGTCACCGAACGGACCAACCCGGACTGGGACCCGATCCTGAAAAAAGCCGCCGCCATCGTCACCGACCAGGGCGGCCGCACCAGCCATGCCGCTATCGTGGCCCGCGAACTGGGCGCCGTGGCCGTTGTAGGGGCGCTGAACGCTACCAAAAATATTTCGGAAGGGCAGATCGTGACCGTTTCCACCGCCGAGGGAGACACCGGCTACGTGTACGAAGGCCAACTCGAGTGGACCGAAAAATCGTTCGACCTCGCCTCCTTCACCCGCACAAAAACCAAAGCCATGCTCATCCTCGGCGACCCGGAACAGGCATTCCGCCTGGCAGCGTTGCCCAACGATGGGGTAGGGCTGATGCGGATGGAATTCATTATCTCCAACGCCATCGGCATTCACCCTATGGCGCTCAAAAACTTTGATCGGATCACCGACCCCGCCGACAAAACCCGGATCGAACAGGCAACCCGCCATTTTCCGGACAAAGAAGCGTTTTTTGTGCAAAAACTGGCTGAAGCCACCGCTACCATCGCCGCCGCCTTTTATCCCAAAGACGTCATTGTGCGCATGAGCGATTTCAAAACCAATGAGTACGCCAACCTGACCGGCGGCAAACAGTTTGAACCAAAAGAAGAAAACCCTATGATCGGCTTCCGGGGCGCATCCCGGTATTACCATCCGCTCTACCGGGAAGGGTTTGAACTGGAGTGCCGGGCGATGAAACTGGTGCGCGACGATATGGGCCTGCACAACGTCAAGCTGATGATTCCCTTCTGCCGCACGGTGGCGGAAGGCGTGCAGGTCGTCAAGATCATGGAAAACTGCGGACTGCGCCGTGGCGAAAACGGATTGGAACTCTACGTCATGGTCGAGATCCCCAGCAACGCTCTTCTGGCAGAAGAATTTGCCCGCCACTTCGACGGTTTTTCCATCGGCTCAAACGACCTCACCCAACTGACCCTCGGCGCCGACCGGGACAGCGAACTGCTGCAGGAGATCTTCAGTCCATTCGACCCCGCCGTGATGGATCTGATCAGGATGACCTTAAAAAAAGCCAAAAAAACACATACTAAAACCGGCTTGTGCGGACAGGCCCCCAGCGACTACCCCGAATATGCTCAATTCCTGGTGGAGGAAGGCATCGACAGCATTTCCTTCAACCCGGATGCTTTGCTGAAGGGGATCGAAAACATTTTGAAAGCTGAAAAAAAACTGAAACCCAAGTAATGCATTTACGGAATGCTTCTGCATTTAGACGGCTGTGGAATAACGACCTTTCCGTTCAGCAGTTCGTCCATCACCCAGTCACCAAGTCACCAGATCGCCAAGTCACCAGATCACCCAGTCACCAGATCACCAGATCACCAAGTCACCAGATCACCAAGTCACCAGATCACCGGCAAAGTGCAACTCCGCGAACCCCGGCATGTCCTTATTTTGAGCAATCCGGGTAATCATTTCAGTCTAAAGAAAAAACAGCGCAAATGGTCTTGTACGGCAGTATCGTTTTGCTTTTGCTTGGGGGAATACAGGGGGCCTTGCTGAGTTTTTTGTTGTTGCGCAAGAAGGCTTACCGGGAAGGTTACGGTTTTTTGATGCTCTACCTTCTGGTGATGATCGCACAGATTGCCCTGAAAGTGGCCGACAAGGTCTGGTTGATGCAAAATATGCGGCTTGCCTACAATTTAAGTTATCACTTTCCTTTGTTATATGGCCCGTTGGCCTGGTTTTTTACCCGGAATTACATTTCACGGCAGGCAAAATTTACCTGGCTGGATGGGATGCATTTTCTGCCTTTTGTATTGAGTTGCCTGTCCTATTTATTCAGCGGCCCTTATTCCGTTTTAGGCTGGCTTCATGGGACATTTAACGGCTGGAGCGGCCTGACCATTCAGTTGGTTTTGCTGATAGGTTATCACTACCTCGCTCTTCGAATGTGGCATGCCCATTGTACCCCTGCCTCCGCAGGACAACGGGAAATTATGCGGTTGCAATGGTTGAGGCGGTTTATCCTCCATTCCTGGTGGGTATCCGTTGTCATTAGTTGTCTGCTGGTGTTGCTGTACAGGACACACCCCCGGCTGGTTGAATTGCGTTTTGGGTTTGTATTATTGACTGTTTTTATTTATTGGGTCAGTTATTGCGCGATCAGTCAGCCTTACTTATTCCTGCCCGTTTCTCCTGATCTCAACGGAAAACTGAACGGAAAACACAACGGGCAAGCCATCTCTGACCCGCCGAGGCCCCAACCTGAACGGAAATATGCCAATTCTACCCTGAAAGAAACCGATGCGGTGCGCATTGTCGAATCGCTCCAGTCCCAGATGCGGGAAAAAAAGACCTACACCGACCCGGAACTGACCATTGAAAAACTGGCTGTTCTGGTAAAAACCAACCGGCATACCTTGTCGCAGGTACTGAACGAACGGTTGGGGCTTTCCTTTTTTGACTACATCAACGGCCTTAGGGTGGAAGAAGCCAAACGACGGCTGAAATCGGCCGCCTGCCAACATCACAAAATTGCGGCTGTCGCCTACGACGCCGGATTCAACTCCCTTTCGGTATTTAACGACGTGTTCAAAAAAATGACCGGTCAAACCCCCTCCGAGTTCCGCAAGGCTGTGCATAGTGCCGCCGGAACCAAATAAATGACCAGCCATGCAATCCTTGCCTTGTTGCTTTCCGTCGCATCCGCCTGTGCCGGTCGGACAAGTCCTCGAATCAACCACGCTTATGGCGTGGCACGCACATCAACAAATCGACAGATGTATAATCCCGGATCAGTCGGATCGGTAGTATTCCTTTTTGAAGGAGAATACTTTTGCAAAAAATCACAACCGACATGAAGACCTTACTTTTTTGTTTTGCTTTGATTGCCGTCCTTCAGGCATCCGCTCAGAATTCAAATCAACTTTCTCCTTCCGACCATCTGAATTTCGGGGTTGTACTGGAACATCCGGATATGGAAAAAGTGGTCGTAAAACAGGGTGTCAACTATTTTAAGGACGAAAAAGCGAGTCTTGATCTCGATATTTACCTGCCGCCCGGGCTGCAGGCCAACGAAAAACGCCCCGCCGTCATTTTCCTGAACGCCATTGGCGATCGCCCCGGAGAAAGGAACTTAAAAAGCTGGGGCATTTATTCAACGTGGCCAAAACTGATGGCTGCGCATGGCTTTGTCGGCATATCCATGGATTGCGATGCCACACGCGTGCAGGAATCACTGGAGGGTGTGTTCCGGTTTTTAGCAAAAAAAGGCGGGGTTTTCAATATCGATCCGGACAGGCTGGGGGTGTACGCAGCCTCCGCCAATGTAAGGAACGGATCCGCCTACCTGATGGGTGAAAAGGCCTTTGCCGGCATCAAGGCAGCGGTGCTGTACTATGGCGCGGTACCGGCGGGGCCCTACCGGAAAGACCTGCCGGTATTTTTTGTCATATCCGAAGGCGACGTCCGGCAAGGAAATTATGACAACGTGTGGGAGGAGGTTTTGAAAAACAATGCACCCTGGACAATCAAAATGGGCTCCGGAATGCCCCATGCCTTCGACGCATTTTCTGACAATGACGAAGCGAGAAAGATTGTAAAAGAGACCATTTCATTCTGGAAAAATCATCTCGAGCCCATACCTGCCCACAATCTGCCTTTTTCAAAAGGAAGAGAGGTGGTTGCGACGATGAGGATGGACAGGGCGAAAGCATTTCCACTGCTGGCATCATTGGTACAGGAATACCCGGAAGATATCCCTACACTATCCTTTTATGCTGATGAACTCAGCCACCATAAAAAATACGAAGAAGCCGAAAAAACGTATAAAAAGATCCTGAGGCTCCAACCTGAGAACATGGAGGCCATGACCGGGCTCGTCATTTTGTATTATTCGCAAAACAAAACCGTGGAGGCGGACGCCCACCTGGCAAAAGCAATTGGTTCCGGGTTGATGACACAAAGGGCCTATACCGACCTTGCTTTTTCCCTGCTCGTTTTGGGAAAGGACCTGGAAGCGGCAAAGTATTATGAAAAAGTAGTGTCGATGAACCCCACGGGTGTCGACTACTACAACCTTGCCTGCGCCTATGCAAAAGTCAACCATTCGGATAAAGCCCTTGGAGCGCTGAAAAATGCCATCCAACTGGGCTACAAATCCCGCCATCAATATGATAATGACCCTGACTTGAATTCCCTGCGGGCGGATGAGCGGTTTATTGCTTTGTTGGGTAAGCTGGAGTGAGGGGATGTATTCGTTTTGTTCGTGTCCTTCGTGCTAAACCTGCCACGCCGACGGCGTGGGCCCCCAGCCGTCCACGCTTTGGGCGTGGCGGGCTGAGCTACACCCCGAAACGGCATTCCCAACCGGAAATAAAAGGTAAGAGGCTAAATAGAAATATTCAGGTCTAGCAGGAAGCGCCGAGCTCCGCGTTTTTTGATTTTCTTTTCAAGCTCCATTGCATTGGGTTTATTCAGGAGTTCACTGGTCCAAACAATTTCCCAAGGGATACCATTTCTGGTGGATTTAGTCGTACCGGAATTGTGAAATTCTACTCTCCGGGTCGGATCGTCAGTGCAACCGGTGTAAAAACGGAGGGATTTCCTGCTGCGCAGGATGTAAACTTTATGGGTAGGTGTCATTTCAGAGCGCTTTTGTGAGAAAACAAAGGCCATTGCATTGCAATGGCCTGTTGTCGGGGTGACAGGATTTATTCCCTATGGTCATGTACTTCGTGCTGAACCTGCGGCCACACGGCCCCCAGCCGTCCACGCTTTGGGCGTGGCGGGCTGAGCTACACCCCGAAACGGCATTCCCAACCGGAAATAAAAGGTAAGAGGCTAAATAGAAATATTCAGGTCTAGCAGGAAGCGCCGAGCTCCGCGTTTTTTGATTTTCTTTTCAAGCTCCATTGCATTGGGTTTATTCAGGAGTTCACTGGTCCAAACAATTTCCCAAGGGATACCATTTCTGGTGGATTTAGTCGTACCGGAATTGTGAAATTCTACTCTCCGGGTCGGATCGTCAGTGCAACCGGTGTAAAAACGGAGGGATTTCCTGCTGCGCAGGATGTAAACTTTATGGGTAGGTGTCATTTCAGAGCGCTTTTGTGAGAAAACAAAGGCCATTGCATTGCAATGGCCTGTTGTCGGGGTGACAGGATGTGAACCTAAATAAATGCTGGCAAATGCTGATGCCTGAAAACCTTTATAAATAAAGAGTTAAAAAACAAGAGTGCCGCCAATTGCTACTATTTAACATCATCTATCAATAAAAAATGACTAAAAAAACGACTAAATAACAAACTATCCTTATCTTTGGGGAAATCTTTGAGTATATGCCTAAAATATTGGGAATCCCCAAAGTCAGGTTTAATCTTATCCCTGCCAAGGACGGCGAAGCCTATATCGTTCTTGTTCTCCGCTACAATAACCAGGTCTTGCGCTATGGCGTAGGAGCCAAGCTGAAAGCCAAACAATGGGACAGCAAAGCCCAGCGGGCAAAGTATGCCGGTAATAATGATGCATTGGTTGAGGTGAACCGATTGCTGAATGACCTGGAAAACCTGGTTACCCAAATTTACATTGAGACGACCGGCCAAATTTCCCCGGAGGACTTCCGGAAAGAGATCCTTTACCGGACCGGTCAGGTCGAACGACCGGCAGAGGAAATCCAGCGTTTGCCCACCCTGCCGGAGTTTGCCGCCCAATTTGTCGGCGAGCGCCAAAACAGCCTGACCGGCAAGCGGGGAACCTGGAAAGTTTTATTAACCGTCTCCAATTATCTTTCCGAATTTGCACAGGATCAAAGCGCCCGCCTGGCCTTCGATGAAATCGACCACAACTTCGCCCACGGGTTTACAAATTGGATGTACAGCCCACCCCGCGAATTTTCCGCCAACTATGCGGCAAAGGTTTTATCCGTTGTCCGGCAATTCATGCGGGAAGCGCAGCGCCGGAAATTGCACAGCAATACCGCCTATACCGGATTTTCGATCAAAAAGGAAAAGGTTACCCATATAGCCCTGACCTTTGATGAACTGGACACCCTTTTTAACCTTGACTTATCCGGCAACGAAAGGTTAGAGCGGGTCCGGGACTTGTTTTTAATCGGCTGTTATACGGGGCTTCGCTATTCCGATTTTAACCGGATCGAGCCGGGCCACGTTATCGAGGAACAAGGGGAAAAGATGTTAGAGATCACCACCCAAAAAACCGGCGAACATGTTGTAATTCCCTTTTTACCGGAAGCCGCCGACCTCCTGGCCAAATACCATTACAACCCGCCCAGGATCAGCAGTCAGAAAATGAATGATTACCTGAAAGAGCTTTGCCGGTTGGCGGGGATGACCGAAACCGTCCGGGTTGTGGTGAACAAGGCCGGGAAACGGCAAGAGGTAGATTTGGAAAAATGTGATCTGATCACTACCCACGTAGCGCGCCGGAGCTTTGCTACCAACTTGTATTTGTTGGGGGTGCCCGCAATCAATATAATGAAGATCACCGGCCACGCCACCGAAAAACAGTTTATGGGTTATATCTGCATTGACGGCAGACTGAACGCCCAAAATATGGCCAAACAAATTGCCATGCGCCGGGGACAACGGTATTTGAGGAAAGCGGAGTAAAAATGTTTTTTTGACCATCACTTGCGTCACTTGCGTCACCAGGTAAGATATAAAAGGGGAATAATTACACTGGAAATACTTTTTCAAAACCTTAGCATTTCTTAGCAACCCCTTTGTCAAAAATGAACCCCAATTTTGAAATTTAGGATAGGATTTTAACGTCACCGGGGACGAACGCCCGCAGCACTAAAAACAACAAACCCCCACCGGCAGCCTGGACAGCAACACCGGCAGGGGTATTTAGAAAAATCTAAACGTAACAAAGATGAAAACTTTTCACTCTTTGCCCAAGGATAACGATTTTTTTAATCGTTACGCCACCCTTACCCCCACCCTTTATAAATTGGGTTTCTTTGCCCAATTGGTTTCAGCCTTTACCGAATTCGGCATTATTTACAACTTGGTTTATTCCTCCCTTGCAGACTTTTGGCCGGAGTACGCACCCACAGCAGCCACAACCGGCGCAATTATCGGAACCGCATTCCTGGAGGTTGGGTTGCGCAAGTTCCTGCCGTATAGTTGCCAGGCTGTTTTATACCGGCGTTTCCGGGGGTTGGATCTTCTTATGACCGTCTTTATCCTCCTGGCCACCGTCGCCCTCCTGGCAACATCCGGGGTTTTGAGTTTTCAGGGTTCCAAAACAATGGTTGCAGCCGTTGCACCGGCAGCGGATCAGAAAACAACCGCCGCCGCTGATACTGCCTACAAGGCAGGCCGGGTCATTGCCTTGCAGACCTATCAGGCCGACAGCGCCGAAATAGTTACCAGATATGCAAGCCAGGCCGCCGCAATCACAACAGCCTGCAAAAGCCAAATTGGAGCCAAGGAAACGGAATGGAAAAACCTTGCAGCCAGGGAGGCCGCCACGGGTGAAAATTACTTTAGCCAAAAGGCAAAAGTAAAACAAGGCAAAGCCGATTTGGAAGCGGAGCGGGACGGCAAATTGGCCGCCCTGGAGATCGACAAAGGCCGGGAACTATCAGAGGCCGCCACAAGAAGAAAAACCGCACTGGAGGCCGCAAACCTGGAGTATTCCGCCCGCAAAGACAGCGTTTCAACATTCAACGCCTTATCCGTTGCCAAAATTGACAACCAGGTGAGCGCATACGGCGGGGGCATGGCCTGGTTTACGGTTATCTGCCTGTTTGTCCTGGTTGTTTCAATTATCCTGAACGAAGCCCATCGCAAAGGATCGGGGATTGAAGAAAAGGTTGTGCCAAGTCAATACGACTTTTCAGCGCCGATCTTTGCCGACTTCCTGAACGCCACCGGCAACAAAATGCAGCAGTGGTTCCGGGCTGCAATTCGCCGAATCGAGGAAAACACGCCGCCGCCGCCGCTACCCCTTGCCCCCAATGAATTGTACAGCCTTGAAAATTTGCAACAACCGGTTTTCCGGGTTAACTTTGATGAAATCCCGGAAGCCTATAAAGATATATTGATTGCTGCCCGGCCTGCACCCTCCGCACCCACGGCGAATTGGAAGCAGACCCCGCAATCCGGGGATAAGATCAATCCGGGGATTGATGAAATTGACGGCGTGCCCGCGCTCCTGTACCTGGAGGCCGCCCGGAAGTTCCAGGCAATGGGGCATCCGGCGTTAGCCAGGGAGCAGGAACTAAAGGCCGAACAAGTTTTGAAAATGTACCTGGGCCAGGATGGGACACCGGCAGCCGTTGAGCAACTTAAAAAGGCGTGTATTGATTACCTGGACGGTAAGGGACCAAACCCGTTTGAACACCACCACCGGCGACAAATCGGGTTTTCCCTAAACGAAAACAAGGCCGGGCCAGAGGTGGAAAAAAGCAAGGACTTAACGACAATCGTTAACGCGGGAAAACAGGAAGAAGGGGAACGGGTAGTATATGTTGACAAAAACAGTGTGCCCTGCACCCAATGCAGCAAGCTGTTTTTACCCAAGAACAAGCGACATAAGTTTTGCTCCGACCCTTGCCGGTTGGATCACCACGCCGCCCAACATGGCGGCCAGGCGTTTAACCCGAATTACAAACCCTGGAAGGGAGGGGGGGATAAATCTCTACTCGTTTTGCGGAGTAATCGCTGGGACCCGCTCGTCACACACACACGAAAAAATTTGGAAGGGGGGGGTAAGTGCAAATGACCGCAATTTTTTAAAGTCAATCTTTGAGTTTATGAAAAAATACAACCAACAAGCAGCGCAAATTTTGGTGGATGCCCGCGAAAAAGCCGACCGCATTTTTGATACTCAAATCCAAATAAATCTGAACCGGCAATTAGCGCCTCTAAGCCCGGAAACTCGCCTGAAATTCCTGAAGGAAAAGGAAGAGATTGCGGTAAAAGAATATGAAAAAATGTGTCGGGCATGGTTTCTATATGATTTTGAACAGGGTTCAGACGAAGAATGGATTGAAAGGCTGGATGCATACTTACACGATGCAGCGTCCGGAATAAAACCTATACCCCCAACCAACGAGGTAAAATATCCCTGGTCGGATATTCCAGAAGAAAGGGTAAAATCAATTTCACGAGCGTTGACAGGACTATTGGCAAACCGGATGGGTTATAGACGCTATCAATACCATCTTGCTGATTTAATAAAATTGGAAACCGATTTTCCAAAAGAGATGTCGGGAAAAGCAGGACAACCTGCTCACAATCCACCTATACCAAAAAAGTTTGAAACCTTGTTTGCAGAGATTGATTCGGGTTTGGAACCCAAAGTGAGGGAATTGATTTTGGCCTACAATGAACAAGGAGAAGCTATACCATCCTACGATATTACAAGCGAGGAAATCATTGTTTCTTTAACCCACAACTGTTTGGAGATTGCAAAAGACTTCAAAGAAAACCTTATAAAAATCGGCAGAGAAGCAAACGACCAGCTCCAGCAAGAAGCTATCAGGAAAAAAGAGCAAGAATTAGCCGATGAGTTGGAAAGGGTTTCCAAAGCAGAAAAGTGGCGTACCGTCCCGCGCTGGATTGAAATAGATGAGCAAGGAAATGAAACCCGAAAAGCGGGGGATAAAACCCCAAACTCCCGGGCCCATATGTACGCCTTTGTACGTTTCCACACTACTGTTTTTGTTGAGTTCAGAATTTGGCTTTTGTCCTTAGAGGAAAAATTTTTTCAGGGTGAATTGAAAATACCATCCCATGAATTGCTTTCAGTAACCCAGGAAGAAAAGGTTGACCGGTTGACCAATTCAAATACAGTTGTTTTTGTCGCGATGTTATTTTCCATACCTCCAAATGAAAGAGACAAAAAGCGATTTGCTGAAAGGGGTGAACTAATGGATAATATTAGAAAGGAAGGGAAAACTATGACCACCGTTTGCTGCGATTCTACCGCCGAAATTTTGAGGGGTGCCTTGGAAATAGGAATGTCAAAAGACGAATGGTCCGTTTTTGTCCATTCATTTAACCAACATCTTCTTACGGATTTTAATAACTATGAGCTTAAAGGAAAAGGAGAGGTGAACATTATCGAGATGGTGGATAAAGTATTTGAATCTGTTGATTTGTTAAATAGTCCCCAATTAAGTGCCTACTTTTTAGATTCGGTTTTTAGGGATGTGATGGAAGGTGGAAGCAACGGTAGCCCTTGTTGGGATATTGCTAAAATGAAATTCAAAAAGGAATTTCAAAAACGCAAAGACGACTTTTTGAGGTCAAGGGGTCTTGGAATCCCTCCCGAAACTGCTAAGGAGAATACTTTAGCTCAACTAAATTTTGAAGCAATTTTTGTAGAACCAGAATTGGCTCAACGTGTGGAAGGAGTTTTGCAACAAATGGGACTGGTAAGCGAAACTTTAAAATGGATTGGAAAAAAAACAGAAATAGGAGTATTGGTAGACGTCCTTAACAAAAGAGGATATTTACGCGAAAAATGGCCCGATGAGAAGATTGTCCCTTTGATAGCTGCCAAATTTCAAATAAGCATAGGTTCTCGTTCTACCCGAAACAGGCCAAAAAATTTTGATGAATTGAAAAAAAACCTAACTGCTTTATTGCCCAAATTGCCATAATGCAATAACGGCAACAACGGCAATTTTCAAGGCTGAAACTTTGCAATCAAAAATATTGGTATGCAAAAGTTAATGCTAATTGAAATGCCGGTTGATGATTTGCAAACGCTCATTATAGATTGTGTCAACGTTTGCCTGAAACATCACAAACCAAGTGCCCCGACAGTTGAAATTCAAGAACCCGACCCTGGACAACTACTAACCACAAAAGAATCCGCCCGCCTGTTGGGCGTTTCACCAAGTACGATTGGAAACCACGCACGCGCCGGAAATCTGACCCGCCTGTATATCGGTAAATCGGTCCGGTTTTCGAGGGAGCAAGTGACCAGCCTGGCCCAGGGGAAAACGCCCCGGACGCCCGGCCAACCATTACTGAAAAGAGCAAAAAGAAAGGGATGAAACTGGCATGTTCCACCCCTGACCGTCAATCTTTGAGTACTTCAAAGATAAGAGATTTCTTTTTGCCTGCCAAACCAAATTTAGATTCTTTCACCGTCAAATTTTTGAGTTATGACAATTGATAGAAACGCTTTGAAGGCCGACCAACAACGGCAAAAAATCAGAATGGCAACCCTTTCCACCAAGGAAATTTTGGCCCAATTGCTGGCCGGTTTGCCGGAGTTAAATTTTAACGAGGAACTGAACGTTTCCGAGGGCGAAGGCCAGATAAAACAAAAACATATCCTGGTCCTGACTGTGGAAAAGGTATTGGAGGCCGCCCAAGCCAAACAATGGAATCTTTGCCGCCAATTCGATTTTATCTATTGCTATAACGGCAAGTTTTGGGAATCGATTGACAAAGACGAACTGAAAACCTTCTTAGGCGAAGCCGCCGAAAAAATGGGGTACAGCGTCCTGGAAAGCCGTTACTATGAATTCAGGGATAAGCTTTTCAAACAGTTCCTTTCCGCCGCTGTCCTGCCTGTTCCGGAATCTGAAAGGGAGGTCGTTTTAGTGAACCTGGCAAACGGCACTTTTGAGATTAACCGCAACCGCCAACGATTGCGTCCCCATAATGCCGGTGATTTCCTCCGGTATATGCTGCCTTTCGATCATAACAAAGACGCTACCTGTCCCACTTTTGACCGCTATCTGGAGCGCGTGTTGCCTGATCCGTCCGCCCGGGAAGTTTTGGCAGAATACATCGGATATATTTTTACCCGGGGAATATCCGGGTTCAAACTGGAAAAACTATTGCTGCTTTACGGAAGTGGGGCCAACGGCAAATCCGTTTTTTTTGAGGTGATCAACGCCATGCTGGGGCGTGAAAACATTTCCAATTATTCCCTGGCCAGTCTAAGCGAAGAACACAACCGCGCCCAAATTGTCAACAAGCTTTTGAACTACGGAAGCGAGATCCGCGCCGGGATCGATGCCGACCAATTGAAGGCTCTGGCAAGCGGTGAACCGATCCAAGCTCGCCTGAAGTACGGCAACAGCTTTATGATGACCGATTACGCAAAACTTGCATTCAATTGCAACGAATTACCCCGGGAAGTAGAACACAATGAAGCCTATTTCAGGCGATTTCTTATCGTGCCTTTTGATGTCACTATACCTGAAAATGAAAGAGACCCAAGTTTGGCTGATCGGATTATCCTTACCGAATTGCCTGGGGTTTTTAATTGGGTCCTGGCCGGGCTCCGCCGGTTGTTGGAAAATGGCAAATTCTCCGAATGCGCAAAGACACGGGAAATGCTGGAACGCTACAAACAGGAATCGGATAGCGTTTGGGCCTTTGTGGACGATGCAGGATATAAACCTGCCAATGATTCGCCTAGGCAGTTAAAAGAGTTTTACCAGGAATACAAAGCTTATTGCCTGGATAGCGGATTCAGGGCTTTGAGCATCCGGAAATTTGCAGAACGGTTGAGAAACCAGGCTTTCCCTACCGAAAAGCGCAACATCGGGCAAGTCGTGTTTTGTAGAAAAGGTGACGCAAGTGACGCAAGTGACCGTTGAAAAAACATTTTTTTAGCAAAACCATTTTGCTATGAATCGCTTTCCGCAATTGGAAAAATACAAGGGACCGGCAACCCGACACACCTGCCCGCAATGCAATCAGGCCCGACAATTCACCCGGTACATTCTGGAGAATGGCCAATATATAGCGCCCGACGTTGGGAAATGTAACCGGATTGAACAATGCGGATACCATTACCCGCCGCGCTTGTTTTATGCTGATAACCCGGACGCCTCCGCCCATCGGATTGAGGATTGGCGCAAGTCGAAAGCCTGGCAGACGGCTTGCGAACTTCCGGCACCCAAAACGCCCCATGTTTTACCCCAATGGGCCGTGGATGAATCATTGACCGGACAGCCTTGCAATTTTGTCCAATACCTGGCCGCCACCCTTGGCAGTGAAGCCGCCCAGGATTTGCGCCGCCGGTTTTGCATTGGAACCAATAACGATTTATGGCCGGGTAGTACGGTTTTTTGGATCATGGGGCCGGGTCGTCAACCTTTTGCCGCCCAGGTGATCAACTACAATTCAAAGACGGGTAAAACCGTTAAATACACCGTCCAGGATGGAAGCAAAGGACGTCGGGCAAGTTGGATGCATTCCGCACTAAAAAAACGCCGCATAAGACAAAATAGCCCCCTTCCGGCCTGGCTAACCGACTATACGGAAAACGCCCCTAAATACCCGGTACCCTTTGGCCTTCAATTGCTGCCGGGAAGCGAAGGAAAACTCGTTGGAATCGTAGAAAGCGCAAAGACTGCCGTTATAATGACCCACCATGAACCGGATCTGCTTTGGTTGGCTGTTGGCAGTTTATCCAACCTTAACGCCCAACGGCTGGAAGTGGTAAAGGATCGGGAATTGATCCTATACCCGGACGCTGGACAAAGGGCTTTTGAGGAATGGAACCGGAAAGCCAGACAATTGCGTCTGGTTGGATTCAAGGTTGCTTGTTCGGATCTGTTGGAACAATACGCCGATGAATCGGAATACACCGACGGCTACGACGTGGCCGACTATTTTACTAACCTGGAACCGGAACCCGCGCCTATTCAAAAAACCGAATCCTTACCCCAAGGCTGGAGCCGAAACACCAAAGGGGAGCTTTGCGACCAGGAAACCGGATTGCCGGTTGTGGATTGGTGGAGGGAAGCCCAATTTCAAAAAGCCACAGATGAGGAAAAAGCAGCCTACCTCCTTGAAATGAAAAAATACAAGAGCGAATGAGTTTTTGGGGTCCATAAAGGGGGGAGGAAAGGCCTACTGTTTTTAAAGTTGGATTGATACCATTTGCCAAACCATCCATTCAGATTTAATTTTTCCATATATTCAGCCTCACCGTTACCCAAATACCGGCAAAATCAAATAATTTTGTTTCTTTTGCAAAAACTGATCTTATGCCCCTAAGCTGGAACGAGATTAAAAGCCGCGCCATTTCCTTTTCCAAAGAATGGGAACACGAAAGCAGCGAAGACGCGGAAGCCAAATCCTTTTGGGATGACTTCTTTAACGTGTTCGGCATTTCCCGCCGGAGGGTAGCCACTTTTGAAACAGCAGTCAGAAAGGCGGATGAAAAACAGGGGTTTATTGACCTGCTTTGGAAAGGCGTGATCCTGGTTGAACATAAGTCCAGAGGCAAAAGCCTGGACAAAGCCTTTCAACAGGCCAAAGACTATTTCCCCGGACTGAAAGAACACGAATTACCCAAATACATTCTGGTTTCAGATTTTCAGCGGTTCCGGTTGTACGATCTGGACAGCGGGTCAATGGCGGAATTTGAATTGAGGGAATTTGCAGGCCAGGTGCATTTGTTCGGGTTTATGGCGGGGTATGAAAAACGGGCGTATAAAGAGGAAGACCCCGTCAACATCAAAGCCGCCGAATTGATGGGCCGGTTACATGACCGTCTGGAGGAGATCGGCTATACCGGCCACGTACTGGAATTGTATCTGGTCCGCCTGTTGTTCTGCCTGTTTGCCGATGATACCGGTATTTTTGAAAAAGGTACCTTTTGGGAATATCTGGACTTGCGCACCCATCCCGACGGCAGCGACCTGGCTATGCACTTGGGAACGATATTCCATACCTTGAACACTCCCAGGGAACAAAGGCTGAAGAACCTGGACGAAAACCTGGCTGCTTTTCCGTTTGTCAACGGCAAACTTTTTGAGGAGACCTTGCCGCCTGCCGGATTTGACAGCAAAATGAGGGAAATGTTGCTGGAGGCCTGCGGGCTGGATTGGGGCAATATTTCCCCGGCCATTTTTGGTTCCATGTTCCAAGCCGTAATGAACCCCACCGAACGCCGCAATCTGGGCGCACACTACACCTCAGAAAAGAACATCCAAAAGGTTATTAAACCGCTTTTTCTGGATGACCTGTACACCGAATTTGAAAAGGCAAAAGGCAACCGGAACCGATTGAACGAACTGCACAACAAAATCGCTTCCCTGCACTTTCTGGACCCTGCCTGCGGTTGCGGCAATTTCCTGATCATTTCTTACCGGGAATTGCGGCAACTGGAAATCCTGATCCTGCGCGAGCTGAACAAAGGCGGCCAGGGTTTTCTGGATGTCCGGGAAATTATCAAAGTGGATGTGGACCAGTTTGCCGGGATCGAATACGATGAATTTCCGGCCAGGATTGCGGAAGTAGCTATGTGGTTGATTGACCACCAAATGAACATGAAGGTTTCGGAGGAGTTTGGACAGTATTTTGTGAGGCTGCCGTTGACGAAATCGGCTAAAATTGTTCATGGAAATGCTTTGCGGTTGGATTGGTCGGAGATTGTACCCAAAGATAAATTAAGTTATATTTTGGGAAATCCGCCGTTTGTGGGGGCTATGTGGATGGGGGAAGAACAAAGGAAAGACGTTGATCATGTTTTTGGAACAACTAAAGGAGCTGGTATTTTAGATTACGTTTCTTGTTGGTATTTCATTGCTTCAAAATATATTCAAAACTCTAATATTAGGGTTGCTTTTGTTTCAACGAACTCAATAACTCAAGGTGAACATGTTGGGATTTTATGGCCACATTTAATTAACGGTTTAGATATTAAAATCCATTTTGCCCATCGAACATTTAAATGGGATAATGAAGCAAGAGGGAAAGCAGCAGTACACTGCGTAATTATTGGCTTTGGGACAGAAAGTGCTGCGGAAAAACTATTATTTGATTATCAAGACATAAAAAAGGAACCATTTGTGTTAAAAGTTAAAAATATTAACCCTTACCTAATAGATGCTAAAAATATTTTCATTATACCAAGAAAAGAACCAATTTGTAATGTTCCTCGTATGGTTTGGGGAAACCAGCCAAGGGACGGAGGTTACTTGCTGATGAACAAAGAAGAAAAGGACAATCTGCTTGAAAAAGAACCGGAAGCTATTAAATGGATCAGAAAATTTATAGGCGGCTACGAGATGTTAAATAATAAAGAAAGGTTTTGTCTTTGGTTAATAAATATAACCCCATCCGAATTAAAAAATCTTCCCGAAATTATAAAACGTATTGAAGAAGTTAAAAAATTTAGATTATCAAGTAAAGCCGTCTCTACTAGAAAATTTGCTCAAACACCAACATTATTTGCACAAATAGCGCATTCTGGCCAAGACTATTTAGCCGTTCCCGAAGTTTCATCGGAGAAGCGGCTATATATTCCAATGGTTTTTGTTCAGAGCCAAACAATCGCCAGCAATAAGGTGCAAATGATACCAGGTGCTAGCATATATTTATTTGGTGTTCTATCTTCGATATCTCACAACAGTTGGGTAAAATATACTTGTGGGAGACTGAAAAGTGATTATAGTTATTCAAACTCAATTGTTTACAATAATTACCCATTTCCCCTAAATCCAACTGACGCCCAAAAAAACAAAGTAGAACAAGCTGCCCAATCTGTATTAGACACCCGCGCCAAATACCCCAACAGCAGCCTGGCCGATCTTTACGACCCGGTCACCATGCCGCCCGACCTGGTCAGAGCCCACCAGGCCCTGGACAAAGCGGTGGATCAATGTTACCGCCCCCAACCTTTTACCAGCGAGCTAAGCCGGATCGAGTATTTATTTGGGTTATATGAGGAATACACCGCGCCCATGTTTAAGGAGGAAGGGAAAAAGAAAAAAGCCGGAAAACCCTGAAAACAAACCAGGCATTTTAATAGGATGCTGAATTGCAATCCACTGTAAAAAACAGTGAAATAACAGTGAAATAACAGTGAAATAACACCACCGGGCAAACAAGGAAATAACAACGTAAAAACAAAGTCAATGGCCTATCAAAAAGGAACCAGCGGCAACCCGACAGGCAGGCCGAAAGGAGCCCAAAACCGGGTGACCAGGGAACTAAGGGACACCCTGAAGGAAATTGTTTACAACGAACTACAAGCCCTGCCGGAAACCCTGGAGCAACTTTCACCCAAAGAGCGGATCGAAATAGTGATCAAACTGGCAGGGTATGTACTTCCCAAGGTGGAACCCATACCTCATACTATTGGAGAGCCTTTGGGGGTGGATTGGTAGGTAAGAAAAAGCAAGTAACCCCTAAAATCTGTTTATTATGGCGAATGAAGAACATCTAAAAATACTGAAATCGGGGGTTGAAAAATGGAATAAATGGTGGAAAAAGGAAAAATTTATTAAACCTGACTTATTCAGGGCCGACCTGACCGGAGCCGACCTGGCCGGAGCCGACCTGACAGGAGCCGACCTGACAGGAGCCGACCTAAACAGAGCCTACCTAAACGGAGCCGACCTGTTCGGAGCCAACCTATTCGGAGCCCAACTGTACCAAGCCGACCTGTACCAAGCCAACCTGACCGGAGCCAACCTGATCGACGCCAACCTGTTTAAAGCCGACCTATCTGGAGCCGACCTGACCGAAGCCAACCTGACCGGAGCCGATCTGATCGACGCCGACCTGTCTGGAGCCGACCTGACCGAAGCCAACCTGACCGGAGCCGATCTGATCGAAGCCAACCTCTCTGGAGCTAAACTGACCGGAGCCGATCTGACCGGAGCCAATCTGATCGACGCCGACCTGTCTGGAGCTAAACTGACCGGAGCCGATCTGACCGACGCCGATCTGTCCGGAGCCAACCTGACCGGAGCCAACCTGGTCGACGCCAACCTGAATAATTCTCAAATAGGGCATACCATATTTGGTTTAGCGGAATTAGGTACTTGTATCGGTTTGGAAACAGTCGAAGTTCATTCCCCCTGTGTGATAGACTTCCAAACCTTGAAGGCCTCAAAAAACATCCCTAAATCATTTCTGCTAAAAATTGGTTT
Organism: uncultured Lewinella sp.; assembly: GCA_964558465.1. Taxonomy (GTDB): domain Bacteria; phylum Bacteroidota; class Bacteroidia; order Chitinophagales; family Saprospiraceae; genus JACJYC01. Next base: position 1,219 of record CAZLEF010000059.1, on the reverse strand, counting down.
ACCAGAGCTTTATATTGATTACCTGCCCGATTTTTACAGTGATTCCTTAACCTTTTTTCCTTCGTTTTTGTCTCATTCCTGGAAAAACAAAGAATTTGCCCGCAAACTATACGAAGCCTTGATTGCCAAAGGTGTAAACGTTTTCTTTGATGAAAAGAAAATGAAACCCGGAGATGACCTGTACGAAAGCATCTCAAAAGGAATTCAATATTATGACAAAATGATTTTGGTTTGCTCCAAAGAATCGCTCACTGAAAGTTGGTGGGTGGACCGGGAATTGGACCGGGTCCTGAAAAAAGAAAGGGAGCTATTCAAAGAGCGGGGCCAAAGGATTAACCTGCTCATTCCCATTACCATCGATGACTACGTTTTTTCCTGGAATGGGGCCAAAGGGGAGGAAGTTCGCCGGTATGTAATCGGTGATTTCAAACAATGGCAAGATGAAACGAAATTTGAAAAGGCGCTGAATGACCTGATTCATGCTTTGAATGTGGAAAGGCCGGATATTAAGCCGCCGTCGTTTTTGTAGACCAGCCTAAAAGCTCCCTAATCCGGCAAAATCAAAGAAAAACCAGTTAAACGACTAACAAAACAACAAAACACAAAAAATAAAAAAGCGTAAATATTTGATATACAAATACTTACGCTTAAAGACTGTCGGGGTGACAGGATTTGAACCTGCGGCCACACGGCCCCCAGCCGTGGACTCTACCGGGCTGAGCTACACCCCGAAGAATAAATATATCAAAGAGGGATGGCCCCCAGCCGTCCACGCTTTGGGCGTGGCGGGCTGAGCTACACCCCGAAGAACTGCACTTCTTCGCTCTTTTTTTCAGAGCTTCGGAAGGCGGCGTGGGTGTTACAGGATTCGAACCAGTGACCTCCGCCCTGTCAAGGCGGCGCTCTAAACCAACTGAGCTAAACACCCGCAAAATTGAAGAATCGAGGAACCGGGGAATTGATCCGTCTTTGAACTGCCCCCGGAACCATCGCTGTACATGAATCCCTTCGGATTTTAAAAGCGGTCGCAAAAATACAAACTTCGCGCTTATTCCGCAATGGCCCCGGCAACTTTTTCTGCGCAGAGCAAATATTTGGCGGACAACTGGTCATTGTTGTTGATGCGTTGATTTGTTGATGCGTTGATTCGATGGTTGCCGTTCGCATCAACAAATCAACAAATCAACAAATCAACAAATCAACAAATCAACAAATCAAC
>CAZLEF010000058.1:0-44533 GCA_964558465.1 uncultured Lewinella sp. | reverse complement strand
CAGACTCCTTTAAACCCCCTTGAAGCCTGCACCGCTTTTTTCCACCCCTTCAACATACCGGCTGATTGTTCAGCGGGCATATTCGGGTGAAACGCTTTTTCGAGCTGCCAGTTCACTTTGATATCCTCTTCGTCTTTCCAGAAGCCGACCGCCAGACCGGCCAGGTATGCTGCCCCGAGCGCCGTCGTTTCCTGCACCACCGGTCTTTCTACGGAAACCCCCAGCATATCGCTTTGGAATTGCATCAGGAAATTATTTTTTACCATGCCGCCGTCAACCCGGAGCGCTTTGAGGTCCAGCCCGCTGTCCTGTTGCATGACTTCCAATACTTCTGTGGTTTGGAAAGCAACGGATTCCAGTGCCGCCCGTACGATTTGCGCCTGGCCGCTTCCTAAAGTGAGTCCCAGGATCGCAGCCCGGACTTCAGAGTCCCAATACGGGGTCCCAAGCCCGACAAAAGCAGGTACAAAATAGACGCCGTCCGTAGACGGAATACCGGCAGCCAGCGCTTCGGTTTCATCGGCGTGTTGTATGATCTTCATTTTGTCGCGCAGCCATTTCACGACGGAACCCGCAATAAAAATGCTGCCTTCCAGGGCGTATTCCACCTGTCCGTTGAGCCCCCAGGCGATCGTGGTCAGGAGGCCGTTGTCGGATGTAACGGCCTTTTTGCCGGTATTCATCAACATAAAACAACCGGTGCCGTAAGTATTTTTGGCCATGCCGGGAGAAAAACAGCCCTGCCCGAAAAGCGCCGCCTGCTGGTCGCCCGCCACCCCCGAAATCGGGATTCCTTCCAAACCGAGGATCTCCTTTTTCAGATGGCCCATCACAAATGAACTGTCTTTGACCGCCGGCAGCATGGATTCCGGCGTCCCGAGCGCTGCGCACAGTTCAGGGTCCCAGACACAGCGGTGGATGTCAAAAAGCATGGTCCGGGAGGCGTTGGTATAGTCTGTCACATGGGCTTGTTCACTGCTCAGGTTCCAGATCAGCCAGGTATCGATGGTGCCGAATAGCAGATCGCCTTTTTCGGCTTGTTCCCTGGCGCCGGGCACGTTGTCCAGTATCCACTTGACTTTGGTGCCGGAGAAATAGGCGTCCACCACCAGTCCGGTCCGCTGTCGCACGGCCGGTTCAAATCCCCTTTTTTTGAGGTCTTCACAAACCGGGACGCTTTGGCGGGATTGCCAGACGATGGCGTTGTAAACCGGCCGGCCGGTATGGCGGTTCCACACCACGGTGGTTTCCCGCTGGTTGGTGATGCCGATGGCGGCAATTTCGTGTGCTGAAATCCCGGCGGCTGCCTGTCGGACCACCTTGATCACGGAATCCAGGATTTCGCCGGCGTCGTGCTCCACCCACCCGGGATTGGGTAGGATCTGGGTGAATTCTTCCTGTCCGAGACCTTGAATGTTGCCCTTTTTATCAAAAATAATCGCCCTGGAGGAGGTGGTACCCTGGTCGATGGATAAAACGTATTGATGCATTATGGATGGGTTGAAATTTGAGTGACTTCCGTTTTGGCGGAATTTATAAATTCAAATGAGGAATCGAGGAATTGAGGAATCGAGGAACTGAGGAACTGCTTGCCGCGCAGAAGGCGCGGAGGAACTGAGGAATTGATATAGGAGAGATATCCAATATAATAACGATTTCAAAGCAGATCCATTTCATCGTTCCGGTTGCACTAGAAAATCAGATTATAGAACAATGCGCCACAAATGCCGCCCGCAATGGGCCCGACAATGGGCACCCATGCGTATCCCCAATCCGAACCGCCCTTGCCCGGAATGGGCAGGAAAGCGTGGGCGATGCGCGGCCCCAGGTCCCTTGCCGGGTTGATGGCATAACCCGTTGTGCCGCCCAGGGAATTGCCGATCGCCAGGATCAGCAAACCGATCACCAGCGGATTGAGCCCTTCGGCAAATTTATTAGCGCCGATGGCGCTCAGACCGAAGAGCAGCACAAAAGTCCCCAGGAATTCACTGATCAGGTTGCCGGTTTTATGCCGGATAGCCGGAGCTGTGCAAAAAACCGCCAGCTTGGTTTCCGGATCGTCGGTTGCCTTCCAGTGCGGCAGATAATGCAGGTAAACCAGGCAGGCGCCCAATATCGCGCCGGCCATTTGCCCGGCGATGTAAAGCGGCACGTTCACCCATTCGAAAGAACCCGCAGATGCCAGGGCGAGGGTAACGGCCGGATTCAGATGGGCCCCGCTGATGCCACCGGCCACATACACCCCAAACACAACCGCCAGCGCCCAGCCGATGGTGATCACCTGCCAGCCTGCATTTTCGCTTTTTGTGTATTTGAGAACGACAGCCGCAACGACGCCGTCACCCAACAGGATCAGGGTGGCTGTTCCGGCCAGTTCAGCTAAAAATTGGTCCATAGGTGTTCATTTAGTTGGTTAAAGCGTTCAGAAGGGCAATATTCGAAAAATAATTTTGAATTGTGGATTGAAAGTGAAATTTTCGTGGAGGAATGTCCTTCAACACTTCGGTTGGAGGCTCTGGGATTTCTCCTCCAACCGGGAGGTTGGAGGTACAAAAAGACCGTCCCAAGCATTTGAGACGGCCTTAAAAAAATTACCACCGAGATCTTTTAACGATCAAATGATCTTCCGGGTATAAGCTAGTTTTTCTTTAATGGCCGGTTGCAGGTGGTTGGCCGCTGTGATGAGCAAGGCTTCGTCGGTCGGGAATGGCTGGGGTCTGTTACCGATCCTCTTTTTTGACTGCTCGCTCAGGGCTCGTTTATCACCCTGGAAGGTGGAGGCATAGTTTTCGAATACGGCGTCTGCCGTGAGCGGTTGGCTTTCCAGGAGTTCGTTGGTCCGCAGGTCAAACCACTCGATCCGGCCGCTGACCGTCGCTACCTTGTTCTGGTAAACTTCCAGCACGCGGGCTTTGATCCATATTTTACGGGGTACCTTGATGTCGTTGCCGGAGGTATCCTTCATGACGTTGCCGTTCTGGTCCAGCACGTAATCAAACCCGTCTTCGATTTCCCTGGTTTCCTCGTATTCGCGTTCCTTGACGGTTTCGGGGCTCACGGCGATCTGTTGCAGGTTCATTTCCACTTTGTAATCATAGGTAATTCCGGGCTGGGGGGTGGCGTGGAAGATCCGCCACTGGCTGTTCAGGTCCTTTACGCCAAAGCGGAGCAATTCTTCTTCCATTTGGCGGGGGATCACCACCTGGGCGCGGTTGTTCATGTTGAAAACCACGTAGGTCGTTCCCCATTCCAGGGCCTCCTGCATCAGTTCTTTGCGATCCCTGTAGCTGTTGTAATAGCGGCTGATCTTTTCCAGTTCTTCGTAAGCCTGCCTGGCCGCCAGCTTATCTCCGCGTTTGGCGTCCGACAACAATTTTTTGGCGTAGGTATAATGGTGTTCGGCCGCCTTTTCGCGCGACTCAACTTCGAGGTCGTCAACCCGGACAAAGCGGAATTCCGCCTTTACGCCTTCCTTGTCGATCAAGGGGAGGAGTGGTTCAATTTTTTCCTGCCGCCTGCGGATCCGGCGGTAGATATCGTTGATCTTTTCCCAGTTTTCGGGCCGGCCTTCCGCTTTCAGCCGGTCGGCAAGCCGCATATCCTGTTCGGTAATCTTGGCAAAGGCCTCTTCCAGCGCCTGGACATATTTTACTTTTTTGTTCTTTTTGCCGGCCAGTTTGCGGATGGATTGTTCGATGGCCTGGTCGTAATTGCCGGATTCAACCAAAGCCTGAGGTGATGTACATGCGTAAAAACTGCTGTACAACAGCAGAACAAACACGATTTTGATCAGGGTTCTCGGATTCATGGTGGTAGTTATTTAAATTTTCAACTTTACTGCAAATTAACGCTCTGAAAGAATTCCGCACAGCTAAGGCAAAGTTAAAGCATTTTTGTTTTTGGTTAAAAAGGGTTAGGGAGTATTAAGGAAGTGTGAATCCATTCAAATGTTTATTTGTTTATTTGTTTATTTGTTGATGCGACCCTCTCACCTCTCTCACCCCTCTCACCTCTCTCACCTCTCTCACCCTCCTCCCAGATCATCGCCAGGTGGACCAGGGTTTCAACGGCTTTTTCCATATCCTGCACGGAAACCCATTCCAATTTGGAGTGAAAGGCGTGTTCACCGGCAAAAATGTTCGGGCAAGGCAGTCCCATGAAGGAGAGCCGCGATCCGTCGGTTCCACCCCGGATGCTGGACCGGATCGGAGTCAACCCCGCTCGGCGGATGGCTTCCACTGCGTTTTCAACCACTTTGGGGTAATTGTCCAGCACCATTTTCATATTCCGGTATTGTTCCTTGACCTGGAATTCGATCCGGGAACCGGGATACCGGTCAATTACTTTTTCAACAATACCCTTTAATTCCGCTTCATGATTGTGGAGGCCTTCCACCGAAAAATCGCGGATCAGGAAAAACAACAGGGTTTTTTCTACCGACCCGCTGATGCTGTAAGGGTGCACAAATCCGGCCCTTTTGTCGGTGACCTCCGGAGAAAGCCGGTCTTTGGGCAGGGCGGCCAGAATTTCGCCTGCGATCTTGACGGCATTCTCCATTTTGCCGAGCGCAAACCCGGTATGGGCGCTTACGCCGTGGATGGTCAGGGTGACGGCGTCGGCGCAGAAGGTTTCGTCTTCGATCGAACCGCGTTGTTCGCCGTCGACGGTGTAGCCGAAATCGGCGCCCAGTTTTTTCATGTCGACTTTGTCTACTCCCCGGCCGATCTCTTCATCGGGTGTGAAGAGAATCTTGATCTCCCCATGCGGCAGTTCGGGATGCGTGACCAGATGGTGGGCGGCGTCCATGATCTCCGCAAGGCCGGCTTTATTGTCGGCGCCCAGCAGGGTGGTACCGCTTGCCGTGACGATATCATGGCCGATCTGATCGAGCAGGTGCGGATGGTCGACCGGTCGCAGAATCTGTGTCGGGTCGTCGGGAAGGGTTATTGCTCCGCCCTGGTAGTTCCGGTGGATAATGGGTTTGACCCCGGCCCCGCTGCAATCCGGAGAGGTGTCCATATGGGAACAAAAACAGATCGCCGGGATATTTTTTTTGGGCGTATTTGCCGGGATCGTGGCATAAACGTATCCAAATTCGTCGAGGTGAGCGTCCTGGATGCCCATTTCGAGCAATTCCTGCACCAATACCCGGCCCAGGTTTTTCTGTTTTTCGGTGGAAGGGACGGTGGAGGAAGCGGGATCGGATTGGGTGTCGATCTGCACGTAACGCAGGAAGCGTTCCAAAACTGTATGTTGTATTTCCATAAGGATTGTTTTATCAATCTAAATATTCGCCAATTAGCCGGCAGCGACTTTTGTCTAACTTCATTTAAGTTATTGATAGCAAATTAAATATGAAACACATTTTTTTTCACCACATAAGATACATAGAAAACATAAGTTAAATGATTCCGGTTCGCCAATGGCAAACCGGAATCATTCTATGTGATCTTATGTATCTTATGTGGTGGAAAAAATCAAGCCGCTACAGGATGCGAAGCCATCCTGTTCACCACAAGGTTTTTGGGACCGTACAATAAAGCATTCTCAAGTTAGTTTTTCTTCGTTCCGGGTAGACGTAGCATATCTCGTTGCCGGCTGCCAACTTCGACTCCGCTCAGTTGCCTGATTTTCGACTCCGCTCAGTTGCCTGACTGCGGACTGCCAACTGATAACTGTTGACTGACTACAAAGCCGCCAAAAATACAAATTTAGCTTACTTTTGATCCCGGATGAATCGAATTCAGCATTGAAATCCAACAAGAGGGAATTATACCGCAACCTGGCCGAAAGCCATCCCCTGCCGCTGCATTTCCAACCCTGGTGGCTGGACGCCGTTTGCGGCCCGGACAACTGGAGCGCCTGCATCGACCTGGACGGGGATGGGCGGCTTCGCGGGCTTTTGCCGTATTCTTTCATCCTGAAAATGGGATTAAAGGTGCTTCGTATGCCGCCCTTTACCGATTATCTGGGCGTCTGGTTGCAATACCCCCTCCTGCCCCAGAAGACCGAACGGCGGTACGCTTTTGAGAACAAGGTGACCGCCCGGTTGATCGACCAGTTGCCCCCCTTTCATTTCTGCAATATCCAGTGTTATCCCGAGTTCGAAAACTGGTTGCCCTTTTACTGGAAAGGATTCAAACAAACCACGCTGTACACCTACCGGCTGGCCGGGGGCCGGACCCTCGAACAGTTGCTTGTCGCCTGCAAAGGCAGCGTGCGCACCGACCTTAAAAAAGCAGAGGGAAAAATCCGGATATCGACAGGTGAGGATGTGGACGCGTTCTACCGCCTGCACCAATTGACCTTTAGAAAACAGGGGCTGCCCCTACCCTACTCGCTGGAACAACTCAGGACGATGGACCGCGCCGCTGCCGGCCGGAATCAGCGTAAACTCTATTTTGCTTACTCCATTGACAATGAACGCCCTGTGGCCGGGCTCTATACCGTATGGGACAAAAATACGGCCTATTTTCTGCTGCACGGCGCCGACCCGGCGTTCGGTTCTGCCGGCGCAGCGACGGCGCTGTACTGGCAGGCGATCCGGGATTTCAGCGCTACCCACCGGCAGATTGATTTTTGCGGGAGCATGTTGCCCGGCGTGGAGGCTTTTACCCGGGCATTTGGGGGTGTGCGCACCCCGCATCACCGGATTTATAAGGCTTCGGGAAGGTGGATGTATTTTTTGAGTTGGTTGATGGGGAAGGGGTATTGAACCCGGCATTCAGCAACAAATTCTTTCAAGCTCGCTATTCCTTTCCATGCTTCAAATAATAAACTTCAATGAGCTCTTCAACTTTATACTGATTGAATATGTAGGGTTGTGTTGTTTTCAATCCGTATAGCACCTTATCCAATCCTTCCTTTCTATGTCTTACAAATTCGTCTTTACACCTATAACAGACACAGGTATCCCCGTCCTTTAATATGTCGAGAAGGTTTTGCACCAATACCGGTTTATGATAAAAAAAATCTCCTGTAAACCTTAACTCTTCAATGATTCTGAACTCTACCGATTCTTTCACCCTGGTTTTTGAATCCGGGTGAAATTTTCTTTCCTTTTTTTCATTGCACCCTTCTGTTTTACAGCGGATAAGCTGATCGCAGGAATCGTCGCTCAGGTATTCCCAATTTGACCAGTCGTGGTTTCTAAACGATTCTTTTCTTTTACAGACCGAACAGACGCTTCTTTGGAGGCAGTTTTCTTTTTCTACAACTTCCCAGTTTTCGAATTGGTGGCCGTTGAAGAAGCAATAAGTTTTAGAAAATATTCCTTTAATCATATTTTTGTATTTATTGCCATACTGATTTTCCGGTATTAACGCCGCCATGATATCGGATTGATCCTGCAATCGAATCAAAAAGAGGCGTTAACCTGCAAAACTCAATAAAGCCTTGTTCATCTTCGGACGTATTTATGGCAACTGCGCAAGACAGGGTAATTTCTCCGACTATTCCGCTGACTATATCTTTAATTTTAAAATGATAAAACCGATGCCAGGTTTGTTGATCCGGTTTATTTTTATTTACGCTTGTTAATGCCATTTGAGTTAATCCGACCAGGTCGCTTCTGTTTGGGAAAAAACAAACATGCAATCCTGTTTCTTTAAATTTATGCGCTTCATACCAGCTCGTCTGCGCTACTCTTGCAAATTCCCTGTAGTAAATAAAATCTATTCTCCCGGAGTTTCGAATTTCAGGGTCGCTTTCCCGAAGCTTCATCATTTGATCAAACGACCCAATCCGATAACTTTGAGGGAATAATGATACATTTAGATTACCAGGGTTCAAATTCAAGAGTAAAGTAGACCGCTTTGAATCTATTACTCCTTCTGCCCCGAATCGCCTCCCGGCAAACATCCGTTTTCCTGCATCTGAAAAATCATAAGGCGTTACAGGACCAGAAAACTGTTGTTGGCTGTAGGGGCCTAATTGGGCAGTCACGGTGACATTGCCAAATTCAAGAAGCAGTTTTGGAGAGTAATTGATAGCCTCCAGGATTAATTTTTCTCTGAATAGAAGCAACCCCAATTTATGACCAATAAAGCTTATCAATCCTTCAATATCATTATTTTCCAGTTTATAATAAAAGTTTTCAGAAATTAATTTTTTGCCGGCGCTTTTTGAATCCGTACATATTTGCAAAAAAGGGATTTTTTTGTTTATTACATAATTGTATTCAAATTGACACCAGGGTGAATCAAACCAGTGGAAATTCGTAAAAAAGATAGCATAATCAGCATGGTCTATCCCATTTGATATTTGTTCTTTTAGTTCACCTTCTTTGAGTCGGAGAAAAGCTTCTATAGGAATTTCATATTCAGCGAACCAGGTTTTATTAAAGTTCCCGATCAGCGTTTCTGAAATAGTCCGAACCAGTTGTACGTCGATATAAGAATAACTTAAAAAAATCATTGGCAATTGTTTTGTCTGTTTTATTCTCGAGTATAGCCCTTGCGGGCTAGTTTTGTGAAAAATGCTTTCCGGGTTTTAAAGGCTTGAAAATTCAAAGAGAGCAGGATTTTGAGATACTCCTCAAGTATCGGGGGAGTACATTGTTTTTCGGTTTCAGCGCCTTAAACATACGTATTCCCCAACTTTTCACAATTTTACCCCGAAAGGGCTATAACCGGCATAGACGGACCACCCTTTGAACCGGCTGATCTCACCCCATAAAGGCTGAGTTTATGTGCTTTTCCCCTAAGTTCAATTTCATCCTTTTTCTCAACAATAAATTCATTTCCAAGGTCGAGGTAATTTAACATATCCTCTGACATTAATAAACTTTGTTTTAATTCATTACATTTTCCTTCAATCCTTGAGGTTGTGTTCAAAACATCGCCATGATAAACAATTTCCTTTTTTTGTTTTCCAACTGAGGTCAGGATAACCTTCCCGACATGGATCCCTGCTTTAAATTCCGGCACGAGGCCATATTTTGACAGGTAACCATCCCTTTTTCTTTCAATTATTTCTACCATCTTGAAAAAACTCCGGATACAGTTTAAATTTTTCTTCCGAATCGGCCAAACGACGATAATTTCATCTCCAACATATTGATAAATTTCACCTCCAAACATCATAATTGCATCTGATACGTCGTAAAAATAATCCTGAATCAGTGAACTAAAGGCTTTGTTTGTCAGTTTTTCCGCTATAGTTGTGGAACCCTTTAAATCTACAAACATGAAAATTCTGGAGATTTCCCGGGGCCGATGGTACAAACCCAGGATCAGCCTGAAAAAGTTGGCCCTTCCGATCAGCAAGATGATCTGAAAAATGAAGAGAATTAAAATGATGAAAAAGAAGGAATACAGGAAATCCCTTTGAAACATGGGGCTTTTAATGTATTGAATTACAGCGTCCTTGTAACTTATTTGTTCAATAAAAGAAATCTCAATTGACAGGACAAAACTAAGGACAACGCTAATCAGAAATGAATATAAAAGGGCTCGAATGGTTGATACGGTCAGAAAGGAAATTTTTTGAAACAGGTTTTTGAATACAAATTCTTCAAGTATTCCCAGTAACAATCCTATTAAAATGCTGATAATGCCCGCCTCTGCGTACTCGACCAAAGTATGCGGATAAAACAAATAATTATAAAGCAGGCCGAAAATCAATCCGATCCCGATAATGATGAGAATGTTTTGAATTTTTAATTTTCTTTCAGGCGTCATTTCTTATTTTCTGATAATTCCGGTACGATCTGCTAGATATGAATCCCCGGCCGTCCACGCAAACAGATGATGAAGGATTGGTTAAATCCGGGTCATCTTCTATTTCTCCCGTTGGCTCCATTAAATAGTAGGACCCTGGCCGTTTGGTTTCTGCTTATTATGGTTTGGTTCAGGGGTTTATTAGACACAAATCCAACGAATCAGGATGCAAAACCCGTCTCAAGGGTTCGTTGCCTGTGTTTTTTGTCTGTTTGATTGGATCTGTTTAAAGTCGTCCTGACTTGTAAAATATTCCAGTCCTAAAATTAATAAGATTGAGCTAATGAAAGAAACCTTCTGCATGATTGCCAGTAGCCCCCAGTTACCTGAACCATACAGGAATAAAGTATAATAAAAAGTCAACAAACAAATTACGCAGGCGAATTTAAACAGGTGGAGTTTTGTCCGAAGAATAAAAACCGTAATATAAAATAAACCAATCAACGATATGGTGCTGGAAACGGTTACCATGATGTCGTGTAATGGCGTCGCTATCAAAAAATTGAAAAGTATGTTGGTTGCTGCAACAAGCCTTAAAATGGTTGCAGCGTGTCCTGAAGAAAGTTTTTTTGACATATGGATGAAAAATATCCCATTCCCGATAAAGTGGAATACAATACCAATGAATGCCCAAACCCTGGACGGGTTGTCAAAGCCGTTTAGCGCTTTTGCGCCAAACAAATTGCTTATAAAATTTTTTGTCCAGTCAAACCCTGAAGAATTTTTGTCATAGAGCGAACCCCCGGGATATAACGAGGTAGCGATTACGATGAAAATCACAGAAATAAGTACGCATATTAAAACCGAATGTTTTTTAACCGATTGCGGAATGCTTGATCTTTCCATTTGTGCGTTATCTGGCGCCCCAAAGCTATAAAAGATTGGCGGAACAGGTTCAGGATCATTGAAAAAATAGTTGTCGCGCCCGGAAGCCGGATATGCCCATGTTTTTGTCTCATTTTATACTTCGCGCTGCCCACACCGCTGCGTGGTGCATGGGGAATTTCCCAAAAGCGCGCCACGCCCCAGGCGTGGAATGCCGCAGGATGGATGGTTTGCCAAAAACCATCCGACGCGCGGTATAGGTCAATCGTTAAGCGAATTAATACCTTGTTCTTTAAGTTTTTCCAATGCGTCCTTCATGGCTTTAACTTGTTCGGCCGGGTGTCCTTGCCAAACCGTCACTTCTCCTACAACCCTGAATGGTTGAGTTGAACGATATGATTTTGTCGGATTACCCGGGAATTTTTTGTCGGTTAAGTCCGGGTCATCTTCAATTTCTCCCGTTGGCTCCACTAAATAAATTCTTTCCCGTCCGTCGCCAAAGGCGAGTTCTGCTCCCCAAATTGCTGCGTCAAATGTCGCTGAAAGGAAAATATATTTCGCATTGTTTCGCTGTCCATAGTTTGAATTGAAGCCGGCTTCAATCAGGTCGCCAACTTTTAAGTCGGCCTTTGTCCCGTGAAAATAGGTTTGAGCGAAAGGCGTTGGACTTTGTCCGTTTGATTGCTGTTGTTTATGGTTTTGCTCCATGATCAACATCTGTGTTTGGTTGTTGATTTGTCGGTATTGTTGGTGCTAATGAAGTGTTTCTTTGTAGCTCTGTCAAGCAAACTATTTCTTGTATTTCAAGAACTTTTTCTTCTCTTATCTCAACTTGTTCTGCAATTTCTTTTGGTGTCATTTTTTTCTCGAAACCAAGCAAAATCAAGTCAACTTGCTGTGCAGACAATCCCAAATAGCTAACATATTTGTCCGTAACACCAGGAACCATATCGGGATTGGGAGTTCGATTCAGTATACCGGTCGGGATGCCAATATGTTGTCCAATTTGAAGAATATGGCTGCGGTAAATATTTTTTAGGGGCATAATGTCCGCACAGTCATCAATTCCGAACTTAGCAAAAAGACCTACGGACCGCTCTGTTTTATGAGTTGCTCCCGCCAATAGTAAATTGTGTTCTTCAGCGTATTTGTATGCTAAAAGCAATCTTGCTCGCTGTCTTCCATTAATTTTCGATGAGTATTTGTGAAAGGTGGGCACTATTTCACCTCTAAGCATTTTTATATAACCTTTCTGAACTTCGTCTCCTCTTTTTTCTTTGATTCTATCTATTGATTTTTTCCAAAATCTTCTACCTCCTAAAAATGTCAGCAAAAAGCTTGATATTCTTATGCTTCGTATTATTGGATTGATGTAAATTTTCTCTGAATTTATATTAAGGTGTTTGATAATAAGATTGCCAAATTGATTAGCCTCTGGATTACCAAATCGTTCAGGTAACATCAGTCCGGTTACTTTTTCTTTTCCAATTGCCCTTGCCACAAGTGATGCAGTGACACTAGAGTCAAGTCCTCCTGAAATTGTAACAAGAATTCCGTCTTTTTTTGATTCAATATATTTCGTTCTAATAAATGCCTCTATGTCGGAACACCAATGTTGTGGGTCAATTTCTAAAGATTTTTCGTTCAGTATTCTTTGTCCAGACATTTCTTATGTTTTCTTGATACTTTGTCATCACTTAGGGTTACACATAACGTTTGTCTCACGCAACTCCCCCTATATAGGCTCTATTGGGTAAAAACCCATTATGTCTATACTTTGACGTGCAAACAGCAGTTGCGTAAAACCAGCCGGACCGGCTGGTTTTACGCAACTGCTGTACCGATAAATGACAGGAAAAGAAAGGAATAAGGTTCATGTGGTGGTTGTTTAGCTAGGTAAAGCTATCCTGAAAATTTCAAATTTCCAAATCATCCAACGGACTTATTATCTTGTCCCAGCTTTGTGCTGCTTTTAAATCTGAACATGAATGTAAAAAACACCCTCCACTGGCTCCTCGCCGGCATCCGCGCCAACCACGGCGCAGGGTCCTCAGCCTGGTATCATGTGTTCAAAGGCTGGGCCCCACCCTACCCCGAAACCACCGGGTACATCATCCCGACACTCCTGGCATACCACGAACATACCGGCGAAGCGGAACTGTTGCAGGCGGCCGCCACCTGCGCCGGCTGGCTGCTCGAAATCCAGAATGAAGACGGTTCTTTTCCGGCCGGCCTGGGCGGCAAAGGGGAACCCATTGTTTTTGATACCGCCATGATCCTGTTCGGCCTGACCGCTATTTACCATAAAACCGGAAATCCGGCCTTCCCGGGCGCCATTCAACGCACTGTTTCCTGGGTTTTGGCCCAACTCAACCCGGACGGGGGATGGACCCGCCATGCCTTTGTTCCCGGTTACGAACCGGCCTATTACACCATGGTCGTCTGGGCCATGTTGTACTCCAATCAGGTTGCCAAACACCCGGGCCTGGAACAGGAAATGGCCAAAACCCTCCATCGTTACGCGGGCTGGATCAACCCCGACTCCACTGTGCAAAACTGGGCCTTCCGGCCCGGCGAACAGGCCTTTACCCATACCATCGCCTATACCTGGCAGGGATTCCTGGAATGCGCCCTGGTATTAAACGACGCTTTCCTTCTGGAAAAATGCGCCGTCGCAGGCCGTAAACTGATGGAGTTATATAAAAAACACGGCCGGTTGGCGGGCCGCTACAACGAACGCTGGCAGGGGGATTATTCGTTCAAATGCCTGACCGGTCAGGCTCAACTGGCTTTTTTTCTGGGACGTTTGTCGGGTATCACCGGCGAAAAGGAATTCCGGAATACCGCCCTGCAACTGCTTGCCGACCTGGAAAAACACGTAGCTACACTGCCCATTCCGGGCATCAAAGGGGGCGTCGCCGGCTCGGCGCCGGTCTGGGGGCCCTATCAGCGGTTCCGTTATCCAAATTGGGCTGCCAAGTTTTATCTGGATGCCGCGTTGCTTTTGGTTTAATACTACTTTGTCACTTTAAACTAACATGAGTTCTGATGGATAGCGGTCTGGCACGAAACGGTCCAGCGGACTGGCATCTTTGTACCTAAACCCAGTGATTCCGGATAACGCTTGCACCCTCCAGGCACGAAACGGTCCAGCGGACCGGCATCTTTGTAACCGTCCCGGGTGAGAACGGCGTCCGGTCCAGCGGACCGGTATCTAACCACCCGAAGCGGGTTGAACCCTGCGATCCCTCCAAAGGTCCGAAGGACTCTCCATAGGCCCATAGGGCTCCCATGGAGAGTCCTTCGGACCTTTGGACAAACCAGTTGCCCGCGAGGCGCCTCCTTACCTTTTAGGGTTTTGCCTCGCGTGCGGCAAAAGATGCCGGACCTAGGGCCCGGAAGTCCTCTCGATTAGGCGGTGTTACCAAGATAGCAGACCACAGGCCCGCCTGAAAGTTTAATTCAAAGGGGTTTGAACTCATCCAAATCCACCATGAACAAAGACGTCCCGACTGGTTGAGGCGCCAAAAATTTAAAATGACAAAGTAATATTAAGGGCGAATTTTCTCCCATTACGCGGCTAAAGACCAGGGTATGCATTGGGCGCCTCCGGCGCCCAAATCCGACAGTTATTATTTCTCCGATCCTTACCGCCCAATCCGCTAATGTCGCCAGGCGGGAAAAAAACATGAATCAGCCCGGATTTTGTAGTTCAATCAACACATGTCATGTTTTTTTTGAACCACGACCTGTCCCGCAAGGCGGGAAAAGGAAACATGAGTCATCCTGAATTTTGTTGAAAATGTCGGAAAAAGAACGATTTCGGCATTGATTCGGGTATTTTAGTTAGCTCTGATGGAGGCCTTCGGATCTTTGGACCTTTGGGGCAGTTCGCCAGGCTGCTCCAAAGGAGTCACTACGGGGCAGTTGGCATTGAGGGCTATAGACTAACAAACTTTTGTCTAACATTTTTTAATTTATTGATAACAAACCAAATATGAAACACAGTTTTTTTTTCACCACATAAGATACATAAAAAACATAAGTTTCAGTCATTCCGGTTCGCCGTTGGCGAACCGGAATGACCCTATGTGATCTTATGTATCTTATGTGGTGAAAAAAATCAAGTAGCTCAGGATGCGAAGCCATCCTGTTCACTATAAAGGTTTTTGGGCAGCACAAGGAATGATTCCCAAGCTAGTCTTCCTATGGATAGATTTAGTTATTCTGGAAATTCGGGGTGACTCATGTTCGCCACTTTTGTGTTCTTTTGTTTCTTTTCCCGCCTTGCGGGACAGGTAGTGGTTCAAGAAACCAGCATTGGAGTTTTTGAAAAAAATTCAACTGCATAAAACAGGAGTATTTAACTATAGATTCGCATCGTTCATCGTCGTTTACGCAATAGGCGTTCCTTCAGGATGGTTGCCGGCCGCCGTTTAACGGCAGTCCAAACAACTCCAAACCATCCCAAACAACTCCAAACAATCCCAAACAATCCCTCCAAAAGAGTGTCTATGGCACAAACCATTCCAAACTTTCAAACCTCAGCCTCCATCTACCGCCTCCCCCACCCGCTTCCCCCTTGCCCGGGAACCCTGAGTTGCTCCCGGTCCTTTTTATAAAACGCCAGCGCCAGCATGGCCGCAATTTCAGCGCGGGCAGCATTGTCAGCCAGGATTTTTTCCGGCGAAAAGTATTGCTCCACAAATTTGGTATCGAACTGACCGCCGGTAAAAGCGGGATGCTCGCACACAAACCGGCCGAACGGCAAGGTAGTCGCCACTCCTTCGATGCGGTAGCCTTCAATCGCCCGGATCATCCTTTCGAGGGCGACCGTCCGGTTTTCACCCCATACGACCAGTTTCGCGATAAGGGGATCGTAATAGATAGGGATTTCCATACCCTGTTCGTAGCCGTCGTCGATGCGGATATAGGGGCCTTCAGGTTTTTGATAAACTTTCAGGTTGCCGATACTCGGCAAAAACTGGTTGAGCGGATCTTCGGCATAAACCCGCAATTCTACGGCATGGCCCTTGATTTTCAGATCTTCCTGGGTGAAACTCAGTTGCTCGCCCCGTGCGATGCGGATCTGCTGCTCCACCAGATCCAGACCGGTGATCCATTCCGTCACCGGATGTTCAACCTGCAGGCGGGTGTTCATTTCCAGGAAATAAAAGTTGAGGCGGTCGTCCACCAGGAATTCCACGGTGCCGGCGCCGGTATATTGGCAAGCCTGGGCTACCTGAACGGCGGCTGCGCCCATTGCCGACCGGATTTCGGGGGTTAAAACCGACGAAGGCGCTTCTTCCACCACCTTCTGGTGCCTGCGCTGTATGCTGCATTCGCGTTCGAACAAATGAACGGTATTGCCCGATTGGTCCGCTAAAACCTGTATCTCGATATGCCTTGGAGAGGAAATGTATTTTTCGATGAAGACCGAACCGTCGCCGAAAGCGCTTTGCGCCTCGCTCACCGCGCGGGCCATTTGTTCTCCGAGGTCCTGTTCCCTTTCAACGATCCGCATGCCCTTGCCGCCGCCGCCCGCCGACGCTTTGATCAGGATCGGGAATCCAACTCCCCGGGCAATGACTTTGGCTTTTTCGACATCGGCGATCGCTTCGTCCGTACCGGGCACCATGGGTATTCCGTAGCCTTTCACCGCGTCCTTTGCGGCCAGTTTGCTGCCCATCGCCCGGATGGAATGCGGGCTTGGTCCGACAAAGGTGATCCCCGCGGCCTCCACAGCCTCTGCAAATGCAGCATTCTCGCTCAAAAAGCCGTACCCGGGATGTATGCCGTCCACACCCAGTTTCTTAGCCGCTTCTATGATCAGATCGCCGCGCAGATAAGACTGGCCGGAGGGCGGAGGGCCCAGGCAAACCGCTTCATCTGCATACCGGACATGGGGGGCATTGCGGTCGGCTTCCGAATAAACCGCCACCGTACGCAGGCCCATTTTTTTGGCGGTCCGCATGACCCGCAGCGCGATCTCGCCCCGGTTGGCGACCAAGATTTTTTGCATTTCTCCGTTTCTTTTATTATTGATGTTTTCCTGACGAAGGCAGCCGCAACGCTTAAATCAAGAGATAACCCAAAGTTATCTCTTGATCCCACCCGCAGCGCCGTTGCCACAACGACCGCCGCCCTCTGCAAACGGCTGTTTCTCAGGCGGCTACTTCGGGTAGCCTCCTGAGTTGACTTTCCAACTCTCGCTTGATCCCACCCGCAGCGCCGTTGCCACAACGACCGCCGCCCTCTGCAAACGGCTGTTTCTCAGGCGGCTACTTCTCCGAAGGTCCATAGGACTCCTTTGGAGAATCCCTTTAGGACGGGTAGCCTCCTGAGTTGTTCCAGACATCATCAAAGGGTTCAATGTAGTTCATTTTGGTTAACGTCCGTCAACGATAATAAACGATAATAAACCATCCTGAACTATTGATTTGCATGGGTAAAACACGCCCCATCATCTACCGTCTACCGTTTGCCGTCTACCGTCCACCATGGGCCGTCCACCATCTCCTTCGACTCCGCTCAGTAGCCTAACCTCAATCATTCCCCTCAATGCTGATCCTGGAAGACGTAAATTTTCCGATGAGCCGTTTGGCTTCCGCCTCCGGGATCGGATTCCCGTTCAGATAAATCGCCCGCAATTTCGGCAGGTAGATCAATTCTTCGGGTATGGCGGTCAACTGGTTATTTTGCAGTTCAAGGTATTCGAGATTCTCCAACATCGACAGTTCCCTGGGAAGTTCGGACAGTCGGTTGCCCTGAAGAGAAAGCCGTTTCAAAGCCTTCAAATTGCCGATGGATTGCGGCAATGTTCCGATCCGGTTATTGTCGAGGTACAATTCCTCCAGTTCCTTCAGATTCCCCATATTGGCAGGTAACGAGCCCAGTTGGTTGTTTTTGAAACTCAACTTTTTCAGGCTGTTGCAGCGAACAAAACTTTCCGGCAAGGCCGACAACCGGTTATTGTCGGCTTTCAATTGGCTGAGATTGACCAGGTTGCCCATGTCCTTTGGCAGTTCGGTCAATACATTTCCGCTCAGGTTCATCTGAACAATACGTTCCAGGCCGCAGAGTTCATCCGGCAGGCTCGCCAGTTGATTGTTCTCCAGGCCCAGTATCCAGAGTTGTTTCCAGGCTTTGATATTGGGTGTCAATTCTTTCAATTGGTTGCCGCCCAATTCTGCTTGTTCCAGGTAGGTGAACTGGTCGACGAATCCCGGCAAGGTCCGCAAACCGCAGCGACGCATAGCCCACAGGGTCAGGTTGGTCATTTTGCCCATTTCGTAGGGCAATTCAGGGAACACCTGTTCGTCCAACTGGAGTTTCACTACGTCGAGGGGTTCATCCAGGGCGTATTGCAAATCGGTATAAAGTAAGTCCGGCTCGCCTCGATACCCGCTTGGAACGGGGGCGCAAGCCTGGACAAAAAGAGCAAAAATCAGCAAAACTCCGGGGCGCATGGCTTAACTTTGTATTTTACGCCAATAAAGGTAACAATTCTTGAAAACATGGGTGAAGAAGTCCGGTTATTGTGGAAACCCGGGACCGAATTCAAGGAAAATTCAAGGTTAAGCCATTATATTCAATGGTTAAAAACCTCTAAAGGGCTGATTGTTGATGATTATGCCGCACTTTGGCAGTGGTCGGTTGATCATCCGGCGGCCTTTTGGGAAAGTATCTGGACCTATTTCGAGGTAAAATCCTATACCCCATACCAGGAAGTCATGACCCGGGACCCCATGCCGGATACCCGCTGGTTTACGGGCGCCACGCTGAACTACGCCGAACACCTTGTACGCCATGCCTCACCCGCCAAAACCGCCATTTATTTTCAATCCGAGCGGCACGATCTCCGGCAGATTTCCTGGGGTGAAGTCCTGGATACCGTCAGCCGCCTGGCAACCTGGATGAAAGCCCGCGGGATCGGAAAGGGAGACGCCGTCGCCGCTTACCTGCCCAATATTCCCGAAGCTGCCTACGCTTTTTTAGCCGCTTGTTCCATCGGCGCCATCTGGACGAGTTGTTCGCCCGATTTTGGGGCCAACAGCGTGATGGACCGCATTCGCCAGATCCAACCCAAAATCCTGTTTGCAGCAGACGGCTACCAGTACAACGGCAAAGCATTCAACCGCCTGGAAATGGTCGCCGAACTGGCCGGGCAAATGCCCTCCCTGGAACAAGTTGTGGTTTTGCCTTACCTCGAACCGGCAATTGACCTCAGCGGCATTCCCAACAGCCTGCTTTGGGGAGATATTCTGGCGAACAGCCCGGCGGGACCGCTGCAATTTGAACCCGTACCTTTCGACCACCCCATCTGGGTGTTGTATTCTTCCGGAACCACCGGCATCCCGAAAGCCATCACCCATTGCCACGGCGGGATGCTGCTCGAACATTACAAATACCTGGCTTTTCACAACGACGTACATCCGGGTGAAAACTTTTTCTGGTTTTCCACAACCGGCTGGATGATGTGGAATTTTGTACAAGCCTCCTTCCTGGCCGGCGCTGCAATCGTGCTCTACGACGGCAGTCCAGCCTATCCGGACATGGGGGTGCTGTGGAAGCTTGCGGAACAGGTTCCGATCCACCATTTCGGGACCAGCGCACCCTATCTGACCGCCTGCATGAAAAAAGAACTGGCGCCCGGAACCAGGTTTGATCTCTCGCACCTCAGATCCATCGGATCCACCGGAGCGCCGCTGCCGCCCGAGGTTTTCGAATGGTGTTATTCGCATATCAAAAAAGACCTCTGGCTCTGTTCCATGAGCGGAGGAACGGACGTGTGCACCGCCTTTGTCGGAGGCTGCCCGCTGAAGCCCGTTTACAAAGGCGAGATCCAATGCCGGGCGCTGGGCTGCGCGCTTTACGCCTGGGATGAAAACGGGCATGCCGTCCTAAACGAGGTGGGTGAAATGGTGATCACCCAACCGATGCCTGCCATGCCGGTGTATTTCTGGAATGATCCCGGAAAAAGGCGGTATACGGACAGTTATTTCGACCTGTATCCGGGGGTTTGGCGACACGGCGACTGGGTCAACATCCATGAGAATGGCGGCCTGGTCATTTCAGGGCGGTCGGATGCGACCCTCAACCGCCACGGCGTGCGGATTGGAACTGCGGAGATCTACAACGCGCTCGACCAGATCCCGGGTATCAAAGACAGCCTGATCGTCAACCTGGAATTGAGCGGAGGCCGGAATTATATGCCGCTGTTTATCCAGTTGGAGCCCGGTACAAACCTGGATGAAAACCTGAAAAATGGGATCAGGCAATTGTTAAAAACCGAATGCTCCCCCCGGCACGTGCCCGATGAAATGATCGAGGTTGAAGATATTCCCTACACCATCAGCGGGAAAAAACTGGAAACGCCGGTCAAAAAAATATTGATGGGTTTTCCCATCGGCAAGGCAGCCAATCCGGGCGCCATGCGCAACCCCAAATCCCTGGATTTTTTTGTGCAATTTGCAGAAGAACGAAAGTCTGAACTGAAATGAAGCCTTTGGCAGAACGAATGCGTCCGGCTACGCTCGACGATTACGTCGGGCAGAAACACCTGGTCGGGCCTGGCGCAGTGCTGAGAAAAGCCATCGAGACCGGCCGCTTGCCGTCCTTTATTCTTTGGGGCCCGCCGGGGGTTGGCAAAACCACCCTGGCCAAAATCATCGCCCACCAACTGGAATTGCCTTTCCATATTCTGAGCGCCGTCAGTTCAGGGGTGAAAGACGTCCGGGATACCATACAACTGGCCAAAAGCCAGCATTTTTTTAACCGGCCCAGCCCCATCCTGTTCATCGATGAGATCCACCGGTTCAACAAAGCCCAACAGGATTCTTTGCTGAGTGCAGTAGAAGAAGGCGTCGTCACGCTGATCGGCGCCACAACGGAAAACCCCTCCTTTGAAGTGATCCCGGCGCTGTTGTCCAGATGCCAGGTCTACGTATTGCAACCCCTGACCACCGAAGAACTCCTGCTGATGGCGGAGAAAGCGATCAAAGAGGACGAATACCTAAAAAAACAGGATATCACCATTGCAGAACACGACGCGCTGCTTTTGTATTCCGGCGGCGACGGCCGGAAATTGTACAACGTTCTGGAACTCACCGCCAGTTTCCAGGATGAAGGGCCCCTGGTGATCACCAACGAACTGGTCAGCGAACGGGTACAACAAAAAATGGCCCTGTACGACAAGGGCGGCGAACAGCACTATGATATCGCTTCTGCATTGATCAAATCCATTCGCGGAAGCGACCCCAATGCGGCTGTTTATTGGCTGGCTCGGATGATTGAGGGCGGCGAAGATCCGCGTTTTATCGCCCGCAGGGTCCTGATCGCCGCCTCAGAAGACATCGGGCTTGCCAACCCGAATGCCTTACTGATGGCCACCACCGCTTTTCAGGCCGTGAACGTGATCGGATGGCCGGAATCCCGGATCATTCTTTCCCAGGCGGTGATCTACCTGGCCACCTCTCCCAAGAGCAATTCGGCTTACCTGGCCATTGCCAAAGCGCAGGAAACCGTCCGGCAATCCGGGAATTTGCCCGTGCCGCTCCATTTGCGCAATGCCCCCACCGGACTCATGAAAAAACTGGATTACGGCAAAAACTACCAATACGCGCATGATTTCGAGGGTAATTTTGTACCCCAGGAATTTTTGCCCGACGACCTTCAGGGGACCGCTTTTTTTGAACCGCAGGACAACCCGGCTGAGATCAAAATCCGGGAACAGATGCGGCGGTGGTGGGGCGGGAAGTATTAGAGGGTGAGAGAGGATGAGAGAGGGTGAGAGAGTGAGAGAGTGAGAGAGGTGAGATTTATCCGACTGGCGTGAGGCACGAACGCTGGGCGGAGAGTGAGAGCGCTTCGGCTACGCTCAGCGTGAGAGGTGAGAGTGCTTCAGCCTCCGGACGACGAAGTCGCCTACGCTCGGCATTTAGGGCAGAGAGTCGCATCCTCGAATCAACGAATCAACGAATCAACAAATCAACATGAGAGGAGCGAGCGATCAGCCGGCAGCAAGGTCGGCAACCAATTTTACCACGCCGCCGATGATGTACTGGACACCGATGGCCATAACGATAAAACCCATGATGCGGCTGAGGGCGCGCATGCCGGCCTCGCCCAGCAAACGAAATAAATACGGCGCCGAGCGGAGGATAAAAAACACCAGGATGCCGTTGATGATGATCACCGAAACAATGATCAGGCGGGCAGTCCAGTTGTCGTGTTCGGAAAAAAGGCTGATCAGCAGGCTGATGGAGCCCGGTCCCGACAAAAGCGGCATGGCGAGCGGAGAAAAGGAAATATCGGTTTTAGTGAGCGCTTCGTCCTCTACTTTTTTGTCGTAAGTACGGTCCTTTGCCTGTTTGGCGTTGAGCAGCGAATAACCGGATAACAGGATGATGATCCCGCCGGCAATGCGCATGGCGCTGAGGCTGACGCCAAAAAAACCGAGGATATAGGTCCCGGCAAAGAAGAACACCAATAAGATCAAAGTGAAATAAATGGCAGTACTCCTGGCAGTTTTGGCCCTTTCCGCCTTTGAATAATGGGGGGTCATGGCCAAAAAAACGGGAACAACGCCAATGGGGTTGACCACTGAAAAAAGGCCTGCCAAAACTGCGAAAAACAACTCTACCATTACCTGAATTTCGCTCAAATTTATGCAATTTCCGGGGAATCCGCCTATCTGAAAGATTTTGAAATAAAGTTTGGATATTGTAGGACTAGCGTTATTTTTACCAGAAGTATTCACCTACATACACAACTACACAATCCATGAAATTCCTGAGGCTCATTCTCTCCATTCCCTTTTTTGTTTCAACGATCCTTCTTCCGGCTCAGCCCAGTCCCCAACTGCCCATCACCTATTATTTGCCTGATATCCCTTATGACCCTGCCATTCCAACGCCTCAATCGTTTTTTGGGTTTCAGATCGGGGAATGGCACCTGACCCACGACCGGCAAATTACTTATATGCGGGAACTGGACCGGCTTTCAGACCGGATCACGCTCACCGAATACGCCAGAAGTTACGAACAACGCCCCCTGGTTTACCTGACCATCACCTCGCCCGCCAATCACGCCCGGTTGGGAGAATTGAAGACCGAACACCGCCAACTGAGCAACCCGGACCAGTCGGGCAATCTGGATCTTTCCAAAATGCCGATCGTATTGTATCAGGGCTTCAGCATACACGGCAACGAGGCCAGCGGCGCTAACGCCGCTCCTTTGGTAGCGTATTACCTCGCCGCGGGCAAAAGCCCGGAAGTAGACCAACTCCTGAATGAAGCTATTATCATTTTTGACCCCAGTTTTAACCCCGACGGTCTGAACCGTTTCGCCTCCTGGGTGAACAGCCATAAAAACGAGCACCTTGTTTCGGACCCGGCCGACCGGGAATACAACGAACCCTGGCCCCGGGGGCGGACCAATCACTATTGGTTTGACCTCAACCGGGACTGGTTGCCGGCCCAACACCCCGAAAGCAGGGGCCGGGTGGCCGTTTTTCAGGATTGGAAACCCAATATTCTGACCGACCACCACGAAATGGGCTCCAACGCCACTTTTTTCTTTATGCCCGGCGAATCTACCAGGGTACACCCCCTGACCCCTAAGATCAATCAGGAATTAACCGCCAAAATCGGGGATTTTCATGCGGAAGCGCTGGATAAGATCGGTTCGTTGTATTACAGTGGCGAAGGTTACGACGACTTTTATTACGGCAAGGGCTCCACTTATCCCGACGTCCAGGGCTGTATCGGCATCCTGTTTGAGCAAGCCAGTTCAAGGGGCCACTTGCAGGAAACCGACAACGGACTGTTGTCCTTCCCTTTTACCATCCGCAATCAGGTAACAACCGCTTTGTCGACCCATAAAGCCGCCCTCAACCTGCGGCTGCCGATCCTAAGCTATCAGCGCGACTATTTCCAGGAAGTTCGCACAGAAGCCCGGGGCGACAGCCGGGGCGCTTTTGTTTTTGGCGATCCCAACGATTTCAACAGGACCAATCATTTTGTCGAGATCCTGCGGCGGCAGCATATTCGTGTCCACCGGCTTGGACGATCCATCAAGGCCGACAACCAGGAGTTTGAACCCGGAAGCGCCTATATCGTCCCCCTTGAACAACCCCAATACCGACTGATACGGGCCATGTTTGAAACGCAGAAAGAATACGAGGATAGCCTGTTTTATGATATCTCCAGTTGGACGCTGCCGCTGGCCTTTGACCTGCCCTACGGTACAATAGCCAAAAAGGGGCTTTCCGCAGGCGCCATCGGCCAGGAAATCACCGGATTGCAGGACCAGAAAACCCTGGCGCCGGTCGTCCAATCCAATTACGCCTATCTGATCGACTGGAGCGATTATTACGGCCCCAAAGCCACCTATTTCCTGCTCAGCAAGGAATTGCGCGCAAAAGTGGCAATGGAGCCTTTCACCCTGGCCGGCAAACAATACCCCCGGGGGACGGTCATGGTCCCTGTGCAAAATCAAAAACATGCTCCAGAGGAGATTTTCCACCTGATACAGGAAGCTCAGACCGCCTCCAATGTACAGATTACCGGCGTGGGCACCGGGCTTTCTCCACAGGGGATCGACCTGGGCAGCAACAATTTCCGCCCGTTGGAAATACCGAAGATCTGCCTGGTCATCGGGGACGGAGTGGCGCCGGGAGAAGCCGGAGAAGCCTGGCACGTTCTGGACCAGCGATATAATATTCCGGTCTCAAAAATTGAAACGGATCAACTCGGCAGGATTGATATCTGGAAGTACAACGTCATTACTATGGTCGGCGGCTCATACAATGCGCTTGGCAATGGCGCTGTAGACAATCTCCGCCGCTGGATACAGGATGGCGGAACCCTGGTTCTGGCTGAAAGCGCTGTTCAATGGGCCGCGGGCAAAGGACTGGCGAATGTCGCCTTCCGAAAAACCGACGATCTCAAGGAAACCGGCAGGAGGCCGTATGGCGGCCTTTCGGAAGACCAGGGGTCGGGCAATATCCCCGGATCAATTTTTGAGATCACGACCGACCTTAGCCATCCCCTGTTCTTCGGCAGGCATCGGGAAACCATGCCAATATTCCGGCAGGGAAACCTGCTCTTTGAGCCATCGCAAAACCTGTACGCGACACCTGCAGTTTATTCGGATGCGCCATTGATCAGCGGTTATTTTCCTAAAAAAATTCAAAAAAAAGTAGCCGGTTCGGCCGCTGTGATTGTGAGCGGAACCGGCCAGGGCAAGGTCATCTGTTTTGCGGACAACCACAATTTCCGCGCATTCTGGTACGGGACCAACCGGTTGTTCATCAACAGCCTTTTCCTGGGTAAAACCATCAATGGCAGCGCGGCCGAAACACAAGCCCCAAAACAGGAAGAAAAAAAATGAGACCCGGCGCACTTTACCCTTTATTACTCCTACTTGCCCTTTCTTTTCAAATGAAAGGACAGCGGAGTCCCGGTCATCTCCCAGGCGGAGATACCATTTTCATCAAAAAGATCTTTCTGAACCGCTCCTATTTTCTGGACGGCAAACCGCTCAACCTGCCGGTCATGGAATGGTTTATGAAGGACTACCCAAAAGCACATGACGAGATCCAGCTGGCCATCTTAAGCGATCAGTTCAGCATCGCAGGATATGGCGCCGGAAGTTTGTTTTTGCTCAGCGGGTTGCTGGTATACCGTCAAAACCCAAGGGTCGGGGTTGATCTGATGCAGGTAGGCAGCGTGTGTGTGGCCGGCGGGGTGGTTTTCCAGGTGATTTCCGGCAAGTTTAAAAAAAATGCGGTGGAGTTGTACAATACAGCGGTGCGTGCTCCGCAGCAAAAATCCACGGCATCCTACAGTCTGGAAATTTCCGAAGGTGGAAAAGTAGGTCTTTCCATCTCATTTGAATAAAAACAGGAGTCATCCCGAATTTTTTGTTCCTGACATCATCATTTATCAATCATCATTCATCAATCATCATTCAAATATTTTTTATTGATGATTTAAGATTACCCCGCTAAATCGGGGCAGGCTATGAATGATGATTGTTGATGTTTTTCGCCGTTGCCACAACATCCGCCGTCCTTTTCAAACGGCTGTTTCTCAGGCGGCTACTTTTCCGAAGGTACATAGGTCCGAAGGGTCCAAAGATCCTAAGAACCCATGGAGAACCCTTTGTGACAGGTAGCCCCTTAAAAAGTTCATCCCGAACTCTGGACTACGCCAAAATTCGGGATGACTCATGTTTCCATATTTCTCGTCTGAAAAAACGATTACATCATACCCGGCATACCACCTCCCGGGTGGTGATGACCGGCATGGCCTGCGCCGCCGTCTTTTTCCGGTTTATCGTTCACCACACATTCGGTCGTCAGCACCATTCCTGAGATGGAAGATGCATTTTCGAGGGCGATCCTCGTAACCTTGGTCGGGTCGATAACACCGGCTTTTTTCAGATCCTCAAATTCATCGGTCCGGGCATTGTAGCCGAAGCTGCCTTTGCCTTCCTGCACTTTTTGAAGTACAACCGAACCTTCGGCGCCTGCATTTTCAGCAATGATTCTCAGGGGCGCCTCCAGTGATTTGCGAACGATCTGGATACCGATATTTTCGTCTTCGTTGACACCTTTGAGGTCTTTAAGCGCAGCGATGGCGCGAACCAAAGCTACCCCACCGCCCGCTACGATGCCTTCTTCAACGGCAGCGCGTGTGGCGTGCAAAGCGTCGTCAACCCGGTCCTTTTTCTCTTTCATTTCCACTTCCGTAGCTGCGCCGATATGCAGGACTGCAACGCCGCCGGCCAGTTTAGCCAGCCGCTCCTGCAATTTTTCCTTGTCGTATTCGCTGGTGGTAGATTCGATCTGTTGTTTGATCTGGTTGATCCGGGATTTGATCTGGTCATTATCCCCCGCACCGTCTACAATGGTGGTGTTGTCTTTGTCCACCACAATTTTCTCAGCCTGGCCCAGGTGGGACAGTTCGGTGTTTTCCAGTTTGTAGCCTTTTTCTTCGCTGATAACAACGCCGCCGGTCAGGATGGCGATATCTTCCAGCATGGCTTTGCGGCGGTCGCCGAAGCCCGGCGCTTTCACAGCCACGATTTTCAGGTTGGCGCGCAGGCGGTTGACCACCAAAACACCGAGCGCCTGGCTTTCCACATCTTCTGCAATAATGAGCAGAGCGCGGCCGGCCTGGATCACCTTTTCCAGGATGGGAACAATCTCCTGCATATTGGAGATCTTCTTGTCGTGGATGAGGATGAACGGGTTTTCGTATTCCGTGGTCATGTTCTCGGCATTGGTCACGAAATAAGGCGAGAGGTATCCCCTGTCAAACTGCATGCCCAATACTTCGTCGACGTAGGTGTCGGTGCCGCGGGCTTCTTCTACGGTGATGACGCCGTCTTTGGAAACCCGTTTCATCGCGTCGGCAATCAGGGAACCGATCTCATCGTCGTTGTTGGAGGAAACGGCGCCGACCTGGCGGATTTTCTCAAAATCGTTTCCGATCACCTCCGATTGCTTTTTGAGGTCTTCGATGACCACTTTCACGGCTTTATCCATACCCCGTTTCAAGTCCATCGGGTTGGCGCCTGCCGTAACATTTTTGAGGCCGGCGTTAATCATTGCCTGGGCCAGGACGGTTGCCGTGGTGGTGCCGTCGCCTGCAATATCAGCAGTTTTGGATGCGACCTCCTTGACCATTTGTGCGCCCATGTTTTCAACCGGGTCCTCCAGTTCAACTTCTTTGGCGACCGTTACCCCGTCCTTCGTGATCTGGGGTGCGCCAAAACTTTTCTGGATCACAACATTACGGCCTTTAGGCCCAAGGGTTACTCTCACAGCGTTTGCAAGGGCGTCCACTCCGGTACGAAGTCTTTCCCTCGCATCCCTGTTAAAACTGATCTCTTTTGCCATTTCAGATTTAGGATTTTTCGATTTCGGAAATTAGGATAGGACGACCAAAATATCGTCTTCGCGCATGATCAGGTAATCTTGGCCCTGATAATTCAGTTCCTGGCCTGCGTAACGGCCATAGAGGACAATGTCTCCGACCTGAACGGTCATGAGGTTGCCTTCTTTACCCGGGCCAACGGCGATTACTTCACCCCTTTGGGGTTTTTCCTTGGCGGTGTCTGGAATGATAATGCCGCCCGTCGTTTTTTCTTCGGCCGGCGCCGGTTTGACCACAACTCTGTCGTTGATTGGCTTCATAGTTGTCTGGTTTTACGATATCGGTTTAAACTTGATTTTTTTTAAAATCACACATGCACTAGCATAGTTCGTGCCAACCTTGTTTTTCTGCCAATTTTGCAGGGCAAGGCGAAAAATGCAAAAAGAGCCACGTTTGATTCAAGGTGACTCTTTTTGATTTCCATTCCGCAAGGAAGGGTCTCCTCAGGGAATGAACAATTTTATTGAGGCGTGGTGATAAAATCCGGCCCGGCGCCTACGCTGCCCACAAAAAGAGTGGTCAAAATGCAAAGGATAAAAAGTGCGGCAGCAAGAATCCAGGTGGCTTTTTCGATGAAGTCAGTTTGTTTGGCAGCGCCAAAAAGCTGGTTGGCCTGGCTGCCTCCGAAGGTTGCGTCGATGCCGCCGCCTTTTGGATTCTGGATCAGGATGGCAGCAATCAACAGAACGGAAATCAAAGCGATCAATATGGTTAATCCGGTAATCATTGTTCAATATTTTTTGAGCTCTTCAATTTTGGCCGCAAAGAAAGCGCTTTTTTCCGGATTTTTCACCATTAACCGCTCAAACATTTTAATCGCTTTGTCATTTTGACCCTGATGAGCCAGCAAATTGGCCAGGGTTTCTGAAATCAGGCCCTCATTTTCAGCCAGGCTTTGTTCGGCCAGTCGCCGCACATTATCCTCCGGGGCCTTCTCCAAAGCGGGAGAAAATCCGGGTTCGGGGTTTGAGGCGGGCCCAAGGGAGCTATTATCCGGAATAACAAAAGCAGGTTTTACAGAACTTTGGCGCTGCCAGCTCGAAAACCGGTTTTTTGCCAAAGGAGCAGGGGGCAATTCCGTTGGCTGGATCGTTTCCTGGTTGGCGATCTCAAAAATGATCTCTCTTTTTCCGGAGGGGTAGCCCGCAGCCTCCTCCGGATTTGAATTACCCGGAATAATATCAAGGGGAATATCGCCGGTCTCCGTCCAGTTTTGAGGCTGATCCACCTGTTCAATACGCCAACGTTCAACCGCCCAGATTCCGTCGGCGATCATATCGGCGGATGAAAGAATAATGTCCATCGGCAGGGGCGTCAAAACAATTTCCGGCTCCCGGAACTCTTCGGTTTCAACCTGTTCGGGCGACAAGGCGGCGGCAGGGATATCCGTTTGCAGGCCCGCAGAACCTGAATCCGGAACTTCCATTTCTTCTGCCGGGCGCAGGTTTGGCAAAGCTGGTTCCTCTCCCTCCGGCTGGTGTTCGTCCACTGTCATATTGGCAGCAGGACTTTCAGCAATATCCGATTCACGGAAAGGCGCCTGCTGCTCTGTTCTGGGGGCCAAAGGTTCGGCTTCCAAAAGAGCTAATTCCTTCAATTCCAGGAACTCTTCCATTTCAGTTACAAAATCTTCCCGGATCAGGGGTTCACCCGAGTGGAACAAACGGAACAGGTGTGGCCTGTCAAAGGTATATGCCGCCGCCTTGGCCAGATTTTTGTCCTCTTCGGAATGTCCTTCCTGCCTGCTTTTTTGCCATAACAACAAATGCAGGTTTGCGCTGAAGGGGTATTGCAATGACAGGGTCTTCAGTTCTTCATAGGTGACATGAAATAACTTTTCCGGGTTTTTTAAAAATTCTGCAAAGTTTTCCCTGTTCATATTCAAGTGGTTATCCGGGAAAAAGCGGTTATTCAGAATTAACGTGCAAAATAAAAATTTTATTGAGAAAAATCCTCTCTGCGGCCGTTCAATGGGGTTATAACCCCAACAATTCCCTATTTTGGCGATGGATTCAACCTGTTTTACCTTCATTCAACAGCTTTCGATGAAAATCATCCTCTATTTATCCCTGGCGCTGGTCGTGGCGGCCGCTTTGGTGATTGCTTTCAGAAAAATACTTCAGCCTCAGACTTTTTCTTCTTTTGCCGATTACCCGGTTTATGACGGTGAGGATCTGGGGCTTTCTTACTCACCCAAAGAATCCGTTTTCAAAATTTGGAGTCCCACCGCAGCAGAAGCACGGATTATTTTTTACCGGGAAGGCGCCGGTGGCGAGCCCCTTGCGACATACAATATGAAAAAAATCAAAAACGGGGCCTGGGAAATAAAACTGAAAGGCGACCTGCTGGGTCAATATTATACCTGCCAGGTAAAGATCAACGGAAAATGGCTGGAAGAAACAACCGACCCTTACGCCCGGGCAGTCGGCGTAAACGGAAAAAGAGCGATGGTGATTGATCTGGCAACGACCAATCCGGAAGGCTGGGAGCAGGACAAACGCCCTGCACAAGGCGATTTCACGGACAATATTATTTACGAACTCCATATCCGCGACCTGTCCATTCATCCTGAATCCGGGATAAAAAATAAAGGCAAATTCCTGGGCCTTGCTGAAACCGGCACAACGGGCCCCGGCGGCGTGGCGACCGGCCTGGACCATATAAAAGAACTGGGAGTAACACATATCCACCTCCTGCCCTTTTACGATTACCTGAGCATCGACGAAAGCCGCCTGGAGGAAAATCGTTACAACTGGGGATACGACCCTCAGAATTATAATGTGCCGGAAGGGGGGTACTCCACCAACCCTAACGACGGCGCCGTGCGGATCAGAGAAGTGAAAGAAATGGTCAAAACGTTGCATGAAAACGGTTTGAGGGTAGTGATGGATGTCGTTTACAACCATACCGGGGCGACCGAAAATTCCAATTTCAACCAGCTTGTACCCGGATACTACTATCGCCAAAAGGAGGACGGCAGTTTTTCTGATGCGGCAGCCTGCGGCAACGAAACAGCCTCCGAGCGCCCCATGATGCGGAAATTCATGCTTGAATCGGTCGTATACTGGGTAAAAGAATACCATATCGACGGCTTCCGGTTTGACCTGATGGGCATACACGATATAGAAACGATGAACCTCATCAGTGAAACACTGCATAAGATCGACCCCACCATTTTGTTGTACGGGGAAGGATGGACTGCAGGCCAGAGCCCCTTGCCGGACAGCCTGCGCGCGCTGAAAGCCAATACACATCAACTGGACCGGATCGCAGCTTTCAGCGACGACATCCGGGATGGCATAAAAGGACATGTATTTACCCCCACTGAAAAAGGATTTGCAAGCGGCAAACCCGGGTTGGAAGAGAGCATTAAGTTCGGCGTTGTTGCATCGACCCTTCACCCACAACTGGATTACGAAGCAGTCAATTACTCCAAAGCCCCCTGGGCGGCCGAACCGTATCAAACCATTACCTATGTCTCGTGCCACGACAACCATACCCTTTGGGACCGTTTGTCTGTTTCGGTGTCGCATGCCACGGAGGCCGAACGGATTAAAATGCACAAACTTTCCGGCGCCGTTGTGCTGTGTTCACAGGGGATCAGTTTTCTGCATGCCGGTGTGGAAATGTTGCGGTCGAAAAACGGAGTAGAAAACTCCTTTAAATCGCCGGATGAGGTGAACCGGCTGGACTGGACGCGGAAAAACCAGTACCCGGAGGTGTTCAGGTATTTCCAGGATCTGATCCGGATGAGAAAAGCTCACCCCGCATTCAGAATGCCGGAGGCAGAAATGATCCGGACCCATCTCCGGTTTCTGGAGGATACTTCGCCCAACATCGTCGGATTTACGATCAACGGCCACGCCAACGGCGACAGTTGGGAAAAAATCCTGGTGCTCTTTAATGGCAACAGAACGGTGAAACACGTGGAGATCCCTCCAGGCAACTGGAAGGTAGCGCTCAACGAGGAAGGCTATGATGAAAACGGATTCGGACAGGTGGCCAAAAGCGTAAAACTACCTGCATCTTCCGCCATGGTCCTGGTCGGAAATGAATAAAAACCGCACGGAAAACGAACTGTTTATCCGGCTGAATCTTATTTTCGACCAAAAATATTAAACCATTTTCTTTTCATCGAGGGGGAGCTGAAGTCCCCCCTTCCGGCGGGTCCGGGATTTCCACGGCCTTCAGGAGGAACAAACTCCTGACTGATTCTGCCGGGTGTAGGCGGTCTGACGAGGCCATCCATTGCCCTTGCTGCAAACTCGTCCAAAACAGGGACCGGGGCCTGGATCTTGCGACGCAGGCGTTCCAAAATATAGATCCGGTCCAGAGGTTTTCTTGAATTGTCGGTTTTGCTCATTTATCCCAGGTTTGTGCCTAATCCCAATGCACGGTTTTTAAGCGTTCTTCAGAAAATATGGACAGGTATGTTCAAAGCACAGGGCAAAATTAATCAATTCTTCTGTAAAAAACGAATCCGTTTTTCCGGCCGATCTCCCGGAGGTTTTGCAAATTTTCCAATTCAACTGTTTTATGGATTTTGGTCACAAAATAGACCGGTTTATCCACATCCCCGGTCAGCAGCCAGTTCTGATCGAAGCTGCGGGGGTCGGTCACAGGGCGTTTTGAGGCATAAAACAGGTGGGCGTAAGACTTGTAACCTTTGGTGACGATGTAACAATCTTCGCCGGCTTTGCTCTCAAAAAATTCGATGGCTGCCCGCTGGGAATAACCCTCGATCCGCCCGATAAAAAATACCAGGGTCAACATCACAAAAACAGCCGTTCCCCCAAACAGAACAGGCCAGGAAAGCCGCCGGTCCTGCCTGGATTGGTAACGAAAGAAAAACACCAGGATCAACAACAGGAAGACCCCTGGCATGACTTCCCAACCTGACCAATGCACCGAGGCATCCAGGTTGGCGCGCGCAAAGGGATCCTTTATCCAGGGTTTGATCTTTTCCAGCCTGCCTGCCGCCAATGGAAATGCCGTAACGGCCAATATAAAAACACCGCCGACGGCCCACAGGCCAAAACGCATCCATCTGTTCAAGATCAGGTCTCCGCGAATGATCTTTTCAATTACCAGCGCCCCCAGAAAAGTCAGCGGAAAATAACACATCGAGGAATAATGAACGATTTTGGACTGGACAATGGAAAACAGGATCAAAACCACCCAAAAAAGGAATTTCATCCATCTTCTGAAGTCGTTTTGCTGGTCGTTGTTTTCGCCGCTCATGGAGAAAAAGGCCCGAAAAGCAAAAATGGAGGCCGGAAAACACCCCACCAGGAGAACGGCGAAATGGTATCCCGGAAATCCTTTGTGCCCTGCATCAGGCGTACTGAAAAGCCGGTATTGGTATTTATTGAATTCTTCGATGAACCAGGGTCCGTTCTTCAGGGTTTCGGATCCGTACCAGATCAGGGTCACAAGCGTGGCGGCCAGGGTAAAAAACAGAAACTGGGGAACGCTGACATAAAACCGGAAACGCTGGTAAATCCAGTAAACGCCCAGGGTAAGACAAATAATGAGGAAAGCAACCTGCCCCTTGGTCAGAATGCCCATGCCTGTAAAAAAGCCCGCCCAGAACAGGTAGGTCCAGTGGCTGCGTTTAAGTTCAATCCCCTTGTATCCATTGCGTTTCCAGTGAAACAGCATGAAATAATACAGACCCAGGAAAATAAATAAGTTAAACCAGGGGTCGATAATGCCGGATTTAAAATACAAAAAAGGCAATACCGAGCCAAAATAGGCGCCTGCCCACAACAAACCGAAACGATGGCCAAAAAACCGGGCGCCGATCCGGTAAAGCAGCACGAGGGTGACCATCCCGCAAACGGCATTTGGAAAACGGGCTGCATATTCCCCGACACCAAATATTGCCATTGCAGTGGATTGGAACCAAAAGAAAAAAGGCGGTTTTTCCCAGAAGGGTTGAAAATTGATGTAAACCCTGGTATAATCGCCGGTCAGCAACATTTCGCGGCTGATCTCTGCAAAATTGATCTCATCCCAGTCAAACAGGTGCACACCGCCCAGAAAGAGGAGAAAAAAGAATCCCGATACGGCTGCGATGATCAGTGAAAACTTATGCTTTTGTTCCATATGGATGGTCTCCGGTTGAAGCTATTTTTTCCGGTTAAACAGGTTGAGGATCTTACTGACAAAATCATCATTGATGCCTAACCATCCTTTGAGGGCATTATAAAAGCTGACCAGTTTTTTGTCCAGGTAAATAAAAATGCTTTTGATTCCGTCGCCGGGTCTGGACCGGTAGTTGGTGGCTTTTTTTCTCGGCGCTGCGTCTTCCTCTGTGAAATAATAGAGCGCAATGGATTTCCGGGTCATGTTTTCCGGGCATTGGATGGGGTCCGGGAGGCCGTGATAAGAATCCTCATCCGTATTAAAGACCACGCAGCGGTTGAAAACGGGGCTGATCTTTTGGGCGCAGGTTTGCATGTCGCGTGTCCACAATTCGAGTTCGCCCCGGTATTCGGGTTTCCATCCTTCGTTCAGATAAACCAGTACGTTTACCCTTCTGCGCCAGTTGCGTTTATGCGGGTGAACCGTGAAATCGGCATGAATATTCAGAAAACCGCCCCGTTGGCTTTGGTGCAAACCGCCACCTTCCAGAGAAGGGTCGGCTTTGAGACCGGGGATACCGGTCAATTTACTGAGGGCGGCTACAAACTGGTCGCTGTTCAATTCACGAATGACGTCCTGCAAATAAGCAGGGATGAGGTCCATTTTATTCAATCCATGTTTTTTTTCATTCACATGCACGTAGTGGATCCAGCCCTCGTCCTTCACTTTGGGAAAGGCCTCCATCGCTTTTTTTGCAGCGAGGGGGTCCAAAAAATCCTCAAATACTGCGTAGGGATAAGGGTGTGCATGCTGATATTCCAAGGCTTGTTCTTCAAAAACAGGCTTCCATTTCCGGAGGTCAAGAATGGAGGACCGGGTAGCTTGTTGCGTCATTTCAGAATGATTTTAGAAGCGGCAAAGATAGGGGAAATCGAATTACCGCCCCCATTTTTCGAGTTGTTTCAGCACGGCTGAGAAATCTTTGGGAAGGGGCGAATTAAACTCCATCAGCGCACCGGTTAAAGGATGATGAATGACCAACCGGTGGGCATGCAAAGGGGTACGGCTCAGCAATGGCCGTTCATCCTGGTCTTTACCCAGGGAAAAACCCTTTCTTTTGATGGAGGACAGGAACAAGTGTTTTCCATTATTGTAAAGGGGGTCCACTGCCAATGGAAAACCCAGCGCCTGAAAATGAACTCTGATCTGGTGGGTCCGGCCTGTTTTCAGATCGGCTTCCACATACGTGAATCCCTGGAATCTGGCAAGCACTTTGTACAAAGTCAGGGAAGGTTTTCCTTTGTGGTGCACGGTCATTTTGCCCGCCACCGCCGGATGCTGGGCGATAGGGCGGTCAATTTCGCCCTGGTCGTCAGGGATTCTGCCTGCTACCAATGCGTAATAATATTTTTCAACCTGGCGCTTCTCAAACTGAAGGGATAAATTGCGATGTGCTTCTTCCGTCCGTGCAAAAATGATCAGGCCGCTGGTGTCCCGGTCAAGGCGGTGTAAAACCCATAATTTCCCCAGGTCTTTTTCCAACCACTGCTGCAGATTGGGTTTATCGGGTTCGTAACGGTCCGGGATGGATAACAACCCCGCAGGTTTATCAACCACCAGGATCTGGTCATCCCGGTAAAGGATTTCCGGTTTATGCAAATTTGAGGATTTTGGCATTCTTCCAAATTTTCTCCAAAGGTCTGTCGGACTCCTTCTGCAGACTGTGAACAGAGGAAATGGTTATTCCAGCAGGAATTCACCGCCCAATTCTTCAAAAAAGCCGGTCTTTCGGTTTTTACGGACGTTATTCCAGTCAAAAAAACGACCGTTCATGGCCACGTAGACGCCAGGTTGCAACACTTGCGCAAAAGCAATGGCGGCGCCAAGGTTGAAAAATCCGTCTGACGAATTGCCAAATGCATATGGGATCATGGCGCCTGTGAGCACGATGGTTTTGTCGTCCAGGCCGGCTTTGGCCAGGTACCGGGCGGTTTCCACCATGGTATCGGTGCCATGGGTAATGACGATCATATCGGCTTCGGCCCTGCGGCAATTGTGAACGATGATATCCCGGTCAGCTCCGGTCATTTCCAGGCTGTCCACCATCATCAGCGTTTTGACGTCGATATCCACCGTACAGCGTCCGCGCTCGAACATTCTGGGCAAATGGGTATCCTTGAAATACAATTTTCCTTCGATGAAATTGTAGTCTTTGTCAAATGTGCCGCCGGTAACAAACACCTGGATCATGCGGTTATGGGTTGATGTCTTTCATGGTCAATTGTATCCTTTTCCGCGGATAATCGATCTCGACGATCCTGACCGTCACTTCCTGGTGCAATTTTACAACATCCGCAGGATTTTTGACAAACTTGTTGGCCAATTGGGAAATATGCACCAGACCACTCTCCTTAACGCCAATATCGACGAAGGCTCCAAAATTGGTAATATTGTTGACGATGCCAGGTAAAACCATGCCCGGGCGCAGGTCGTCGATGGACCGGACAGCTGCAAACTCAAAGGTTTTGGCCTCGCCGCGGGGGTCCAGTCCCGGTTTTTCGAGTTCTTTGAGGATATCTGTAAGGGTTGGCATGCCCACCGTTTCGTTGACGTAGGGTTTGAGGTCAATTTGTTTGATCAGCTTCGGATCCCGGACCAGGTCCTCCACCTTTACACCCAGATCTTTGGCCATACGAGCTACCAGGTGATAACGTTCAGGGTGGACAGCTGTATTGTCCAGCGGGTTTTGAGCATTTTTGATCCGCAAAAACCCGGCGCATTGTTCAAAAGATTTTTCACCCATTCTTGGGACGGCTTTCAAAGCTTCCCTTGAATCAAAAGCGCCGTTCTCCTTCCGGTGACGGACGATATTAGCCGCCAGCACAGGCCCCAACCCGGATACGTAAGTGAGTAACTCTTTGCTGGCCGTATTGACGTTGATCCCGACGGAGTTGACACAACTTTCAACCACGCCGTCCAGGCTTTCTTTGAGCAAATTCTGATTGACATCATGCTGGTACTGGCCGACGCCGATCGATTTGGGGTCAATTTTCACCAATTCAGCGAGCGGATCCATGAGGCGGCGTCCGATGGATATGGCGCCCCGCACGGTCAGGTCGTAATCCGGGAATTCATCGCGGGCTACTTCTGAGGCGGAATAGATGGATGCGCCGGCTTCGTTGACCATAAAAAGGTCGACTTTGGAAGGAAAGCTGACACTTTTGCAAATATCCATCGTTTCGCGGCCTGCCGTGCCATTGCCAACAGCAATCGCCTGTATGCCAAATTTCCCCACCATTCTTTCGAGGGCTTTGCGGGCAATAGAATCCTCGGATTGAGGTGGATGGGGGTAGATGGTTTCGTTGTGCAGCAGGTGGCCGTTCTCATCCAGACAAACCACCTTGCACCCGGTTCTGAAACCGGGGTCGATGCCCAGTACCCTTTTTTGACCAAGCGGGGGGGCAAGCAGGAGCTGCCTCAGGTTGAG
The DNA here is from genome assembly GCA_964558465.1 of uncultured Lewinella sp. Taxonomy (GTDB): domain Bacteria; phylum Bacteroidota; class Bacteroidia; order Chitinophagales; family Saprospiraceae; genus JACJYC01. The sequence goes on along the minus strand of CAZLEF010000058.1, from coordinate 7,469 downwards.
GACAAAGACCTGGATGGCTTCAAGGTCCGCCTTTTCTTTGGAAGAATGCCGGAATTCGGTTTCGATGGAAGGGGCCAGTAATCGCTGGTAGGCGTCTTTGCCCGCCTGGCGAACCTGGTCAGGCGCTTCACCGAAACCTTTGATGTAAATTTTTTCCAGGAGCGGCATCACTAATTCTTCGTCGGGTTCGATGACTACGCGAAGTATACCTTCGTCTTCACCCCGCCGGATGGCCAGAAGGCGGTGCGACGGGCATTTGTTCAGCGGTTCGGCATAGTCAAAATAATCCCGGTATTTATCGCCTTCTGTTTCTTTTCCGCGGGCCACTTTTGAACGGATGATCGCATCCCGCGAAAACTGCTGGCGCACCCGGTTCCGGACCTTTTCATCCTCACTGATCCATTCGGCGATGATGTCGCGGGCCCCCTGGAGGGCTTCTTCCATATCCGGTACTTCAGGGCCGATAAAGGGCCGGGCGAGGTTGGCAAGGTCGTTCCGGTCCTGCAGGTAGATCGAATGCGCCAGGGGCTCCAGTCCTTTTTCCCTGGCGATGGTCGCTTTGGTGCGACGTTTGGGCCGGAAAGGCAGGTAGATGTCCTCCAGTTCGGTGAGATTGAAACAAGATTCGATCCTGCGCCGGAGGTCATCCGACAACTTGCCTTGTTCCTGTATGGAAGAAAACACCGTTTCCTTGCGTTTTTCCAGATCGGCAATTCGCCGGGCTTCTTTCTGAATCGCGCTGATTTCGGTTTCATCAAGCGAGCCAGTGGCTTCTTTCCGGTACCTGGCAATAAACGGAACGGTGGCGCCACCATCCAATAGCTGGAGGGTGTTCTTAACTTTGTGAAGGGGCAGAGATAACGACCCTGCGATAAACTGGATAGGATCTACGGCCATCAATCATTGGAATTGGGGTGCAAAGGTAGTTTTTTTTTAATTGGTTCGATTCCTCGATTCCTCCACGCCTGTGGCGTGGCACGCATTTCCTCGATTCCTCGATTCCTCAATTGTTTGGATTGTTTGGATTGTTTGGAATGGTTCGATTCAAGAAATGAAAAATTACGCCGGGCCGGATAATCTCCGTAATTTTACCCCGGTTGGAACCTCCGGGGAGATTTTATGACCCTGGATTGCAGCAAATCCCGGTTTGCTGCGTTTATAAGGAACAGATCAGCCGGAAATGAACATTGGACGATTCTACTTTCTCATCCTGCTCCTGGTTGCGTCCGGAATCCACCTGAGCGGCCAAAACGCCCTTGAAAGGCGTATCAGCGTCCGTTTTGAAAATCTTCCGCTTGAATCTGCGCTGAATCGTTTGTTGGACGAATTCGATGTTCCCCTGGCATTCAGCCCGGATCTGATCCCTGACCAGACGGTTCAATTGATTGCCAATGACGTGCCGGTGAGAGTGGTGCTTGACCAATTACTGAGCGGGGCCCGGTTGAAATACCGGACGGATGGGCGATACATCAGCATTTTTTTACCGGAGGCCAGGGAAAGGAAATTCACCATCAGCGGTTTTTTGTCCGATCAGCATTCCGGGGAGCGCCTCATCGGCGCCAGCGTTTGGGTAGCAGAAAACGGCAAAGGCGTCACCACCAATGAGTACGGTTTTTACAGCCTGAGCCTGACAGAAGGGGAGTTGACCCTTTATTTTTCATATCTCGGATACGAGCCCCAGTTCCGGAAGATCGAACTGAACCGGAATACCCGGATGGACCTTGAACTGAAAGGCGTCCTGACCCTCCAGGAGGTCGTCGTCGTTGCAAGCGATTCCGTCGACCGGTTTGAGAACAGGGCAGACGGCGCCTTTGCCATTCCTGTACCGGCAGTGGAAAGCATGACTTCGTTAGGCGGAGAAGCCGATCTGGTGCGGACCGTTCACCTGCTTCCCGGTGTCCAGACGGGTACCGACGGTCTGGAGGGCATCCATGTCCGTGGCGGCGGGTTGGGCGACAACCTGATGCTGGTGGATGGGGTACCTGTGTATTACGTTTCACATGGCGCCGGGTTATTCAGCATTTTTCCCACCAATGCCATCCGGAGCGCCAACTTTTACCGGGGCGCATTTCCGGCCCGTTTCGGGGGCCGGACAGCGTCGGTACTGGATGTCCGGACCCGGGAAGGCAACCAGAAACAGTTCCACGCCAGAGCGGACCTTGGCCTGGCTGCCGCAAGACTGGCCCTGGAGGGCCCGGTTCAAAAAGGAAAAGGCGGTTTTTTCTTTTCCGGCCGGTTGTCCATTGCGGATCAATACCTCCGGCAACGGTCGGTGGAACTCAAAAAAAACCAGGACGAGTCCGGGGCGGTTGATTATGGATTCAATGATTGGTTTGCCAAGCTGAACTACGCGGTCTCCAGCCGTGACCGGGTTTATTTCAGTTTTTTCAGCGGCGCCGACGATCTCAAAAATACAGGGGCGGATGCAGACACCCTGATCATCCGGAATTCAGGTGGCGGGCTGCAAACCTTCCGGATCTATCAGAAATACGACGAATCCCTGAAATGGGGCAACCAGGTAGCCGCCCTTCGCTGGAACCACCTTTTTTCGGATAAATTGTTTGCCAATACGACACTGACCTATAGCAGATTAAATGTGGAAGCGGACTATTTTTCGCTGGATTCGATCATCGCCATCCCTTCCAGGCAATTTATCAGCCTGTTCTCATTGGTCAAATTCCGGTCCGGGATCTCGGATCAGGGGTTAAAAATGGATTTCGACTATTACCCGGCCCCTGGCCATTATGCCCGGTTCGGCCTTCATTACAACGGACGAAAATTCCAGCCGGGGGCCATCAATCTGGACCAGACGCTGGAAGAAGTGGATCCGGAACAGGCTTTTAATACCACGACCATTGCCACCACCGAATGGTCCGGATACGTAGAGGACGAGTGGAAAGCAACCAAAAACCTGACCCTCAACGCGGGGCTCCGCATGGTCGTTCAAAGCGTCGGACAACGCAATTACAATACCCTTCAACCCCGTTTTTCCTTTTTATGGAAAATGAGCCGGACCTGGGCGCTCAGGGGTGGCGTGAGCCGGATGGGACAATTTGTGCACTTGCTTTCCAGTTCCGGCCTCGGATTGCCGACCGACCTGTGGGTTCCTGCCACAGAACAGTGGCGGCCTCAGGATGTTTGGGCAGGCGAACTGGGCCTCGATTTTCAACCCGCACCGGCCTGGCGTTTCAGTGTGGATGCCTACTACCGGAACATGCAGTATTTGCTCCAGTTTTCGGAGGGCGCCAATTTGCTGACCGGCTGGGAGAAGAATGTTACACAAGGCGAAGGAAGGGCGTATGGCCTGGAGTTTTTTTTGAATAAAACCATCGGAAAAACTACCGGTTGGATCTCCTACGGCCTGGCCAGGACCGACCGACGGTTCGAACGCATCAACAACGGCCGCTGGTATCCATTCAAATACGACCGGCGGCACGACCTGAAGGTCATTCTATTCCAGAAAATCTCGCGCAGCCTGGAATTTTCCGCCGACTGGATCTTTTCCACCGGATTCGCCTTCAGCCTTCCGCTGGAGAAATACCCGGTGAACCTGCCAGTTATTTTTTTCCCGCCGGAAAACTTCGACGTTCTGGTATTCGATCAGAAAAATGCATACCGGATGCCGGCCTACCACCGGCTGAATTTCAGCTTTAACTATCATTTTCCACGCAAAAACCTGCGGCACAATATCGGCCTCGGGGTTTATAACCTTTATAACCGCCGGAATGCCCTGTATTACGACTTGCGGACCGAATACGTCAATGAAAATTTTACGCTGACGCAGGTGCGGCGGCCGGTTCAGGCGAGGTTGTTGCCGCGATTGCCCGTGGTCAGCGCGACTTTCAATTTTTAAAAATAATCGCTCCGGGCCGTTACTCCGGCCGGCGAAATAATCCAAAACCGAGGAACTGAGGAATCGAGGAAATGCGTGCCACGCCACAGGCGTGGAGGAATCGAGGAACTGAAGAACCGAGGAACTGAAACTCCAAACCCCTACCCGCCGCAGCTTCAGCGAAGGCGGGCCAATACCAACCCCTCCAACGCTTCCACCCACCGGGGGTCGTCATTGAGGCTGGGTACCAGATCAACATGGCGCCCACCCAGACCTTCAAACATTTCCTGATATTCAACTTTGATCTCGATCAGGGTTTCAAGGCAATCCGCCACAAAAGCCGGGCTAAAAACCAACAATTTTTTTGCACCCTTTTTTGCCAGGTCTGTGATCACGGCGCTGGTATAAGGTTGGGCCCAGGCTTCCGGGCCAAGCCGGCTCTGGAAAGCTGTTGTGAAACGGGACGGATCGAGTTTCAACCGTGTTGAAATGGCGGCGGTTGTACCGTGGCATTGGGCTGAATAACAAAATTGATTGGCCGGACAAAGGGTTTGGCAGCAATCCGGTTTTTGAAGGCAATGGCTGCCGGTTCGGTCTGCTTTTTTGAGCTGCCGCTGCGGCAGACCGTGGTAACTGAAAATGATATGGTCGTAACTGTCCAGGTCAAATTTTCCGGCATTGCCGGCGAACAAATCGATCATCGGCGGAAAATCGTGGTAACTGTTTACAAAACGGAGCCCGGGGATGACTTCCCACTGGTTCACCACCCGCATCACTTCGGCATGCACAGATCCGGTGGTAGCGGAGGCGTACTGGGGGAAAAGGGGCAACACCAGAATCTCCTGCACCTGGTGTCCGGCCAGTTTTTCAAGCGCTGAAGAGATGGACGGGTTCTGGTACCGCATGGCCAGTTCAACACAATAACTATTGCCCAGAGCGACCTGCAGGTCCCGGGCCACTTTTTCTCCGTAAAATTTCAACGGAGACCCGTCCTTCGTCCAGAGTTGACGGTACAATTTGGCGGAGCGGCCCGACCGGAAAGGCGCAATAATCCCCCGGACCAACAGTTGCCTGGGCAACCAGGGGTAATCGACCACGCGGGGGTCGAGCAAAAATTCTTTGAGATAACGCTTCACGGCATTGCGATCCGGGGCATCCGGAGTACCCAGGTTGACCAGCAAGACCCCTTTTTTTCCACTTGGCGCCATATTCTATGGAATTAGCCTGCAAAATTAATTCCTTGAAACTTCTTCCGGGTAATAACATTGTCATATTCGGCAATCTTCAAAGTGGGTTTCCAGGGAACCACAAATTAACCTAACTTTGTGCCTCCTAAAATGAAAAACATGAAAAAACCCCTCATCCTGGTCACCAATGATGACGGCATTACAGCCTTGGGAATCCGGGCACTGGTGGAAGCGGCCCGGCAGATCGGCGAAGTAGTGGTCGTGGCGCCCGACTCTCCGCAGTCCGGCATGGGGCACGCCATTACCATTCACAATCCGCTGCGGTTGCACAAATCCCTTGCTTTTGAACAAATCGAGGCCTATGAGTGCAGCGGTACGCCGGTAGACTGCGTGAAACTGGCCAAAAATGTCATTTTAAAGGGCCGGCAGATTGATTTATGCGTGTCCGGGATCAACCACGGTTCCAACGCCTCCATCAATATTATTTATTCCGGCACCTTGTCGGCAGCTATGGAAGCCAGCCTGGAGGGAATCCCTTCGATCGGCTTTTCCTTGCTGGATTACAGCCATAACGCCAATTTCGAACCCTGCAAACCTTTTGTCAGCAGCCTGATGTCGCATGTTTTGACTAACGGTCTGCAGGAAGGCAGTCTTCTGAATGTGAATATACCCAATTTGCCAACCCACCTGATCAAAGGGTTGCGGGTCTGCAGGCAGGCCAAAGCCAGGTGGACCGAAGAATTCAGGGAAGCCACCGACCCGCGCGGGCAGAAATATTACTGGCTGACCGGTACCTTCACCAGCGAGGACGCCCACCGTGAAGACACCGATATCTGGGCGCTGGAAAACGGATACATTTCCGTGGTGCCGTCCAAACACGACCTGACCAATTATCCGGCCATTCCGGTTTTAAAAACTCTTTTGAATAACCATACTATATGATCAAAAAAGACGCCGTTTGGGTGGGCGTACTGGTGGCCCTCGTGACGCCCTTTGTCAGTTATGCGGTATTGCTGATGGTGTACGAACGCCTCGATGCCATAGGATGGAGCAGTTCGCTGGGCCTGGGAGAGGGTTTCCAGGACCGTACACTGATCCTGGTTGGCATTTGCCTGAATATTTTCTGGGTCAACTACTTCCAGAAACGCCGGCTTTTTTATTCCATGCGGGGTGTGGTGGCAGCCACTACCCTGTCTGCATTCGGTTGGCTGGCGTATTACTGGCATATTTTCTTCTGATCCGCTATGAAGTATTTTATCATAGCCGGCGAGGCTTCAGGCGATCTGCACGGGTCGAATCTGGTCAGGGAGTTAAAAATGGCCGACCCGGAGGCGGACATCCGGGCCTGGGGCGGCGACCTGATGGCCGCATCCGGCGCCTGTATTCTGAAACATTACCGCGAACTGGCTTTCATGGGTTTTTGGGAGGTCATCACCCATATCCGGACGATCATGCGCAATTTCAGGTTGTGCAAAGAGCAGATCCTGACCATTCAGCCGGACGCCGTTGTACTGATCGATTATCCGGGGTTTAATCTTCGGATGGCCGACTGGCTCAGGAAACAAAATATTAAAACATTTTATTATATATCTCCGCAATTGTGGGCCTGGAAAAGCGGCCGGGTCAAGACGATCAAGGCCACAGTGGACCGGATGTTCGTCATCCTGCCCTTTGAACGGGATTTTTACGCCCGCTTCGATTATGAGGTAGATTTTGTGGGGCATCCCCTGCTGGACGTGATCGACCGGTTTTCTACCGACCCGGCCTTCATGGACCGGTACGAACTGGGTAATAAACCGGTCATTGCATTATTGCCCGGAAGCCGCCGGCAGGAAATATCCCGGATCCTGCCCGTGATGTTGACCCTTCCCGCCGTATTCCCGGATTATGAGTTTGTGATCGGCGCTGCACCGGCCATCCCGGCAGAATACTATGATCAGATACTTGGGCAATCCGGAATAAAAGAACAGGTAAAACTGGTACACGGAGCTACCCACCAACTCATGAGCGCCGCCCATTCAGCCGTTGTAGCGTCAGGAACCGCATCGCTGGAAACGGCGTTATTCGGGGTCCCTGAAATTGTCGTTTACCGGGGCGGCCAAATCTCCTTCTGGATTGCCAGGCGGTTGGTGCATGTCAAATATATTTCCCTGGCCAATCTGATCCTCGACCGGCCGCTGCTGAAAGAACTGATCCAGGATGATCTCACCCCGGATAACCTGAAGGCTGAAACTGCCAAATTACTGACGGCGACCGAACGGGACCGGCTGAAGGCCGGGTATGCCGAATTGCGGCAGGCACTTGGGCAACCTGGGGCGTCCCGGAGGGTGGCCAGGGGGATTGTTGATTTGTTGATGTGCGTGCCACGCCACAGGCGTGGTTGATGTGCGTGCCACGCCACAGGCGTGGTTGATGTGCGTGCCACGCCACAGGCGCATGTGCGTCAACTT
>CAZLEF010000057.1:0-45422 GCA_964558465.1 uncultured Lewinella sp. | reverse complement strand
CTCACTCTCTCACTTCTCACTCTCTCACTTCTCACTCTCTCACTTCTCACTCTCTCACTTCTCACTCTCTCACTTCTCACTCTCTCACTTCTCACTCTCTCACTTCTCACTCTCTCACTTCTCACTCTCTAAACCCCGTACCCGAACGTCAGTTCCGATTCCCGGAAATGTTTGTTGAACAATTTTTCGAGGCAAATTTGATCAATAAAATCGAAAGAACCCAATTCGGTGCTGTCCACATCAAAAACGGCGATGAGCCGGTTTTGGCGGTCGAATACCGGCACGACGATCTCCGACCTGGAGTTGGGGTCGCAGGCGATATGGTCGGTCCCCTGGGTGAGCGCATGGGTATCGGGCACGATCTGGGTGGCGCGTTCCCGGGCGGCTTTGCCGCACACGCCGCGGTTGAACTGGATATGCAGGCAGCCGAGGGTACCCTGATAGGGTCCGACTTCCAGTTTCCCATTGTTAACCATGTAAAAACCAGCCCAGTAGAAATAGGGCAGGTGGGTTTTGAGCAGGCAGTTGATGGTGGCCATTTTCAGGATCATCTGGGTTTCCCCTTCCAGGTTGGCGTCGATGGCGGCGATGGCTTCCTCGTAGGCCGAGCGTTTTTCAGCTTCGTTCAGGTTGACGGAGGGTTTGAGGAAATAGGGCATTTGGGCGGATGCGGACATTTGAGCGATTTTGGATTCAAAGATTAAGAACTATCGAAAATTGAAAACAGGAACGGTCATTATCAGGCATATTTCAAAAAAAATCCATGCCGGTAACTGATCAACCCGTTTCCTGCCGTACCGGCTTTCCAGGCTTCTTCTTCGTGACTCATCCGGATCATTTCGGAAGTGCCGGACTCTGCAAACCGGGTGCAGACCTCCTGTAGGACCTGGAATTCTGAGTTGTTAAAAACTGTTTTATCGAAAGCCGCGGCGCCCGGAAGGAATTGTTCGCCGGTTCCGCCGTTTTGGAAATCCTGGTACTCGATGTGCAGGAAACCTTGCCGCCTGGCCTCGTTGAACAACCCGTCAAAATTGCTGGGTACGGGCCCCATTCCGATGGCGATATAGGATACGCCGGAGATCGACCGGCCGGTCCGCTTGAAATGGGCGAAATCGGCGTAGAACAACAATTTGCACATCTTGACTTTAAACGGGTGAATCTTTTGTGCAAAAAAAGCAACCATCTGGTTAAATTTGGTCAATTCCGGACGTCGATAACCCCGAAACAGGCTGGGGGAAAGGTCGGTCCCGAATAAATAGCCCGCAAGTCCGGAAAACGGGGAAGAGGCTTCAGAAGCGGCAAATTCCCGGATTCGTTTTTTGATTTTAACCCGTTCTTTTTCCGTTAATTCATCACATAAATCCGTCAATTTTTCGAATTCCTCCGGGTCGGCCGCCAACTGAATCAACCTGGCATTGGATAAACTAGGGATTTCCCCCTGCTCGTACAACCTGTAGGTGTTGGGGCCAAAACCCAGTATTTCAGACATTTTGGCAGAGGAAAGTTGATATTGCTCCTTAATCCGGGTCATTTCATCCGGAAACGGCAATTGATGTTTTACCCGGTACTGGTTGTAAACCTGCTCCAGATTGAGTTGCAGCTGCTCCTCCGTTTCAAATTCTTCTCCGGTATCGGTGCAACGGAAAAAATGTTTGAGCAGGGTGAAATCCTCTTTGCGGAATTGCAATACCCGCTCTTCCCGGATCAGTTGCATGGGTTTACCGGTATAGGCACTTTTCATACCTTATTTTTTGAATGGATATTTCAATGGTAATTATAGTTGCAAAACTGCAAATTAATGATTAAAAATTCAACTTTAAAGTAAAATTTTATTTCACCTGCTCCCCAATCAGCCGCAACCCCGTCAGCGTCAGGTTGGGGTCAACGGCTTCGAAAGCGTCTTTCAATGGATGAAGGATGGAGGAAAGACCACCCGTTGCAACCGCGATGTAATGGTCGCCCAGTTCGGCGCGGATCACGGCGAGCATATGCCGCACCAGCCCCACATAGCCGATCAGCACCCCTGCGCGGATGGCGTGGACAGTGTCTTTGCCAACGGCGGAATCGGGTAGTTGGAGCGACACTTCGGGCAGTTGGGCGGTATTGGCGAAGAGCGCTTTTATCGCAGTTTTCAGGCCGGGCGCGATGGAAACGCCCAGGATATCGCCCCCGGAAGTCAGGCAGGTGAAAGTGAGGGCAGTGCCGAAGTCGACAACGACACAATCCCGCTGATACAGCCGGTGGGCGGCGAAGGCGTTGGCCACCAGGTCGGTACCGATTTCGTCGGGTCGCTGAATGCCCATGTCCAGTTTCGGATAAATATCAGGGCCGACGATGACGAGATCCGCCCCTGTGAGTTGGTGTACCGCCGTCGTCCAGGTATCTTTCAGCGCCGGCACCACACAACTGATCACCGCCTGCCGGACTTCACGGGGCGGTATGCCGGCTTCCAGGAACTGGTCGCTCAGCTGCACTTCATAAAAGAGCAGGGCATCCTGGTCGGTCAGCGTAGGAAACCGCCAGACCTTCAGCCATTCGGCCCCCCTGGCCAGGCCGACCGTTACGTTGGAATTTCCGATATCTACTGCGAGTATCATGTTTCAGTTGTAAGTCGTAAGTTGTAAGTCGTAAGTTGTAAGTCGTAAGTCGTAAGTTGTAAGTTGTAAGTTGTAAGGCCTCTGAGCGGAGTCGAAGAGGCCGTGGTCAGTTGCGGGAACTGAGCGTAGCCGAAGTTCAGTGACCAGTCACCCAGTCTCCAAGTCACAAAATCACCCAGTCACCAAATCACCCAGTCCCCCCATCGCCCTCTACTCTTTCCGTTCATAACATCCGATATCCGGCATATTATCCCTGGGGTTGCCGTCGAGGTCGTCCGTAATATGGGGCAACAACAGGCCATTATCTTTTGCGATAGACAGGGTATCGAGGTGAAAATCACCCTCGGTCGGGTCCAGGAATAGTTTATCCTCCCGTTTCCCATTGATGCAGTTGGTGCAGAGGGCGGTCAGGAAATCCTGGAAATCGCTGTTCGCATTGGTCAGCAGTTGATCCACTTTAACGATGCAGTTTTCAAAACTGACATTAAACTGGGCGGGTGTTTGCCGGCCGGAGAAGTCGGATAATTCCAGTTCGTCACGGTTGGAGCCGAATAGAATGCAGTTCCTGAAAACGGCGTTGAGCCGGTAAGTCCGGTTGACCGCGCAGGAAAGCGGGTTGTTGTCGTAACAATAAAAGTTGCTCATTCCCAGGGCGGAAGCGTCGGCGCCGTAGCTGCCGAAGGTACAATGTTCAAATACATAATCACCGCCCAGCAGAATTTCAACGGCGTTGGAAGCATTGTTATAGATGAGGCAATTGGTCAGTGTGGCTTTGGCGTGAAAAGCCAGTAAGCCGTTGCTGTTGGTGTTGTAGATCCGGGTATGAGCGGCCGTCAGTTCGGAGGTGGAATCGGCGTAAATGCCGATCAGGCTGTTGCGGATGACGGCATGCTCGAATTGGTTGCCGGTGCTGCCGCGGCCGAGCACGATACCGTACCATTGGCCGGCCTCGTCGAGGAATTCCTCCTCCAGGCGGTCGCCCTGGATCACAACCGGGTTGTTTTGGGCGCCTTTTACCCGGATTGAACCCGCTTCAAGGACATAAATGATGCCGTCGTTGAAGACGCCGAAGACGTCGTTTTGGGCAATTCCGCCATGTACATAGATCCGGGCACCGGCTGCGATTTCCAGGGCGCAACTGTCGATAAAGATCTCTCCGAAAATGACATAAGGTTTGGGATCATCCCAACGGAGGACGCCGTTGTCGCAACTCAGTACGACGGGAACTCCTTTGTTGAACCGGCTTGGGAAATAATTGGCATTTTGCCCCCAGGCTTCGAGCCGGACCTCCTGCCGGCGGTCGGCAGACTCAAAAACCACCTTTTCCTCGATCACAAACGGGCTGACGGAGAGCGGCTGATCCGGATCGATGGTCACTTCCACAAACACATAGATACTGTCTCCGCCCCAGATTTCCACGTTTTCGACCGATTTACCGGGTATGCCGTCGACATTGAGGCGGAATTCGGACGTTTCGCCCCGCTGGAGGTAAACCCGGTCGAACCGCACCGGCCTCGGGTCCGGATTAAATACCTTGAACAACCGGGTTGCGGAGCCCAATTCGGTGAAAACCGTATCGAAACGCAAGGTATCGAGAGAGAACCGGAGTTCGATGCTTCCGTCGGCTACGAAGTCGTCTTCCCGGTCGCCGCAAGCATTCAAAAATAAAAGAGCCGAAACGGCCAACAAGGCGATTACTGATCCCGTTTTTATCATAAAGGCGCAAATATGCAGGCAAAATTAGATTTTTTCGCCGATGCGCGGCGATTAATAGGCATAACGAAAAAAACTGCGCTTCGTTGCGGTTAATTTTCGGACAAGCCAAAATCTTTTTTTCTGTTATCTTTGCATCGTGAAAGGAGGAGCGGAGGTTGAAACCGCTCAGAACGCTTTGTCGCCTGTTATTGACGTCATTATCCCTGCATTCAATGAAGAAAAGTCCATTGGATTGGTCCTGGCCGATATGCCCTGGGCCATGGTCCGGGAAGTGGTGGTTTGCAACAATGCCAGTACGGATAATACAGCTGCAGCAGCGGCGGCAGGCGGAGCTACTGTTGTGGATCAGCCCAGGAAAGGTTATGGCAGCGCATGCCTCAAAGGCATCCGGTACCTGGCTTCAAAGCCAAAGGAAGAGCAGCCTGACATTGTGGTATTCCTGGACGCCGATTATTCAGATCATCCCGAAGAAATGCAAGCATTGGTGAACCCGATCCTGGAAGACGACGTTGATTTGGTCATTGGTTCCCGCGCCCTGGGTAAAAAAGAAAACGGGGCAATGCAGCCGCAACAGATTTTTGGAAACTGGCTGGCAACTAATCTCATCCGATTGATCTATCGTTACCATTTTACTGATTTAGGCCCGTTCAGAGCCATCAAATGGGAAAAACTTGCAGCTATCGACATGCAGGACCCCGATTTTGGCTGGACCGTAGAAATGCAGGTCAAGGCCGCCAAATACCGGCTGAAATGTGCCGAAATCCCGGTTTCGTACCGCAGGAGGGTGGGCGTATCCAAGGTGTCCGGCACCATCCGGGGTTCGTTTCTGGCAGGAAAAAAAATACTCTGGACCATTTTTAAACTTTGGCGAAGCCCTGTTACATTTTTTTTTATTTGCGTCTATTGATGGAGGTTTCAACCATTGAGAAACGAATAATTATCAGACCATGTCCGTCATTGCATTTGTTGTTTTAGGGATTTACACGCTTTCCTTGTTGTACATTACCCTTTACTGTCTTCTGCAGTTTAACCTGCTCTATTTTTACAAAAAAAACAGAAACCAGGAACCTTTCCCGGAACTGGCGGCAGCCCGGAACAGCCCGGCGCTTTCTTCCCGCAAACTGGCCCTGGCAGGTTCCGCCGCCAAACAAAACCTCAGCGGCACGGGGACAGGCCTGGTGGATGAATTGGAAGAGGAATCCTGGCCTTTTGTCACGATTCAACTCCCGGTTTTCAACGAACTGTATGTAATGGACCGGCTGATCGATTGTATCGTTCGGTTTGACTATCCGCGCGACCGTTTCGAAATCCATGTTCTGGACGATTCCACCGACGAGTCGGTTGAAATTACCCGCCTGAAAGTGGAAGAATACAAGGCCAAAGGCTTCCAGATCGAACAGATCCGTCGCGCAAACCGCCAGGGTTATAAAGCCGGCGCTCTCCGGGATGCCATGCCGCTCGCCAAAGGCGAGTTTATTGCCATTTTTGACGCAGACTTCCTGCCCAATCCTGACTTTCTCAAGCGTACGATCCCTCATTTCAAGGACCCCAGCGTGGGCGTCGTCCAAACGCGTTGGGAACATATCAACGAAGATTATTCGCTCATCACCCGTTTGCAGGCGCTGCAACTCAATGTCCACTTCACCGTGGAACAGGCCGGCCGGATGCGCGGCAATTACCTGTTGCAGTTCAACGGTACCGCCGGCGTTTGGCGCCGAAAAACCATCGAGGATGCCGGCGGATGGGAAGCCGATACCCTGACGGAAGACCTTGACCTGAGCATCCGCGCCCAATTGAAAGGCTGGCATATCCGGTTCCTGGAAGATGTAACTTCGCCGGCCGAACTGCCGGCTGAAATGAACAGCCTCAAATCCCAGCAGTTCCGCTGGATGAAAGGCGGAGCGGAAACCGCCAAAAAAATGTTGCCGACCGTGTGGCGCTCCGACCTGAGCCCCTGGAAAAAGATCCAGGCCACCGCGCATCTGCTGTCCAGCACAGTCTTTTTGTTTGTCTTCATCACCGGCGTTTCCAGTGTGCCGCTGTTGTTTTATCTGGGCGACCTGATTGAACTGGGTTTCAGCAAAAACTTTTTTGCCTGGTTCCTGGCCGGCTTGTTGTCCATCATGGCCATTTATTTTGTCGCCAACGTACAGGCAACTCATAAAAACCAGCCCTTCGGCAAAACACTCGTCCGGTTTGTCGCCCTGTTCCCCTTGTTCCTTTCGCTGTCCATGGGGTTGTCCCTGCACAATTCGGTGGCGGTGATCGAAGGTTGGCGGGGCAAAAAATCGCCGTTTGTCCGCACCCCGAAATTCAACATCCAGAACATCAAGGACAGTTTCGTCAAGAACAAATACGTCAGCGGAAAAATGTCGTGGACCACGATCTTTGAAGGCATTCTGGCTGTTTATTTCCTCGGAGCGGCAGCAAGCGCCATCTGGGTTCAAAATACAACTTTTCTGTTTTTCCACCTGATGCTGGCGCTTGGGTATGGCACGATCTTTTATTTTACGGTGCGGCATTTGCGGTTGAAATGATGCTGGTGGCCGGCCACGCTCCGGCAGGGTGAATGCCGGGATCAAGGTTGTGCAGGATTAAGGAACCTCGCGCTTCCTGCAAGGTTTAATTAACCGACAATGAATCTTAAAGACCGCTGATTGTTGTCAGGCGCATCCTCGCATCCTCGCATCCTCCACGCCGGTGGCGTGGCAGGCAGCATCCTCGCATCCTCGCATCCTCAATTCCTCAAATGCTCAGATCCTCAAATCCTCCCCAATTTGAAAATCTTCCCTTGATCAGCAAACTTGCTTTGGGTGTACTTTCGGCGCTGACCCTGGGGTTGGTTTATCTGCCCGGCCAGCAGGATTTTGAGCTGATCCTGGCGCTGTTTATTCCCGCTTTTGCCCTTTACCTGTGGCTTTATCGCCAGGCCGATCCCGGAAATCTCACTTTTTTCCTGGCGGCGGCGGTGGTCATCCGGCTAATGCTCCTGCCTGCGCAACCCAACCTATCCGACGACATTTACCGTTTTATCTGGGACGGGCGCCTGATCATCCACGGATACAATCCATTCGATCACCTGCCGGTGTTTTACCTGTCGCCTGAAAACAGGGTACCCGGGTTGACAGCCGAATTGTATTCCAAGCTCAATTCACAGCAGTATTTTACGGTTTATCCGCCGGTGGCGCAGGGTGTATTTGCACTGGCTTCCTGGATTTTTCCTCAAAACGAACCGGGCGCAACCGTTGTGATCAGGGGCGTTTTGGTCGCATTTGAAGCGGGCACGATCTGGCTTTTGCCCAGGTTGCTGGCGCATTGGAATATACCCCGCGAACGGGCCCTGCTGTACGCGCTGAACCCGCTGGTGATCCTGGAAATCACGGGCAACCTGCATTTCGAAGGTGCGATGGTTTTCTTTTTTGTGGCCGGCCTGCGACTTTTACAAATTGGCCGGACCAGCGGGGCTGCACTGGCCATGGCCGGGGCGGTCGGTTCCAAGCTCATCCCGCTGATGTTCTTTCCCTTTTTTATCCGGCGGCTGTTGATGGCGGGCAGCCAGGCCGCAACGAACGCCTCCAAAGACCTGACGGCAAAGGATTGGGCCAGGATGTTCCTCTTTTTTTTACTTAGCGGAGCTGCCATCCTCTTGTTGTTCATCCCCCTGCTGAACGGGGTGTTCTTCCGGAACATCGGCAAAAGCCTGGCGCTGTACTTCCGGCAATTTGAATTCAACGCCAGTTGGTATTACATCGAACGCTGGCTGGGTTTTCAAATCACCGGTTACAACCAGATCGCCCTGATCGGTCCGCCACTGGCCTTGCTGGCTGCGGGTTTTGTCCTGCTGCTGTCCCTCACCGACCGGGGAAAAGACTGGAAAAGTATGCCCGTCCTTTGCATGTGGGCTATCCTGTTTTACCTCGGTTGCACCACTACCGTCCATCCCTGGTACCTGATCCTGCCGCTCATGCTGAGTCTGTTCTCCCGTTGGCGGTTTCCGGTGCTCTGGTCGGGGTTGATCGTGCTGAGTTATGCACATTATTGGGACGGAGCTTTCCGGGAAAACTATGGGCTGATCGCCTTCGAGTACATTGCGGTGGGGGGGTATTTGATGTGGGAGGTGTTGAGGTGGGAGATGAGGAGGGTTTGAGGTGGTTTGGGGTGGTTTGAGGTAGTTTGGGATGGTTTGGGGTGGTTTGGGATGGTTTGAGGTAGTTTGGGGTGGTTTGGGATGGTTTGGGATGGTTTGGGGTGGTTTGGGGTTCTTTTCCAGACTTGACAAGCTTACCGTATCTTTGAGGTAAAATCCTGATAAATGAAATGTTCGATCCCTCTGCTCATCGCCTTCCTGGGGGTGCTGCAATTTGGCTGCAAACCGGCCGGAAACCAGGAATCCGGCGTACTCAGCCCGGAGAACCTGGAAAAAAGCCTGGCTGAAAAACTGATTACAGCCCGCGAAGGAGATGTGATCCTGTTGCCCGAAGGCCTGTTCTCTTTTGACCGGTCTTTGTCCCTGGAGGGCGTCCCCAATGTGACCATCAAAGGCGCAGGCATGGGTAAAACGATGCTTTCTTTCAAGGGTCAGATCGAAGGCGCCCAAGGTTTGCTGGTAAAAGATGCGGATGGCCTCACGCTTGAAGGGTTCACGGTTCAGGACACCAGAGGCGACGCGATCAAGGTGCAGGCCTGTAAAAATGTCACCTTCCGGAAAATGGGAGTTACCTGGACGGACGGCGCCCAGCCGGAAAACGGGGGTTACGGCCTCTATCCTGTGGATTGCCAGAACGTGCTGATAGAAAATTGTGAGGCCTCCTACGCCAGCGACGCAGGCATCTACGTAGGCCAATCGACCAATGTGATTGTCCGCAACAATTATGCGCACCACAATGTGGCCGGCATCGAGATCGAAAATACCCGAAACGCCGATGTCTACGGCAATACGGCCAAAGAAAATACCGGCGGCCTGCTCATCTTCGACATGCCCGACCTGCCTCAGGCGAACGGCTGGAAGGTCAGGGTACACGACAATCAGGTGGAAGACAATAACCATCCGAATTTCGCCACTCCGGGCACGGTGGTCAGCATCCTTCCGCCGGGGTCGGGTATCGTGATTATGGCTCACCGGGAGGTAGAAGTATATAAAAACACCATAAAAAACCACTCGACGGTCGGTTTGAGTCTCATCAGTTGGCTGTTCACCGGGCGGCCTTTCGAATCCAAAGATTACGACCCTTTTTGCTCGGCCATCCATATCCACGACAACCAATTTGAACAAAATTCCGGCGCCGTGGATACCACCACTGATATGGGGAAACTGTTGGCCGCCGTCACCCAAGGCCAGACGATGGACATCGCCACCGACGGTATTTTTAATCCCGCCGCAACGGACAAGGCGGCCGGCATTTGTATCCGGAACAACGGCGAGGTAAAATTCATCAATCTCAACGCAGGAAAGGGCCCCGCGCCGGAGGAAATTGTAAAAAACATGAACTCCGATTTGTCGGTATTTGATTGTGAATTGAGCGTTATTGATTTGAGTGGGTTGGATGGGTTGAGGGAATGAGGAAGTGACTACCCCCGGCGTAGTAAGAATTGGTGTGCTGCATTAATTTTTTTGCGATGCGACAAACGGTATTGGCATTTCTGCTGCTGCTCAGCACGGGTTTGGTTTTGCAACAATGCCGGCAATCCGGCGACCAGGATGTCCGACCGGATATCCGGACCGAACCCTTTGAATTTTTGTCTGAATACCGGTTTTTTACCGGCGATTTAAAATACTTGACCCCCAATAAAGGCGTCCTGCCTTACGACCTGAATACGCCTTTGTTTTCAGATTACGCCGAAAAATCCCGGTTTGTCCGGATGCCGGAAGGCGTTTCGGCCAGGTATGATTCCCTGGAGGTGTTTGAATTTCCTGTGGGGACCGTCCTCATCAAAAATTTCTTTTATTACAACGACAAGCGATCCCCGGAAAAAGGCCGGCGGATACTGGAAACCCGTTTGCTCATCAACCGGGAATCCGGGTGGGACGCCATGACCTATATCTGGAACGATGAACAAACCGAAGCCGTGTTGGACCTTGTGGGCGATGTCAAAACGGTGGATTGGATTACCGGGTCAGGAGCCGCCATGCAAGTGAAATACATCATCCCCAACCGCAACCAATGCAAGGGGTGCCATGATGTGGACGGTAAGATTGCGCCCATCGGGCCAAAGGCGGGCAACCTGAACAAACCCTATGATTATGGCGGCCGCATGGTCAATCAACTGGATCAATGGGTCGAAACGGGGTACCTCACGGGTTTTGATTCGGCGGATCAACCTCCATTCCTCGCACAATGGGACACCCCGGATAGCGGCAGTCTCCACGACCGCGCCATGGCCTACCTCGACGTCAACTGCGGGCATTGCCACAATCCACACGGCCCGGCCAATACCTCCGGCCTTAATTTGACCGTCAACGAAAAACCCGGCGCAGGATTGGGTATTTTCAAAGCGCCGGTTTCCGCAGGCAAAGGATCGGGCGGACGGTTATACAGCATTGTACCGGGCCAACCCGACGCATCCATCCTGCCTTTCCGGATGGAATCGACCGACCCGGGGGCGATGATGCCGGAATTGGGGCGGACAACGGTGCACAAAGAAGGAGTGGAATTGATCCGTCGGTGGATTGAGGAGATGGATTAGCGCTCAGGCTAATACCGTATAATTTGGATTAAAGACTCGGAGATTTTGTGATGGGGCGATGGGGAGAAAGCGTGTGTTATCACCCACACCCCGCATCCTCAAGACTCCGGAACTTCCGAATAATGATGTTAAATGGCAGACATGTGTTTTTTCTTTTTTGAACACCTCTGAACAGGTTTTGAACAAGTTTTGAGCTTGGTACCGGGCAATCGTTCCCCCGACCTTTGGGGTATCAAAACCAATCAACCATTTCAAATTTGTTCATCATGAAAACTTCATTCTTTCTTTCCCTGTTCTTCTTTTTTTTGGTCGCTGTTACCCTTTCCGCTCAGGAAAAAAACGCGGGCAAGATCGTTACCGATTATTTCGCCTGGGTTGACGCCGGCCAAATCGACCAGGTAGGCACGCTACTGACAGAAGACTTCACCGCAACCATCGTTTTCTCGCCTGTTCCCTTCGACAAAATGGGATGGAAAGGCGTGGGGCAAGGTTTCAAGGCCGGTTTTCCGGACATGAAACACGAGATCGTGGACTGGTTCGCGTCCGGCAACAAGGTCGCTGTAAAGGGCATCTTCAAAGGCACGAACACCGGCCCGATGATGGGCAACCCGGCTACCGGCAACAAGGTTTCGACGTCCTATACCACCGTTTTCGAACTGGATGGCAAGGGCAAGATCAAATCGTTGAATACCCAATTCGACCAGAAATTATTCGAAGCGCAGTTGATGGCGGGCCTCGACCCCATGGCCAAAACCGAAGCCAACAAAAAAACTATCCTGGCCGCTTACGACGCGCTGAATCGCCGCGACTTTGCAGGTTTTGCCGCCAAATGCAGCCCGGATTACGTCGAGAAAAACGTGGGCCCCGCCCCGGTGGCCGGTATCGATGCCGCTATTGATTTGTACAAACAATTTATGACGGGTTTCCCAGACTTCAAGATCCAGATCAATGAGATCGTCCCGGCCAGCCCGACCCGGTTCCTGCTCCGGGTTTCCATCACGGGTACCCATACCGGAACATTCATGGGGATACCGGCTACGGGTAAATCCATCCGGTTTGACGACGCCGACGTGGTAGAACTGAACGCGGAAGGAAAAGCCGTCTCTCACTCCATCACCAATGTTGGCGAGCCTCTTATCCAGATCGGATACGGTTCGATGCTGGAGCCCAAACCCGAAAAGGATTAATCCACAGAGCTAAAATTCAGGGCCGGCTCAAACAGTTCCGCTTATTGAGCCGGCCCCATTATCATCCCCTAAAAACAATTTGTCATGAAAAATCTATTGGTTTTTATCTATTTTTTTATGCTGACCGGCCTTCAGGTCGCCTTTGGACAAAACAAAGGTTTCATCACCCTGACTCAATCCGAATCCGCTACTACGGCCCTTTATGATGGGGCGGTGGTCAAACTGAAAGAAGCTGGAGTTTGGGAAATGGGCTGGACCTTTCACGCGCTCGGAGCTATGCAACCCACGGGGCTGTTTTCCATCGGGGTGTTTCCGGATAAACCGGCGCTGGACGCCCGGGTGGCCAAAACGGACGCGGTTTTCAAAACCAATAACCTCAGCGTTCCCCCTGCACAAGCCTATGAAATTTACAACCTGCTGCGAAACCCGGCCCTTACCGCTGCACCGGCAGGGGCCATCCTGGTTCATTTCCAGCCTAAGGCCATGACCCCGGCACAGTACGAACAAATCCTCGTGGATTTGGAAAAAGCGGGGCAGGGTGAAAATCCGGCGCGGCTGTTCCATGTGGCGTTCAAATCCGCCGACGGCAACCTGCAGGTGATCGATATCTGGGAGTCGGGCGAAAAATTCCAGGCTTTCGGCGGAACGCTGATCCCCATTTTGGAGAAAACATTCGAAGAGTTACCAACGCCCACGGTTTATGGGTTGTACAATGTGGTTGCAAAATAATAACAATGGAGGGTTGCCCCGGACAGGTACGGTAGTAACATTCGGGGTGACTCAACAAGAACAACCTGAAACACATTCGAGATGAACACCAAAAAATTCCTGATCGCCTGGATCGTTACTTCCGTGGCCACTTTCCTTATCAACGGCGTTTTTCATGGGTTGGCCGCCGCCGGTTTTTTTGACCAGAATCTGGCTGGGTTAGGCGACGTCGTTTTGAAAATGGAGGATTTCAACCCTGTACCGGTTATCCTGCTCGAATTCATCCTGGTATTTGTGCTGACATGGATACTTTTCAAGATGAATCGGGCGCCCATTACGACAGGAGACGCCGTTTTGACCGGCGCTCTGTTTGAAATGTCCACTTCCGTTACATGGTCCCTCGCCAACACCGCTACGTTTGTTTCCTGGCCCCTGGCGCTTACGGTCGCAGATACCGCCTGGCATACCGTTGTGGGGGCGATTGCCGGGTGGTTGATCTACCGGCTCGGCGGCTTAAAAAAATCCTGAACAATCCATTTTCCAAATTTAAAAAACCTGTTTAACCATGTCCAACAATCTTGCAACCGTTCAAAAAATATACGCCTGCTTCGGGCAGGGCGATGTCCCCGGCATTCTGGCCGAACTGGCCGACAATGTCACCTTTTTCAACGGCGCCGACCCGGCAGTAGCGCCTTCCGGCGGCGAATTCAAAGGGAAAGACGGGGTTGTGCGTTTCTTTACTGCATTGGGCAGTACCACCCAAACTACCCATTTCGAACCGAGCAATTTCCGGGTAGAAGGCGCCCGGGTGATCAACGATGTCCTACACGATGGCATTGTTACGACCACAGGCAAACCCTTCAGCGTAAAAGCCTCCTTTATCTGGACCTTTGACGATGCCGGCAAGGCGGTTGACTGGAAGGGAACCGGGGATTTTTCGAGTATGAATAATGCGTTTAAAAGCTGACTGCCAAATTGAAGCTTTGTCTCCCGAAGATCGTGCGGATGAGCGCTGAGAAATATCTGTGCCCATCCGCACAATCCTCGTCCGTCAAGAAAGTTATCCGTTAACCCAGTCAAGTTGAATAGTGTTGATGATGAATGACCATTTTCTGTTCTGAAATCAAAAAAAATGCTAAATTGCATTGTAATCTTTGAATTAAAAGAAGATGGAAGAAAAAAATTTGCTGGCTCGGATTACGATAAACCCAAATGTTTCTTTTGGGAAACCAACGATCAGGAATATGCGCTATCCTGTAGAAATCATTTTAGATTTACTTTCTGCCGGAATGACAACCCAGGAATTATTGGAGGATTACCCTGACCTTGAAGAAGATGACATCAGAGCTTGCCTGGCCTTTGCAGCGAGGCTACTAAAGGTTAAAAGCATTCTGGATGTAAAAGCAGCTTAGTTCATGAAATTTTTTATCGACGCGCACTTACCCATAGCATTGAAGTTTTGGTTGGCGGATCGGAATCATGATGCTACACACACTCGTGATTTACCTCAAAAAAATCTGACGGACGATATGGAAATCATTCGTCTTGCCGACAGCCAATCAGGAATTGTGATTTCCAAGGATAGCGATTTCCAGAAACACCATATTTTAACAGGCCGACCTAAAAAGCTATTGATGATTACTACGGGAAATATCGTTAACAAGGTATTGATTCATCTGTTTGAAAATAATTTTGAAGTCATTGAAGACGCATTTGAAACAGGAAGCAAGGTCGTAGAATTGAGCAATTCCTCAATTATCATCCACGAATAGATCCTTCATAAATTTTCTTACGTATTTCCGGACCTGATTTGCGTGAACAACTTCGTCGAGGTACCTGGAGGCCACTAATTCCAGGCGGCTTTGATGCAACCGGCTGTTCAGCAATGTTCCAAATTCAAGGGGATGCAAGGGGTCTTGTTCGCCGGTCAGGATCAGGCAGGGCAGGCGGACGGATTCCAGCAATTGCAGATCCGGGACCGGGACATCCTGCACCATGCGCTTTAAAACCACAGAGGTATATTCACCTTGCTCGCGGGAGAACTGTCCAAGCACCGACTGCGCTGCATTGGGCAGTTCTTTCTGAAGCTTGCGGAATGCCGGGGTAGACTGAAAGCGTTCCATTCCGGACGGCGTACCGGCAAAATCCGCCAGGTCGGAAAGGATCGTCAGATTGGGCGGGTTCGGCCGGTCAAGCCAGGCGGGACGCACCAACACCAGGGCGAGTACCCTGTGCGGGTACCTGACCGCGAGGTTCAGGGCAATACCGGCGCCCATAGAAATGCCGCCCGCAATGGCCCGACCGATTCCCAGGTGATCAAACAGCCGGATCAGGTCATCGGCATATTGGTTGAAAGAAGGCGGGAAAGCGGGGTCGAAAGGGGTTTTGCCGTGCCCGCGGCAATCCATGGAGATCAGGTAGACGTTTTCAAGGCCCGCCAGCAGGCTCTGCGCTTGTTCCAGGTTGCCCCCCAGGCCGTGTTGAAATACGAAGGGGAAGCCTGCGCCGGAGGTCTGGTAATGGAAGGGGAAGTGCATGTTCAATATCCAATTTGCAAAAGATGTTCAACGGCTACCGGAACACCTTGTTGATCTTTCGTTGAAATATTCGGTAAAACAGATTAAACGACCGTTCCGGCAGGCGTCCTGCCGGCAGTTTTTCCTTCCATTCACCCAGCAGATCAAGGTATTCAGCAAGGGCGTTATTCGAGAGATCGTCCCAAATGGAAGGGGTGGTTTGACCGGCTGTAATCTGCCCTGCTGCCGTCAGGAGTTTTTGCTGCAGCGCCTGCCGACCGTTTTTGATCACCCTGGCCCCTTCGGGGTAATCTTTCCGGATTTCCCGGTGCAATCGCTCCGCCTGCCACCAAAGACTATCGTCCGGGGTTGCCCCTGGCAGTTCCCATCCGTTGTTCCCCGGAAGGATCGAACGCCCGCCGCCTGCCGGGAAGAAAAACGGTTTCCAGACGGAAAGACAAGGCATTGAGGTCCCTGTGAGCCAAACGGTATGCGGTCCGCCCTGCCGGATTTCCGCGACCATCGAACCTGTGGTGTTACTTGGGTTGGCCAGCCCTGTGGCGTGCATGCAGATGGAAGCGGTTGAACACTTTGCCGGCAGGAATTCCTCGCCTGGCGGTTGGTGGGCCGAGAGGATCTCCATTGCCGTCTGGAGGTCGAACACCCCTGCACAGGCTTTTCCCATTTCCGTGCTCGCGCTTTGCCGCCTTCCGCCTCTTCCCATGGTCGTGTAAAACCAATCAGATAAGGCTTTTTTAAAACTGAAATCTTCGCCCCTTTTCAGCCAACCTTTTTGTTGGGCGAAATCAACCGTCCCTGCGCTTAGAAAATCATATTCCGTCGTAATGGTCAGAATATTGGAAATGCTTCGAAAACCGCTTTTCACCTTTTGCGCCGCCCAGTGCCCGCCCGCCGTTTCCAGCACCCAGGCCTCACGCAGGTCGGCGATCAGGAAGCTGTTGGAGTAGAAAAAATTCCGGTTTTGGTATCCTCCACAGGCGTCCTGTCCATGAGCGGCCAACAACGAGGTAATGGTTTCTATGGCCTGTTCCGCGGTTTTGCAGCGTTCGAGCGCCAGGCGAAGCATGTCCATACCGGTAAGCCCCGTGTTCTTTCGGGCGAATTTGATCCGGGTAAAAACCGCTTCATTTCCGATCACCAGGCCGTGTTCGTTGACGCCCATTTCGGCGCCCCACATCTGGAAGGGTTTGGATAAAACAACCTCAAAGGTATGCCTGACCTGGGGAATGGAAATGTAGGTACATCGCACACGCTTTTCCGGTTGTTCTGTTGCCGGCACACGCAGGATGGCCTGCGCTTCGTTCGGTTCACGATCCGAATTTTTGCCAAAGATCAGGTGACCGGAGCAGGTGTGGCCGGGAAGGGCCGCAAAGGTGTCGCACATTTTTTTAAAAAATTATTTACTAAAGATAGCCCCGCCGGCCCTTTTCACAATTGAGGCATCAATTGCTGCCTGACATTTGGGTCGAACCAAGCCCCTCGCATGCACAATTCCTCCCACGTCAAGGCCTGGTCGGTTCTTCAATTCACCAGTCAGCTATTCACAACCCGGCCACCTCAGCCGCCGCCCGTTCCCCCGACCGGATCGCCCCCTCAATATAACCGTTCCAGACCGGCGACGTTTCCGTTCCGGCCCAATGGATATGCCCGCAAGGCCGGGAGAGCGCGTCGGTAAAACCGGTCCAGACTCCAGGTGGGAACATGCCGGCATAACAACCCCGGCTCCATTCCTCATCCGCCCAGCTTTTTTCGATATAGTGGAGCGGTTCAGCGGCTTCTTTGCCAAAAAACCGAACAAAACTGCCAAGGATCTCCTTGCGCCGTTCCGTTTCAGTCAGTTCCAGAAAACGCCTTGCCCGGTTGGCCAGGCAAAAACCGAGCAGGATGCCCCGGCTGCCGTCTGCGGGCGAGCAGTCGAATGTCGTTTGCGTGAAATGAGCGTTGTCGGCAACGGCCTGCCCGCTCATCCCTTTGTCGCGCCAGAACGGCCGCTCGTAGATGCCAAAACATTTGACGACCGTGCCCATGGGCATGCGTTGGGTGAGTTGGTCGCGCCGGGCCGGCAACAGAGGGTGGTATTCGATTCGGCCGGCCAGTGCAGGCGGTATGGCGACGATGACTTTTCGGGTTTGGAATTCAAAGCCGGCGCCGGAAACGGTGACCACTGGGCCGCCCTGAGAGATGCGGCGCACGGGTGAATCCAGGCGGAGGCGGTCGCCGATGATGGCCGCAAGCCGGTCGGCAGGCAATTGAGCGCCGCCGGTGAACCGGTCCTGTTGGGCGCCGTTGTCGATGTTCAGCAGGCAATCGAGGCTTGTGCCGGATTTGATGTAAAAAAGTGCATGCAGCAAGGACAATTCTGCGGGCGTGACGGCAAAGACCGTGTCCAACCCGGCTTCCAGCACCTTGCGGGCGTTGCCGAACCGGACGGTTTTGTCAAGGAAGGTGGCCAATGTCCTACTGTCGAGCCTGGTGGCGCCGGGGGTTTCCCAGGGTCGGTCCAGATTGACTTTACCGGCCATTTTCTCCAGGCGTTTGATGACCAGGTCGATGTTCAGCAGGGAGGGCAGGTCGATCTTGGGAATCAGCCCAACATAGAATTTCACCCGGCCGTCCAGGGCAATGACGTTTTTTCCCTGGTTGTACGTGCGGTAGGTGTCGACGTTCAGTTCATGCGCGAGGTCATAGGCGCGGTCCTGCGTTGGGCCGATCCACTGGCCGCCGAGGTCGACATAGGTATTTTCATCGAGCCAATGAGTGTACACCCGGCCGCCGACCCGGTTGCGGGCTTCGACCAGCAGGATGTTACGGCCCGCTTCCAGGAGCCGGCGGGCGGCGGTCAGGCCGGCAAACCCGGCGCCGATGATGATGACATCGTACATGCCGGTAAAGTTCGTTAATTTTTATTGATCCGGGCAGCCGGTCACCGTTTGGTCGGTTTTTAGCCGTTCAGTTTGCAGAGGAAGGCGTCCAGCCATTGTTTGCAAGCTGATCAGCCGTCATCCCGCCCATTACCTTTTTCATGTTTTGCCTTTTTTTGAAGGCAAAATTAGACCTGTTGGCAGGCTGGAAACGATAACAAATGTTTAGAGTTCCGGAGAATTTTCAACGAATGCCTCTGCCGGAAGCAGCCTTTTTCAGCCGGCTCAGGTGGACGGGGGTGATGCCCAGGTAAGAAGCAATCATGTGCTGAGGCGCCCGGTTGTGGATGTCCGGAAAAACGTCGGTGATGGTATCGTAGCGCTCTTTGGGGGTTCGGGCATAGAGGTTTTTGATTCGGTTGTCCTGATAAATAAAATAATATTCAGCGATAAGACGGCCAAGTTTATCCCCCTGGGTCATATGACCGAAATAGTGTCTATTTTCAGGGGTTCATTTCCTTCAAAGAAATCAACCAAGATCCCGTGCCGCGGCGGCCCGCCAGGGGGTCAATTTTCCGTTGCGGGTCAGGAATTCCTGTTCGCCCAGGTAAACCGCAAAGCTTTGTTCGACGGGAAAACCCGTTGTTTTTTGCCACCATGCCAATCCGGAAAAAAGACGGGTATTGAACGTTTTGGAGGCTTTGAACTCGACGGCTTGCAACTTGCCGTCCTCTTCGATGAGCAAATCAACTTCGTTGCCGTTACTGTCTCGCCAAAACCAGAACCTGGGGCGTTTCCCCCGATGACTTCTTCTTTTATACAATTCTGACATGAGCATGTTTTCTATGATATTCCCGTAGAAATAATGGGTATGCAGTTGTTCCTCTGCGGTTATACCCAAAAGATGACACAAGAGCCCCGAATCGAAAAAATACATCTTCGGTGTTTTTATCAGGCGTTTATTGAAGTTTTCATGGTAAGGCTGCAAAAAAAACAGGATATAGGAAGCCTCCAGCACCGATAACCAGGATTTGGCTGTATTGACGGAAATGTCCGCGTCTTTCGCCAGAATCGTCAGGTTAACCATTTGGCCCGCACGACCGGCGCATAACCCCATGAACCGGTTAAACTGGTTTAAATCGCCCACATTCTGCAATAGCCTGACATCCCTTTGGAGGTAGGTTTCCAGATAATTTGGAAACAGGAGTTGTGGCGGAGTGCCGCGGTTGTATAAAACCGGATATCCGCCCTGCCAGGCCCATTTTTCAGGCGTCAGGGGAGCCGATATTTCAGCAGGCAGTTCTTCCAGGCTAAATGGCAATAAAGTCAGTATTCCAACCCTTCCAGCAAGAGACTGGGTTATCTTTTCCATCATCAGGAAATTCTGAGAACCCGATAAAATAAAACGGATACGTTGGTTTTTATCTACTTCGCCCTGGATATAGGAAAATAAATGCGGCGCACGTTGTGCTTCATCGAGTACGGCGCCTCCGGGAAAGGAAGCCAAAAATCGTTCAGGGTCTTCTTCGGCCAGAAGCCTGGTGCCTGGATTCTCAAGACTGGCGTAGGGTAATTCAGGGTAGAGGTGTTGCAAAAGGGTCGTTTTCCCGGATTGTCGCGGACCGCCTATATAAATAACCGGAAAATATTTTTCCAATTCGTGGACGCTGTTTGCCAGAAGCCGCGGAATCATTTTATGTAATTTTGATTTATAAATGCAAATTTACATAAAATTGAACAACTTTTACTCCCTCGATTTAAAATCCGTTCCATTGAGGCAATTCTTCACGCAAAAAGTTGGCCAGCCCGCAAACTTTTTGGGAATCGTTGCGCATATATGGTTCGCCTTCGGGTATAATAATGTATTGATGATCGGGTTTCAGATCAACAGCAGATTCATAAAATCCGCGGGAAGGTGTGGGATTTACACTGTATTTGATCTCGATCAGTACCTTTTTTCCTCCCGTTTGGGAGATTACCAGATCGGCTTCGGCGCCGGCATGAGTACGGTAAAAATCGAACTGCCATTTAGGCCCCATTGCAAGAATTATTTGTTCGATTGCATAACCCTCCCATGAAGATCCAAGAAAAACGGTCCCGTGTAGCTGTTCCAGGGTGCTTATTTGCAACAGGCTGCGCAGTAACCCGGAATCTCGAAAATACAATTTTGGCGAACGGACCAAACGTTTGGTCGTATTGTGATAGTTGGGGGATAAACGCCGTATCAGAAAGCTTCCTTCGAGAATATCCAGATATTTGTTCAATGTTTTGGCGGTAATATCCATCGAATTGGAAATATCCGCCAGCGTCAGAATTTTTCCATTCATGGAAGCCAACACACGCATGAGGCGCCCCATGGCAGGAATTGAAATTTCGTATCCCAGATTCCTGATATCCCGCTGTAAAAAGGTATCAATGAAGTTTTCAAGCCACAGATTGCTGTCTTCATCGGAATCTGCGAGCAATGATAGTGGAAACCCGCCCCTGAACCAGTGGGTCTGGATACTTTTTGTTTCGATGATTTCAAGAAGCGAAAAAGGGGCGAGTTCAAAATAAGCGATGCGCCCCGCCAGACTTTCGGTATTGTTCCGGATGAGTTCCCGAGTAGACGAACCGGTAAGGATAAATCGCGCCGGCTCGCGATTTTGATCTACCAGCCATCGCAATAATGGAAACAATTCCGGCATTTGCTGGATTTCGTCGATGATAACGCATTTTTCTGCTTGCTGGCTCAAAAACAATTCAGGCTCGATGAGCTTTTGCCGGTCGCTGCTGCGCTCCAGGTCCAGGAATAATGCGGGTTTTCCAACTTCTTTTTCCATTGTCCTGGCTAAAGTTGTTTTTCCCACCTGCCGGGGTCCGATAATACCGATAACTGGAAAGACGTTTAGCGCCTTTTTGATTTTTTCTGTTATAAACCGTTTAACCATACTACAAATATACAAATAAGGTTGAAAAACAAAAAATACAGTACTTAATTTTCAACTTTATTTCATTTTTTCCCCGATCTCCCCCAACAACCGCCGCCCCCTTGCCTTGAAACCGGCCGTTCCATACGGCATCCGTTCTTCGATCACTTCTTTCAGTTCTCGCAGAAGATCCGGTTCATTTCTGGAAATATTGAAAATGGTCTGCATGGCGTGCACCTGGATGGCCACCGCCGTCCCGGGGTCGAGCAGCAGGTCGAAACAATACTGGAGGGCGATGCCTTGAAGGTCTTCAGGGATGTCTTTCAACTCTGCCAGCACTTTGACGGTACTGCGGACGATGGAGTCGTTTAACCCTGGTTTCCCCAGGTTGTTCACCAGGGTTTCCAAATGGGGTTGGATGAGGTGCGGGTATTGCTCCGTGCAATGGCTGATCACCCAGGAGGCTCGTTTGGAGACCAGGTCGTCATCGCCGAACACCAGCGCCATCAGGTCGTCGAAACGCGCCTGGTCGTCGCCGATGTACCGGGCAATTCTCGGCATCAGGCCGGTTTCGTAGCGTTGTTGGAGTACCGTTCGGATATCCATCAGAAAAGGATTCAAATTTCAAACCGGCATTTTCGACAATTTCCACAAGGCAGACCACAAACTGTCCTGCTGCAGACGGAATGATCAACTGTTATGCTACAAGCCGCCTGCTCCATCAACCATCGGAAATCAACCGCGTTTGGAATAGACGTTTATTACAAAATTAAAACAATACCATGAAAAACACCCTGCTTTTCATTCTCTTCCTTCTGGCCGGCGCCTGCAACGCTCAAAAAAGCGAAGAGGCTGCGGTTTATGCTACCAAAGAAGGCGCTATCAAAGGTTACGACCCCGTAGCCTATTTCACCCAAAACCAACCGGTCAAAGGCCAGGCAGGCATTACGTTTGACTGGAACGGCGCCACTTGGCATTTTACCTCCGCCGCCAACCGGGATCTGTTCGCCGGCAACCCCGAAAAATACGCCCCGCAATACGGCGGCTGGTGCGCCTACGGCTGGGCCCAGGGGTACCCCGCCAAAACTGCGCCCGACGCCTGGAGCATCGTCGACGGAAAACTGTATCTCAACTATAACAAAAATGTACAAAACGACTGGAACAGCAAACAGGCCGAATACATCCAAAAGGCGGATAAAAATTACAGGAATGCCCGGCAAAATTAATGAGCTTGGTTATCGCTGGCAGGAGACTTGGAGACTTGGTGACTTGGAGACTACTTGGTGACTTGGTGACTTGGTGACTTGGTGACTTGGTGACTGGTGACTTGGTGACTGGAGAGGGGTGGCTCGGAACTCAAGGCTCGAGACTCAGAGCTGGAGACTGGAGACTGCCCTCATTTCCCCATCCACGACTTGAACTCCGAAGCCTTTTCCTTGCTTACCACGACATCATTCGCCTCCGTTTTGGGTGTCAACTGAAGGATGAGCCTGCCGCTGAAATAATTATCGATGGATTTTACCGCTTTGGCGTGGACGATATAACTCCGGTTGACCCGGAAAAACTCAGCGGGGTCGAGCATTTCGCCGAGTTCTTCAAGGGTATAGTCCACGATGAACCGCCGGTTATCCCAGGTTTTCAGAAAGCAGAGTTTCCCGTCGGCCATGAACCAGGCAATTTCGTGAATCTCCACACTTAGCCAGCGCTGGCCTTGTTTGAGCAGAAAGCGCTTGCGGTATTCTTTTGGTTGCTGGAACTGGCGAAGCTCCCGCACCAGGTTTTCGATCCCGATGGCCACCGGCGCCTGGGGTGAAGGTCCCTGGAAATGTGCTTTCATGCGCTGCAGTTTTTCCAGAGCCCCTGCCAGTTCTTCTTTTTTGACCGGCTTCAACAGGTAGTCGATGCTGTTCACTTTGAAGGCATGGAGGGCGTATTCGTCATAGGAGGTGGTAAAAATGACGGGTGAACGGACATCAACCTGGTTGAAGATCTCAAAACACTGCCCGTCCGCCAGTTCGATGTCCATAAAGATCAGGTCCGGCGCAGGGTTATTTTGCAACCATTGCACGGCCGATTTGATGCTCTCGGCATGGCCCAGAATATGGATGGCCGGGTTGACCTCTGCGATCAGCTTGATCAGCCGCTCCAGCCCCAGGTACTCGTCCTCAATGATAAAAACTTTCATGCTTCCGATTTTTTGATGAGTGGAAGAAGGACGGTGAATGTTTCTCCGGTTTCCCGGACTTCGACATAGGGATGGTTGAGCAGCCGGTAACGGGCGATGATGTTTGCCAGGCCGACCTTCCCGGACTGGATGGTGATCGCCCGCCGTTGCAAATTGTTGGCGACGACCAGTCGCTCGGAACCCTGTGTAAAAATGCGAAGGCGGAGCGGATTGGCGGTGGAAACTTCATTGTGTTTCACCGCATTTTCTACCAGTAATTGCAATGTAAGCGGGGGGATCAGGTACAGTAACGCCTCCTCCTCCACGTTGATGTCTGCTTGAAAACCCTCCCCAAAACGGGTTTTCAGGAGGTGCAGGTAGGATTTGATAAACTCCAGTTCCCGGCCAAGGGTCGTCAGTTCA
The DNA here is from genome assembly GCA_964558465.1 of uncultured Lewinella sp. Taxonomy (GTDB): domain Bacteria; phylum Bacteroidota; class Bacteroidia; order Chitinophagales; family Saprospiraceae; genus JACJYC01. Next base: position 21,636 of record CAZLEF010000057.1, on the reverse strand, counting down.
TCCTGGTTGCTTTGCAGCAGGTAGCGGTACACCTGGCTCATTTCTTCCACAAATTTCTCTGCTTTTGCCGGGTCGACAGAAATCAGGGAACTCAGGGTGTTCAGGCTGTTGAATAAAAAATGTGGGTTCACCTGCTGCTTCAGACTGTCGTACTGGGCGTGCAGGTTGATGCGCAGGAGCTCTTCTTTTTCTTTTTCCGAACGGCTGAGCTGATCGTAATAATAAAAAGCCTCGGTGAGCCCCAGGATATAAATGGCGGTCACGGAAGACTGGGTCAGGTTGAGCAGCAAAGATTTCCAGCCAAATTGGTACACCGGATGACTGGAAAAATTTTCCAGGCCGAAGTCCGTCAGGGTCATCAAAACCGCAAGTACCGGTACCCCGATGAGGAAAGCCCGGATGATGCGTTTCAGGGTGTAAGTCAACCCAGGCATCCGGCGTTGCATGCGCTGTCCGATGTATAAGATTGTAAAAAACTGAGCGGCGATCCCCAGGGCCAATACCAAAAGGTACGCTGTTTTCCGCGACAGGGTCATCGCTTCATCCGTACCAAAATTGATGGTGTTGGAGACGATCAGGAGCAACACCCCTGCCAGGAGGATCATCCATTGATACTTTTTTTTCATTTCATTTTCGCTGTTGGAAATGGCGTACCGCAAAGGTCGTTCGCGCCCGCCGCATTTTCAATCTTCCACTCGTCCGCTCCACCTGAAAACGGCGTCAACCGGCAAAAAAACGGCTTGAAACCGCCAGCGGGTTCGCAAACCCGCTGGAAATGCCAAAAAAGGCATTCAGATGGCCTGAAATGCTGGTTGACACCCATTTTGGACGGCTTCACCGCCATTCAGCTTGAATAACGGATCGTTTTGCCCCCATGTTTGCAATGTCTTCAGACCAAAGAAGTCATCCGATTTTTCATTAAAAAATTATCCGTACATGAGATTCAGAAAATTTCATTTCAAGTTTAAAAACCGGCTGTTGGTATTGGGATCAGGGCTGATTTTCCTGATTTTAAACAGCCTCAGCGCACAGGACGGCGTGCAAAAGATTTCGATGCCCATTACCGTCAGCGTTTTTTCCGAATCGGTCAGCCTGCCCAATCTACGGGGCTTTTTCAAAAACCCGAACTGGGGCGTGCGGATCGGCACAGAGTTTTACTACCGGCAAAACGACAAGCGCCAATTGCTGCAAACCCTCAACCTGGGTTACTATCGCCACAATGGCTTCCAGCAGGGCGTTTTTGTCAGTACCGAGCTGGGGTACCGCAAGTCGATCGGCCGTTTTTTTGCCGACGCCACCATCGGCGCCGGTTATCTCCACCTCGTTTCCGACCTGAAACGTTACCGCCCGGCGGACGACAGCTTCCTGGGGGCCTCCCAACGCCTGCACAAGATCATGCCCACCCTCGGGCTTGGATTGGGCTACCGGTTCAGGGACCTGACCATCTTTTCCCGCTATGAATTGTTCGGCGAAATGCCGTTCAACTACGGCGGGGCGCCGGTATTGCCGCACAAGACCATCCATTTTGGAACCCGCTTTCAACCCTTTAAATGATTTACATCCATGAAAAACCTGATCATCCTTTTTGGGCTCGCGCTGGGGGCTTCAGCCTGTGTAAAAGACATTTTCATCCCCAGGCCTGACGCCGCTTCGGACGTCAGTTACGCCAACCACCCCCGTCATCAGGAATACCTGGCGCAACTGGAAAACTACCGGAAAAACACCGGCTCGCCGGGCGCTATTCTGTTGGTTGCCCGCCGGAACGAACCCCTTTGGGTAGGGGCAACCGGACAATCCAACCTCGAACACCGGACCGCTATGCGCACCAATACGCCGTTCCGCACCGGCAGCATCACCAAAATGTTTGTCGCAACGGCCATTCTGCGCCTGGTGGAGGAGGGTAAACTGGAACTGGACGATCCACTCTCCGAAAAACTGCCCAAGGTAAAAGGCCGGATTCCCGGCGCGGAAAAAATAACCGTCCGGCATCTGTTGAGCCATCTTTCCGGCATATTTGACCCGCCGAACGAAAGTACCCGTTACAAGCTTGACCTCGTAAATGACCCGGAAGCTATGGATAAAAAAACCATTGATCAATTGATGGAGGAATATGTTTACGGCAAACCGCTGCATTTCGAACCCGGCAAGGGGTACGCTTACAGCAATACAAACTACTGGCTGTTGGGGCAGATCATCGAATCCGTCACCGGAAAAACCGTACAACAAGTCCTGGACCAACTCATCTTCACCCCGCTCGGGCTCACCGACACTTACCTCGAACAGCGGGACGACCGCAACGTGGCCCGCGGTTATGCCGATATCTACGGCGACGGAAACCTGCTCGACGTCAGCCGGTGGGACCGGGCGGACACCGACGGCAAAGCCGACGGGGGCATCGTCAGCACGGCCGTTGACCTGATGAAATTCATCAAAGCCCTGATGGAAGGCGACATCGTTTCGCCTGCGTCGGTAGAAATGATGAAACAGGTGCAATTGGAAAACTGCGACAATACCTTTTGTGAATACGGTCTTGGGCTGGAACTCTGGCGCACCGGCGCCGGCATCGGCTTCGGCCACAACGGCAGCTCGGCGGGCATCGAAGCCAATGTACTTTATTTCCCGGAAACCGGGAATATGACCGTGGTCTACAAAAATAACGGAAACGGGTCGGACAAGTCGTTTTTGGACGGGTTGCTGCAATGAAGTTTGAAATTGCACTTTCCAATGCGAAAAAATTGACTTCGACCGGACATTGGAAAGTGCAATTTTTTGACCAATATTTGCGATTGCCAATTCACGCCGTTGGAACTTTTACAGGCTCCCGGCAGTTTTCCCTAAAAACCGATAACCCTGTTATGGATTCTTCTTCCTCTCCCTCCGTTGAACGGGGGCAAACCCTGCTCCGCTTCCGCGTACAGCCATTGGAATATATACGCCGTTTTTACTCCTATTCCGTGGCGGGTGCGATCGCATTTGTAATTACTTATCTATTGACCGGATTCCCCCTTGTACCCGGAGTAATGGATTCCTTTGCGCCCTGGGTCGTCGTGTTACTCATACTTTTGATCATTATCGGCCCCGTGCTCCTTTTCCTTTTTCTGGGCAGCCGGGTTTGTACATTCGTATATTTTTCCGAAAAATCACACGCAATCATCATCAGCGGCGTGGAACCTTTGATTATTTACGGCCCTTTCAAATATTCGTATTTTCTTGACGGCCGCCGGCATTTCCTGTACCTCAGCGGGTATTCTGCCGGCACGCACGGGGAACAGGATACGCCTGGCGTGCAGCAAACCCTGGTTCTGCAAGGGTTACCCCGGGTGATCGATTCAACCCCGGCAAACGCCGAGAGGATCGAATCACTCATGCTGCCAGAAGAACCTCCGACACCGGTATTCGAAACGCTGACCGGTACGGCCAGACTGGTTGCTTTGCAGCGGTTATGCAGGCATCATGGCGGGGAAAATGTTTAAAACGCCCTATCCGGCGTCGGCTTTGGCGGGCAAAGACTGAACTTCGGCTCCGCTCAGTTCACTTGTACGGCAAATCGCCGGCAACTGGAAATGGACTGATAAAGGTAAACGGCCGCAGACTGTGGACTGGAGACTGTGGACTGCAGACTGAAAACCTACCCCTCCCTCAGCACCTCGCTGACCAGATCTGCCGCCTCCTGCAACAGGATAGCCGACCGCACCCGGAGCCCGGATTCGTCGATGATCTGTTTGGCCAGGTCGGCATTGGTGCCCTGCAGGCGAACAATGATCGGCACTTTGATATCGCCGATGTTCTTGTACGCGTCCACCACGCCTTGCGCCACCCGGTCGCAGCGGACGATGCCTCCGAAGATGTTGATCAGGATGGCTTTTACCCTTTCGTCGCGCAGGATGATGCGAAAGGCGTTCTCCACCCGTTTGGCATCGGCCGTACCACCCACATCCAGGAAGTTGGCCGGTTCGCCGCCGGAGAGTTTGATGATGTCCATCGTGGCCATCGCGAGGCCTGCGCCGTTGACCATGCAGCCGACATTGCCGTCGAGTTGGACATAGTTGAGGCCGAAACTTTTGGCGACCACTTCCGTGGGGTCTTCCTCATCGAGATCCCGCATTTCAGCCAGGTCGGGATGGCGGAACAGGGAATTGTCGTCGATGGACACTTTGCAGTCCACAGCAACGACCCTGCCATCGCCGGTCACCAGACAAGGGTTGATCTCGAACAAAGAAGCGTCGGCGCCCACAAAGGCGGTGTACAGCGCCGTCACAAATTTGGTCATATGTTTGAAGGCGTCGCCGCTCAACCCGAGGTTGAAGGCCACTTTTCGCGCCTGGAAAGCCTGAAGGCCGAGGGTGGGGTCGATATGTTCCTTGAATACCAGGTGCGGCGTATGTTCGGCCACTTCCTCGATATCCATCCCGCCCTGCGTGGAGTAGATAATGACGTTGCGTTTTTTCTGGCGGTCCATCAGAATGGACATATAAAATTCCTTACACGAATCGAAGTCGGGTTTGTAGGCATCCTCCGCGATCAGCACCTTGCGCACCAGCTTGCCCGGACCGTTCAAGCCACCCGGTGTTTGCGGGGTCTTCAGCATCATACCCAGGATATTGCCGGCATGTTCCTTCAACTGGTCGTCGCTTTTGACCACTTTGACGCCGCCGCCTTTGCCCCGCCCGCCCGCGTGAATCTGCGCCTTGACAATGGCGAACCGGGAGCCGGACTGAGCCGCAATCTGCTCGTACGCAGCGGCGGCTTCTTCAATCGTAGTGGCCAGAATGCCTTCCTGAATAGCAATGCCGTAACGTTTCAGCAGCTCTTTTCCTTGGTATTCGTGTAAATTCATATCTGCTTTTGCATTTTGCGTCCCAAAAGTAGATATTTTGACCGGTTATAGAAAAAAGCCGGGCGGAGTTTTTCAAAAGGGAGGATTTTTTGCTGAATTTTGCCGCACTGACAACTGACAACTGTCCACTGACAACTCATGGCTAACGACTTACAACTTACGACTAAATTAAACACGCCCTGGAAAATGTGGTTCTACTACCTCAGGCAGTTGCCGACGCTGGTATTCTGGGGCGTGCGCATCCGGTCGTGTACCCATGACCGGGCCGAAGTGACTATCCCGTTTTCGTGGCGGACACAAAATCCCTTCCGGTCGACCTATTTTGCGGCCTTATGTGGCGCCGCTGAATTGTCCACCGGTGTTTTGGGACTTTTGTCGATGGAGGGGAAAGGCAAAATTTCCATGTTGGTGGTTTCTATTGAGGCCGTTTTTGTCAAAAAAGCCAACTCACTCACCACCTTTACCTGCACCGACGGCTCCGCTTTCAGAGCAACCATTCAAAAGGCCATCGAAACCGGGGCAGGGCAAACCCTGACGGCTGTTTCCCAGGGCATCCAGGTCAACGGCGAAAAGGTGGCGGAGGTGAGGATCACCTGGTCGTTTAAGGCGAAAGGCGTTTGACCGCATATTGTTATTTAAATAATCCCCGGAGGGAAGTTTTGTTATTTGTTTGTTATCGTTCATTGTTGTTCATTTTGGTTCATTGTTGTTCATTGTTGTTGGCGCCCGTTAACCATCACGAACCATCACGAACCATCACGAACCATCATGAACCATTATGAACCATTATGAACCATTATGAACCATCGCCAACCACTTTAAGCCATCATATACCACCCGTGAACGAACATGCAAATTCTACCATTATCCGATTACGACGTATTCATAGGCGATTGCAGGCCGGAATTAAAAAAATTCCTCGACCGGTACGCCTATTCCCAGGTCCTGGTCATTGCCGACGAGCATACCCGCAATTTTTGTCTCCCCTACCTGGAAGAAGCCCTCAGCAGTCAAAAGCTGAACCTCATCACCATCCAGTCGGGCGAGATCCACAAAAATCTGGATTCCTGTCAATGGATCTGGCAGGAAATGCTCAGGGTGGAAGCCGACCGGAAAGCCCTTGCCATTAACCTGGGCGGCGGCGTCATCGGCGATATGGGCGGGTTCTGCGCGAGCGCCTTCAAACGCGGCATCGATTTCATACAGATCCCCACAACCTTGCTGGCACAGGTGGACGCCTCCATCGGCGGCAAACTGGGCATCGATTTTATGCAGGTCAAAAACTGCATCGGCTTTTTTGCCGACCCCTGCGCGGTATTTGTCGACCCCCATTTCCTCAAAACCCTGCCGATGCGCGAGATCCGGAGCGGCTTTGCAGAGATCATCAAACACAGCCTGATCGCCGACCGGAAACAGTGGCAGCACCTCCGGAAAATCCGGCGTTTCGAAGAGGTAAACTGGACAGACCTGATCGTGCCCTCCCTGCGCATCAAACAACAGATCGTCAAAGAAGACCCTTTTGAAAAAGGCATCCGCAAAGCCCTCAATTTCGGGCATACCATCGGCCATGCGGTGGAAGGATACGCGCTGACCGGCAAAAACCCGTTGCTGCACGGAGAAGCTGTGGCGATCGGCATGGCATGCGAAGCCTGGTTATCGCACCGCGTCCTCGGCCTGCCGAAAGAAGAACTGGAACAGATCGAATCGTTTATCCTCGAACTTTATCCGCCGTTTGCCATACCGGAAGGCGCCATCCCTGAGTTGCTGGCGTTCATGTCCAACGATAAAAAGAATGAAGGCAAGGCGATCAATTTCACCCTCTTGCCCGCTATTGGCCAGGTGGCCGTCAACCAGACCTGCGGGGAGGAGATGATCCGGGAGGCGTTGGGGTATTATGCGGGGCGGGTGCGGGTGAAAAGTTGAATCGATCCCTATACTTGCGTCTCATAGTAATGCTCGGCAAGTCCAAATCTCCGCTCGGGTGCGCGGGCTTCCAGTTGATGAAAATCCGTGGGTTTCAATCCGGTGAAATCCTTGTAGTCGCGTACCAGGTGTTGATAATCATAGTAATTACAATCAAACGCAATGTTTCGCCAATCCCGGTGAGGGTTCAGGTTCTTCTCTCGAAAGGCGCGGTCAAAACGAACCAGCCGGGCAAACAATTTGGGGTTCACCCCGGTACGTTCCTGAAATTTCCGCTCAAATTGTTTGACACTTAGAAAGGATTTTTGGGCCAGCAGGTCCAGCGAAACGGACGGGTTCATCAACATCCATTGGCAAACCGTGTCGATCGGATGGCTGTCTTTTGCGGCCTTGCGTGTCAGTTTTCCAATGAAACCATCTGCGATTTGTACGATCCCCGTGTAGTTCCGGGCATGGAAAAAGGCTTCGTTGACCCAATGCACCTCTCTCGAAAACACGGTGTCCGCCTCGATATAAGCGTCGTTGATCCCGGAACTGGGCATACCCGTCAGTCGAAACAAACCGCCGGGTTGAAACAGGATCTGAACCACCATGAAATGACCGTGAATGTGTCGGTTGGTCACCGATAATGCCTGGCCGATCAGTGCCACGGGGATATTGGAAACACTTTTGTTGGAGTCGGTAAAATCCACCTTCTCCCGGTCGTGCGGGTAAAAGGCCAGACATTGTTCCGGCCGGGGCGTATAGGGTTTGAAGGGTGGAGGGTCCAGACTGTCGAATCGCATATGGACAATGCGGTAACAACGGACAAAGGTCCGAAGTGATGGATCTGGCAAAAAGTCTTTTAAAATCATCGCATTTACTTTGAAAGGTTTTATCTCAAACCATATTTCGAAACAATAGCCTGGCGGTCTTCGAATGCAGTCGGGGCGTAAACCAGCCCATATTGTTCATTCAATCGGTCTCGCTCCTGTTGCAGTTGCTCCGAACCTTGGGGAAACCCATTTTCGGGTGTCAGCTCATGAAAAATACGTTCCAGGAATGCCTCAAACGGCTGGTTGAAATACATGTCCACAAAGCGCAAAGGGTGCTCGGAACCATTCCAGAAAGTATGCCGCAGATTCCTGGGCCGGAAATGCCAGCCGCCGGCGGAGATCTCCACAACCTCGTTTTCAACCATTACACTCGCTGTGCCGTCCAGCACAAACATCAACTCGTCCAGTTCTTTGTGCAAATGCGGTGGCGGCCCCATGACTTTGGGCGCAACGGCGCATTCGACACACGAATATACGCCGCCCGTCATTTCTGAACGCACCCAAACCCGAATATCCATACTATTTTTGTGAGACAGGGGCCCCAGAGGCGGCAGATAAAAGGGTTGAAGCGGGTCGGGGATGCCTTTTACCGTCAAAGCGCCCGGGTTGGCGCCGAATCCTGTTTTGGGAATCATGCCCACGGCGGCAAACAAGCCGGCGACCTGAAGCAGATTTCGTCTTTCCATCTTTTGTGTCAATTGGTGTTTTCAGGTCCAAATATGCTGCAGGAAAAGGCGCCGGTAGTGGTAAAAAACAGACATTTTTTGAACTAGTGCTGCCGGCATTAAATAAAAGGCGATAAATGTGCTGCTGGCATTAATTATTGGCCACGGATCACGCGGATGACACGGATCAGATCCGTGGCTAAAAAAATTGGCCCTGTATTTCGTGCCGAAGGCACTAGTTTATCCCACTAGTTTTCCACATTCCCACCCAACCCGCTCATCTTTAAAACATTTTGCTTAACTTTGCACTCAATTCGAGCAACCCTGAACCAACCGCTATCATGCGCCAAATCATCGATCAATTACTCAACGGGGCCGAAAAAACCAGCCACAAACGCATTGTAAAATGGATGTGGCGCCTCGCCTTCGGCGGAATTCTTCTCGTTTTTCTCATTTTCATCGCCCTGTCCTTCACCAATTTGCCCTCTATCGAAGACCTCGAAAACCCCAAGAGCAATGAGGCCTCCCAGGTACTTGCTTACGACGGAAACGTATTGGGCAAATTTTACACTGAAAACCGCGTCCGGGCGGGTTATGAAGAATTGTCGCCCTACCTCGTCCAGGCGCTGATCGCCACAGAGGACAAACGGTATTACCAGCATTGCGGCATCGATTTCCGGGGCCTGGGCCGGGCCGTCATTTTTATGGGCAAAAAAGGCGGCGCCAGCACCATTACCCAGCAATTGGCCAGGCTCCTGTTTACGGGCAAACGCTCCAAAAACAAACCGGAGGCCATCATTCAAAAACTCAAGGAGTGGATCATCGCCACCCGTCTGGAGAGAAAATATACCAAAGAGGAAATCATTGCACTCTACCTGAACAAATACGATTTCATCAACGGCGCCCAGGGCATCCGCGCCGCCGCCGAGGTCTACTTTTCCAAATCACCCAAAGACCTCAATATCACCGAAGCCGCCACCCTCGTGGGCATGCTGAAAAACTCCGCCCTTTTTAACCCCCTGCGACGCCCCGACACCGTTCTGCACAGGCGGATGGTGGTGCTGAAACAAATGGAAAAAATGGGGTACATCAACCGGGAACAATACGATACCCTCCGGCAAAAAAACCTGGGCCTGCGTTTCGCCCGGCAAACCCATGTCGAAGGCCTGGCCCCCTTCTTCCGGATGGAACTGGGCAAGGAGGTGAAAAACATCCTCGACCGCCCCGAGAACCGGAAACCCGACGGTCAACCCTACGACATTTACCGCGACGGCCTCCGCATTTATACCACCATCGACCCCGTGCTGCAACAACTGGCCGAAGAGGAAATGGTGAAGCATATGAAACAGTTGCAGAAAACCTTCTTCAGACACTGGAACAAACGCGACCCCTGGACCTATAAGGCCGGTACCGAAACCGAAATCCCCCTGGAAAACAGAAAGGAAGCCCTCGAACGGATCATGCGCGAATCGGATCGGTACCAGGCTCTGCGCATCCAGTACCTCGATGAAGTTACCAAGGAACTCTCCAATGATTACGACCTGACCTTCCACCCCGACGACCGCGAAGTGGAACGCATCGTACGCGAATCAGAAGAAGAAGGGCTGATCGCCGACCTGGTCAAGCGCAAACTCATCTCCCCGGAACTGGCTTCCAAATACCGGAAAGTGCTCCGCAGTCCGGCCTTCCCCGAATTGAAAGCCAGTTGGAAAAGCCTGCAAAAAGCCGTCGACAAAGAATTCAATACCCCGGTGGAAATGCGGGTCTTCACCTATGAAAACAAGGAAATGGAGAAGGACACCGTTATGTCACCCTTCGACTCCATCCGCTACCACCGCATGTTCCTGCAAACCGGCGTCATGGGCGTAGACCCCAAAACCGGATTTGTCAAAGTCTGGATCGGCGGCGTCAATTACAAGTATTTCCAGTTTGACCACGTCACCACCAACCGGCAGGTCGGTTCTACCTTCAAACCGATCGTATACGCCACCGCCATCTACCACCAGGGTATGTCGCCCTGCAACGAGGTATTTGACGTGCCGGTGACCATCTCCCCCGGCGACGGGAATTTTAACCTGATCCAGCCATGGACACCCCGCAACTCCAATAACAAATACACCGGCAGTTCGCTGACCTTGCGCGAAGCCCTGACCAAATCGGTGAATTCCGTTTCGGCGTACCTCATGAAACAACTGGCCAGCCCCGACCCGGTGATCGACCTGGCCTACCAGATGGGGATCAACAAAGGCCGCCTGCCGCGGCAACCCAGCATCGCCCTGGGCGCCGCCGACCTGACGGTCACGGAAATGACCGGCGCCTTCTCGACCTTTGCCAACAACGGCCAGTTCAATAAACCGATCTACCTGCTCCGGATCGAAGATAAAAACGGCCATGAGATCTACAAATCGCATAGCTCGCCAAGACCCGCACTCAGCCCGCAATCCAATTATGTGATGGTGGAAATGCTGCGGTACGCCGGCAATGTCGGCGGCGCTTTAAAAAGCGACGTTGCCGGCAAAACGGGTACCACCAACGATTACGCCGACGGCTGGTTTATCGGCATTACACCCAACCTCGTTGTCGGAACCTGGGTAGGCGGCGACGATCGCTGGGTCGCATTCCGATCCATCGATATGGGCCAGGGCGCTTATATGGCCAAACCTTTTTTCCGCAATTTCATCAAACGCCTCGAAGCAGACGCCACCGAAATATATGACCCCGCCGTGCGTTTCTTCCGCCCTCCGGGCGACCTGGGCATCGAACTGGATTGCGGCAAGTTCCGCAAAAACCTCATCCCGCTGGAAGGCGAAGGGGATTTTGAAGACGAATTTGACGCTGATCCTTTTGAGGAGGATTCCGGTATTAATTAAGAGATGTTGATTTGTTGATGTGCGCGCCACGCGGTACGCGTGGTTGATTTGTTGATTCGTTGATTCGTTGATTCGTTGATTCGTTGATTCGTTGATTCGTTGATTTGTTGATTCGACTCCCCAATTACCGGACTGACAACTGACAACTGACAACTGACAACTGACAACTACTTCGGCGTAAACTTGTACCCGATCCCCCGGATGGAGTGAAAATAAACCGGATTCTTCGGGTCTTTTTCAAAATATTTTCGGAAGGACAGGATAAAATTATCGATGGTCCGGGTGGAGGGATACACGTCGTACCCCCATACGGATTGGAGGATCTGCTGCCGGCTGACGACTTCGTTTTTGCGATCGATCAGTAATTTCAGCAGCATGGCTTCTTTTTTGGTGAGGTTGATCTGGTGGCCGCCGGCCAGCGCCTCGTAGGTGGCGAAATTGATCCGGTTGCCGCCGAATTCATAAATTTCAGGCGTATTTTCGGGGGACTTGCTGGTGCGCTTGATCAGGTTACCGATCCTGAGCAACAATTCTTCAAAAGCAAACGGCTTGGTCAGATAGTCGTCGGCCCCTCGCTTCAGGCCGCTGATCCGGTCGGCAGATGCATCCTTGGCCGTCAGAAAAATGACAGGCACTTCCGTATTGGTGAGCCGGATCTGCTCACAAACCTGGAAACCGTCCATTTCCGGCAACATGACATCCAGGATGATCAGGTCAAAATACTCCTCATTGAAGCGTTTGATGCCCGTGCGCCCGTTTCCGGCCGTGACGACTTCGTACCCTTCAATCTCCAGGTTGAGCTTCAGCGGTTCCCGGATGCTTTCTTCGTCTTCAACCAATAATATGCGCATAGTTTGTTTTTTTGACAGACGGTTGACGGTATATGGTTGACGGAAAAATGATCGTCTACCGGCTACCGTTTACCGGCTTCAACCCCAATTTCCTGCCTTCATTCAGCATGAACTGAAAAGCCGCTTCCGGTTCATTTTCGATCTCCCCGTCCAGGATCGCTTCCCGGATGGCATTTTTGATAACGCCCACTTCTTTTGACGGAGGGATATTAAAGGTTTCCATAATTTGTTCGCCTGAAACAGGCGGTTGCCAGTTCCTCAATTTGTCTTTGGCCTCCACCTCTTCGAGCCTTTGCCGCACCAGTTCGTAATTTTCGAGGTATCGCTGCACTTTTGACGGGTTTTTGGAAGTAATATCGGCTTCGCAGAGGAGCATCAGGTCGTCGATATCGTCGCCGGCGTCAAAGAGCAGCCTGCGAATAGCTGAGTCTGTAATATTTTCTTTTGTGAGGCTGATCGGTCGCAGGTGTAACTCGACCAGTTTCTGAACATATTTGAGTTTGTGGTCCATCGGCAACCGAAGCCTTCGGAAAATAACGGGAACCATACGGGCGCCCAAAGCTTCGTGGCCGTGGAAAGTCCAGCCAAGTTCGGGATGAAAACGTTTGGTAGGCGGTTTGGCGATATCGTGCAGCAAAGCGGCCCAGCGCAACCAAAGGTCTTTGGATTTTTTACTCAGGTTATCGAGCACCTGCAAAGTATGGTAAAAATTATCTTTATGGGCGATACCGTTCCGCACTTCCACTCCCTGGAGGGCGGCCACTTCCGGGAGTATCAGTTGCAGGAGTTCCGAATCGAAGAGCAGTTTAAACCCGACGGAAGGAACAGGAGCTTCCAGTATTTTATTAATTTCGACTGCGATCCGTTCTTTAGAGATAATATTGATCCTTTGTTTGTGTTGCCGGATGGCTTCAAATGTTTCCTGTTGGATCCGGAACCCGAGTTGGGTCGCAAACCGGATCGCGCGCATCATTCTGAGCGGGTCGTCGGAAAAAGTCTTTCCAGGTTCCAGCGGAGTTTGAATGATTTTTTGCTCCAGGTGGTGGAGCCCGCCGAAGGGGTCGATGATCGTGCCAAAATCGTAATCATTGAGGCTGACGGCAAGGGCGTTGATGGTGAAATCGCGGCGGTTCTGGTCATCTTCAAGGGCGCCTTCCTCGACGGAGGGGTTGCGGGAGTCGGAACGATAGGATTCCTTCCGGGCGCCGACAAATTCGATTTCGAGGCCGTTGTGTTTCAGCATGGCCGTCCCGAACCGGCTGAAAAAAGCCACTCTGGGAACGGGCCAAAGCCGGGAGGCCACTTCCTGGGCAAGGGCAATACCGCTGCCGACGCAGACGATGTCGATATCTTTGCTCGGTCTGGCCAATAAACGATCCCGGACGTACCCTCCGACCACATACGCCGGATAACCCAGCGCTTTGGCAGATTCGCCGACCTTTTGAAAGATCTCCCGTTCCTGAGGGTGCAAATTAAATACCACAAAATCAAGTTTGTATCATCCGGGGCCGCCGCAGCCGCCGTTCAGGCGCCGGCGCCAACAAAGGCTGTTTCGGATTGGTTGCTTAAAACGGATTCCATTTCATCCAGAATAGCGAACAACGCTTCCGGTTCGTTTTGGGTGACCAGTGCGCTGCGATAAATTTTTACACCTTCGAACCCCTTGAAATAATTGGTGTAATGACGCCGCATTTCCAGGACGCCCAGCTTGACGCCCTTCCATTCAACGGAATGGGCCAGGTGTTGCCGGGCGGCGGCCACCCTTTCCTGCACAGTAGGAGGCGGAAGGATCTCTCCTGTTTTCAGATAATGTTTGACCTCGCGGAATATCCAGGGATACCCGATACTTGCCCGGCCGATCATGACCCCGTCCACGCCGTATCTTTCCCGGCAGGCCACTGCCTTTTGGGGGCTGTCGATGTCTCCGTTTCCAAAGATCGGTATGCGAATGCGGGGATTGTCTTTAATTTTGCCGATCAGCGTCCAGTCTGCTTCCCCCTTATACATTTGTTTGCGGGTGCGTCCGTGGATGCTCATGGCCTGGACGCCCACATCCTGCAGCCTTTCGGCCACCTCCTCGACATAAAGGGTGTTTTCGTCCCACCCCAGCCGGGTTTTGACGGTGACAGGCAACCGGGTTCGTTTGACAATGGCTTCGGTGAGTTTCACCATTTTGGGAATATCCTGGAGGATGCCCGCTCCGGCGCCTTTGCAGGTAACCTTCATCACGGGGCAGCCGTAATTGATATCCAGGATTTCGGGCCGGGCGGCTTCCACGATCTCGGCTGCACGGACCATCGAATCCAGTTCGGCGCCAAAAATCTGGATGCCGATGGGCCGTTCCTGATCATAGATATCCAGCTTTTGAATGCTTTTGGCCGCATCCCGGATCAGGCCCTCCACCGAGATGAACTCGGTGTACATCAGGTCGCACCCTTGCTGTTTGCAAAGTGCGCGAAATGGCGGATCGCTCACGTCCTCCATGGGTGCAAGCAATAACGGAAAATCACCTAATTCAATGTCGCCGATCCTTACCATTTTATACCTTTTCAAATAATCGCGCAAAAATACGATTATCGCCCGGTACTGCCAACGATATCAGCCTTAAATTGGTTCCAGGTGAAACTATTCTTAATTTTAAGAAGAATAGCTGTTGTTTTTTAAGTACAAAGTTTAATTTTACGACCATCCAAACCAACAAAAGCCTAATCTTATGCTGACTGCCGTCGTCGTTTGTTTTATTATCGGATACCTTATCATCGTTTTTGAACACCCGCTGAAACTGGACAAAACCGTCCCCGCCCTTGTGATGGGCGCCCTTTGCTGGGCATTGCTGGCCCTGGGTTTCCATAACGGCGATCTTTCCATTATCGACACCCACGACAAAATATTTGCGGTAACCGGCGGCGAACTTACCCATGACCTCGAAGAGGGGTTTACCAGCGTCCTCCTGCACCATATCGGGAAAATTGCAGAAATATTGGTTTTCCTGATCGGCGCCATGACCATCGTCGAGCTGATCGACCTGCACAGGGGCTTTGATGTGCTGAAGGGTTGGGTCAATACCCGAAGCAAAAAAAGACTGCTCTGGATCACCGGCATCCTGGCTTTCATCCTTTCCGCCATCATCGACAACCTGACGACAACCATTGTCCTGGTCACCCTTTTGCGAAAACTGATCCACAACCGCGAAGAACGCATCTGGTACGCTTCCCTTATCGTGATCGCAGCCAACGCCGGCGGCGCCTGGTCGCCCATTGGCGATGTGACCACCACCATGCTCTGGATCGGCAACCGGGTGAGTTCGATCGGGTTGATTGAAGAATTGGTCATTCCATCCATCGTTTGTTTTATCATTCCATTCTGGATCGCTTCGTTTTTGCCGGTTTTTAAAGGAGAAGTAACGATCAATCCGGAGGAACCGCCTGCGCAGCGCAAACTCCTGAGCAGCCGGACCATGCTCTTCATGGGCCTCGGCGCCATCATATTTGTGCCTGTTTTTAAAACCATTACCCATTTGCCGCCGTATGTAGGTATGATGCTGAGCCTGGGCATCGTCTGGCTTACCTCGGAATTCATCCATCCCGAAGAGGACTTCACGGAAGAACGCAAACAACTGTACTCCGGCCACAAGGCGCTGTCGAGGATTGAGTTGTCGAGCATATTGTTTTTCCTGGGCATCCTCATGGCTGTTGCAGCGCTGGAAACCGTGGTCGTCGGCGGCGCAGGCGGATTGAGGTACCTGGCCGAACAACTCCAGGCCGCGGTGCCCAACCAGGATATCGTTATCATCCTGCTCGGGTTTATGTCAGCGGTCATCGACAACGTCCCGCTGGTGGCAGCCTCCATGGGCATGTACGATATGCCGCTGGACCACAAACTCTGGCATTTTATCGCCTACGCAGCCGGCACAGGCGGCAGCATGCTCGTGATCGGGTCAGCCGCCGGAGTAGCGGCAATGGGCATGGAGCGCATCGACTTTATCTGGTTCCTGAAAAAAATCAGTTGGCTGGCCGCCCTCGGTTTCATTGGCGGGGCAGTGGCCTTCCTGGTTCTCCACCCGTTGTTCTCTTAATTTTTTGCTAAAAATTCATCCGGATAAAACTTTTGGACCAACCGGACCTTTTCAGTTGTTATAAGAACTGTCGTAAAATGATGCCTGGTATTTTTAAAACTTCAGTGGCCCTGGTCCTGATCGCATTGCTTTTGCCGGCCTGCCAACCTTATCACGCCGGCCAGTTGACCGGCGTATGGCGCGGCGCCCTGATCCTCGAACAAGGGGATACCGTCGAGGTGGATCCCGCTGAAATTTCACTCGAATTCCAGGGAGAGGAGGGGTACGTTTACCTAAGCACCCTCAATCACAAGGAAGCGGGTACTTTTTACCTCGATGCCCAGTACCTTTTCACATTGGACACCCTGAATAAGGCCTCTACCGAAAAGGCTGTCGAAATTGTACTGCTGACTGAAGATTCGCTCCACCTAAAAATGATGGACAGTGGGAAGGAACGGTTGCTGAAAATGTACAAGGAGCGTTAGAACGGCTTAGGGTTATATGGTTTCATGGTTGTATGGTTTCATGGTCAAACGTGAAACCATGAAACACTGAAACCATGCACCCCTTCCCCTACTCCCCTCAGTTTGCACTTTTTTCTCCCGTCTCCAAACCCGCCCCTCCGACCGACAGCAAAACATAAGCCAGAAAAAAGTACATGCCGGGCAGAATACTGCTTTGGGTGGCGATGCCTGTCTGCATATTATTGAAGGCCAGGAAAGCCAGAAAAACGCCGGCGACAAAAACATCTGCCATCGACCACTTGCCCGCCTTCAGCATCAGCCAGTTTAACACCCGGTTGCGGGGCGCCTTTTTGGCGGCTATTGACCACAGCAGCAAAGTGGTTTTACCCGCCGGGATCACCACGCTGAACAACAGAATGCTGATGCCCACCACCCAGTTGTGCTGACGCAGCAACAAAGCGATCAATTCAATCACCGACTTGCTTTGATAATAAAAATACATTTCCCCGTCAAAAACCTGGGTCTTGTCGATGTCCAGCGAAAAAAAAGAAGTTTTAAGTTTGATGGGTATTTTCAAATCGTTTTCATAAGCCGAGATCTCCAGCATGGGCGCAGTCAATCCGGGGAACAAACAGGCAAGCGCCACCAGCAACAAGCCCATTCTTAACCATAAAAAATTGGCGCGCCTTCGGGCGTACCACCAGGAGAAAAACAGGAAAAATGCCGCATACCCACCCCAGAGCCCGCCTTGTGCATAAGCCATTTGAATATCCCGGCGCATTTCGCCCCGGATCACTTCCGCGTCCGGCCCGGCAATCTCCTCCTCCTTTTCACCACCGAACCACTCCGTAAAATCGGTCAGGCGCTGTTTGTAATTCATTTTTTCAGCATATGCATCCTTGGCCGCGCGGTAGTTCCGGGTATGGTGTTGCACGCCATATCCCAGCCAGCCGGCGCCGGACAGAAAAAGCGCTGAAACCAATACAAATGTCAGATTCCGGTTCATCCGATTGAATTTAGACCTGAAAGTCGGGCAATATTTCATTTTTTTAAATGAATTTCGACCGAATACCCTAACTTTATATACGGAATAACGTATAAAACGCTTGTTCCCTAACTGTCCGTTTTCATCCGTGGTCTGCATGCTCAACCGTTTGATCATATCCGGAATCCTGGTTTTTATTTCACTGCCTGCTTTTTCACAAGCCAGGCCGGAAGCGCTTTGGCCCGGTGAAGCCGTCCGCCAGGGCCGGATCAAACTGAAGCCGGACCAGGTGCTGACCACCCCCTTCAACCTTGCCGGAGAATGGGAGTTTTATTGGGACACCCTGATCCCGCCATCGGGTTTCAAAGGAAAAGACTGGGGCAATTCTACCTTTGCACCTTTTCCCCGGCTCTGGAATGCGCTGAAACCGGAAGGGCTTGGGACGCCCGCGTTCGGGTATGCAACTTACCGGATGAGGGTGCATTTTGAAGAGCCTCCTCCTTTGCTTGCGTTAAGCATTCCTGACTTTTACACCAGCTATTCGCTTTGGGTCAATGGCAAGTTATTTGCCCAAAACGGTACGGTGGGTATCGACCGGAAAAGTACGGCGCCCAAATGGCTGCCGATGACCAAATCCCTTGACCTGGACGGGCCGGACCTCGAACTGGTTTTGCAGATCGCCAATTTTCATCACAACAAAGGCGGCCCTGCGGAATCCATCCTGATCGGAGAAAACAACCTCATGTTCTCCATTCGGGAAAACAGCCATATTCTGGAGTACGCAGCCGCCGGCAGTTTTGTCATGTGCGGATTTTTCCTGATGGGGCTTTTTCTGTTCGGCCGCCGGAGGAAAGAGGTTTTGTATTTCGCTTTATTTTGCCTGATACATACTTATTACATCGTCGGATCGGAAAACTACCCTATTCACCATGTACTACCCGACCTGCCCTGGTGGATTACCTTAAAGCTGGAGTACCTGTCCCTTTATCTGAGCGTTTATTTTTATTGGGCGTTCATCGGGATCATGTTTGAGGGAATCGTACACGGGATTGCCCGGAAAGTCGCACAGAATATCATCCTGGCCATTGCATCCACCATTCTCTTGTTGCCGGCGTATCTCTTTACCCATGCCATCATGATCTTTATCGGCGTACTCGGTTTAAGCCTGGTTTACGGGCTTTACATGCTGCTGATGGTATTGCAAAATGAAAAACGCAACAACTATAAATACGTAGCTTCGGGCCTGCTGGTATTATTGGCGCTGATGGCCTACGCCGTCGGCGATGTGCTGACCCTCTGGGTTGCGCATGACATCTTTCTTCTGGTCGCCTACTGGGCTTTTCTGATTTTGCATACCCTGGAGCTTTCGCGCCGTTTTGCCCGGGAATACCGCCTCATCGCCCGCCAGGCCGAATCGGCCAACAAAGCCAAATCCGAATTCCTGGCTGCTATGAGCCATGAGATCCGGACGCCCATGAACGGCGTGATCGGCATGACGCAATTGTTGAAAATGACGCCTTTGAACAAAGAACAGGACGAATATGTCTCCGCCATTCATACCAGCGGCGAAAATCTCCTGGCCATTATCAATGATATCCTGGACCTGTCGAAAGTGGAGGCCGGAAAAGTACAATTGTCTGAAAACCCTTTCAATCTCAACAACATGCTGGAGGAAATCATCCAGCTCACTTCCCCCATCGCCCGGGAAAAAGGCCTCGACATCAGGTTGTATTATGATCCCGGGACGCCCGACCAACTCATCGGCGACCAGCAGCGCATCCGCCAGGTTGTCCTCAACCTCATTGGAAACGCACTCAAATTTACCGACAAAGGAAAGGTTTGGATTTCAGTGAACGGGCATGAGATCGATAAAGAGAAACACGATATCCAAATCAAAATTTCAGATACGGGGATCGGCATGAACCCCGACCAGATCGAAGCTGTTTTTATGCCTTTTGTGCAGGGTAAAAATCCTGCGGCCAAATCAAGGGGAGGCACAGGTCTCGGCCTTTCCATCTCCCGCAAACTTGCAGAACTGATGAACGGAGAGATAACGGTCCGGAGCGCCCCCGATGAAGGCTCCGTATTTACCATATCCCTTCCGCTGCGCCGTCAGCCTTTTGCGGATCAGGATTTTGCAGACCCCGGCTCACCGGAAAACAGTACGCCTGCGCCTGCCCCGCTGCCATTTCGGATACTCATTGCCGAAGACCATCTGGTAAACCAAAGGGTATTTGTTTCCTTGCTCAGCAAACTGGGTTACCGGCCTTCCATCGCTACAAACGGCCTCGAAGTTCTGGAAGCCCTTGAACAAGCCTCCTTTGATCTGATTTTAATGGACATACAAATGCCGGAAATGGACGGCCTGGAAGCTACCCGTCAGATCATCCGGCGGTTCGCGCCGGAAGAAAGGCCCGTGATCATAGCCGTCACGGCCAACGCCCTGCCCGGCGACCGCGAGAAGTACCTTGAAGCCGGGATGGACGATTTCCTCGCAAAGCCTTTCCTCCTGAAAGGCCTTTCGGCGCTGATCCGGAAATGGTCGGAAAAACGGGTTTCCGGCAATCCTGCATGATCTTTGTCGTCTTTTCAACTTTTTTTCCAGCATTATTTCCGAAATTTGCGCCTTCAAAATTATAAGCTCATGAAGTGGTCTTTCTTTTCCTTGTTTTTTGTAGTGATCCTGGCCTGCAGTTCCAATGTGCCATCCGACAACGCTGCACAGGGCGCCCAATCTTTCGCTGAAGACATTTCAGCCGACCCTGTTGGCCCGGCCCGCCTGGATATCCAGATCTCCGGGGCTCCCGCCGGCCAGGTTCGGATGGTTGGGTTTTACGGTGATCAGAATTATGTGGTTGATACCACCACTGCCGACGCTGCCGGGCGGTTTATCTTCCAAAAACAAACCGGATATCCTGCCGGTTTCTATTTCATCATGATGCAGGGAAATATCAGTTTCCAGATGATCATGAACACGACCGAGCAAAACTTTACCCTCAGGGCCAGTGCACCCGATATCATCAACACAATGAAGGTGACAGGGTCGCTGGATAACGAATTGCTGTATAAAAACCTGGCTTTCCAATCCAGGCAAGACCCTCTTTTCAACGATGTTTCGACCCGCCTCAGAGGCGCCGCCCCGGGTACTCCGCAATATCAGACCCTGAAAGCCGAACAGGACAAACTGGTGGCCGAACGCAAAGCCCATATCCAGTCTTTTCAAACCCAATATCCGGATGCGTTTTTTACCAAATTTAAAACCGCAGGCCAGAATCCGGATCCTCAGACCATCCTGAAACCCAATGGAACGCTGGATACGCTCGCCCAACTCAGCCGATATCGCGCAGAACTCTGGAACAACGTAGATTTCAGCGATAACCGACTGCTGCATACCCCGGTGATCGTCAATAAATTGAAACGATACATCACAGAACTGACCGTTCAACACGCCGACTCGATCAACAAATCGGCAGGCCAACTGGTCGACAAGGTGGTCAACCATAAAGAATACCTGCGCTTTTTTGCCAACTGGATTACCCTGCAGTACGATCCGGAAAAAACAACTCTGATGGACCCGGAAGCGGTTTATGTTTTTATGATCCAGCGTTATTTCACCAAGGAAAGAGCGTTCTGGGCCGATTCGTCGGAGACCCACAGTCTGCAATTGCGCGCCTATGAAATGGCTGCCAGCCTCGTCGGGTTGAAAGGCCCCGATGTGAAAGCCCCCGCCCCCGACGGCAGCCTTAAGTCGATCTACGACATCAAAGCGCCTTATATTATCGTTTACATGTTCGACCCGAATTGCGAAAACTGCGCTGTAGAAACCCCCAAACTGGTTCGTTTTTATAAAGAGTGGAAAAACAAAGGGGTCGAGGTTTACGGCATCGCGCTCAATACAAACGATGCGGAATGGAAGGGTTATATCGCCAAAAACGGATTGAACTGGATCAACGTTTTTGACCCCACCAACAAGTCCATTTATGCCAAATATTTTGTCAACCATACCCCGGAACTTTACGTGCTTGATCCGGACCGGACGATCATTGCCAAAAATCTGAATGTCGATCAGGTCGCTACGGTGATCCAGCGGGATCAGAGAAAACGGGGGAGATAGTTTGACTTGGTGATTTGGAGACTTGGTGATTTGGAGACTTGGTGATTTGGAGACTTGG
>CAZLEF010000056.1:20731-45666 GCA_964558465.1 uncultured Lewinella sp. | reverse complement strand
ACTTACGACTTACGACTTACGACTTACGACTTACGACTTACGACTTACGACTTACGACTTACAACTTACAACTTACAACTTACGACTAAAAAAAACGCAACTTTCAGCCAACTTCATCGTAAAACCATAAAAACCTTTACACCTTGAACAACTTCTCCCTTATCGGAGCCGCCGGTTATGTTGCACCCCGCCATATGAAAGCCATCAAGGAAACGGGCAATACCCTCGTTGCAGCATTTGACACCAACGACTCCGTCGGCATCATCGATTCCTATTTTCCGGAAGCCGATTTTTTTGTGGAATTTGAACGTTTCGACCGCCACCTTGAAAAACTGAAACGCGCCGGGCAAAAAATGGACTACGTCAGCATTTGTTCGCCCAATTACCTGCACGACGCCCATATCCGGTTCGGCCTGCGGCACGGCGCCGACGTAATCTGCGAAAAACCTTTGGTGCTCAACCCCTGGAATATCGCCGCCCTGCGGGACATCGAGGAGGAAACCGGCCAAAACATTTACACCATCCTGCAACTGCGGCTTCACCCGGCCATTATCGCCCTGAAAAAAGAGATCGAAAAAAGCCCCGCCGGGGTCATCCACGATATCGAACTGTCGTACATCACCTCCCGCGGAAAGTGGTACTTCACCAGTTGGAAAGGCAACCTTGAAAAATCCGGCGGCATCGCCACCAATATCGGCGTCCACTTTTTTGACATGCTGCAATGGATCTTCGGCCCTGTTGTGGAAAATACCGTTCATATCGGCGCCCACGACCGCGCAGCCGGGTTGCTGCGGCTGGAGAAAGCTTCCGTACGGTGGTTCCTGAGCATCAACGCCGACACCCTGCCGCCGGAGGTCAAAGCCCGCAAAGCGACCACCTACCGCTCGCTCCGGATGGACGGCCGGGAGGTCGAATTCAGCGAGGGTTTCACCGACTTGCATACCCTGAGCTACCGCGAAATCCTGGAAGGCCGCGGGTTTCCACTGTCCGAAGCTGCGGCTTCCGTACAGATTGTTCACGATATCCGGGGCATGGCCCCCACCGGGCTCAACGGCATCCACCACAGGCTGGCAGAACTGCCCCTGAGCCCCCACCCTTTTGATTTCAAGCACATTTCACGATATAAAAACAATTGAACCTTGAAAATCCTTGTAACTGGAACGGCCGGATTCATCGGTTATCACCTGGCCAACCGGCTGATCGCCCGCGGCGACGATGTCCTCGGGCTGGACTGCATCAATGATTATTACGACCCGCAACTGAAATACGACCGCCTGGCCACAGCAGGCATTGAGCGGAATGCCATTGTCGAGAACCAGATCGTTCAAAGCCGGCTGCATCCCAACTACCGGTTCATCAAAATACGCCTGGAAGACAAGGCCGGCATGGAGCGGCTGTTCCGCGAAGAACAGTTCGACGCGGTTTGTCACCTCGCGGCCCAGGCAGGCGTCCGTTACAGCCTCGTCAACCCTGCCGCCTATATTGAAAGCAATATGGCCGGCTTCCTCAATATCCTCGAGGGTTGCCGCCACAACGGGGTCAAACACCTGGCCTACGCCTCCAGCTCCAGTGTCTATGGCCTCAACGAAAGCATGCCGTTCTCGACTTCCGACAACGTAGACCACCCCGTTTCCCTCTACGCCGCCAGCAAAAAATGCAACGAACTCATGGCCCATACCTACAGCCATCTGTTTGGATTGCCCACCACCGGGCTGCGCTTTTTTACCGTGTACGGCCCCTGGGGGCGGCCCGATATGGCCCTGTTCCTGTTCACCAAAGCCATCCTGGCCGGCGAACCGATCAAGGTCTTCAACCACGGCAATATGGTGCGCGACTTCACCTACGTCGGCGATATCGTCGAAGGCCTCGTCCGGGTGATCGACCACCCCCCAACCGGCAACCCGGACTGGAAAGGCGCCGACCCCGACCCGTCTTCGTCCAAAGGCCCTTATAAGATCTACAATATCGGCAACAACAACCCGGTCAAACTGATGGATTTCATCGCAGCCATCGAAAAGAAACTGGGCATGGAGGCCAAAAAAGAAATGTTGCCCATTCAACCCGGCGACGTGCCGGCCACCTACGCCGATGTCGCCGACCTGGAAAAGGACATGGGCTACAAACCGGAAACGACCGTCACGGAGGGGATTGACCGGTTTGTGGAGTGGTACCGGGGGTATTATGGTGAGAGGGTGAGAGGGTGAGAGGGTGAGCGAGGGGTTTTACCAGCCTCACTGACAACTGACAACTGACAACTGACAACTAAATCATTGTTTTTCAGAAAAAAAGAAACCCCGCCTGCAAATTTCGGCTTTCTGAAGGCCGACCTGCATTCCCATCTCATACCCGGGATTGACGACGGCGCCAAAAGCCTGGAAGAAAGCCTGGCTCTGATCCGAGGGCTGAAGGACATGGGTTTCAGCAGGCTCATCACCACGCCCCATATCCTGACCGAAATGTACCGGAACGGGCGGCAAAACATCCTCCCGGGTCTGGAAACACTCCGCAAAGCCCTCAAACAGGAAGGCATCGAAATGCAGATCGACGCAGCCGCCGAATACATGATGGACGACGGTTTTGCCGCCATCCTCCAGCAAGGCGACCTGCTCACCCTGCCCGGCAACCGCGTACTGGTGGAAATGGGGTTCATCAACCCGCCGCCCCAATTGCACGACTACCTGTTCCGGCTCCAGACCAAAGGATACCGGCCCTTGCTCGCACACCCCGAACGTTATCTCTTTCTGAAAGAACGGTTTAGCGATTATGAACGGCTCCGGGAGGTCGGCTGCGAATTCCAGCTGAATCTCTTGTCTTTGTACGGTTACTACGGCAAACCGGTACGCGATACGGCCCTGAAACTGCTCAAAAACGGCATGGTCGACTTCCTGGGCACCGACTTGCACCACGAAACGCACCTCGAAAACCTGAAAGGCCTTTTATCCGATTCCGCCGTCATGAACCTGCTCACGCGGCAGACCTTTAAAAACATCGAGCTTTGAGAAAACTGACGTCCTTATTCGCTAAGGTTCAACCCCGCGAGGGGTTTTGCCCCACGCTAAATGATGCCACCGCTGAGGGGCTTTGCCCCTCGCTAAATGATGCCGCCCCGTTGGGGCTTGGTTTTTGGATTTTTTTGCGCGAGGGGTTTTACTCCACGCTAAATTCAGCCTCTCTTCGTTCCGGGTATTCTTCGAATATTTGTCGCCAACCGCCAACTCCAAACTCCAAACTCCAAACTATCCTCCTTACAACCCTGATCCTCGTCACCTCCTCCTGCGTTTCCCATGAGGAACTCCGGAATTTCAACCAGGGCCCTGAATTTTCCGCCTTGCCGGCAGAGATCCCCGACCTGCCGCCCCTCCAGATCCAGCGGGGCGACCTGCTTTTTATCCAGGTCTACGCTCCGGGCGAAGGCAGCGCGGCGCCTTTTAACCTGCTGGGCGCACAAGGCAGCGCTACCGATGAAGCTTCCACCTTCAAGGTCGACGAAACCGGCGAGGTGGAACTGCCCAAACTGGGCCGCAAAAAACTGGCCGGCCTCACCCTTTCCGAAGCCAAGGATACCCTCAAAGCCGACCTCAGGGAATACCTCAACGACCCCATCATCCATATGCGTTTTCTCAACCTCAGGTTCACGGTCCTGGGAGAGGTCAAAAACCCTGCTACCCTTTCGCTGCCCGATGAACGCATCACCATCCTGCAGGCACTCGGCCTGGCAGGCGACATTACCAACTATGGCGACCGCACCCGGATACTCGTCGTCCGCGAACGGAACGGCCAACGCACCACCGGTTTTGTCAACCTCCAGGACCGCAACGTGTTCCTGTCGCCTTTTTTCCACCTCGAACCCAACGATTTTGTCTACGTCGAACCAACCAAAGCCAAAGTAGCTACCGTCAGCGACCAGGCCAACAAGATCCTGCCCTGGATTTCGGCCGGTACGGTGTTTTTGAATCTGGTGATTATTTTGTCTACGCGGCGGTGAATGACGATTGTGGAATTTCCACCCCCCACCCCCGCCAGCGGGGGATATTGCACGATCGGAATCATTCAATTTTAATTCAATATTTTACGCATAATTAAAAGTTATAACGTGATTCATTTTAAACCTGTGGGTGATTTATCCAGGATTATGTTAATTTCTTGTTTGAATAAAGATTGGACAGTCTTGTCGTCTATCCGGATCCCGCAAATAAGACGGTATCCCCCGCCGGCGGGGGTGCAGGGGGTGGATTCACGCATTCATGCCATACATCACCCGTCCAAATAACGAAAAACTTAACCACTCCGGCCACAACCCGGGGCATTAACTACACCAACGTGAACTCCACCTTCGATCCCTTCCTGGAAAACGAAAAACCGGTCGACCTCAAGCGGCTGCTCTACAAATACGTCTTCCGCTTCTGGTGGCTCTACGGGTTATGTCTGATCGCAGCAATGGCCTGCGCCTGGGTATACCTGCGGTACGCCACCCGCCAATTTCAGGTCAAAAGCACCATCCTCATCAAAACGCCTGAGGCCAATACCGGGCAGGTATCCGAAGACTTCATCCTCACCGAACTTGGTTTGGGGGGTCAGATCAACAACGTCGAAAATGAAGTCCAGATCCTTAAATCCCGCACCCTGATGCTCGATGTCGTACGCCGCCTGCACCTCGACGTCGTCTACCAACAGGAAGGCCGCATCAAAATAGGCGAACAATACCTGCGCAGCGCCGTGCTGGTGGATACCTTCGCGCTCGCCGAGGGGGTCAAGAACCTCAGTTTCGAAGTCCGCCCCATGGCCGGCGACTCCGCGCGTTTCACCCTCGTTTCCGGGCAAAAGACCCTCGCCGAGGGCGCTTACGGCGATACCCTCCTGACCCCTTCCGGTCTGTTTGTGCTCCGCCGCAATTACAAGATCCTTAAGTGGCCCGATGGCCAGGTGCTCATCAGCTTCCGCGACCCGGAAGGCATCGCCTCGGGGTACGCCGCCCGGCTGGGCATCAAACGGGTCGGCGAATGGTCGAGCGTACTGGAGATCAGCCTGAAGGACCCCGTTTCCGAAAAAGCGGCCGACGTGCTCAATACCCTGGCCGAGGTGTACAACCAGGCCACCATCCAGGACAAAAACAAGGTGGCCGAAAGCACCTACCTTTTTATCAACGACCGCCTCCGCATCCTCACCGGCGAGCTCTCCGACGCCGAAGGCGAAGTGGAAGCCTTCAAAACCCGCAATACTATCCCCGGCGATATCCTGCTCAACGTCACTTCATCGCTGGAGGAATTCAAGGAAAACGACGGCGAATTGTCGCGCCTCGAACTGCAAGCCGATGTGCTCGACAACATGGAAACCTACCTCACCGCCGACAACCACCAGGATGAGGTGCTGCCCGCCAATTTTATCGTGGAAAACGCAGACCTGAGCCAGCAAACCACCCAGTACAATACCCTGCTCCAGGACCGGCAACGCCGCCTGCGCGACGTACGGGAAAACCACCCGGATATCATCACCCTCGATGGTCAGATCAGTTCCATGCGCACCGTCATCCTCAACACCATCCGCAACGCCCGCACCACCCTGAACCGCCAGATCAACACCCTGAAGGCCAAAAACACGCGCCTCAACAACCAGTTGCGCAACCTGCCCGGTGTGGAACGCGAACTGATCGAGATCACCCGCCAGAAGAACATCAAGGAAAATCTCTATATCTACCTGCTCCAGAAACGGGAAGAAGCCGCCCTGTCGATGGCCGTCACCGCGCCCAACGCCCGGGTGATCGACGAAGCCCGGCCCGGCGGCGGCCCTGTGGAGCCCAAAAACCAGTTGGCCTACGCCCTGGCCCTCCTGCTCGGCCTTGGCCTGCCCATCGGCGGCATCGTGCTGGCCGACCTGCTCAACGACAAAGTGCGCAGCACCGACGAAATCAAACAACTGACCACCGCCCCCCTGCTCGGCCAGATCGGCCACAACAGGTCGGGCGACAATATCGCTGTCAAACCCGGCAGCCGCAGCGCCATCTCCGAAATGTTCCGCCTGCTGCGCGCCAACCTCCAGTTTGCAAAAAGCGGCGAAGGCAGCCAGGTCATCCTCGTTTCTTCGGGCATCAGCGGCGAGGGCAAAAGTTTCATCACCCTCAACCTGGGTATGACCCTCGCCCTGTCAAACGCCCGCACCGTCATCCTGGGGCTCGACTTGCGCAAACCCAAACTCAGCCGTTACCTCGAACTGCCGGAAGGCCGCAAAGGCCTCAGCAATCACCTCATCGGAGAGGCGAGCACGGAAGAGATCCTCCAGCCCTCCGGCATACACGACGGCCTCTGGGTCGTCTCCAGCGGTCCCATTCCGCCCAACCCCGCCGAGCTGATCCAGAACGGCCGCCTCCAGGCCCTCGTGGAAGCCCTCAAACAGGAATTTGACTATATCCTGATGGACTCCCCTCCCCTAGGCCTGGTCAGCGACGCCCTCTTCCTCAACCAACTGGCCGACCGCACCCTGTTTGTCGTCCGCTTCAACAAAACCAAAAAGGCCTTCCTGCAGGTCCTGGAAGAACAAATCCAGCAGGGAAAATTGAATGCGCCCGCGATTGTGTTTAACGGAGTGAAAGCGGGAAGAGGTTATGGATATGGGTACGGATATGGGTACGGATATGGATATGGTTACGGGTATGGTTACGGGTATTATGAGGAAGATGGAAAAAGAAAGAAAAAGAAAAAAACCGGATTAAATTAAAATAAAATATGGAGAAAAAAATCGGCAATTTGAAAAACCAATTCAAAAATTACTTTTTTCGAAGTCACTGGCAAACAAGTTCAGCTAAAGGCGAAACCCAGGAGCATTTGTCATCCGGGATAACCAAGCCCGCGGCAGACATCGATGTCCTGGCGGTCCAGGAAACGCAGCTAACCCCGTTAATCGAATTGTTCTCCGAAGAAGCTTCAGCGGAAGAATTGTGTAAATTACTTTGATTGGGATGGCAATATTAACAATAAAAAGAAAAGTAATTAATTTTTCCACACTTTTTTCCTTTAGAAATTCAATTCTTATATCGATTCTGATTATCGGTATCAGAATCACCATGTATCTGATTTATCCGTTTACCTCAACCGACGGGCCATGGGCCATTAGCGCCACATTTTCTTTTATGAATGGTAATCCAGATTACAATATTTTCGCATATCCGTTTTTACAGGATTCCTTTTCAGTCAATCTGGTCGACTTCTTATTTTCTATTTGGTTTAAAATATTCAATGTTACCACTTTAAGTTTTATATTTTTAGGATTTTTCAGTGTTATTTTAACTGTTTTGATTTGGTTTTTTATTCAAAGCAAAATTAACGACCATTCATCCAAACTAACAATAACCATATTATCGATTTCTTATCTTTTATCCCCATATATTTATGGATTCAGGCCTGAGGATTTTACCATTTTAGCGATCAGTTTGATGATGCTTTCTTTGCTTTTTATTCAAAGGATCTATTTAAAGTTTCTTTCAGCCATCACTATGGCTGTTCTTGCCGGGCTGATCCACCATATCGGAGGATTATTTGCATTGTTATTTTTAATCTATTACATGACAGGGCGTAAATTCAACGCCAAAATCTATTTCCAAAGTATTATAATGGGGTTGGCTATAACATTCTTATTATCTAATGGCCAAATAGCAGAATACTTATTATTCCCAACCAAATTAACCTCCGAAACGGGCAATCATTTTACAGATATTGATCCAAAAATAATTGTCAAATTTTTCATTTATGGCGCCCCTGTTCCTTTTGTTTTATTTTTTTTATTTTCGTTTAAAAAAAACCTCAGGCTTTTGCTTCTTTTTTTATCAGCTTTTTTATTATTCCTGATTATGGGAAGGAGTTATTATTTACCTTATATTTTTCCGCTTTTTTTGTGTGCGATCATATTCTCAAAAACATCATTGATGCTTGAAAATGTTTTTGAAAAAAATAAATTTCTAAAATGGATAACAAGCCTTCTAATTCTTTATTCTTTCGTTTTTTTTCTATTGATTCCATTTATTTTATGTCTTAAATCATATGACACCGGTAAATATTGGAGAGAAATTCTTACTGCCGTAGACCTTGAAGAAAAGACTTGGAAAAAGGGAAACACACGTTACTATCTGCCAAGCCAGTTAAGCATGGAAGTCATAGAAAATCCAAATGCCAGGCTTTTATATTCATTTATGCGGCACAATGAAGGAATCCAGCCTTCAGATCAAAATTTATTTTATACATTCAGATCTCCCCATAAAGAATGGGTTTTAAAAAATTTCGATGTCCAAGATAAAAAAATGATCGTGAAAGAAATTCTTCCTCCCCACAGAGGAGAAATTATAATATCCAGTCTGTACAAGTTTAAAGAGATCCGGAATGATTCTATTGGGTTTTGGGCAATCTATTTTGAGTAAAATTCAAATTTGCTTTTAAAAACGGAATCAAGGACGATTTCTACAGTCAGTGCTGGGTGAAATGCTGCTCAACCGCCTTTCAACACAGCAGTCCTTACATTGAATCCTAAACATTGTTGCAAGCGTAGGATCTGGAATCAAAGTTTAAATCTTTAGCATACAGTATTCAATCAGGAAAAGAAAAATTAATAGAAAGAAAAAATGAGCTTGGCCCAAAAAGCCGGAGAAGCCGGAGCGTTATTGCTATTAAGAAAGATGTGGGGGGCCCTTGTCAATATCGGTGTGATGGCTTATTTGGCCCGGACACTTGATCAATCGGATTTTGGGCTGGTGGTTATTGGTGGAACTTTAATTAGTTTTGTTCAAACTATAGGCCTTAGTGGTATTTCAGAATTTATTATTTTTTACTCCGGTCAAGATGAAAAAAAAATTAATAATTCCGTTTTTTGGTTAAATACATTACTTACAATTATAGCAATTTTGATAATTTTTATCATTGCTCCTATTTGGTCTAGCTTTTATGAAGATGAACGCATTATTAATTTAATTTTTTTAATGTTAATTGGTTTTTCAGGTTCAATATTTAGTGCTATTCCGATAGCTTTATTCAGAAAAAGCATGGATTTCAAACCATTGATAACCATACAAACAATATTCGGAACAATTTCACAGCTTTCTCAGGTTTTGTTTGCCTTTTTAGGGTTTGGTGTTTATAGCCTAGTTTTACCTAATGCTTTTGTACCTTTGTTAATAGCTTTTTTTTTATTTCGTCGATCCAAATTCTGGCCATCATGGGATTTTGGCACTAAATATTGGTTGGAGATTTACGCATATTCCAAGCATGTCATTGGAACAAGGCTACTGACACAGGTCGTAAACGAAGGAGATACACTTCTGATAGGAAAAATACTTGGATTGGAAGCCCTGGGTATTTACGATATTGCCTTTAAACTTGCAAACATTGTCAATATTCAGTTAGTACCAATTATATCTAATATCTCTTTACCAGTTTTCGCTAAAAATCAAAACGACCTATCAAAAGTGAGAAGTCATTATTTATATATGATTAGTGTACTGGCCTTTACCATGTTTCCAATTTTTGGCTTCTTGATTATTTTTGGAGAGCAAATTATTCATTTATTATATGGTCCAGAATGGAATAATGCCATTCTTCCTTTTAAAATTCTATGCCTATTTGCAATTTTCAGAGTTATCAGCAGCCCCTCATCAGGGTTATTTAATGCTTTAGGTAAGCCGCAACTGGGATTGTACTTTAATTTAGTTTTTGCTCCAATACTGTTCAGTTCCATATTAATTGGAGGGGTTACTGGGCTAATTGGTGTATGCATGATTGTAATGTTCGTACGAAACATTGGATCTCTTTACTTAATCAAAATTTGTTCTAACATATTAAATCAATCTTTTAACGATTTTTTTTCAGTTATTCGATCTCCCTTGATTGTTACAATGGTAACATTTTTAATAATTATTCTTTTGCAGTCCTTTGAAATTATTCATTGGGGTGTTCAAATGTTTTTATATATTGTAACGTATTTTATTATATTCAGAAAAATTTTCAAAAACTCACTAAACACTCATTTGAATTTAATTGAATCCATTTTCCCATTTATCAATAATTTGCCTATTCGAAGAATTTTAAATATTAATTAGATATCAATTAATTAAACATTTTAAACACAAAAAAT
The DNA here is from genome assembly GCA_964558465.1 of uncultured Lewinella sp. Lineage (GTDB taxonomy): Bacteria > Bacteroidota > Bacteroidia > Chitinophagales > Saprospiraceae > JACJYC01. The sequence continues at coordinate 35,556 of CAZLEF010000056.1, read as the reverse complement.
TATGTGCGGCTTTTTAGGAGAGTTGTGTAATGACCTGAGCCTTTCAAGAAAAGAGGCTTTTGTCAAATTATTGAATCTGAGTAAAAACAGAGGTCCTGACTCCCAAGGGTATTATTCAGATCAAAAAAATCTCCAATTAGGGTTTAACAGACTCGCAATTCTTGACCAAAGCGCCAAGGGAAATCAGCCAGTTTTTAGTCCAAGCAACCGTTATATAATAATGATCAATGGCGAGATTTATAATTATAAATCTTTGCAAACTAAATATGGCATATCCACAGATCAATTACGTTCAAAATCTGATACTGAAATAATTGCACAATTAGTTGATCTAGTACCTGTAAGAAAGGTCGTTGAGGAAATGAACGGTATGTTTGCCTGTGTAATTTATGACCGGTCCAAAAAAAAGGTTTACTTAATCCGAGATTTTGCCGGAATAAAACCCCTATTCTATGGTCTTCAACAACAAATTTGTATTTTTGCTTCCCAGTTCGATCAAATTTTCCTTCATCCTGTCTTTAAGCCCAACTTAAAAATAAATCCGGAAGGACTCCGAGATTTCATTCAGTTGGGCTATATGCAGGCTCCAGAAACGATTTTTAAAACCGTATACCAGGTTCGACCGGGGGAAATGATAGAGGTAGAGGTAGGTTTAAAAGAACGGGGTTTTAATTATTTTAGTTTGCCCAAAAATATTGAAAATCGGCTATTTTCTGAAACTTCGAAAACAGCATCAGATGAATTTTCAAAATGCTTCGACAAGGTTGTCCATGATCAATTAGTTTCTGATGTTCCAATCGGCACTTTTTTGTCAGGTGGAATTGATTCTCCTCTTGTAAGTGCGTTTGCAGCTCAAAATAAACCGGATGTAACAACTTATACAGTTAAAGTGGACCATCCTGAATATAATGAGTCCGAGATAGCTCGTCAGTATGCAACCAAATTAAAAACAAATCATATTTTACAAACTCTTGATCCTAGAACATTGATAGACCAGGTTGATATACATTTTAAAGCATTTCCTGAACCATTTGGGGATCCAAGTTCTTTACTTTCTTTCCAAATTACACGTTGTGCAAGAGAAAGTTTAACCGTGATGCTTGCCGGAGATGGTGGTGATGAACTTTTCTGGGGATACCCCCGATTTTTAAAAATTATTAATCAGTCTTATTTTTTTAAATATCCTTTAGGTCTAAGAAAAGGACTAGCACGGATGCACCGCTATTTCGGAAAAGACATAAGCTACGGTGTAAGTAGTCATGCTAATATTGGTCAATGGCAATTAGGAATGCATAGTCATATTTCTAAAGACCTTTGTGCCCGACTTTTTCCTGGAACTGAAAATACAGCCGAAATTAAAACTATATATGATTACAGTGCAAATGGAAACGACAAGGTAGAATTAGCTAATTGGTTAAGATGGAATGAATACTATGCTCACATGCAACGTACCTTGATCAAGATAGATCGAACGAGCATGTACAATAGCTTAGAAGTCCGTGTACCATTCCTTGATAAAAGAGTTATTGATTTTTCATGGAAAACCGAACCAGAGCTAGGTTTTTCTCATCAAACACCAAAGTATTTACTCAAAAAAGCGATGGAAGAGTTTTTTCCAGTTGAACTAATTAACCAGAAAAAAATGGGATTTTCATTCCCTTATAATATTCATTTAAGAAAGGAATTACGCAGCCAGGTTCAGGAAATGTTATTGGATAGCTCAATATTTGGAAGTGGATATTTTGATGAAAGAGAATTAAAAAAATTCATTAAAGCATACCTAGATGGCTCCAACAATAGCGGATGGAGCATTTGGGCTCTTTTAGGAATGCAGCATTGGGCTAAAAACTACGATCTAAAATGAAGATAGGGATCTATGACGGAAATATTCCTTCATCATCATTCATTGAATTATTAATTCAAGGTTTAGCAAAAAAGAATATTGTCTGGGTATACGGAAATAAAAAATCAAAGTGGTCATATTCTAATAAAAATATTAAAATATTAGCATTTAAAAACGGCTTTATTTCAAAATTGATCTATGTGTCATATAAAATTTTTCTTTTCCTTTTTTTTCACCCAAAACAGTTGAAACTAATTTTAAACTCAACTAATAGTAAAAATATTAAACAAAAAATCAATCAACTTCGTAAAACAATTCTTTTTGTGGAATCACCTCCTGATATTATCCATGTTCAATGGATAAAAGGGGTAGAGGACATATTACCTCTGAAAAAAATTCATGGAGTTAGGCTGTTAATCAGCTTACGAGGTTATCAGGTAAGTGTAGAACCTTTTTTAAATGATGATTTAGCCAAACGATACCTGCATTTTTTCGACATTGCTGATAAAATTCACTCTATTTCAGATGATTTAACGGCCCAAGCAATTACGTTAGGCGCCAAAGCAGAGAAAATTGTCAAAATCCCTCCTGCTATTGATCTTATAAAATTTCCATATAGAGGGAATAAAAAGCTTTCATATCAACCTGTAAAACTTATTACAGTGGGAAGGTTTCATTGGAAAAAGGGTTATACTTATTTGATTGATGCTCTAAAGCTACTAAAAGAAGCAGATATTCAATTTGAAATAACTTTTATTGGCGAGGGAGAAGAAGAACAAAATCTTAAATTCCAGGTATTCCAGCTTGGGTTACAGAATGAAGTTTTTTTTCTCGGGAAAAAACCTCATTCTGAAATATTATTCCATTTATCAAGTCACGACATTTACTTACAAACAAGTGTACAGGAAGGCTTCTGTAATTCAGTTCTAGAAGCTCAAGCCGTTGGTTTATTATGTGTAGTAAGTGATGCGGAGGGACTTCCAGAAAATGTAGATAACGGTGAATGTGGCTGGATCGTACCTAAAAGAAACTCGAAAGCCATTTTTGATACTATTATGAGTATATTAAACTTACCTCAAGAAAAATATTACGAAATTCAACGAAAAGCATCACAAAGAGTTTATCAACAATTTGGCATTGATAAACAAATTCAAGCATTTGAAAATTTATACAAAGAAATCTATTATAAAAATTGAAACTATCTATCATTATCAACGACATTACCTCACCCTCAGAAGTTTTTCTTAGGCAGTTGTTCAACCAAATTGGAAATCAATGTCATTTAGAATTTTTATCTTTTAAAAAGAATTTATCAATAAAAAACTCAAATTATTTAGTTCGATACATTCCACCGCCTTTTTCTTTAAAATTTTTAATTTATATTCCATTTATTTTTTGTAAATATAAAACAACCGATATTCGAATTCTATATTACATTTTCATCTTGGAGTTAGCTAGAAGTAATAAGATTTATTTTCCATTTCTATATATGGTTCCACCATTCGGAAATGCTTTAAAATATTATGTTAAAAAAAACAATACGAGTATTTATTCAAGCATACGTGGAACTGAAGTTACAATTAATTCAATAATAAGCCCAAAAGTAATAAATGATTTTAACTCTGTTCTTCCGTTTATTTCAAAATTGCATTTTTTGTCTGAGGATTTGGCAACCCGATTTAGGTCATTTGGATTGAGTTCAAACAAAAGTAAAATCATTTATCAAGGTCTTGATTTTTCTAAATTTCTTTCTAATAAAAAATTGCCTAAAGATAAATTAAGGCTTATTACTGTTGGTAGGTTTGACTATATTAAAGGAATAGAGTATTTGTTGTTAACTTGTCGTCAACTTAAATTGGATAAAATCAACTTCTTTTGTACAATTGTTGGCTATGGGCCAGATGAAAAAAAATTCAAATATATGGTTTATGACATGCAATTGGAAGATTGCGTAACAATTGTTGATAAGGCTGATCATGGTAATTTACCACAACTGCTTACCGAGCATAATTTATATATTCATCCTCATATTATTCCAGGGATCAGCAATACCATGCTGGAAGCGTTTGGTTGCGGATTACCCGTTATTGCTTTTTATTCCAATTTCGCAAGTTATCCCGTCCAAGATTTGATGAATTATTTTAAAGAAGTTCCTCGGTATGATGTCGGGCAATTGACTAATGCCATCAAATCTTTTGATTTTGTTAACTCAGAAATCCCGTTGAATGATCGAAAAAAAATCCTGGAAAAATTTACGTTAGAACACCAGGTCAAGGAATTCATTGATTTTTTTGAGTTAAATTGAAGTCAATGGAAAAATCCAATATACACTTAGTGGCGTTTAATCCTCCAAAGAATTTGACATGGCCATATGGAGAATTCCTCATTTCAGAAAATACTGTTTTTTCATTAGCAACTGCCATTGAGAACCTTTTGGACAAAGGAGGATTCACTATTTTTTGGGATTTTAAAAAAAAGGATTTTAATATTGATTTATTTCATGTAATATCAACCGATAGAGGGGATCTCTGGCATAGTGGTAAAAAAGCTGAATTCCAGATGCTAAAATTTATTAGACCCTGCTGGATGTTATCGCTTCAATCTGACATCAGGCAGCCTTCGGTCTCTTGGAAAATCGATCTCACCCAGCTTTTGATCCTGAACGATGTATTTCGCCAGTTGGGAAATATTTGCGAAAAATTCGAAACGCTGGAGGCGGCCGGCTTGGAATTTGGGTATCGTTGCATCACACAGGGTGTTATCCCGATTTACCATCCAGAAATGGGAGAGGCGGATAAAAAAAATACCACTGTTCACTTTTCTGTCAAAGATGAATTTGTTTTTTTGCGTCGCCATTTTCGATCTTTTTGGGTGAATTGGGCGACCTTCCGAACTATTGCAACTAAAACTTTTGGATTTTCCGCCATTTTAAAATCTTGGGCACATTCTAATAATATCACTTATTTAAAGCCTGTATATTATACCCGTAAGATTGTTAAAAGTGATTCTGATTTCACTCCCAATATCTCCGCCATTCTTATTACACTTGGGCGATATCAATATTTAACCAAGGTAATTGAACAATTATTAACCCAAAAATTGAAACCCAATGAGATAATTGTGGTAGATGCCACCCCAACTGAAAAAGGAATAATTGATTTCAAAACCTTCTATCCAACTTCTGACGTTCCTATCCGGTATTTTCATTCGGATAAAATCGGCCAATGCTCTCAACGAAACTTCGGGATACAAAAAGCAACTGGCGATTATATTTTTTTTATGGACGACGATATGGAAGAAGTTCAACCAGATCATCTTCAGCGACATTGGCAGAATATCATAAATTTTAAAGCTGATGTATCCAGCGGGGTTCCCGATGAGAAGGATGCCTTGACGATTGATAGAAAAAATATGTGCCTGACTGTAAGTCATGTTTTTCCTACAAACGATAGTTTAGTAAGCTTGCAAGCCCTTTCCCGATCAGGATTATTTGATGAACGCATGGACAAAGGACAAAGCGAAGACCATGAACTCGGCATCAGGTTGTTTAAAAGCGGAGCGCTTATGGTTTTAGACCCTATGATCCAGTCCCTCCATTTACGTGTACCATCGGGCGGCCTTCGCACATTCGGAAGCCGAAAAATTACAAGAAGCAGTGCCCGGAAAAAATTACTCCATCGCAGACTGCCGCATGTGACAGAGTTATATCTTCAAATTAAGCACTTCTCACACGAAGAAATCAGGGAGTCGGTAGTTATTTCTCTCTGGGCTACTTTAAGTTTTCATGGAAATCGATGGTTGAGATTAATGAAATTGGTCATTAATATGGCATTGCTTCCGGATACAATATTCAAATTGAAGAATAAAAGATCAAAAGCGAGGTTATTGGTTGAGGCCGGAGAAATTGTCCCGAAATTAAATAAAACTCAATCAAATGCCCGCTATTAAACTATTTACAGAACCTTCCCATTACAGTACAAGCCATAGACGCGAACTGATTGACCTTCTAAAGCCATTTATCGAAAAAAAAGCTGGATATAGCGCCATTCAAAGACAGGAAGAATACGGCTTATTAGAAAACGATTTCATTTTTTCAAATTGTCTGGAAAAATCTGATCTGGCAGTACTGCCGATGTCATGGAACTATTACCGGGTTAATGGTTTGATAAAAAACGCGATTGAGTTTGTTAAAAAGGCTAATAAACATGAAAAAAAAGTGGTATCCTGGGTGAGCGGAGATTTTGGGGTAGATGTGCCGGATTTGCCCAATTTAATTGTTTTAAGGGCAAACGGATACCAGTCAAAATTGCCATCCAACCACTTCGGAATGCCTGCATTTTTTCAGGATCCTTTAAAAAAATGGTACCATCAAAACGAGGTTCCCCTCCGGGAATGGCGACCCAAACCGGTAATCGGTTTTTGTGGTCAGGCCAAGGGGAGCCTCCTGCAGTATGTTTGGGCAACAGGTCGAACTGGCATCCGGAACTTAAAATATCATTCAGGCATTTCCCCTTTGCAGGCTCATTCAATTTTTCCCCCACCCGTCATGCTTCGGGCCAAAACGCTTGCCCTTATTGAAAAAGATGAGCGACTAGAGTCCAATTTCATCAAACGTTCAAAATACCGGGCGGGCGCAGATTCGGAGGAAGAGCGAAAGAAAACAACACTTGAATTTTTTGACAATATGGTCAACAGCGACTATGTGGTTTGCATTCGCGGCGGTGGAAATTTTTCCGTCAGGCTTTATGAAACATTGGCGATGGGACGGATTCCGGTTTTCGTGAACACGGACTGTACGGTACCCTTTTCTAAGAAAATTCAATGGAGAAAACATGTCGTTTGGATAGAATCTTCTGAAATTGAACAAATTGGAGACCAGATATTAACATTTCACGCCCAACTAAATCCAGTTTCATTTTATGCCTTACAAAAAACCAACCGGGAATTCTGGCTGGAAAAACTAACCTTAGGAGGTTTTTTCAAGAATTTAATAATCTGAATTAAATATACTTCGCGTCGCCAAGTTTTGTGCATCAGGCCCACGCCTTCTGCGCGGCAGGCTCTAAAGGCGGAAGCCGCGCATCGATGCACAAAACTTGTGTAATCATAAATGAGAATTTTAATACTAAGTTCCGAATTTCCTCCTCAGCCCGGAGGTATAGGCCATCACGCAGCAAGTCTGTCCTGGTGGTTGCAGCAATCAGGTAAAGAGGTCAGGGTAATCACCAATAGCCGCGGATCCAGCCATTTGGGTTCGGAACAAATTTTCGACAAGTCGTTTCCTTTTTCTGTTCAACGGGCTCGCCGTTTCCGTATTATTTGGTTTACTTATCTCCAACGAATATTGATGACCTTTAGGCATATAGATACCCCGCATGCAATTTCGGTGATTGCTTCCGGCAAATTCAGTCTTTGGCTCGCCGGGTTCTTCAGTTTCTTTTATCCTGGCCATCAATACATTGCCATCCTGCATGGCACCGAATTGGCAATGGCCGGTCCGGCCCGCCGATTGACCCAGTGGAGCCTTCGGGGATTTGATCAGGGTATCGCCGTTTCCGAATTCACCGCAAATCTGGCCCGGAAACTGCAACCTCGACTAAAGTTAAGGGTTGTCCCTAACGGATTCGATCCGGAACGCTTGGATGGGTACCCTGAAAAACGTTCTCTTTCGGGTTCTCCAACCCTGATCACGGTGGGCAATGTCAACCGTCGAAAGGGGCAGCATAACGTCATCTGCGCCCTGCCGGCGATCCTGGAGCGATACCCGGAAGCCCATTACCATATTGTCGGGTTGCCAACTGAGCAGACCGCTTTTGAGAACCTGGCAAAAGAATTAGGTGTGAGCGACCATGTCACTTTTCACGGCCCTCTGCCGGACAGCGAACTTGCGCCTACTCTTCGCGGGGCGGATATTTTCCTGATGTTAAGCGAACGCCAGGCGGATGGGGACGTGGAAGGTTTTGGTATCGCAATCCTGGAAGCGAATTATCTTGGGCTTCCTGCAATCGGGGCCAATGACAGCGGCATTAACGACGCCATTAGAAACGGATACTCCGGGCAACTGGTTGAAGCAGGCAACCCTGCCCGCGTAGCTGCGGCAGTAGGCAATATTCTGTCAAATTATTCAGCTTACGCAGCCAATGCCAAAACCTGGGCAGATAACTTTACCTGGGACAAGGTGATCCGGCAGTACCTGCACATTCTAAACCTACCCGTTTCTTGAAACTCGCCGTTATTTCCCATACGGAACACTATATTGCACCCGACGGCCAGATCGTGGGTTGGGGGCCAACCATAAGGGAAATCAATCACTTGCTGGAAATTTTTGAGGAGATCTGGCATGTTGCCGTGCTGCATGGGGGTCCAGCCCCCCCCAGCGCCCTGCCTTATATTTCTGATAAGATCCATTTCGTTCCGTTGAAACCGTTTGGAGGCTCAAGATTCAAAGATAAATTGGGCATCTTAAAACAGATTCCCTCAGTAATCCGAACGGTAAACCGGGTTTTGAAGCAAGTGGACTGGTGGCAGTTTCGGGCCCCGACCGGCATCGGTGTATTTCTGATCCCTTACCTTAGTTGGTTTGTAACCAAACCAGGATGGTTTAAATACGCCGGGAATTGGGCGCAGATCAACCCTCCCATGGGTTACGGATGGCAAAGACTCTTATTGTCTTCTTTTACGAAAAAAAAGGTGACTATCAATGGTTTTTTGCCTGGGCAGAACCCTCACCTGATAAGTTTTGAAAACCCCTGCCTGACTAAAGAAGAGCGTCAGGTTGGTCGTAAAACACTTAAAATCAAAAGCTTCAAAGGACCGTTGGATCTTTGTTTTGTCGGCCGGCTGGAAGATGCCAAAGGAATTCGTTTGATCTTGGAAAATTTGCAACTCACAGTTGTCAGGGATCGCATCAACTGCATGCACATAGTGGGAAATGGCCCGAATTTCAAGGATTACCAAACTATTGCAAACAACCTGGCTTTACCAATTCTGTTTTACGGCTGGATGAATCGCGAACATTTGACGGACATTTTTTCAAAATGCCACTTGATATTATTACCGACAAGCGCGTCAGAAGGTTTTCCCAAAGTATTGGCCGAAGCTGCCAATTTCGGTTGTGTTCCGGCAGTCTCAAATATATCGTCTATTCCTGATTATATTTCCGATAAAAATGGATTTGTATGGACTCCGGCGGCTGAATCGTTTGCTGATTTTTTCACCAGAATACTCTCAGATAAGGCGCCCTTGCAAGAAAAGGCTTATCAAGCCTACGAGTTTGCCGAAGATTTTACATATGAATTTTATATTAATAAACTCAAAACCAAAATATTGACTCGATCAATCCAAAAATCAAGTTTTTGAATTATTATTATCGATGCTGTTAAAGTTTTATATTTCAAAACCGGTTTGGGCGATTTTTTTACATACCATTCTTGGTATCGCTGCCAGGTTTTTTCCTCAAATAAGCGTATTTTATTATATCGCTATTGGCGTTTTGGGTATTATTGATATTGCCAGGTCTAAAGACAAATCCAATATTGCGGCGTTTTATTTAATATACATTACCAGCTTCGAGATTATTTACCGTATTGGAAAATTTTATATCTTTTGGGAATTAGGTAAATACATGTGTATTGCAATAGTTCTAATTGCTCTATTTTCCAGACAAAGGCCATTCAAACAAGTTTTACCTTTTTCAATTTTTCTTCTTCTTCTATTACCAGGAATATTAATTACCCTTTATTATGGACATAATGATGTGGCTTATTTAAGAGAGCTCATACTTTATCATATCACGGGGCCTTTGGTCCTAGGCGTAATGGGCATGTATTTTTATAAAAGATTATTTACCCAGGAACAGGTCCACCAACTCTTAAGTTTAGCAGTTTTACCCTCTGTTTCCCTTGTTGTTTTTTTATTTTCAGGGCAAAGGGTCTCAGAGATCGATTTTATCTCCACTTCAAATTATGAAGCCAGCGGTGGATTTGGGCCCAATCAGGTATCCACGATGATTGGATGGGGCATTGTTCTGTTGATTTACGGTCTTGTAACAAAAAAGATTCTGACAATAAACAGAATTACCGATATAATCTTATTATTGTTGCTGTTATTTCGGGGACTTCTGACTTTCTCAAGGGGAGGAATGATTGCGGCTTTATTTGCTGCCACCGCAGCAATTTTTATAGTTATTCTTCAATCCAGGTCCTATCAGCGGAATATTGGCAAACTTGGAGTAAGGCTTCTATTTGCGTTTATCATTTTTATACCAGTTCTTCTTTGGGTAAACAGACTTACAGGGAATTATCTATTGTATCGATATCAAGGAAAAGACACCAATGAGGTGCTTACAGGGAGACCGACCAACAGAACTTATCTTTCCGGTAGGGAACAAGTTCTTTCATGGGAATTAGAAGCCTTTACAAAATATCCATTTTTGGGCGTTGGCGCTGGTAGAGGAACCCTTTTCAGGCTTGAAAATTATGGAAAATTATTTTCTTCCCATACAGAACAAACCAGGCTTTTAGGCGAACACGGTTTGTTTGGTTTGGTCATTCTTTTATTTTACTTTATTTATTTACCCATTTGGTTTATAAGAAAACTTCGATACGGTGAAAACAAACATTGGTCTGCACAATTTTATTTCCTTACGATGCTGACCATGTTCCACGCGGGCATGCGGCTTGCCATGCCGGCGCTGGCTTTCGCTATTTCGTTTATCCTTATTATTCCTGAAAAATCCTCGAAAAAGGGTCATGAAAACCCTCCTCTACCTGGGCAACCGGCTTTCCAATCACGGCATTACGCCCACCACGATTGAAACGTTGGGCCCGCTGCTGGAAAAACAGTACAAGGTTTTTTATGCCTCCCGCATTTGGAACCCTGTTCTTCGGTTACTGGATATGATCCGGGTGTTTCTTTTCCAGTCACACAGAGCGGATTATATTATTATCGACACCTACAGTTCCAACGCCTTCTATTTTGCCTGGACGATCGCGCAGCTTAGTCGTTTATTCGGGAAAAAATATATTCCGTATCTGCATGGGGGCGGTCTGCCCACCCGCCTGAAAAACAATCCAAGGCTAAGTAAGATGATCTTTAACCATTCTTTTATCAATATTTCCCCATCGGGTTATCTGAAAGCTGTTTTTGATGCATCCGGTTTCAAGGCGGAGGTTATTCCGAATTTTATAGAGGTTAAAAACTATCCTTACTGCCATCGGGGGACCCTGAAACCGAATATTTTATGGGTCCGGTCCTTTCATCGCCAGTACAACCCTTCTCTGGCAATTGAGGTATTCCATCAACTGGTGAAAAAATATCCGGATGCCGGAATGTGCATGGTCGGCCCGGATAAGGATGGGAGCCTTGAAGATTGCAGAAAACTTGCTGTAAAGTTGGGCTTACAGGATAAAATCCGTTTTACAGGTATTTTATCCAGGGAAGAATGGATAAACCTGGCTGCAGATTATTCCATTTTTCTTAACACCACCAATTTCGACAATATGCCGGTCAGCATCATTGAAGCCATGGCGCTTGGACTACCCGTCATCAGCACAAATGTTGGCGGAATACCTTATCTCATAGAAAACGGTATCAACGGTTTATTAGTCCCTCCCGCTGAAACTGCAGCCATGTTAGATGCAGTTGAGCAATTGTTAACTACTCCTGGATTAGCCGGCAAATTGTCAGAAAATGCCCGCAAAAAGGCGGAGGGTTTTGATGCTGGGGCAATACTTGAAAAGTGGAAAGCATTGCTGTCATGAGCCTTTATAATCGCATGATCGAACATTTGATCATTCCTTTGGGCGATCTGGCTTTGGGTACAGCATTCATGCCCCAATTGCGGGAATGGAGGAAAATCGGATCTTCCGCCCCGGACGCCATTGCAGCCCTGCAAAAAAACCGGCTGGAAGCGCTGTTGGACCATTCCGTTCGCAATCTGCCGTTTTATAAAAAGGCTGCCGGACCCAAAAATGAAGATCCGTTTAAGTGGATCAGATCCTTTCCTGTCCTGCATAAAAAAGATATCAGGGACCATTTGGACGAACTGATTTTTGGCGACCGGTCCGGTTTGATCAGCGAACGAAGCAGCGGCTCATCGGGTATCCAGGGAGAAGTATTCATGACCAGGCAGGAAAACATGAATGTAATCGCTACGCAAACTTATTTATGGGAATGGGCAGGGTATCAATTGGGCGCCCCTTTACTTCAATTGGGAATGACCACAAAAAGGTCTGCATTAAAGGCTTGGAAGGATAAAGTTTTAAGAACCCAATATCAGCAAGCGTTTGACCTTGACCAAAATACTGTACAGGAGGCATTCCAACAGGTTCCACGCAAGGGCGCTTTTTTTGGCGGCTATGCTTCAGGTTTATACGCTTATGCAAAACTGGCACAAGAACTCGGTATAACAGATATTCAATTCGATGCCGTCATTTCCTGGGGGGACAAAATGTTTCCGCATTACCGGCAAATCATTGAACGCCAATTTAAAACCCGCGTTTTTGACACCTACGGGTGTACGGAAGGATTGATGATCGCAGGACAATGTGAAGCCGGAAATTACCATGTGCTCACGCCGCATGTTTACCTTGAATTACTGGATAAAAACGGCAATGAAGTACAACCGGGAGAGCTGGGCTATGTAGTAGCCACCCGGCTAGATGCCTACGCTATGCCTTTGATCCGGTATTACCTGGGCGACCTTGCCGTCGCGGAAGAGCCCAAAAAACGATGTCCCTGCGGCCGCCCCTTTCCTATGATAAAACAGATCATCGGCCGGGATACGGATATTGTCCGAACGGCATCTGGCAAACATCTGATCGTCCATTTTTTTACCGGTATTTTCGAACATATTCCTGAAATCAGGCAGTTTCGTGTTATTCAAAACACATTGGATGAAATTATCCTGGAATATATCCCCAACCGGGATGATTTTAATCCGGAAATTTTAAAGAAAATCCATCATACCATTGAAGAAAAATTGAACGAGCCTATCCGCATTTCTTTCAATGAAGTAGATTTGATCCCGGCAACACCATCAGGAAAACCGCAAATTATTCAGTCCCTGATTGGTTAAAATGGTAATCAGCGTTATTTGTCCGGTGTATAACGAAGTTGCCTATTTGCCCGGCTTGATCGAGTTTTTCAATCAGTCCGAACCCGCCGATAAAGAATTGTTTTTAATTGACGGTGGATCGACGGACGGTTCGACCGAATTGATCCTGGAATACCAAAAGGGTTCGGAAAATATCCGGCTTGTGCAAAACCCAGAAAAATTTGTAGCCTTTGGGTTAAATAAGGCAATTCCCTTGTGCCGCGGCCAGTACATAGCCCGGTTGGACGCACATGCCGAATACCCGGCCACCTATTTTGAGGCCTGTTTGCACGCCATTCAAAAGAGCGATGCCGACAATGTGGGCGGATTTATTCATTCGGTAGGAAAAGGAGCCGCAGGTCAAGCCATTGCGTGCGCCATGTCTTCAAAATTCGGAGTGGGGGGCGCCAGTTTTAGGACACTGCAAACCGACGCATTTGTTGAAACCGTTCCATTCGGATTCTGGAAAAGGGAAGCGTTTGATCGATTTGGTTTTTTTGATGAAGATTTGGTCAGGAACCAGGATGATGAATTTAATTACAGAATATTAAAAAAAGGCGGCAAGATATTTCAATCATCCAATATTCATTGCCGTTATTTTGTAAGAGATTCCTTTAAAGCCCTTTTTCGGCAATACTATCAATATGGATATTATAAACCTTTGGTGATCAAAAAAATAGGAAAAGTGGTGAAACTTCGGCATTTGGCGCCGGTGTTTTTTGTTTTGTATCTGATTCTGATTCCATTTTCAATTTTTCAGCCATTTTTATTGATTCCGTTTATTATTTATTTGTTTCTATCCCTTTATTCCAGTTTGCGCTGTACAGCAAACCCTGTTCTGGTGATGACTGCATTTTTTGTTCTGCATTTTGCATATGGATTGGGATTTTTAAATGGCATTTTTAAATTTTCATGAATCCGGTAATAAATTCTCAGCAAAAAAATTTGCCGGGTATTTCAAAATGCCACAGAAAAGCCTTTCCCACCAGCCTCACCTCCATGCTCGGCCCCACCTACACCGCCAAAACCCTCGAGTGGTACCTTACCGCCCCCAATAAATTCCTCTTCCACCTGGAGGAAGAAGGGCAGGTAGTGGGGTATTGCGGCGGTTTTGTGCGGATGGGCGAGCCCTACGGTTCCAGTTCGGGCATGACCCAGTACGCGTTCCGGGAAGGCCTGAAGGCGTTGCTGCTTCGCCCCTGGTTGGTTTTCCACCCCAGGATCCGGGGCAATTTCAAGTTCATTTTCCGGAATATCCGGTACCGTTTTTTTCCGCCTCAACCGGTTGCCGGTCCCTCCGCGACTCAAACCCGCGAAACCCCGAAAGAAAAAACCGCCGGTCTCGTCGTCATCGGCGTCGATCCCGCCTTTCAGGGCAAAGGTTACGGTTCCCTGCTCCTGCAGGAGTTTGAACGCCGCGCCCGCGAAATGGGCTGCACCCGCATGGGGCTCACCGTAGAAAAAGACAACCTGCAGGCCATCCGCGCCTACACCCGCAATGGTTGGACCGCAGGTAAAACTGCAGGGCAGGGGTTGCAGATGTTTCGGGAGCTGAACGAACGGTTTTAAATAGTTTATGATCGTTCATTATGGTTCATTATTGCTTATGCCAAAGGCATCCCTTCGGGATTATTGTTATGCTGCCGGCGCCCCAACAACCATGAACTACAATGAACAATAACAAACAACCCCAAACTCCAAACCCCAAACTGAAGAATCGAGGAATCGAGGAATCGAGGAACCGAGGAACTGAAACTCCAAACAACCCCAAACCACGCCCCAGCGTGGCCAAACCACTCCAAACTAAAGAATCGAGGAACCGAGGAATCGAAGAACCGAGGAACTGAAACTCCAAACAACCCCAAACCACGCCCCAGCGTGGCCAAA
>CAZLEF010000056.1:10294-20631 GCA_964558465.1 uncultured Lewinella sp. | reverse complement strand
CCACTCCAAACTAAAGAATCGAGGAACCGAGGAACCGAAGAATCGAGGAACTGAAACTCCAAACAACCCCAAACCACGCCCCAGCGTGGCCAAACAACCCCAAACGCGAAGCATCAAACCCTCCTTCGCCGCGCTTTAGGGCGCAGCTACGGCGGGCGAAGCAACCCCAAACGCGAAGCGCCAAACATGAAAATCCCCTTCTCCCTCCCCCTGATCGACCAACCCGTCATCGACGAGGTAATGGACTGCCTGACCAACACCGGTTGGCTCACCAGCGGCCCGAAAGTCCTGCAACTGGAAGAAGAAATCCGCAGGATCAGCGGCGCCCCGGCGGTGGTTGCCGTCAATTCCTGGACATCCGGGGCGATGCTGGCCCTGCGCTGGTTCGGCGTCGGCCCGGGCGACGAGGTGATCATCCCCGCCTATACGTACAGCGCCACGGCGCTTTGCGCCCTCAACCTCGGCGCACGCGTTGTGATGGTGGACGTCGGCGACGACTTCAACCTCGACCCCGGCAAGCTGGCGCAGGCCCTTACGCCGCGTACCAAGGCGGTGATCCCGGTCGATATCGGCGGACTGCCCTGCGACTACGACGCCATTTTCCAGGTTCTGAAGGCCGCGCCGTTCCAACCCGCTCACCCGCGGCAGGAAATGCTGGGCAGGCCCCTGGTGCTGGCGGATGCGGCGCATTCCATCGGGGCCACATACAAAGGCCGGCCTTCAGGCGTCCTGGCGGATATTACGGTGTTCTCCTTCCACTCCGTCAAAAACGTGACCACGGGCGAGGGTGGGGCCGTTTGCCTGCATTTGCCGCCGCCCTTTGATGCGGCAGCAGAATACAAGTTCCTGAAAGCTTTTGCGCTGAACGGCCAGACTAAAAGCGCGTTTGAGAAAAACCAGCCGGGGGCCTGGCGCTACGATATCATCGACCAGGGGCTGAAGTGCAATCTGCCGGATATATGTGCGGCGATCGGACTGGCGCAGATCCGGCGTTACACTCAGGAATTGCTGCCCGACCGCAAACGGATCACTGATTTTTACCAGTCGGCCTTTGAAGGTGCAGAATGGGCGCTCCGCCCTACCCTTTCGGACGCCCAACGCGAGTCGTCGCGCCACCTCTACCTGCTGCGGATCGGCGGCGCTTCGGAGGCTGACCGCGACGAGATCATCCGGCGCATCTCCGAACGGGGCGTGGGTGTGAATGTGCATTATATCCCGATGGCGATGCTCACCTTGTTCCGCAACCTGGGTTACCGCATGGAGGATTACCCGAAGACTTATGAGTTGTACCGGAATGAGATCACGCTACCGGTGTATAATGGGTTGACGGAGGAGGAACTGGGGTATGTTGTGGAAGTGGTGCGGGATGCAGTAATGGGAATCCTTCCGTTGGTTACGTTATCCCCCGCCGGCGGGGGTTAGGGGGTGGAATTCCCCGACGGTGATGTTCCCGTATTTTCCTCAATCCATTTTAAAACCATGCAGCCAACTTCAGGTATTCTATTAAGGACCTCCCAACTAGAAAACCTTAGAACGGTAAAACCAATAGCTTCTAAATCCAAATCCCGTTTTTTATCCTTTAAAACAGCGATTTCATCATCATGTGTAATTCCGTCAATTTCTATAATCAACATTAATTCAGGGCACATAAAATCAGCAATATAATTCAATACGGGTCTTTGACGTCTGAATTGATAGCCTTTTATCCGTCGACCGGATAAGACATATTTCCACATGCATGCCTCACTTTTTGTCATGCTTTTTCGGAGAGCATTCGCAAGTGGTTGTAGTTGTTTATTATAGTGAAAATTGTTTTGACATGATGCACGGTCCATATTTTTTTGTGATTTTTCCACCCCCTACCCCCGCCAGCGGGGGATAACGTAACACGTTGATTCCGGGTAAATAAAGGAACTGATCGCCCCGCACGCTATCAGCGAAGCATTAGCGCAGGCGCCCAACGGGGAAAGCGTACGCCGTATAATCAACACACTTCTGACTATTAAAATATTTTTCCCAATATCCGATTTCCATTTTATCTTTCCAATTCTGGGATCCAAATAATGAATATCTCCCACTTCATCCAAACCCATATCACCCGCCGGCCCGAAAGCCTCCTGAAAGCCGACCTGGAGGCCCATGCCCGAGATTTACACCAGGAAATCCAGGGCCGCTCCGTACTGGTCATCGGAGGGGCAGGCAGCATCGGCAGCGCGTTCATCAAAGCCCTGCTCCCCTACCGGCCCGGGCGGTTATACGTGGCCGACATCAACGAGAACGGCCTGACGGAACTGGTACGCGACCTGCGCAGCACCCCCGGGCAGTACATCCCGGACGAGTTCCTCACCTACCCCATTAATTTCGGGGATCCGGTATTCGGCAAAATGTTCCGGCATGCGGGGCCGTTTGACATAGTAGCCAATTTTGCGGCCCACAAACACGTGCGCAGCGAAAAAGACGCCTTCTCCGTGGAAGCCATGTTCGATAATAACGTGTTCAGAGCCAAGGGATTACTGGATCTTTTGTGTGAACGGCCGCCGCGGCATTTTTTCTGCGTTTCCACCGACAAGGCCGCCAACCCGGTAAACCTCATGGGCGCGAGCAAAAAATTGATGGAGGAGGTGATCCTGTCGTATGCGGACGAATTGCCGGTATCGACGGCGCGGTTTGCCAATGTGGCCTTTTCCAACGGCAGCCTGCTGGCCGGGTTCCTGGAACGTATGGCCAAAGGCCAGCCGCTGTCCGTGCCACGAGGTATCCGGCGGTATTTTGTCTCACCGCAGGAATCGGGAGAACTCTGCCTGCTTGCCTGCATGCTGGGCCGGCCGGGCGAGGTCTTTTTTCCCAAAATGGACCCGGAAACGGACCTTGTTTCCTTTGAAGACATTACCCGGAGATATATCGCCGCCCTTGGGTTGGAATTGTTCGAGTGCAAAAGCGAGGAAGAGGCCCGGCAACGGTCGGGGCAACCTTCCGGCCAATACCCCGTTTATTTCTTTGATTCCGACACTTCTGGTGAAAAACCCTGGGAAGAGTTCTATACAGAGACCGAAATGCCGGACCTCGGGCGGTTTGCCGCATTGGGAGTGATCCCTGCAAGAGGGGCCAAAAGCCGGGCGGAGATCGACCAGCTTTTCCGCGAACTAAAAACCCTGTTTGCGGTAGAGAATCTGGATAAGGCCCGGATTGTGGCGGCGATGGCGCGGTTCATCCCGGAATTCGGACACCTGGAGACCGGGAGGGGGCTGGATGGGCGGATGTGAGGGGGGGACTTGGTGACTTGGTGATTGGGTGACTTGGTGACGGGGAGAGGGGGAGAGGGAGAGTCCGCCATAGATTGGAATTTTTAGAATCTATGGCGGAGTTAGCAATTAGAGCTTCCAATTATCAGGATGTTTGATCATGATGACCAGTTTTCCAAGGATGTGGTCATAGCGGGTCGAAAGTTCAGCATGCAAAGCTTCAGGGCCGTATCGGCATTCGAGCATAAAATCAAGCCAAACCTGGGTTTCAGCGGCTTCGGCTTCCGCAATACTTAACCTTCCAATAAAAGCTGCCGGGTATCGCCTTTTACGAAATGCTTCTGCGATATTAGCGCAAACTGATCTGGAGGAACGTCGGATTTGATCCGTTAAGGAAAACCTTTCGTCTTTTGGAAAACTTTTGCTGGTTTCAAAAATCTGCATGGCTACTTCAAAAGCGATCTGATAGACGTCCAGATCACGGTGCGTTTGGATCTTTTTCATTTTGAGCGCGTTTTAGGTGAAAAATTATTTTCAAATATCCTAATTCCTGATTTTATGAACAATTCTTTTTGTCAAATTTTTCAACAATCTGAAACTTTCATTTGTCAGGAATTTGAATTTGGAATGTTGTACCGCATCACCCACTCACCAAGTCTCCCACTCACCCAATCACCAAGTCTCCAAATCACCAAGTCTCCACCCACCACCCATGTATCCCGTACTTAAACACCTTGCAGATCTGTTTGCCTCGGCAATCACCCTCCTGGTACTGAGCCCGTTGTTGCTGCCGTTAATGTTGGCGTTGCGGCTGACCGGGGAGGGCGAGGTCTGGTACAAACAGACGCGGGTGGGGTACAAAAACCACTATTTCAAGATCTGGAAATTTGCCACGATGTTGAAAAACAGCCCGAACATGGGGACCGGCAGCCTGACCCTGCGCGACGACCCGAGGGTGACGCCGGTGGGCAAATACCTGCGCAAGAGCAAACTGAATGAAATACCGCAACTGATCAACGTATTTCTGGGTGAAATGAGTTTTGTGGGGCCGCGCCCGCAGATGGAGGTGGATTTCCAGGCCTTTCCGGAGCAGGTGCGCGAAATGATCTACAACGTAAAACCCGGGATCACCGGGATCGGCTCCGTGGTCTTCCGCGATGAAGAGCGTTTATTGTCCCATTCCGACCTGCCGCCCCGGCAATTTTACGAGCTGCACATCGCGCCCTACAAAGGCGAACTGGAGCGATGGTACCAGCAGCATATTTCTTTCCGAACGGACTTCCTGCTGCTTTTTCTCACCTGTTGGGCGGTCCTTTTCCCTAAAAATAATCTCGCATACCGGGTTTTCCGCGATTTGCCGGCGATGCCGGAGGAGCTGAAGCGGTATTTTTGAGCGTAGGTTGCCGCTTATGCTGAGCGCAGCCTTAAGCGGCAACTTGCAGTTGCCGCTTAAGTTCGCCCCGCCTCCTGCCCCCTTTCATCTGCAAAAACCGGCATAGTGACAACCTTTTAATTCAGGAGGCAACTGAAAGTTGCCGCCTGAAAACACGCACCTGCACTGAAGCGGCAACTTGCAGTTGCCGCTTCAGTGCATCCCTTTTTAAACCCAGATTTTGAAGTGTGTCCGATTTGCAGTAAATTGCCATAAATTTCAGCATTCAATATGCAATCCGCAGTACAGGAAATACAAGGACAAGGCATTCCCTCATTTTTGATTTATGAAACAATCAACGGTAAACCCGTTTATTACCGGGGTTTCAGAAAAGTATTGGAAAATGAACTAAAGCCGGATGAAATCATGGGTTATGGTGATTTGCAAGCGCTCATTTTGAATTTGCTCAGCGATTATTTTAAAGATCTGTTTGGTAAATCACTTTGGATCATTTCAGGAGAAACAGGTCTGCATATCGGCCCCAATTCAAACCTGTCAACAGATCTGGCATTTTACCCGCGCGAGGCGCTTTCCCTTAAAAAAGCCCGGAACAGGTATATTGAAACATCCCCCAAGGTGGTTATCGAAATTGATACCAAAGCCGATCCGGAATCTTTGAAAGACATCGATTACATCCACGAAAAAACCCAGAAACTGCTCGATTTCGGCGTTGAACAGGTAGTCTGGCTTTTCACGCCTACCCAAAAAGTGATGGTTGCACGCCCAAACGCTCCCTGGCTCACCGTCAACTGGGGCGACCCCATCGAAATTCATCATCATCCTTGTTCCATCTCCCGGATCCTGGAAGCTGCCGGGTGACCCATACTGAGCGCAGTCGAAGCATTGCCCCTCTCCCCTACACTCCAAAATTTTCCCTATCTTCCCCCCCAAAATCCAAGATCATGTCTTCGAAATCCCGCACGGCCAATATGGAGCGAGTCGCCTTTGAGCTCGGCATGGAATTCAGCCCCAAAGACGAATGGGGTTTGCGCCGTTTATTACTGGATTTCAAGCTTTTCAGGCAAGGCAGCGGCCAAAGGATCACCAACCTGCTCCAGAAAGAGGACGACCTGATGGAATCCAAAACCTATATCTTCGATTACCAATACACCATCAGCACCGGCAAGTCTTCGCATACTTACCATCAAACCGTATTTTTCCTGGATTCCAAAAAGCTGGGCCTGCCGGAATTCTGGATGAAACCCGAAAATTTTTTCCACAAGATCGGTGACTGGCTGGGCTTCAAAGACATCGACTTTGCCGCTTTTCCCGAATTTTCCAAACAATACCACCTCAAGGGGAAAGACGAGGAAGCCGTCCGCTATGCCATGAATGATCAGGTCTTACATTATTTTACGGTGGAAAAAGACTGGTGCCTCGAAGGCCAGAATTATTTCATGATTTTTTATAAAAGCGAAACCCTGCTGAGTGAGGGTCAGATCAAATCGTTTTACAAAAAAGGAATGGAATTGTACGGGATGCTGGCGTTGGAGGGGTGATATTGCCTGATTATAGTGTTGGCGTGTTGCATTGTTTCATGGTTATGGTTAATGCGAATCAAGGGTTCAATGCAGTTTATTTTGGTTTATTGTTGTTCATTGTGGTTCCGTAATGGTGCGCAGTTCTCAACAATAATAAACAATCATGAACGATAATGAACCATCATCATCAATTGATTCGCATCGTTAACTGTGAAACCATTTATCCACGAAACCAATCACCTCTAAAGCACACATTTGCCCACGCCCGCAAAAATAGCCAGCCAGACCAGGCCTTTGATCAGAAAGAAAAGGAAGCCGGCAACGCCGAGTTTTTTAAGCCAGGTTTTGAATTTTTCGCCAGACATAACCTAATAACGCCGGAAGGTGTTTTCGGTTTAAAATCGCACAGGTTAAATTAATTTTTAGCCGCGGATCAAACGAATTGAACGGATTTTATCCGATTAATCCGCTAAATCCGCGGCCGGCTGAAACAGGTGGGCTGAAAACTTACAAGCTCGAATCAGCTTTCTTGGCTGCGCCGTTTGCGGATTTGCATTTGGACGGGTCGCATTTTGACAGATCACATTTAGACGGATCGCACTTGGACGGATCACAATCAGCCGGGTTGCAGTTTTTCAGGGCAGTTGTGGCCGGATTCAGGAAATTAACTGCCTGAACGGTGGATGCCGCGCCTTCGCCGGCTTTGGCATTGCAGGATTTGACTTCCATAACAGCATTGGAGGTCGGAGCGGCGGCGACAGCAACGGTCTTCACCTCAGCGTTGGCCCCGGTTGACGCCGAGCTTGCTTTTTTTGCGGCGCAAACCGCCTGGCATTGCGGGTTGGGTTGGCAAGCCGACTGGGCGTTGACGGTAGACAGGGCGGAAACGCTCAAAAAGAGTACGGACAAGAAAATCAACTTTTTCATCTTTGCTATCAGGTTTTTAATTTCACCCGGAACCGCCGGGCTGGCGGATCAGCTGCTGTCAGCTAACGGGTACAAAAGTAGGCCTTCCCGGTCAAATCACCTGTTTTTCAGGTGTTAGCCACTTGTTAAAGAGCTGTTAATCTGTTCTGCCGGGCCGTTTCAAATGCGTTATTTTGTATCCGGATTCAATGGTAAATACTTCCCGTATGAAAGACCCCGATTCTTTTGTCCAATTCATTAAAAGCCGGCAGATCCCGCTGCTGATCGCGGCCTGCGCACTGGGCATGCTGGCCCTGATCGTATTTCAGGCCAGTTGGATCAACCATTCCCGGCGGCTGCTGAACGAACAATTCAACAACCGGGTCAATATGGCCCTTTGCAGCAGCGTGGAAAAAATGGCTGAAAACCAGGTTTGTTCCAACCAGATCCGATCCGCCTGCTGCGCCCAGGAGTCCAATGGAAACATGTGCGCCCAATCCCTCGACTATTTTCTGGCGTTGCCGGAAATGGACCGGACCCTGGATCAGGCCCTCCGGTTTTACCAGATCGACCTGCCGTACAAAGCCGTGATCAAACCACGCGACCATACCGGCGAAGCGGGAACCGCCCCACCCTATTCCTGCTCCCTCAACCCGATCCTTAAAAACGACACCCATATGCTCCAACTGGAATTCAAGGGCAAAACGGGTTATTTCCTCCGGCAAATGGACTGGATGGCCGGCGCCTCTGTCGCCATCCTGTTGTTTATCTGCGGCGTTTTCAGCCTGGCCTCCTACTACCTCGTCCGGCAAAAAAAAATGAGCGACCTCAACCGGGATTTTTTCAACCATATGACCCACGAATTCCGGACCCCGCTGACCAATATCCGCCTGGCCAGCGGCTTGCTTTCCCGTAAAAACAAAGAATTAAAGGATAACCAATACCTGGAGATCATCCAGAAAGAATGCAACCAGCTGATGACCCAGGTCGAAAGCGTTCTGCACCTCGCCACCCTGGAAAAAGGGGATTACCAACTCAAGAAAACCCCGCTGGACCTCAAAAACCTCGTCGGAGACGTCATCAACAATATGCAACTCCAGATCCGGGAAAAAAACGCCCGGATCAACCTCACCGGATCCTCGCCGGCTTATCCCATTCTGGGCGACCAGTTTCACCTGGCCAACGTATTCCGGAACCTGCTGGATAATGCCCTGAAATACAATCCGTCCAACACCGAGATCCATATCGGGATCGAACAATCCGGGGAAGGTTGCAAGGTTTGTTTCGAGGACAACGGCGTAGGCCTCTCTGAAAAAGAACGCGAGCGGATCTTTCACAAATATTACCGCTGCGCCGACGACCAGAAAGGTTTTGGCCTCGGCCTCGCCTACGCCAAAAAGATCGTGGAAATGCACCTCGGCCATATCCGCCTGAAAAGTGAAAAAGGCAATGGCGCTCATTTCGAACTGTTTTTCCCGAACTAACCGCAAAAAACCATGACAGCCGAAAATAAACAGATCCTGCTCGTCGAAGATGACATGAACCTGGGCATGTTGCTGATGGATTTTCTGGAGTCGGAGGGTTATCAGGTTGCCTGGCGGCAGGAAGCCCTGGCCGGACTCCGGCAGTTGAAACGCCAGTCTTTTGACCTTTGCATCCTCGATGTGATGATGCCGGGTATGGACGGATTCAGCCTGGCCCGGAACATCCGGGAAGTCTACCCCGGTTTGCCGTTCATTTTCCTGACGGCCCGCCTGATGAAAGAAGACAAACTGAAGGGTTATGAACTGGGCGCCGAGGATTACCTGACCAAACCCTTTGACGAGGATGAACTTTTGTGTAAGGTAAACGTGATCCTTCGCCGCAAAACCGACTCCATACCCGTTCCTGAGCCCGGTCATATCCGCATCGGCGGGTATTCTTTCGATTTTTCCCGGCAGGAACTCCTGTACAACGGTGAAATCGCCCGTCTGACCGAAAAAGAAAGCCAGGTGCTCTGGCTTTTATACCAGCATCGCAACGCTATTTTGCGCCGTGAAGAGGCCGTCCGCAAGATCTACGGCAAATGCGACTATTTCCTGGGGCGCAGCTTCGATGTGTTTATCTCCCGCCTGCGAAAACGGCTGAAAGACGATCCTGCTGTCCGCATCGACAACGTCTTTAAGGTCGGTTTTATCTTTAACGTGCCGTAGGATACTTTGAGAGGGTGAGAGGGTGAGAGGGGTGAGATGTTTTCTCGCCTTTTTTTCTTAATATTGCATCCGCAACACTTAATTCCCATTGTATGTCAAAAGGAAAAATGTTATTACTCCTTTTCGCGGCGCTGCTCCTCTCTCCGGCTTGTAAAAAAGAATCCTTTGAACTGGATTTTGCGCGCGATCTTCACCTGGCCCTCGGCAATCCGAGCGATGCGGACACCGACCCGAATGACGAAAACAATTACCTGGTCGTTTTGCCCCAGTATACGCTTTCTTATGACCGCAAAAGGGGCATCCCCTCCTGGGTCTCCTGGCACCTGAGCCCGGATTGGCTGGGGAGCACCGACAGGCAGGACGACTTCAGGCCCTACGACGACCTGCCGCCCGGGTGGTATTCCGTCAAGGAAACCGATTACGATTTCGGGGCCAACGGGTTTGCGAGGGGCCATAATTGTCCGTCCGCCGACCGGACGGCCAGCGTAGAGGATAACTCTTCGACCTTTTTCATGATCAACATCATCCCCCAGGCGCCTGAACACAATAACGAACCCTGGAGCGATATGGAAAATTATTGCCGGGACCTTGTCCGCGAGGGATATGAATTGTACATCATGATGGGCAATTCCGGTCAGGGCGGAACCGGCGACAGGGGCTACCGGGAAAAACTCGCCGACGGGCTGGTAACCGTTCCCCGGTACATCTGGAAAGTGGTGGTTGCGATACCGGAAGGCGAAAACGACCTGTCCCGGATCGATGAAAACACCAGGGTAATCGCGGTCTGGACGGAAAACAAGAACACTGCCGCCGGAAAACACTGGGGTCAATACCGGGTTAGCGTTGACGACATTGAAGCTGAAACCGGACTCGATCTGTTGTCCCACCTGCCGGTCTTTCTGCAGGACGCGGTTGAATCCCGGGTGGATGACGGGCCGGTGGAGTGAGTTTGCAGTTGGCAGTTGGCAGTCTGCAGTCTGCAGTCCGGCAACTGAGCAGAGTCGAAGTTGGCAGTCCGGCAACTGAGCGGAGTCGAAGTTGGCAGTCCGGCAACTGAGCGGAGTCGAAGTTGGCAGTCCGGCAA
>CAZLEF010000056.1:0-10194 GCA_964558465.1 uncultured Lewinella sp. | reverse complement strand
CTGAGCGGAGTCGAAGTTGGCTGTTTACACGAAGAAGCCCCATCGGGGCGACACGCTTTAGTGAGGGGCGCGGCCCCTCCGGCAGAAAATTTACCAGAAACAACATGGCAAGAAGAAGCGCCAGGATCAAAAAGGGCCTGCCTCCCGGGACCCTTGTCTTTACCGGCAAACAGCAGGTGGCCGAACCCAATGTTGTTTTGATAAAATACGATGAAAATTCCATCTTTGAGAAGCAGAGCAAGGATTCTGTCCCTGAAATCAAACAGGACAACCTGAATGCCTGGTATGATGTCCGGGGGTTGCACAATATCAACCTTGTGGAACAATTGGGCGCCCGTTATAAAATTCATCCGTTGGTTCTGGAAGATATCCTCGATGTTTTCCAAAGGCCCAAATTTGAAGAATACGAAAACGGATTTTTCATCGTCCTGGAGGCGCTGCGGTTTGATGCCGGCAATTCAAAAATCATCAATGAGCAGGTTTCCATTTATCTTGGGGAAAACCTGGCGTTTAGTTTCCAGCAGGATGAGGACGACCTGTTCCTTCCGATCCGGGAAAGGCTGCATTCAGCAAAGGGCAGGGTCCGGAGTAAAAAATGCGACTACCTGGTATACACCTTGCTGGATACCATAGTCGACCATTATATGGTGGTTTTGGACCAGGTCGGAGAAGTGATTGAGGAGTTGGAAGCCGAAATCCTCTCCGAAGCGCAATTGACTTCGCGGGAAAAGATCCATATGATGAAGGTAAATGTGTTGAAAACCAGAAAAGCAATCACCCCGCTGCGGGAAGCCATCAGCCGGATGATTCAAAGCGACCACCCGCTGATCCAAAAAGAAACCATGCTCTTTCTAAGGGATCTTTACGATCATGTTGTACAAGTAATGGATACTTCCGATACCTACCGGGACATCCTCAACGGCTTATACGATCTTTACCTTTCGGAGATCAGTTACCGGATGAACGCGATCATGAAAGTGCTGACCATTATTTCCACTATTTTTATCCCGCTTTCCTTTCTGGCAGCCGTTTACGGAATGAATTTTGACAACATGCCTGAATTGCACTGGAAGTACGCTTACCACGTCCTATGGATCGTTATGACCCTTTTGGCTGCCGGTCTCCTGGTTTATTTCAGAAAAAAAAGATGGATTTGACCTCCGGTCAGAAGCAACTTAAAAGTCCTGGTCTGCGTTTTATGAGAGTTGAATGAAAACAATCTCATAAAGGACAGATCAGACAATGGAAACCAAGACGACGCAGGACCGCGTAATCGACCACATCAGTTGGCGATTGAACGTTCCCCCCACCCGGATTTACCCTTATACCCGCCTCCAGGACCATTTGCACCTGGATGCAATGGATTTGATGCTGCTCATTGCTGAATTGGAGAGCCGGTTCAACATTTTTCTAACCTCTGAAGAAGTTGAAGGTATCGAGACGGTGCAGGATGCGAGCTTTTTATTTCAAAAGTACGCAGCTTGAGTTTAACTTTGGGGGATGATTATTCACAATTCAGTGATTCTTCCCGGCCAACAGGCCACGGTGAAGATCCCGGTAGGCCAGTTGCCCTCCGGGAACAAGATCAGCATTCGCGCCCATGTTTACCGGGGTGCAGACCCCGGCCCGGTTATGCTGGCGCTTGGCGGCGTGCACGGCGATGAGATCAACGGCGTTGAAATCCTCCGGCGCGCCATCCAGCAAGGTTTTTTTGAACAGATCCGGAAAGGCGCGGCCATTGTCATCCCGTTACTCAATATTTACGGTTTTATCAATTACAGCCGGGACGTGCCGGATGGCAAAGACGTTAACCGGAGTTTTCCCGGCAACCACCAGGGGTCGCTTGCTTCCAGAGTCGCCCGGTTGCTGACCCGCAAAGTCCTTCACAATATCGATTTCGGGATCGATTTCCACACTGGCGGACGCAACCATTACAATTACCCACAGATCCGGTTCACCAGGGGAGACGCCAAAGCGCTTGAGTTGGCAACCCAGTTCGGGGCTCCGGTCGCCCTTGCGTCCAAACCCATTGCCCAGTCTTTTCGGAAAGCGGCGCTCGACAAAGGCAAGTCGGTGATCGTCTTCGAGGGCGGTGAAAACCTGCGTTACGACGGCCTTGCCATTTCCATCGCTTTGGAGGGCCTGCGCAGGGTGATGGTCGGGCAAGGCATGATGGAAGGCGAGGCGCCGAAGCCGAAGGGGGTAATCTATCCCAATACCGAATGGATCCGGGCGCCCCGGGCCGGTATGTTTTTGTGGCAAAAATGCTCGGGCCACCCGATTGTCCGGGGTGAGCCGATCGGTTTGCTCAACGATCCCTTCGGTGAAGAGCCTTCCACGCGGATATACGCGCCAAAAGACGGTTTTATCATCGGTCACAACAACGCGCCGGTCGTCAGCCCGGGGGATGCTTTGTTTCATTTGGGGTATGCCTGATGCTCGATGCTGGATGCTCGAAGCTCGAAACTCGATACTCGATACTCGAAGCTCATTCCTGTATCCACACCTCTTGCCTCGCCGCCCTTCAGGGCAGGCCGGATCGCTATCCAAAACACAGGTTAACTCAGTGTCCTAAGTGTCCTTAGTGGTACTATCCATAACTCACCTTGAAATGACCAGTTTTTTCACCGCAAATTCGCCGCCTTCCCAAGTAAAATGCAGGAAATACATACCTGCAGGCAAGCCCTCCAGGTCAATTTCCTGATTGGACCGCACCTTCCGGATCAACCTTGCAAGGGCGCCATCCGGGGTCACGATCGCCAGCATGCATTCCCCTGTCGGAGGGTCTTCCATTCCTAGCCTGAACCTGGAAACCGCGGGATTGGGTGCAACCGTAATCCGTTGCTGCAGGTCAGGGTCAAGGGTGGGGGTCGGGGTTACCGTAACCGTTTGGCAATGGGTATCTTCGCCGCAGACATTAGACGCTGTGAGGCAAATATTAAAATTACCGGCCTGTGCAAAAACATGGAACGGGTTTTGTTCGGCGCTCGTGTTTCCGTCGCCAAAGTCCCAAAACCAGGAGGTCGGCGAATTGGAAGAAGCATCCAGAAAAACCTGGTTCAGGCCGATACCGGATGGAGAAAACAAGGCTTGCGGCGCAGTGCAGGTGACCGTTACTTCCTGACAAATTTGGGTACTCCCGCATATCGAACCGACTGACAGGCAGACCTCGTAAGTTCCCGGAGCGGCATACGCATGGGCAGGCTCCGCCTCTGTTGAACCTTGCCCGTCTCCGAAAGTCCATTGGTAAACTTCTGCTTCCCCTGTTGTATGGTTGCTGAAAATAGCGTTCAATTCATCTGTCTCGACCGTAAATCCGGCTTGAGGCGCCGGACAGTTCACTTCGACCGTCGAGCAAAATTGGGTTTCGCCGCAGGGGGAGGCCAGAGTCAGACAAATTTCGTATTGCCCCGGGGCTTCATAAGTGTGGAAAATGTCCGGAGCTTGCGCGGACGCGCCATCTCCAAAAGTCCACATCCAGGTATCAATCTGGCCGGTCGACTGGTCGGTGAACGAAAGCGTTAACCCATCGCTCTGGTAATTAAACCCGGCAACCGGCAAGGGGCAGGTTACGGTTACCGATGTGCACTCCCGGGTTGACCCGCAGACGCTGCCGGCCTGGAGACAAACTTCGTAATTTCCCGGTTCGGGAAACGCATAGACCAGTTCAGGCAAGGTAGAAATACCGGCACTGTCGATGGTCCATAAAAACTCCGTAGCGCCCGGCGCTGTTGCGCTGAGCAAATAGGTAAGATTCTCACCGGAAACGGCGAGGCCCAGGGAAGGCGCCGGGCAACTGACGGTAAGCAGGACGCAGGTTGTTTCATCGCCGCAGGCGCCGGTTACGGTCAAACAAACCAGGTAGGTTCCCGGCAGATCGAAGGTATGGGTCGGATTGACCTGGGTGGAAGTCGTACTATCCCCAAAATTCCATTGCCAGGATTCGACATCCGCAGTGGAGGCATCCGTAAACGCAACCGATAGTTCGTCGGCCTGAAAAGTAAAGTCTGCTTCTGTACTGTTGCAGGCCACGGTGATCAGGGAGCAGGTTTCCGAATCCTGGCCACAGGCGTTTGTCGCCACCAGGCAAACGAAATAATCACCCGGGGCCGGAAAAACATGAACCGGGTTTTGTTCGGTGGAAGAACCCCCGTCGCCGAATGTCCACAGCCATCCGACCGGATCGTTGAGGGATTGATCCTGGAATGAAAGCGTCAGGTCATTTTCCGTTTTGCCAAAAATAGCGTCCGGCGGGGTACAATTGATATGGACGGTTTCGCAAACGGTTCCTGAGCCGCAACTTCCGCTAACGGTGAGGCAGACCGTGAAGGCGCCCGCGGCCTGAAAAGTGTGAACAGGAGATTCCATTTCGGAGGTTGTGCCGTCGCCGAAATCCCAGGTCCAGGTATTTGCAGCCACCGTACTCTGGTCAGAAAAAGTATATTCCAGCCCGGCGCCCTGGAAGCTGAATCCGAAACCCGGCTGACAATTGGCCCCTTCTGTCAGCACCAGGGTCTGGTTGGGCGAGGGGTCCTGAATCTTATCCACAATTCCGGATGGCCAGCGAACGACCAGGCTGTCGATGGCCAGCAAGTCTCCCAGGCCAAAATGCTGGGTCAGGGAATGCATGATGCCATAACTTTCGCCGCTCCGCACCTCCCGCAGCTGGACACCCCAGTCGCCGTAGAGTTCCAGTCTGGCGCCAATACCGTTGGGGTTGCTTTCGACCCCGTTCAGCCTCACCTTCAAATAATTATTGCTGTTACCGTTGTTGATGAACAAGGCATCCGAAAGGGTGCTGCTGGGGGTATTGTACCCTTCTGCAAAGGCAGCCATAACGTCCATAAAACCGTCATTGTTCAAATCGCCGGTAGCGAGGGATTGAATATAGCTCACACCGGGAAATGCATTATTCTGGCTGGTGAACGTCAGATCGCCATTGTTGTGAAAAAGGCCGTAGCCCAATCCGACGGTTGTAGTGATCAAATCCATAAAACCGTCGTTATCAAAATCGGCAAAACGGCACTGGATACCGGGCCCCAAAGCATCCAGTGCGTCGGCGATTCCGCTATCCAGGGTAATGTCGGTGAAAGTTCCGTCGCCATTATTGCGGAACAGCATGCTGAGGACGTCGTGGGCAATTACGAAACAATCCATATCGCCGTCGTTATCCAGATCGGCGAAGTCGGCGGCCCATGATTGGGCAAAAGGGCGCAAACCTGCCTGCAGGGCTACGTCGGTGAAGGTTCCGTCCCCATTGTTCCGGAATAACAAATTGAGCCGGCGCCCGTCATTTGGATTATTCACACCCGCCCTGCATTTGGAGATATAGAGGTCAATATTCCCGTCGTTGTTGTAATCTGTCCAGACCGAACCGTAATTGCCCGAATTATCAGAGGGCACGGTGGAAGCAGCGTCGATGAGGGTGTAATCGAGGGTAAATTGTCCGGCGCCATTGTTGCGGAAAGGCTGGCTTTTGCCGTTGTCGTGGCAGGCAAACAGATCGGCATCCCCGTCGTTATCGATATCGGCAAAATTGGAACCTTGCAGGAAGATCGGGTTCTGGGTGATCGTGGTCAGGGTATAAGCGGCGCCGGTGCTGTTGGCTTTCAGGAGTTTTAATCCGTTGTTATTACCGCCGGTAAAAACATCATTGAAGCCGTTGCTGTCCACATCGGCAATGCACATGCTCCATTGTTTGCCCAGCAACTGACCAAACTGGTAACCGGTAAATTGGTTTTGAACCGCCGGCTGGTAATCGATCATCATTTTGGAGGACTGGTCAATGCGGACAATATCGTCCAGTCCGTCGGAATTCATATCCGCCACACCGATGGCCA
Organism: uncultured Lewinella sp.; assembly: GCA_964558465.1. Classification (GTDB taxonomy): domain Bacteria; phylum Bacteroidota; class Bacteroidia; order Chitinophagales; family Saprospiraceae; genus JACJYC01. The sequence continues at coordinate 4,354 of CAZLEF010000056.1, read as the reverse complement.
CACCGCTGTAGACCGGATTATGGGCGAGCCTTGAGCTTCGGTTGGTAAAACTGAATTGCGCGTGTAAAGAAAAGGTTGTCACAGAGATGAGGCAAACTGCCCATGGTTTGATCATAGAAGTCGTCTTTAAATAAACTGAATGCGGCAAATATCGAAATAACAGCCATCCTTATGAAATAAATTAGGGACAATTGACATATAACATTCTTAATTTTATCGGGTGCAGGCGGCAATATGTCGAAACTTTCATCCAAATGGTTGTTTCGGATACATCCTTTCGGCAGTTCACATTGTTTATACTATGACCTGTGTTTTGAGCTAACTTATTGACACCCATCATGGAAACAATCGCCGCAACCCCCGTGCCGGGCTTAAGGCCGTTTTCGATAGGTCCTGGAGAAAACGTATTTGAACAAATGGGGATCAGAACCATTCCGTTCAAAGTTGAGTTGAGTTTCAGGCCTATGATCAAATACGTTGAATCCAAGCTGACGAGCCCGGATGAGGCGGAGTCTTTTCTGGCGAGGTCCGTTTTAGACTTGCTTGAAAAGTCGCCGGAATTCAGGGAGGAGCATCTGGATTGCGCCGGCCTGTGCAATTATAAAGGGCTGATAGAAATGATGAGCATGTTCATTCTGGCGCCGGCCCTTCGCGAAAGGCAATACACCAAGCTTTGCGTGCCCTTCAGTATGAATGCGTTTTATATCACGCCTGCCCTGGAAAAACTTATTGCTGAAAATGAGACGAACTTTCTTTTTTCAGATACCCAGGATAAAATGGCATCAGGCATTATCATACGGGCATGCAGTTTTATCCTGAACCGGGTGTATAACCTTGACCTGGCCATCAATTCTCCGGTCAATATTTCCGCTACCGACAAAAAAACCGGCAAGTCCCGTTTTTTTAAACTCGACCTGAATTTCGACTTTGTCGAGATCAAATTCCTCAAGCCGCTCAAAAGATTGACACAAGAACAGATCCATGACCTGCTGAGCAATATTTATGACCTGGATCTGTGGTTAACATACTTGCCTGCCGATTCCTTTGCATTCGAAGGGTTTATGGTAGCCAATCTGATCGACATTACCGCCGAAGACGCCTCTTCCCGTCTTAAACACGCCCTCCTGGAACCGCGGGCGATCCTGGATCAGGAGCATATCGGCAAACTGGAAAATATTCTACGGCAATATTTTAATATTCAGGATCTCAAATTGGGCCTCACCGCTATTGATTATCCCAAAGCCAATGCCGTCGACCATCGTTACCAGATCCGTTTTGATTTTCTGGCAGAGGAGGTAGATTGCATTCTGGACGAAAAATATGCCAATTCCGTATACGACAAAGCCTGCAGATACCGCGAGGTCTTATTGGTGGAAGACCTTAAAACAGCCGGATCAAAAACCGCCATTGAAAAAAAATTACTTGCAAAGGGTATCCGGAGTTACCTGGTGGCGCCCCTGATCAATGGGGATCAGGTGATCGGCCTGCTGGAAATTGGTTCTGGTCGCCCTTTTGCGCTCAACAGCTTTGTCGAATCCAGGTTTAAAGATCTGGTTGGGCTCTTTACCATGGCGATTGCCCGCAGCCGGGATGAACTGGACAACCGCCTGGAAGCCATCATGCGCGAGCAGTTTACCGCCTTGCATCCCAGCGTTACCTGGCGTTTTACGAAAGCGGCTTTTAATCTGCTTGAAAAGCGGGAACGAATGCCCCGGGCCCAGGCCGAAGAAATTGTTTTTCAAGACGTCTATCCCTTGTACGGACAGGCTGATATCGTGGGTTCTTCAACCAAGCGGAACCATGCCATCCAAAGCGATTTGATCCATAATTTGAAACTGGCGGGAGACACGCTCAGCGCCTTGTCCGGTTCCATTAATTTTCCGCTGCTGGATCAGTTGAATTTCATTGTGAATCAGGAGATCGCCCAATTGGGAACCGATTTTTCCTCCAGCGATGAAACAAGGGTGGTTGAATTCATTCACCAGGAAATTCATCCGGTTTTTCAACAGATCAAAGCAGACTATCCTGAACTGAACCGGGTTTTCGAACTGTATTTCAGGGAAATTGACCCGAACCTGGGCATCGTCTACCAGGAGCGGAAAAAATTTGAAGACAGTGTAGCGCAACTCAATCAGGCTATTGGCGACTACCTGGACCATTCCGAGGAGGAGATGCAATCCACCCTGCCGCATTATTTTGAAAAATACAAAACCGACGGTGTCGAATACGACCTGTATATCGGCCAGTCTTTACTGAAAACCGGCAAGTTTTCGAACATCCACCTCCGGAATTTTCGTTTATGGCAACTGATCCATATGGTGGGTATTACTAAGCTGGTGAGGGATCTTGGGCCCCAGTTGCCCACCCCTCTGACCACTGCCCAACTCGTGTTTGCCTACACCTCCCATTTGTCCATAAAATTCCGGCAGGAAGAAAAACAATTTGACGTGGACGGGGCATACAATGTGCGTTACGAGATCCTGAAAAAAAGGATTGATAAGGCAACCGTTGAGGGAACGGAAGAAAGGCTGACACAGGCCAACAAGATTGCCATTGTCTACCTGCATGACAAAGACCGGCAGGAATACCTTTCTTACCTGAATTATATGGTGCAAAAAGGGTTGATCAGGGACGAAATTGAAGACTTGCACCTGGCCCGCCTGCAGGGGGTTCAAGGGTTGAAGGCTTTGCGGGTGGAGGTGGCGCCGTGACACCGTTGGGGCAATCACAGGGAGCGCCCCAAAGCAAACGCATCATTTATTTTTATAATGTAATTTTTTATTGATGATTGATGATTGATGATTGATGATTGATGATTGATGATGGAGGAAAACGGCGGATGCATACCACGCCCCCTAAAACATCAAAAATCATCAATCATAGCCTGCCCCGATTTAGCGGGGTAATCGTCAATCATCAATAGAAATATTTATTCACACCTGCGGGATGGCCTTTCGGTCTTTGGGCAATTGCCTGAATTTATCCCCGCCGTTCACATCCGGATGCAGGTTTTGCAGGTCGCTGAACCGGAAGAGGCCCTGGATGCTGAGCATCAGAAAACTGTCATTTTCATTGACAAACAGCAGCACTTCCGTGATCTTATCGCCTTTTTCTTTGATAAAAAAGTCAATATTTTGATCCTTTTCCCTGAATTGCATCAAATGCTCGTAAGATTCGGTCTGGATGCGCCGGGTGAGATTTTTGAAATCATCCGGACTGACCGGGTTCCCGTCTTCCACACTTAACAACCGCAGGCGGTCGATTTTTTTCATAATTTGCCGGGCTTCCTCGTCTTCGCTGAAAGCTGCAGCCATTTTGACCAGCAATCCGCCGATTTTGACATCCACTACGTTTTCCCGGTCCTTGTATTTGTTGTAAAATTCTTGCAATGCACTTTTCTGTGCAAAAACGCCTGTCCAGAAAAACAGGATTGCAGCTATTGTCAGGGTGATTTTGGACATTTTTTGTGATGGTTTGGATGGTTTGGATGGTTTGGGGTGGTTTGTGTCCCCACTTCGGGATGATGGTTAACTACCTTGATTTACAGCAAACCATCCCAAACAACCGGGTCAGAAAGAAATAAAACAATCAGATAAACAGCCTAATCCTGCTTTTTCAGTTTATTCTCCTTTTCGATCTCCTTGGCCATTTTGGTTACCTTCGCAAGGTCAAAAGAGCCGATAAAGCTCAGCAGGACAAAGGAATCGTTCCCGCCGGCGATCAACAGCAATTCAGAAATTTTATCGCCTTCTTCCTTGATCAGGAACTCGACATTATCCTCCGATTTGCTTCGAACAGTGATCAGGGGTTCGTATTCAGAGGTATTAATCTTTGCTTTTGCTTCTTTGTAAAAGCCGGCGACATTCTCCTCGGAGGTAAGTATGCGGAGGCCGCGCATATCTTTGGCGACTTCCATAAAGATCCGGCTTTCTTCGTCGTCCATGTCGAGTTCGTCCATGTCCAGGTTTTCAAAAAGCTGGAACATTTTCGGGCTGATGTAAACCACGGTGAACCGGTCATCGTCGACATATTGCTGGAAATACTTGTCGATCGCGTTATCCTGGGCGGAAAGGCCGGCGCCAAAAGCGACCAGCGCCATTGCAAGAAAAAAGACTCGAATGAATTTCATGATTTTGATTTTTAAATTGTGAAAACAGTTGGGTGATTATGCGTATTGACTTGGTGACTTGGTGACTTGGCGACTTGGTGATTTGGTGATTTGGTGACTTGGTGACTTGGTGACTTGGTGACTTGGTGACTTGGTGACTTGGTGATTTGGTGACTTGGTGACTTGGCGACTTGGTGATTTGGTGACTTGGTGACTTGGTGACTTGGTGACTTGGTGACTTGGTGA
>CAZLEF010000055.1:0-47408 GCA_964558465.1 uncultured Lewinella sp. | reverse complement strand
CGAAAAGACCGAGGGCTGTAGTCAGAAAATTCACTCTTTACACAACCCCGGATACGGGCGCCCGCTTACCGCTTCACGATCCGGGTCGTACCGATCTTGCCGTTTATGCGCACAAAAAGGACGTAGGCCCCCGGGTTAAGCGCGGTTAAATCCACATTTAGCTGGGCGGCATCCGGTCGTTGTACCATTACGGTCTGTCCGGCCATATTAAACAGTCTGATCTCCTGGATGTTCTCATCTGCGTTCAGCAACAAAAATTCGCCGGCCGGATTCGGGGAAAGTTCAAAATTAAGCGATTGCAACTCTTCGAGGCCCGTGAGGTCGCCAAATTTCACATCATCCCAGTAATAAGTCTTTTCCCCTGCCATAGCGCCGGTGGTTCCAAAATTGAAGAAGATGGACAGTTTATCGTAGACAAAGGAAAAGTTGATGGCGGCGGTTCCTGCGGCTTCGTTGGCAAAATCAAATTCGAGGGTCTGCCAATCGCCGGCGATGGTCGTCATCGCTTCCGTTTCCACGCTGCGGGTAGGGTCGCCGCTGTCTTCAGCTTTGAGGCGGATGGGAATACCGGCATCAGGCGACCAAACCCTGACGGTCATTTTGGTCTCGGATTCGGTAAAGGGGATATCTGAGGCAAAACCCGCATTGGTACCGATGGTGGTGCCTGCCCATAATTCAGCGCCAGCCGTTTTGATGGTTTTCGCCACCGTATTGGCCGCGTTGGTGGGGTCGGCTTCGACGGTCGAAGCATTGCCTCCAAAATCGGTCAGGGCATAATTGACCGTCGTCCCTTCGAACGTAACCGGCAGGTCGATCTGGCTAAGCCCCCCGGCATCGGCCAATATGATATCGTCGAAATAAAACGTAAAGTTATCGCTGCCGTCGCCTACGGTCCCTAATTCATAGATTAAGGTGATGCCGGTATAATTGTTGGCGGTAAATCCGGTAAAATCAAATAAGAGTTCTTCCCATTGATTGGCAACGGTAGTCGGTGCGGCCACTTCCCGGGGAGTCGGTCCTTCGAGTTTAAATAACACGGAAGCGCCTGTCCGGTTGGCCCATACCTTCATTTTGACGGCCGTACTGGCGCCCCAGCTTACCGGGCTGCCCAGGGCCAGGGTGCTGCCGCCGTACACCTCACCCGCAGATTTGACCATTTTACCCACTTTGGCGCTGGTGTTGATGCCCGAGGGGTCCGGATTATCGATGACGGAGGCTGACCCGCCGGCAAAATCGCTGAAACTGTACGTCAGGGTTTCCGATTCAAAATCGACCGGAATGGCCACCACCTCGGCGGTGGAGGTCGTCAACTGGATATCGTCGAAATAGAAGGTAAAATCCGGCCCGCCGTCGCCGACGACGCCCAGGTCGTAGATCAGGGTAATGCCGGTATATTGATTGGCGGTGAATGCCGAAAAATTAAAAGTCAGCTCCTCCCATTGGTTGGCCACCGTAGTGGCGACTGCTATTTCGGTGGTGGTGGGGCCCTCCAGTTTAAAAAGAACGTTGCCCCCTACCCGGTTGGCCCAAACCTTCATTTTGATAGCGTTGTTGCCGCCCCAGGCGATCGGGCCGCCCAGCGCCAGTGTGCTGCCGCCGTACACCTCGCCGGGAAATTTGATCATCCGGCCGACCTTTCCGCTGGTGTTGATGCCGGACGCGTCCGGGTTGTCGATCACCGCGGCAGCGCCGCCGCCAAAGTCACTGAAGGCATAGGTCAGGGTTGTCGACTCGAAGTCGACGGGCAATTGAACCCCTCCGGCGGTAACGTTCGTCAGTTCAATATCGTCGAAATAAAAGGTAAAATCCGGCCCGCCGTCGCCGACGACGCCCAGGTCGTAGATCAGGGTAATGCCGGTATATTGATTGGCGGTGAATGCCGAAAAATTAAAAGTCAGCTCCTCCCATTGGTTGGCCACCGTAGTGGCGACTGCTATTTCGGTGGTGGTGGGGCCCTCCAGTTTAAAAAGAACGTTGCCCCCTACCCGGTTGGCCCAAACCTTCATTTTGATAGCGTTGTTGCCGCCCCAGGCGATCGGGCCGCCCAGCGCCAGTGTGCTGCCGCCGTATACCTCGCCGGCAAATTTGATCATCCGGCCGACCTTCGCGCTTGGGTTGATACCGGTCGCGTCCGGGTTGTCGATCACCGCGGCAGCGCCGCCGCCAAAGTCACTGAAAGTATACGCAACCGTTGTGGATTCAAAGTCTACCGGCAGGTTGACCGATTGCGAAAATGAAAAAGATGCGATAAGCATCGTTGCTAAAATTGTAAATATCCTCATCGTGTAAAATTTTTTTCGTACAAAGCAATCAGTCAAATTTAACAAAACTTTTACCTTCCATTATCATCGGAAAGTACATCTTGTATACATCTTGTAAACTTTCAAATTACAACATGACTACATCAGGTAAAATTTTCACCCCTTTCACTGCCGTATTCAAAATTTTGAAAATCAAAATATTAAACAATTTTTGATCATTTTTATCCACCACCAATGCAAACTATCATTCTCGATCAACCCGGTGTATTCAGGCGCCTCGATGCGGAACCGGCGCCCGAACCCGCCCCCGGCGAAGCCCTCCTCAAAGTCCACCGCGTGGGCATTTGCGGCACGGATATGCACGCCTGGCGCGGCCGGCAGCCTTTTTTCACCTATCCGCGCATCCTGGGGCACGAACTCGGCGTGGAAGTGATCGAAACCGGGGCCGGTGTCCGGAATGTACGGCCCGGCGACCGCTGTTCGGTGGAGCCGTATTTTAACCGGACCACCGGTCAGGCCGTTCGACGGGGCAAAACCAACTGCGGCGAAAACCTCTCTGTTTTTGGTGTGCACGAAGACGGCGGCATGCGGGAGTTCATCACCCTCCCGGCCAGGTACCTGCACCCGTCTTCCCAACTGAGTTACGACCAGCTCGCCCTGGTGGAAACCCTGGGCATCGGCTGCCACGCCGTCAACCGGGCAGCCCTGGCGCCCGACGATACGGTCCTGGTCATCGGCGCCGGACCCATCGGACTGGCTGCCATGCAGTTTGCCAAAATCGCCGGCGTCCGGGTTGTGGCCATGGACATCAATGAAACCCGGCTGGCTTTCTGCCGGGAGCAAATGAACGTGGATGGGACGGTTAATTATTTAGAGGGTGAGAGGGTGAGAGAGGGTGAGAGGGTGAGAGAGGGTGAGAGGGTGGTGGAAGCTATCCGAACGGCCTTTGGAGGCGACCTGCCTACCGTGGTAATGGACGCCACCGGCAACCCGGATTCCATGAAAAATACCCTGGACTACGTGGCGTTTGGCGGTAAAATCGTTTTTATCGGGCTTTTTCAGGGTGATTTCACGTTTTTTGACCCCCTGTTCCACCGGAAAGAAATTACCCTCATGGCCAGCCGGAACGCGCTGGGCGGAGATTTTCAACAGATCATCCGGCAAATGGAGGAAGGCGTGGTGGATACCCGTCCCTGGATCACCCACCGGATTCCTGCCGGGGAACTGGTTGAAAAATTTGAAATGCTCCTGAAACCGGAGTCGGGGGTGATCAAAGCAATGGTGGAATTTTGAACAGGCTTCCGACCAACGATTCGTGTTGCCTTTTCATGCGTGAATTTAAAAATAGTGTACTTTGTGGCTCCCTTGTGTCTTTATGGTTAAAATTCGGGAAAACCAACCACCTTAATTTAGAAAGAAAAGCCCGTCATGACACATACTTTTCTGATATTTATTTTGTGCTCCGGAATCCTTTCCGCCCAAAAAAATCCTGCCGGCATTCGCCTGGTAGAAGTAGCCGAAGGCTGGGCCAACAACTCCGTCAACGCGGTCGTTTTCCGGAAAAATTCGCTGGTGACGCACCGGGACACCCAGTTCATCGCCTATTACGATCCGGACGGATTTATGGTATTGGGCAAACGCAAACAAGGGTCGGAGCAATGGCAGATCCAACGCACCCCCTACCAGGGCAACGTGGCCGACGCGCACAACTCCATCAGCCTCATGGTCGACGGGGCCGGTTACCTCCACCTGGCCTGGGATCACCACAACCACCCCTTGCGTTATTGCCGAAGCGTTGGGCCGGGATCGCTCGAATTAACGGAAAAAATGGAAATGACCGGCAGCCTGGAACAGGCCGTCACCTACCCGGAATTTTACCGCCTGGTTGACGGCAACCTGCTGTTCTTTTACCGCGACGGGGAATCGGGGCGAGGCAACCTGGCGATCAACCGGTACCATACGACTACCCGGCAATGGACCCGCTTGCACGCCAACCTGATCGACGGAGAGGGGCAGCGAAACCCCTACTGGCAGGCCTGCGTAGACGCCCTTGGCCAAATCCACCTCTCCTGGGTATGGCGCGAAAACCCGGACGTGGCCAGCAACCACGACCTTTGTTACGCCCGATCGCGGGACGGCGGCCTCACCTGGGAAAAATCCACCGGCGAACGCTATACCCTTCCCATCACCGCCGCCACGGCTGAATACGCCTGCCGCATCCCGCCGAACAGCGAACTTATCAACCAGACTTCTATAACTTCCGGCCCGGACGGAACACCCTATATCGCTACCTATTGGCGGGATTTGGGTAACACAGTCCCGCAATACCGCCTGGTATACCTTCAAGCCGGCCGGTGGCGGATCCGCAACCTGGATTTTCGCACCACTGCGTTCAGCCTGAGCGGGGCTGGCACTAAACGAATTCCAGTATCCCGGCCTCAGGTCGTCGCATCAGGGAAGGGATGCATCCTGATCTTTCGGGATGAAGAACGGGAAAACCGCATATCGGCAGCCATTTGCAAAAACCTCAAAAGAAATAAATGGCGGGTCGCCGACCTGACCAACTTTCCGGTAGGCGCCTGGGAACCTTCTTATGATACCGAATGGTGGAAAGAAAAAGGTGTATTACATTTGTTCGTTCAAAATGTCACCCAGATCGACGGAGAAGGAAAGGCGGATGGGCCGCCGCAATTGGTTCGAGTGTTGGAATGGGGTGGGTTTTATCACTAAGGACACTCAGCGCACTTAGCTGGCGGATGACATAAAAATCAGTGCTATCAGTGTTATCAGTGTAATCAGTGTTAAAAAAAACAGCATGCAGAAATACCTCTTCCCCTTTTCGCTTTTACTGATCCTCTTTATTTTTTCCTGTGGCCCCCAACCCGCCAGAGAGAACAAAGCATTGAGCCAATCCCTGCGCAGTTCCCTCGATCAAAACTTTGCCGATGCGGCCGCACAATACCACGTTCTGATGAACAACCTGCCCTCCGATAAATTCCCAAAGGCCTGGTCGGAAAAAACGGGCCGGTACGAATTCAGCGGATCGGACTGGTGGACCTCCGGGTTTTACCCCGGAACGCTGGTCCGCCTGTTTGAACAAACCGGGGATTCCAGCCTGTTGAACGAGGCGAAACGCATGTTGACCTGGCTGGAAATCGAACAATACAATACCCGCACCCAGGGTTTGGGCTTCGTGATGATGTCCGGTTTTGGCAACGCGTACCGGGTATTTCCCAACACCTGGTACAAGGACATCCTCATCACCAGCGCAAAGACCATGATCAGCCGGTTTAATCCGAAAGTTGGCTGCATCCGGTCAGCGACTTCCCCGGACCCCGCAGATTTCCTGGTAAACATCGACAACATGATGAACCTGGAACTGTTGTTCTGGGTATCTAAAGAAACCGGAAACCGGCAATATTACGATATCGCCGTTACCCATGCCAATACCACCCTCAAAAACCATTTCAGGGAAGACGACAGTTCCTGGCAAATCCTGAATTACAACCCGGAAACAGGAGCCGTAAAGGAACAAAAAACCGAACAGGGCGCCTCCGACGACTCCGCCTGGTCGCGCGGGCAAGCCTGGGGATTATACGGATTTACGGTCGTTTACCGGGAAACCAAAGACCCGGTTTTCCTGGAACATGCCCAAAAGATCGCCCGGTTCATCATCCGGCACCGCAACCTGCCGGACGATAAAATACCTTATTGGGATTTTTCCGCCTCCGACCTGCGCGACGCTTCGGCAGGGGCCGTCCTGGCCTCCGCTTTGCTGGAATTGAGCGGGTTTGTTGCTGATGAAGACGCAAAGGAATACATAGCTGTGGCAGAGATCATCCTCCATTCCCTTTCAAACGAACCTTATAAGGCCGCCCCGGGAACCAACGGGGGTTTCATCCTGAAGCATTCTGTAGGCCATAAACCCAGGGGGACGGAGGTTGACGTGGCACTGGCTTATGCCGATTATTACTACGTGGAGGCGTTGGCGAGGTATAGAGAATTGGGGAATTGATATAATTGTTTGGATTGATTCGATTGATTCGATTGTTCCACCCGCCGTAGCCGCTTTAACGACGAAGGAGGGATTGGATTGGAACGGCGCCCCTCGCATCAACAAATCAACGCATCAACGCATCAACAGATAAACAACTCGTATCTTCGCCATTGCCGATTCGTTTCAAAACTTGAAAAACTAACGAATGAACAAGATCGCCTGCATCCTTTGCCTGCTGACCACCACTGTTGCGGCCCAAAGCATTAAAAATGATTGGGAAAACCACCAATTCATCGAACAAAACAAGGAAAAACCCCATGCCGTGTTCATGGTCTTTGACCAGGCGGCGGACGTAAAAACAGATGATTATCACCGGTCGCCCTATTTCCAATCGCTGAACGGCGCCTGGAAATTCATCTATTCCGATTCCCCTGCCGGCCGGGTCGCCGATTTTTTCCGGCCGGATCTGGATGACGCCCATTGGAACGACCTTCCCGTACCTTCCAACTGGGAGATCCGGGGTTACGGCATTCCCATTTATACCAATATCATTTACCCCTTCCCCAAAAACCCGCCTTTTGTCGGGAATGACAACCCGGTGGGAACCTATCGCAAAAAATTCAGCGTGCCGGAAACCTGGGACGGCCGGGAGGTCTTTCTGCATTTCGGCTCCATTACCGGCTGTGCATTTGTGTATGTCAATGGCCAAAAGGTGGGTATGAGCAAGGTTTCCAAAACCGCCGCCGAATTCAACATAACCCCGTATCTGAAAAAGGGGGAGAACCTGCTGGCGGTCCAGGTATACCGCTGGCACGACGGAAGTTACCTCGAAGACCAGGACTTCTGGCGCCTCAGCGGCATCGAAAGGGATGTGTTCCTTTTCTCACTGCCCAAACTCACGATCTGGGATTTTTTTCTCAAACCCGACCTGGATGCCCGGTACACGGACGGACTTTTCTCTGCTGAGGTAGACCTTCGCCAATTCGCTGGAAACGGAGTCAAAACCGGTATTTTATCCGTTGAGATCCAGGATAAAAACGGCCGTTCCGTGTTCAGCCAACAGCAAAAATTTAGTGCGGGTACAGCTTCCCTCCAAAGCCTGAAGTTCAGCGGAACAGTCCGGAACCCTCTGAAATGGAGCGCCGAACATCCCCATTTATACGATTGCCTTTTGGTTCTGAAAGATGACAAAGGCCGTCAACTCAGCCTGACCGGCGCCAGGATCGGCTTCCGGAAAGTGGAGATCCGGGACGCCCAATTGCTGGTCAACGGTGCAGCCACCCTGGTGCACGGCGTCAACCGGCACGAACACGACCCCGTAAACGGCCATGTTCCGAACAAGGAACTCATGATCAAGGACATCCAGCTGATGAAACAGTTCAACGTCAACGCCGTGCGCAACAGCCATTACCCCAACGATCCGCTCTGGCTGAAACTTTGCGACCAATACGGGTTGTATGTGGTAGACGAAGCCAATATCGAAGTCCATGGCATGGGCGCTGCACTGCAAGGCTGGTTCGACACCCTGGTCCATCCCGCCTACCTCGCCGAATGGGCGCCCGCCTTCATGGACCGCATACACCGGGTACTGGAACGGGATAAAAACCACGCCTCGGTCATCGTCTGGAGTATGGGCAACGAATGCGGCAATGGTAACGTTTTCCGCGACGCCTACAAGTGGATGAAACAAAGAGACCCATCGCGGCCGGTACAATCCGAACAGGCCGGCGAAGACTGGAATACCGACATCGTTTGCCCCATGTACCCCAGCATGGAATACATGAAATCCTACGCAGCCTCCGGCAAAAAACGGCCTTATATCATGTGTGAATACTCCCACGCCATGGGCAACAGCAACGGCAATTTCCAGGAATACTGGGACGTCATTATGAGCGACAAAAAAATGCAGGGCGGTTTTATCTGGGACTGGGTTGACCAGGGCATCAAAGCCCGGAATGAAAATGGTGATTATTTCGCTTACGGCGGCGACCTGGGTGGATACCACCTGCAAAACGACGAAAATTTCTGCGCCAACGGGCTCGTTGCTGCCGACCGTTCACCCCATCCCGGCCTGTTTGAAGTGAAAAAAGTTTACCAGAACATCCTCTTCAAAGCGGGTGATCTCTCCAGGGGTATGATCACGGTACACAACCTGTTTGATTTTACCAACCTCGATCAATTCGACTTCAAATGGGAACTGATCCGGAACGGCGAGCTGTCCGGAGCAGGCAGATTCGCGGTATCCCTGGCTCCGCACCAGCAAAAAGAAGTGCAACTTACCCTGCCCACGCTGATGCCGGAGGATGAATATTTTTTGAACCTATTTGCCTTTTCCCGGACCTCAACCGAACTGGTACCTTCCGGACACGAAATTGCCCGCGAGCAATTCAAACTGACCGGTGATTATTTCACCAAAGCAGTTGAAAAGGCCGGCCAACTCCAGGTGACCAGCGACGGCTCAAAACTGACCTTCCAATCCGGCGCTGTTTCCGGTGAATTCGACCTCCGGCAGGGCCGTTTTACCCGGTATTCGGCAGAAGGCGGCCCGCAGATCCGGCAATTCCCGGAGCCCTATTTCTGGCGCGCACCCGTCGACAACGATTTCGGGAGTTTTATGCAGGTCACCCTCGGGATCTGGCGCAATGCCCATGTGAACACGAAGGTGAAGAATGTGACAACCGGCAACCAGACCGGTGAAGGCCTGCCCATCAAAGTGGAATACGAACTGGCCGGTATCGGCGTCCCTTACACCGTGGATTACCTGATTGCCAACGATGGCGCCATCCGCATCACCGCCTCCATCGACATGACCGGTCGCGACCTGCCGGAACTGCCCCGCTTCGGCATGCGCATGGTTTTGCCGGGCCAATACGAAAATCTGGAATGGTACGGCCGCGGTCCCTGGGAAAACTACAGCGACCGGAATACGGCGTCGTTCGTGGGTCATTACAAGGACCTGGTGAAAAACCAGTATGCCTGGAACTATATCCGCCCGCAGGAGAGCGGTTACAAAACGGACGTCCGCTGGGTATCGCTGACCGACCGGGAAGGGAACGGCCTGTTGGTCGAAGGCATTCAGCCCATCTGTTTCAGCGCCACCCATATGGCCGCCGAAGACCTGGACCCAGGCCTGACCAAAAAGCAGCAACATCCCTCCGATATCAAACCCCGGCAGGAAGTGTTCCTGCATATCGACCTGAAACAGCGGGGTGTCGGGGGCGATAACAGTTGGGGGGCCCTTCCGCATGAGCAGTACCGGTTGTTGGAGAAGCGGTATGTTTATAGTTATTTCTTGCGGTTGGTGGGGGAAGTTCGGTGATTGAACGACGGATTTTATTTTTGAATTTTGGTTTTTACATTTTATATTTAATTAATTGGTTTTTAATGTAAAATGCAAAAAACTTAATGTAAAATTCAAAGTTGAAATTCTCATCAAATTTGAACCAAAACACAACTATGCTGCAGCAATCCTGATATCCACAAAATGCTCATGCGACATAGCAGCCCCATAAGCGATACAAGCCAGAACATCCTCCTGCTTAAGTTGCGGGTATTGTTCCAGAATGCGATCAATCGTTTCTCCTGCGGCAAGATAATCCAATCAATCGCATCAATCGAACCCACCTACCCTGAAGCTACGGCGGGCGAAGCCAATCGAATCAATCGAATCAATCGTATCAATCGATTCAATCGAATCAATCGTATCAATCGTATTAATCGATTCAAATCAACTGAAACTCCACCGCCACCCTGATCATCGCAGCCGTATTCTTCACTCCGAGTTTGGCCAGCAGGTTTTTGCGGTGGCTGTCGACGGTGAGCGGGCTGATAAACAATTGGGCTGCGATCTCGTGGTTGGTCAGGCCTTCGGCGATGAGCGCGAGCACTTCTTTTTCGCGGGTGGTGAGCAAGGGGATCTGCGGAGGCGGCGCCTGGGCTTGCGCCATGATCCCGGCGACCTCCATGCTCAGGTACATTTGTCCGCGGTGGGCCTGCCGGATGGCTTCCAGTAGCTCTTCCTGCGAGGCGTTTTTGAGCACGTACCCCGAAGCGCCCTGGCTGATCATGCGCGTGATATAGCTGCGTTCCTTAAAGGTGCTTAGTCCCAGGATCTTTAGCCCCGGAAATTTGGCCTTGAGCTCGGGGCACAGGTCGAGGCCGCTGATCTCGGGCAGGTTGATGTCCAGCAATACCACATCGGCGGGTTCTTTTTTCAGGAATTCCATTGCAGCAAAGGCGTCCGTTGCGCTGCCGGCAACGACGACGCCTTCGGAGGCATTCAGGAGGGACTTGATGCCTTCTATGACCATGGGATGGTCGTCGATGATGAAGACGCGGATCATTTGCTTATGTTTATTGAGGAACTGAGTAACTGAAGAATCGAAATCAGTTCCTCGGTTCCTCAATTCCTCGATTCCTCAATTCCTCGATTCCTCAGTTCCTCCCATCCAAACTAAACTCAATCTCCACCGACGTACCCCCGCCGGGTTTGGACCGCAGGTCCAGGGTCCCGCCGAGGTATTCCACCCGGGAGCGGATATTGAGCCAGCCGATGCCGGGGGCTTTTTCCAGGGCAACGGGGTCGAAACCTTTGCCGTTGTCTTCCACAGTGAGGTGGAAACGTTCATTATCTTGTAACAGTTGCACCAAAACATGGGAAGCGCCGGCGTGTTTGACCACGTTGTTGAGCAATTCCTGTACGATGCGGAACACGATCACTTCGGTCGATTCGGGCAGGCGTGTTTCCAGTCCGAAGGTCTGGTATTGCACTTTCAGGGCGCCCGGTTCGTTGAGGGTATCGCAATAGTCCTGCAGCGCATCTTTTAATCCGAATTTCATCAGGGCTTCGGGCATCATATTGCGCGCCACCCTGCGCAATTCGCTGATGGACGTATCGAGCATTTCAAGGGCGCGGTTAAAGGCAAGGGCTGAGCCTTCGGTGATGATCTGGTTTCCTTTCATGGTCGTAATGGTTTGTCGCACTCCGGAGAGCATGCCGCCCAATCCGTCGTGCAGGTCGCGGGCCAGGCGGCTGCGCTCGGCTTCCTGGCCGCGCAACATGGCGTCGACGGCTGAAAGTTGTTTTTCCTGCTCCAGTTGTCTGATCTTTTGCTCCCGGATTTGTGCTTCCTTTAAGCTGAGTTGCTGTTTATTTTGTGTGTTCTGGTAATACAGAAATCCAACCGAGCCCAACAGCCCGAGTAATGTGCCGAGTCCGACAATAATGCCCTGGCGTTGCCGCAGCCGGAGTTGCTGGACCTCGTTCAAACCCTGCAGTTGATGGATTTCTTTCTCTTTTTCGGCGGTTTTATACCGGGCTTCGAGGTTGGCCGTGGCCTGAAGCACCGTTTCGTTGATCAGCGAATCACTCAACAGGTGATATTCCCGCCTGTAGGCAGCCCCCTGTTCCCAATTTCCCAGGTGTTGTTCTGCGTCCGACATGGACAGGTAAACCGTCTTCAGTACGTCCCGGAATCCATATTGGCGGGAAAGGTCCAGGGAACGCTTCAAAAAGGTAATTGCCTGTTGTGGGCGATCCAGGTCAAAATGGACATCGCCGGCGGACAACAGAAGTCTGGCCAGGGTCTCGTTGTCGCCTACTTCTTCCGCTATCGGGATGCCACGTTCAAGGAATGTCAGGGCCTTTAAGGGTTCGTCCATCAATTTGTAATTATCCCCGGTATTCAATAATGCTAGCGCCTGGATTTGGGTAAGCCCTTGTTCTTCGCTAAGTTTAAGGGCCTGCAACGAATAATCGATGCCTTTGCGGCGGTCGCCTGTCCTGGAATGGATCACTCCCAGGGAGAGCAGCGCCGAGCCCTCTCCAAAATAATCGCCGGACGCCTGAGCCGTCTGAAGGGCGCGAAGTGCATAAGGCTTGGCTTTTTCATGTTGCCGCATCAACTGGTAGGTGCCCGATATATTGTTCAGGACGGAACTGAGGTAAACCGGGTTATCCATTTGTTCAACAAGGGGTAATGCCTCCAGCTGATAGCTCAATGTTTTTTCAAAATCGCCGATATATTGGTAATTATTGGCTACGTTGGCCAGGCTGGCCACGGTCAACCGGCGGTGATTGAGCAAGCGCCCCACTTCCAGCGCCCGCAAATTGAGTTGCAGGGCCTCTTCCGCTTCACCCTTGCGATTGAGCACGTCTGTAAACCAACTGATGGTTTTGCCTTCGTAAAAAGGCAGATTCAGGTCCTTGCTCAGTTGAAGTGCCTTGCGGTAGTATCTTTCCGAGGAATCGAGGTTGGCGCTTTCGTAATAATTCCCGATCTGCAACAATACCAAAATCCGGTTGGTATCCTGTGGCATTGTCTGCAAAACTTGCTTCAGGCTGTCAGCCCCATCGGATTGAGCAGACCCGAAGTTGAGTCCGATCAAAAATAAACCGGAAAGGATCCACTGCTTCATGCGCTGGAATTGATTGGACAAATTTTAACAATAACTTGCTCATTTGCAATAGGTAGTTGCAAAATACCCTTTTTCGGGGAGATGAGAAACCTGTTTTCCGGGTATTGATTTTCAGGAGAAGGTAGGAAGTGGATTTTTGAGTAGGCCAAACTTAAAATTTTACCTAATTTGCCTGCCAAACAGTCGTCAAAATGAAATCCGGATTCCTGCATTCAACCTGCCTGGCAGGTCTTTTTTTATGCTCCTTTTCCCTGTCTGTTCGCGCCCAGATCACCGGTTTTTCCACCGAAGGCGCCGCCGTCCAGCAAAAACTGGAAACACAGTTCGACGCACAGCTCAAAACGGAAAACCTGAACCAGTGGATGAAGCTGATGACCGCCCACCCCCACCCCGTCGGTTCGCCCTGGGGAAAATCCAATGCGGAATTCATGGCCGCCAAATTCCGGGAATGGGGTTTTGAGACCCAGATCGAGGAATACCAGGTGTTGTTCCCCACGCCAATAGTGCGCCTCCTGGAAATGGTCTCCCCTACCCCGTTCAAGGCGGGATTGACCGAGCCGCCCGTTGCAGGCGACGCCTCCTCCCGGCAAACAGACGAAATGTTGCCGCCCTATAACTGTTTTTCGGTCGACGGCGACGTTACCGGAGAACTGGTTTTTATCAACTACGGCATCCCCTCCGATTACGAGGAATTGGAAAAACGCGGGATCGACGTCAAAGGAAAGATCGTGATCGCCAAATATTACGGCTCCTGGCGCGGCATCAAACCCAAGGTAGCCGCTGAAAAAGGCGCAATCGGCTGCATCATTTATTCCGACCCCAAAGAAGACGGTTACTTCCAGGGCGACGTCTACCCCGAAGGCGCCCTAAAAAACGCCAAAGGGGTTCAGCGCGGCTCCGTACTCGATATGCCGCTTTTCCCGGGCGATCCGCTGACCCCGGGTTACGGCGCCACCCGCGACGCCCGGCGTGTACCCATCGGGGAAGCGGAGACCCTGACCAGGATCCCTGTACTTCCGATATCCTACGAGGACGCTCAACCCTTGCTGGCCGCGCTCCGGGGCCCGGTTGCCCCTGCCGCCTGGCGCGGCGCCCTGCCCATCACTTACCATATCGGCCCCGGCCCGGCCAAGGTCCGGCTGAAACTTGAATTCAACTGGGACCTCCAACCCGCTTACAACGTCATTGCCAAAATGAAGGGCAGCCGGTACCCCGACGAATGGATCATCCGCGGCAATCACCACGACGCTTGGGTCCACGGCGCCAACGACCCGGTAAGCGGCATGGTGGCGGTGATGGAAGAAGCCCGGGCTGTCGGCGAATTGGTCAAAACCGGCTGGCGCCCCAAAAGAACCCTGGTATACTGCGGCTGGGATGCCGAAGAACCGGGGTTGCTGGGCTCCACGGAATGGGTAGAACACCATGCCGGGGAACTGCGCAAAAAAGCCGTTGTGTACATCAATACCGACAGCAACGGCCGCGGCTTTCTCGGGGGAGGCGGTTCCCATACCCTGGAAAAGTATTTCGACGAAGTCACCCGGGCGGTCACCGATCCGCAAACAGGACTATCCCTGTTTGACCGGAGTCGCGCCCGCACGCTGGTCAACGGCCAGCCGGAACCCAGGTTTTTCCCGCTGTCCGCACTGGGCTCGGGGTCCGACTATACGCCGTTTATACAACACCTGGGTATTGCAGCTCTCAACCTGGGTTTCGGAGGCGAAGACCAGGGCGGCGAATACCATACTGGTTACGACTCGTATGAACACTATACCCGTTTTAAAGATACGGATTTCAGGTACGGCGTCACCCTGGCCAAGGTGGCCGGCCGGCTGGCACTGCGCCTGTCGGAAGCCGAGATCCTGCCGTTTGAATTTGGCCATTTCAGCCGGACGGTCGACAATTACGCCGCGGATGTGATGAAAATGGCCGACCAGTTGCGCGAACAAACCGAAAAAGAAAATCGCCTGATCCGGGAGGGTTTATATGCCGTTGCAGCCGATCCGAAAACGACCTTCATCGTACCGGCCCCAAAACCCGAGGTCCCCTATTTTAACTGGGCCCCAATCCAAAACGCGCTGGCCGATCTGAAAAAAAATGTGTCGATATACGAGGCGGCGCTGAAATCTGGCAACCCCGGTGAAAAAGACCGGACGGCCCTCAATCAACTGCTCAGGGATATGGAGAAACACCTGATCCGCGATCACGGCCTGCCGCGCCGGCCCTGGTTTAAACACCAGATTTACGCCCCCGGCTTTTATACCGGTTATGGGGTAAAAACGTTGCCCGGCGTGCGGGAAGCCATCGAAGAACGCAAATATGTTGAAGCCCAGGAACAAATCTCGGTTTTAGGGGAGGTGCTGAGCGGTTTCTCGGCCCAGATCCGCAAAGCTGCAGACTTGCTGAATGCGGTGGGCGATGGGCGATAGACGAATGTGTTTGGGTGTGCCTGAAACACCCGGTTGCTTGATTTGTCCTCCAGGTTACCGATCAGACGATATCCGCCCTGTTTTGGTGTAACAACCGTTGGATGTTTCGTCCCATTTCTTTATTTTTAGCCCAATGTGAAAAAGAATAGTCATTTTGCTTTCACTGCTGATTTTTTTTGTCCATTTCAAGCCTCGTTTCCCATCCACCTCGATTAGCCCTCTGTACAACCTGATTTTTCGTTTTTATGGATTGTAAAAGGCTTTACCCTGTACGACCAGCTTTACTGCCAGGCCTTATTCATATTTTAATCCAAAATCTAAATGGTCCATTCTATGAAAAAATTAATTCTTTTCGCATTTATCTGTTCTTACGCGCTTTTTTCAGCTTGTAAAAACGATGACGATACGTCGGTCGATTACGATTATCATGCGCATATCCTGTCGCCGGATCCAACTGAAAAACACCTGGGTGATGTGCTTCATATCGAGGTAGATTTTGAAAGCCACACCGGAGAGGCAATCCATCATATCAACATCCGGATCTATAACAAAGCGACCAAAGCGGTGGTATACAACGAACCGGCTGATGCGCATGTATTTGCGCCGGGGGGGTCTTATAAGTTTGAAACCGATTTTACCTTATCCGCTGCCAACGGTTTTTCTGAACATACCGACTGGGTGCTGGAAGCCAAGGTTTGGGGTGAAAAGGACGGTGAAGCCGAAGAAGTATCCACCGTTGAATTCCATGTCCTTCCCTGAAAATAAATTTTGTCAGAAGTAAATATTTTTTTGCAGAAATGGCCAAAACCCCGCCTGTTTTTGCAACTGGTCACCGGGTGACGCTCCGGGTCCAGTCTGTCAGCGTATCAAAATACCCGGGCACAAAACGCCTGAATTCCTTGAATTCGTCCGCGTCGAACTTGCCGGTCAGGGTTTCGAAATAACCGTGGTTGGCCGAGGGAAAGACTTTGAACGTCGCCTGGGTATTGCCGCTCCGCTGAAAAATTTCCTCAAAGCGTTTCATGTTCTCCCGGGTATTGCTGTGGTTATCCAGTTCGCCGCCGATCACCAACACCGGGCATTTCAGGGCGGTCAATGCCGGTTCGGGGTCATAATATCCGTTCAATTTCCAGAACGGCCCGGTGGGCAATTCGCCTCCTGTCCTCCAGAACCATGGTTTTGCTTTGGCGAGGGGCAAGGCTGCCAGGTATTTCGAAGAATCCCCGGTAATGCCGGCCTCGTATTTGATCTTTCTGAATTCGTAAATTTCCCGGATGATATCCTCCCTTACGCCGTTCAGTTTGCCGGCCCTCGTTCCCGACCATAAGTGCTGCTCCACGGGCGATACCGCGTTTGCAGCGCTGATGATCACAAAGCTGAACAATGAAGACTGACTGGCGGCCAGCGGAGCAACCCACCCGCCCTGGCTATGACCGAAGATGCCGATTTTTTTGGGGTCGATGGCCGTGTCGGACGCCGCGGCCCGGGCGGCGGCAATCGCGTCTTCCGCATAATTTTGGAAAGAATCGTCCTGCCATTTGTCGCCTGATTCCCTCACAAACCGCTTGTCGTAGATAAAGGCGGCTATTCCGTGGCCTGCGAACAAACCCGCCAGGCCGAGACTGGCTTCCCGTTTCTCCGGTCCCGATCCGTGAGTCATGATCACACAGGGAAACGGACCGTTCCCTTCAGGCAGGATCAGAGTGCCACCCAGTTTAACCTGCCCGTTGGCGAATTTCATCTCCTTTTGAGTCAGGCCAATCCGCATGCCGGTCTGGGCGTTTCCGCTTCTCCACAAGGACAGGATGCCGCTCTTGTTTTGGATATCGATCTGGCCCTCGATGGTATCGAACAGCCCCAGCGCGTTCCCGAATTCGTACCTTTTGCCCGCTTTTCGCAATCCGCGAACCGAACCGTCCTCAAACAGAATGATCGGGAGGTCTTCCATCATGCCGATCATCGCGTACCCACCTTCCTGAAACCGGTAGACACCCATAGCCTGGTACAACTCCATTGGCGGCCGCTGCGCCGGGAGGGTTAAAGGAAAAAAGAGCTGGAACAGGAAAAACAGAAAGGAAGGTTGCCGGATTTTCATACTGCTCGGGTTGTTCTTTCCTTTCAATGACCGGGTTTTTCCCCGCCGGTTGCATGGCTTTTATCTGGGACGGCTCCCGGGCTGGTACGTCCTTTCAGCATGCTTCCGCACCTCCTCCGGATAAAACCGGACCTCCTTGAATTTGCCCTCGCAATACATCCGCGCCTGGTCGGTAAAATGAGGCGAACCGGGGGCGCTGGCCTGGCCGCCGCTCACCACCGAACGCGCTGTCAGCCGGGGGCCAAACTCCACTACCGCGACAAAACTGTTGCCCACATAGCCATACCGTTTTTGGGTTCCCGGATAGGTGCGCGCGCCAAAGGCGGCCAGCGACCCCCAGGCTGAAGGCGTGAAACCGACCGGGATGCTGGGTTGGTTATCGTCAAAGGTCTCCTCTGTTTTTCCGGTCAGCCGCTGGAACCGGTTGATATCGCCCCAGGCCACGCGCCAGGTCCCGAAATCGCGGGCGAGGTCGGCCAGGGTCTCTTTGAACAATTCGACTTTTTTGTCCGGCGCTACATTTTGAATGACAAACGCCGTGGCCTCCAATGGCGGAAGTCCTTGCATACCCGGCAATTGTGTTCTGGCATACCGCATTGTTTTTTCGGCCCAGAAAATAGCCAGCGCCGTTGCAATGGATTGGACGCCGTATTTTTTATCCCAATTCCGCAGGATCCCGATGGAGGCCACCAAATCAGGGTTTTTGTCGCCCGACTGGTCAAAAGCGGATACCAGAGCCGGGATCAGGTCTTCAAACCCGGCGAGATAGGGGTCATTGGCGGCTGCAATCAGGGTATCCAGGGTGAAAACTGCACGCCTTTCCAATACCCGCACCGCGTTGACACCCCGGTAGTTTTCGGCGTCGGGGGCCATATAGCCGGGGTAACGGGTCTTATCCGGGCTGTCCGGGCCTGCGGCGGTGAACGGCGTGGAATTGCAATTCTGGATCCATCCAACCGGCGGGTTGAGCAACTGCACCAGATCCTTCACCTTGTGCAGGCCCTGCCAGTCGGTTTTGGGATTGCTGCCGTCTACGGGTTTATTCCATTCGAATCCGGGATTTCTTCTGGGCATAAAATCGCCGTGCCAATAGGCGATATTGCCTTTGTCGTCGGCAAAAACCGTGTTGTTGGAAGAATTGGTCCGGATCTTCATGGTCTTGTTAAAACTTTTGTACCCTTTGGCTTTGGTGCGCAGGTATGACTGGGAAAGGGCGGCCAGGGGTTCGTTCATCATCCGGATGGCGATCCATTTGCCGTCCTTTTCGCCGATCACAGGGCCGTGGTGGGTGCGATAAATGATGAATTCCTTTTGGGCGGTCTTGTCTCCGTCCTTGTACCGCAACACTACCTTATCTTCCTGCACCGGCCGCCATTCGGCGCCGTATTTGTAATAAAATTTTCCGTCCCGTTTTTCCACCGTTTCGGCGTATTCATCCATCGAATCGGCGCCGCTGGAAGTATGCATCCAGCCACAATGCTGATTGAAACCCTGGTAAATAAAAAACTGCCCCCAGGTCACCGCGCCGTAGGCGTTCAGGCCCTGTTCACTGACCATTTGAAGCTCCGACCGGAAATAAAAAGAGGTATGCGGATTGATCAGCAGCAAGGCGTTGCCCGTGGCGCTTTTGGAGGGCGCAATGGCAAAACCGTTCGAACCGCCCGGTTCCCATTCTTCCAGGTCAGAAACTTCGGCAACGCTGGTTGAAAAAGGCAAGAGATCGGGAGACTTGGAGACTTGGAGATCGGGAGAGGGGGAGACTTGGAGAACGGGAGACTTGGAGACTTGGAGATCGGGAGACTTGGAGAACGGGAGAGGGGGAGAAGGCGTTCCGTCATCCTCCTTGCGCAATGAGCCTGGCCGAAGCAACTCCGCTTCACCCCATCTTTTTGTATTCTCCAAAGATGAAAATTGTCCGGCAGAGGAAGGCCGGACCCAGGAAGTACTGCGGTCCTGTTCGTAAAATGCCTTTATTCTGTCGACGGCAACCGCCGAAATATTACCGCCGATGCTCCCTTCACTGAAGGTGAGCGGCATCCAGGGCTGGAACCGGCGCAGGAGCCTGGGTTGTACCTCCGGGTGGGTGTACAGGTAATAATTGACTCCGTCGGCAAAGGCGTCGAGCAGCTTTTTCATCCAGGCCGGACTTTTCCGGTAGATGGCCATAGCCTGGGTGGAGTCGAGGAACATGCGGGCCCGCAGATCGTGGTAAAGAGCCCCCTCCCCGTCCACTTCGGCCATCCGCCCGGTGGCGTCGATATAATTGGCCTCCACCCGTGCAAAATCGTCTTCACACTGGGCATACAGCGTACCGAATACAACGTCTGCGTCGGTTTTACCGTAGATATGGGGAATGCCCCAATCATCGCGAATGATGGTAACGTTCTGAGCCCGGGATTGCCAGCGGACGATTTCGGCGGGGGTGAAAGGTTGGGTATAAATGGCGGAAGAACAGGCCAGAAGAAAAAAAAGAACGTATGATTTCATGTTTGATGATGTTGCGTTTGTTCAGAAAATGATCGGGTTTTAAAAGGGAATGACAAAGATTTTAATGATCCTTTCATTAAATTAAAGAAGTATTCCTTGTATATTTGTAACTTAGCAAAAGTAACAAAATGCCCGAAATCAGCAGGTTTTATGGAATTATCATCAAAATGTTTTATAATGACCATAATCCGCCCTTTAAAATAATGGAAAAATTAACTTCGATCATAGAATTAGAGCACCTGGGAAACTATCACATTAAAATCACCTTCAGCGATGGCTTGGAAAAGACCATTGACTTCAGCCACTTCATCAAAGAGGATCCATTGACCAGCAAATTAAAAGACCTTAAATATTTTAGCCAGGTCAAACTTTATGCAAGGGGAAGAGGGATCTATTGGCCCAACGGGTATGATTTTTGCCCCGATTTCCTCAGAATGTATTCCCCCCGGAACGAATTTTCGCCCGCCTGATTCCATTTTTCCCACATCGCCGATTTCTTAATCTACATTATTGGACGCCCCCTTGTTCCACCCGTAACTTTGTGTCAACAAAAAAGAACAAACATGTCCAATTCAGTCAAATGGGTCATCGACCCCGCGCATAGCGAAATCAAATTCAAGGTCAAGCACCTGATGATCACGAATGTGACAGGCGGTTTTTCAGAATACGATGTAACCGTAACCGCCGAAAATGAAGAACTGTCCAAACCTCAAATCCGGTTTACTGCCAAAACGGCTTCCATCGACACAAAAAACGAACAAAGGGACGCCCACCTGAAAAGCGGCGACTTTTTTGACGCGGAAGCGTTTCCGGTCCTGACCTTCCAATCCAAAAAATACGAAAAGGCAGGGGCCAACGGCAACTATGTCCTGGAAGGCGATCTGACCATCAAGGACGTCACCCGACCGGTCAAACTGGACGTTGAATTCCACGGCATTCACAAAGATCCCTGGGGCAATCCCAAGGCCGGATTTACGATCGACGGCAAGATCAACCGCAAGGAATGGGGCCTCAACTGGAACGCTGCCCTTGAAAGCGGCGGCGTACTGGTCAGCGAAGACGTCCGCATCAACGGCGAGATCCAACTGGTAAGGGCCTGATTTCCAGGCCATCTCCGGCGCTATTTCACCTCATACAAACGATACCGCCAGATCAATCGCAACAATTTTTCGGCATACGCCGGATCTGTGGCGTACCCGCATGCCTGCAGGGTCTCCGCCCAGATCCGGTGGTTCCATTCCGGCAACCCGAACAAAGGCTGATAATGCTCCCGACCGGTGAGAAACCGACCAAAATCAGCAAAACTCTCCCGGATCAGCGGATATTTCCGGAAACATTCATCAGCCACCGCAGGCAGACCGTTCCAATATTCCAGGGTGGGTTTGCAGTAGGCAGGGCCCGACCAATCGCTTTTTACTTTCAATCCAAAATGATTATTCGCATTGCGGGCCAGTTCGCTCTGACCCCAATCGCCCTCCAGCCCGGCAACCGCCAGGATGATGGGTACGGGCAGGTTGTTTTCCTGGCTCAATGGCTGGTACAGATAGCGGTATTTCCGGATGTAGTCCTGCACTTTTTGCGGACGGGAGAATTCAAAAGGCCCAGTAATGCCCAGGGAACAAAGGCCTGCCAGGGCCATTCCTATGGTTAGCAGATGTCTCTTCATGATATGGATTGTCCGGGTCAACTCAAAAACGCGGCTAATTTAATCTTTTTCCCATTCCCTGTTGATTCTCCAACCTGAATTTCAGCCAAATCAGGCCCGACTGATGTTTAGACGTATTGAACTTGGCAAAATGATCCCAATAGTTTAATTTTGACCATTTATCATGGAGGGGTCCGACCACCCGGACGCTTCTTTTCCCGTACTGTTATCTAAAAAATCACCAACATGCTTAAATTACCGCTCCAAATCACTTTGTTGGCATTTGTTTTATTGCAAGTCGCCTGCCGGAATGAAAACCAACCGGACACGGGCCAGGATGCCGTACTGACCTCGGGTTTATACCCGGAACATATGGACACCACCGTAACGCCGGGGGATAATTTCCAGTATTTTATCAACGGCGCCTGGATTAAAAACACGGAAATTCCGGCAGATAAATCTTCCTATGGGATCGGCGCTATTATTAATGAGAAAGTCCAGGAGGAAGTCAAAAAGATCATCGAAAAATCCGCTTCTGCCAATACAGGCCCTGGAACGGACGAACAAAAGATCGGAGACCTGTACGCATCTTACATGGATTCGGTCAAAAGGAATGAGATCGGGATAACCCCGCTGAAGCCGGAGTTGGATAAAATTGATGCG
Source organism: uncultured Lewinella sp. (assembly GCA_964558465.1). GTDB lineage: Bacteria > Bacteroidota > Bacteroidia > Chitinophagales > Saprospiraceae > JACJYC01. The sequence continues at coordinate 25,417 of CAZLEF010000055.1, read as the reverse complement.
ATCTCCGACCCTGAATCCCTGGTCCGGTATTTCGCCTACGCCATCAAATCCGGGTTCACCGCCCCGGTTGACTATTTCATCATGCCGGATCTGAAAAAACCAACGGAATACGCTTTGTACTATTGGCAGGGCGGATTGGGCCTTCCCGACCGCGAATATTACCTGAGCAATGACGGCGAGTTTCCTCGTATCCGGAAAGAATATGTGAATCATATCGCCAAAATGCTGGAACTGGCCGGGTTGACACAAACCGATAAAAGCGCCGCGGCTATTATGGCCCTGGAAACCAAGCTGGCTGCCCAGCACATGAAAAAAGAGGATACCCGGGATATTGAACGCCTGTACAACCGTTTTTCCGTTGACACCCTGGCCGGATTAACCCCGGATTTCGATTGGACGGTATTCCTGGCCGAAGCCGGCGTCCCGGAAATCAAAAGCCTCATCATCACCCAACCCGGATTTGTCAAAGCCCTCGACGGCCTGATTAAGTCAACCGATCTGGCTACGTGGAAAACCTACCTGAAATGGGGATTGGCCAACAATACTGCCGGGCAGTTGAACGATGCCCTTGATGAACAGAATTTCAGGTTTTACGGTACGACGCTGAATGGTACGGAAAAACAATTGCCACGTTGGCGCAGAGCCGTCAATCTGGTCAATGATAATCTGGGGGAACTGGTCGGCAAAGTTTATGTAAAAGAACATTTTCCACCGGCGGCCAAAGCAAGAATGCTGGAATTGGTAGGCAATCTGACCAAGGCTTACGAAGCGAGTATTAAGGAGCTGGACTGGATGAGCGAAGAAACCAAAAAACAGGCGCTGGATAAACTCGGCAAGTTTAACCCTAAAATCGGATACCCCGATAAATGGAAAGATTATTCGAGCGTCGATATCAAAAAAGAGGACCTGTTCGGAAGTCTGCAATCCTGCGCGGTTGCCGCTTATCAAAAGGAAATCGACAAAATTGGTTCTCCGATTGATAAAACGGAATGGGGCATGAACCCCCAAACCATCGACGCTTATTATAACCCCACCATGAACGAGATCGTTTTTCCGGCCGGGATACTCCAACCGCCGTTTTTTGATATGAATGCCGACGACGCAGTGAATTACGGCGCTATCGGCGGCGTGATCGGCCACGAAATCGGCCACGGGTTCGACGATCAGGGCAGCACCTTCGACGGCGACGGCGTCCTGCGCGATTGGTGGACGCCGGCGGATAAGGAAAATTTCAAAAAAAGGACCGGCTCGCTCGTTGAACAATACAATCAATTCAAGGTTTTTGACGACCTCAATGTCAACGGCGAATTTACTTTGGGCGAAAATATCGGCGACCTGGGCGGATTGAGCATCGCCCTGAAAGCCTATCAAATGAGTCTGAACGGCAAGGAAGCGCCCGTAATGGATGGCTTTACCGGCGTTCAAAGGGTGTTTATGGGCTGGGCGCAGGCCTGGAGGAGAAAATCGAGACCGGAGGCCCTCCGGATGCAGGTCAGTACCGACCCTCACTCCCCGGCAGATTTCAGGGTGAACGGCGTTGTCAGGAATATCCCCGAATTTTACACTGCATTTAACGTTCAGCCTGGCGACTCTCTTTATCTGGCGCCTGAAAAAAGGATCAAGATCTGGTAAACCCGGCTTTGTCGCAATTTTAAACCATATGATGAAAAAACTAAAATACTGCCTTTTGTTCAGCTTCCTCTTTACCTGGGCTTCAAAACTCACTGCCCAGGACCCGGCCAGGTTCCAGGCCGAAATAGAAGAATTGGGCCGGATCGAACGGCCGTTCCAACCCGGAGATCAGATCATCCTGTTTACCGGCAGTTCCAGCATCCGCATGTGGAGCAATGTACAGGATGAGTTCCCCGGTCATAAGATTATCAATACGGGTTTCGGCGGTTCGCACATGTCCGATCTGTTATTTTACGCAGATGAATTGATCCTGAAATATGCGCCGGCAAAAGTTTTCATTTATGAGGGAGACAACGATATCGCCGCCAAAAAAAGACCCTCCGGAATCCTGAAAACAGCTAAAGAACTAATTTCGAAGATTGAAGAAAATTTACAGGATGTAGAAATTGTGATGATTTCTGCCAAACCCAGCCTGGCCAGATGGTCCATGAAAAACAACTACCGCCGGTTCAACAGAAAACTGGAACGGCTGGCCGGCAAAAAGCCCAATATGGGTTTTGTCAACGTTTGGGATATTATGCTGGATGAAAGCGGCAACCCGCGCAAGGATATTTTCCTGGAGGACGGGCTTCATATGAACCAGGCAGGATACCAACTTTGGGCAGAGGCGGTTAAAGGACATCTGAAATGATACTGGATACTCGAAGCTAGAAGCTCGAAGCTAGAAGCTCGAAGCTCGAAGCTCGAGGCTGGATACTTGACTGAAATGAAAGCAGCTTATTACGAAACATTCGGCGGCCCGGTTCGCATCGAATCCCTGCCGGATCCGGCGCCTCCGCCGGGCGGGGTGGTTATCCGGGTAAAAGCCACCGGGTTGTGCCGGTCTGACTGGCATGGCTGGATGGGCCACGATGCGGATATTTCCCTGCCCCATGTACCCGGGCACGAACTGGCGGGCGTTATTGAAGCAGTCGGGGCCGGCGTAACCCGGTGGAAGGCCGGCGACCGGGTTACGCTGCCGTTCTGCATGGGATGCGGCCACTGTTCCCAATGTACCAAAGGCGACCAGCAGATCTGCGACCGGTATTACCAACCCGGTTTTACAGGCTGGGGGTCTTTTGCCGAATATGTAGCGGTTCCGTATGCCGACCAAAACCTGGTAAAACTGCCCGAAGCCATCGGTTTTGTTGAAGCGGCCATTCTGGGCTGCCGGTTCATCACAGCCTTCCGGGGGCTTACCGTCCAGGGGCGGCTGAAAGCCGGAGAATGGGTTGCGGTACACGGATGCGGCGGCGTAGGGTTGTCGGCCATTATGATTGCCAAAGCAGCCGGCGCTATCGTCATAGCAGTTGATATCGACCCTGAAAAACTGGCATTTGCCCGCACAACCGGCGCCGACTACCTGGTTAATGCCCGTCAACGGTCTGTCGTTGAAACGATTATGGAACTTACCCGGGGCGGGGTGCATGTCTCAGCCGATGCCTTCGGCAGCCAGGAAACCTGTTACAATTCCATCGCCTGCCTGGCCAAAAGAGGCCGTCACGTGCAACTGGGCCTGCTGGCCGGTGAACACAATACGGCCACCGTCCCGATGGGACTCGTCATTTCAAAAGAACTTGAAATTTACGGCAGCCACGGCATGCAGGGCCACCAATACCCCGGCATGCTGCGGTTGATAGAGGCGGGAAAGCTGGAGCCGTCCAAATTACTGGGCAAAACCATCAGCCTGGAAGACGTCTGCACCGAACTACCCAACATGGGCGGTTCTCCCGAGACGGGCGTAATGATCATTGAACGATTTTAGAATTGATTGGATTGATTGGATTGGTTCGATTGATTGGCCTCAAATCAACAAATCAACGCATCAACAAATAAACAAATTACGAATCGATCCTCCGGATCCGGGCCCCAAGCGCCTGCAGGCGAACATCGATCTGCTGGTACCCCCTGTCAATCTGATGGATATTATGGATAACGCTGCGCCCTTTGGCCGACAAGGCGGCGATCAGCAGGGCCACGCCCGCGCGGATATCCGGCGAGGTCATTTCGATGCCCCTGAGCGGGTAACGCCGGTTGAGCCCGATCACAGTGGCCCGGTGGGGGTCGCAAAGGATGATCTGAGCGCCCATATCGATCAGCTTATCGACAAAAAAAAGGCGGCTCTCGAACATTTTCTGGTGCACCAACACACTGCCCTGGGCCTGAGTGGCCACGACCAGAACGATGCTCATCAGGTCGGGTGTAAATCCGGGCCAGGGGGAATCGTAGATGGTCAGGATGGAACCATCGATGAAGGTCTGGATCTGGTATTCTTCCTGGCTCGGGATGTAGATATCATCCCCCCGGAATTCCATTTGGATGCCCATCCGTTCAAAGGTGCGGGGAATGATGCCCAGTTCGGCTATTCCGGCATTCCGGATGGTGATCTCCGATTGCGTCATGGCGGCCAGGCCGATAAAACTGCCCACTTCGATCATATCCGGCAGGATCCGGTGTACGGCGCCGCCCAGCCGGTCGACACCGGTAATGACGAGGAGGTTCGACCCCACCCCTTCGATCCGGGCGCCCATTTGCCGCAGCATTTTACACAATTGCTGGACGTAGGGCTCACAAGCCGCATTGTAGATCGTTGTAACGCCGTTGGCCAGGACCGCCGCCAATACCACATTGGCCGTCCCCGTAACGGAGATCTCATCCATGAGGATATACGTTCCTTTGAGTTCCTTGGCCGTAATGGTAAAGGCGCTCATGTCGGCGTCGTACTGGAAATCTGCGCCCAGCATTTCCAGGCTCAGGAGGTGGGTGTCGAGGCGCCTGCGGCCGATCTTGTCGCCGCCCGGTTTGGGCAGGAAGGCCTTGCCAAAGCGGCCGAGGAGCGCTCCGATCAGCATAACCGACCCCCTGATCCGGCTTGCCTGTTTCCGGTAATCATCCGTATACAGGTAAGAAAGGTCTGGTTCACGGGCGCAAAAGGTATAAGTCCCTGCGCCTTCGGCTACAATTTCCACGCCAAGGCCGCGCAGCAAATTCAGCAGCATCGCAACGTCTTCGATTTCCGGGACATTGTGAATCGTGACCGGTTCGGCGGTCAGCATAACAGCGCAAATCACTTGCAGCGCCTCGTTTTTGGCTCCCTGGGGTACGATGGTTCCTTTTAAAGGTTGACCGCCGATTACTTCAAATGCGTCCAGGTTCATTGATTTGAACGGAGTAAAATTGGTCTGAAAAAACGGTTACCAGGTTACATTTTGCGCCTGCGCTGCATATTGTTGTTGCCGCGGGAGCGCTGCTTGTCGTTCCTTGGATTCTTCTGGTAACTGTTATTGTTGTCCGGCCGGCGGCGGTTTTGCTGCTGCTGTTGTTTCTTCACCGAAGAATAATCGGATCCGCCGAGCGACTCGGTCAGCACCAATTGCCCGTTAGACAGGACGTTGAGGTCGTTTTTGACCGTTTCGTCGCTCACATAGTGGTCTTTATTCCAGGTTTTGTAAGCCAACTTCATATACGACCCGATAACGGCCACAAATCCGTCCCGTTTCGGTCCCGGCGGCATGGCCATGGCTTTCTGGATCAGTTTCTGAACATTATGGCCGTAATGCCGGAACCTGACTTCCTTTTCAGGGTAGGGGATCATTTCAGGCCGCTTATGCGCGTCTTCCGGGCTGGGTCTGACGCCGGTAGGCGGTTCAACTTCCAGTTCGTAATCGGCAATCCGGAAAACATGTTTCCATAGTTTATCACGGTAATCTTCAACATTGCGGCTTTGCGGATGGATCTGCATCATCAGCTGGATGGTCTTTTCAACAAAGACCTGCCGTTGCCGCGGGTCGGCAATGGTTTTGGCGTATTTAATCAATTCCTGTACGTGACGGCCGTATTCCGGAATAATCAGGTCCTCCCGTTGGGAGTTGTATTCCATATTGTGGGAACCTTCGCTCATTAAAATTTATTTTAATCAAAATATTTATTCAACGGTAACCGATTTTGCCAGGTTGCGGGGCTGATCAACATTGCATCCGCGCAAAACGGCAATATGATAAGCCAGCAATTGCAGCGGAATAACGGCGAGCAAGGGCGTAAAAGGCTCTGCAATGGCCGGAATTTCGATGGTATAATCGGCTTGTTTACTGATAACGTCATCGCCTTCGGTGACGATTGCGATCACCATGCCGCGCCGCGCTTTTACCTCCTGGATGTTTGAAACAATCTTATCGTATGCACTCTTGTTGGTGGCAATGACGACAACCGGCATGTTCTCATCGATCAGGGCAATCGGGCCGTGTTTCATTTCGGCGGCAGGATACCCTTCGGCATGGATATACGAAATCTCTTTCAGTTTAAGCGCGCCTTCCAGCGCTACCGGGAAATTATAACCTCTTCCCAGATAAAGGGCGTTGCTGTGGTCCTTGATTTCGTGCGCAATATACTTGATTTTATCCGCATTGTTCAGCACCTGCTTCACTTTTTCGGGGACGGCCGCCAGTTCGCTGACCAGGTAACGGAATTGATCGTCGCTGATCTGCCCTCTTTTCTGACCCAGGCACAAGGCCATCATGGCCAATAAGGTAACCTGCCCGGTAAAAGCCTTGGTAGAGGCCACCCCGATCTCGGGCCCTGCGTGGATATAGGAGCCGCTGTCCGTCATTCGCGCGATCGAAGATCCGACTGAATTGACCACCCCATAGATCAGGGCGCCTTTGGATTTAGCCAGTTCCAGCGCTGCAAGGGTATCGGCTGTTTCGCCCGACTGGGAGATGGCGATCACGGCATCTTCCCGCGTCAGTATGGGATTCCGGTATCTGAATTCCGAGGCGTATTCTACTTCGACAGGAATCCGGGCCAGGTCTTCAAAAAGGTATTCGCCGATCAGACCGGCATGCCAGGAGGTACCGCAACCTACAATGATGAAACGCCTGATATTGGCCAATTGTTCTTCAATTTCATCTACCCCTCCCAGCTTCAGCCAGTTATCCGCACTGTTGATCCGGCCCCGCATGCAATCCGCAATGGTATTGGGCTGTTCGTGGATCTCCTTGAGCATAAAATAATCGTACCCGCCTTTTTCGAGGGTTTCGATCTTCATATCCAGTTCCTGAATGAACGGGATCTGCACCTGGTTTTCAATGGAACGGATCACCAGCCCGTTGTTGAGTTGGATCGTGGCAATTTCTTCATCCTTCAGATAAACGACCCGGTTGGTATATTCTATGATCGGTGTGGCGTCGGACGCCATAAAAAATTCCTTTTCACCCAGGCCGACCACCAGCGGGCTGGCTTTCCGGGCGGCAACCAGTTTGTCCGGCGAATTTTTGTCCATCACAACAATGGCATAAGCGCCAACCACCCGGGTCAGGGCAACCCTGACCGCTTCTTCGAGCGAAAGCGATTCGCGGTTCTGGATCTCTTCAATCAGATGCACGAGTACTTCCGTATCGGTTTCGCTGATGAACACATGGCCTTCCCGCTCGAGGGCGGCTTTCAGCAGGGCATAATTTTCAATGATACCGTTGTGTACCAGGGCAAGGCGGCCATTCCCAGCCAGGTGCGGGTGCGCATTCCGGTCTTCGGGTGGCCCGTGGGTAGCCCACCGCGTATGCCCGATGCCTGCGTTGCTGGCCCGGGCGACCGAACCGATATGTTCTTCAAGAATAGAAACTTTCCCCTTTTTCTTGAATACCTGGATCTCCTGGCCGTTCATGGCCACGCCAGCGCTGTCGTATCCCCTGTATTCCAGGCGTTTAAGACCTTTGATCAGCACGGGTAAAGCATCTTTGTCCCCTAAATAAGCAACAATTCCGCACATGGTGTTTTCATTTTAATTGAAAAATGGGTTTTATTGCACCCTTTCCGTAAAAGAAAGGTTGAGTTTCATGGGATAAACCGGATGGTCCGGTCCATAAATTACCGTACGATTGGCGACTACCCGCCTGCTGGCCACAAAGATGTACAAGACGGGGTCGGCTTCGCCGTCGATCATGTCCTGGAATTGAGTAGACAAGTTGAACTTGTACACCATTGGCTTTCCGGTCCCGTTGCCGGTCAATCCGCCGCCAAAAACAATGGGCGCCGAAAGACCTGCCAACGAAATGTCGGAGATTGGATCATAGCGCTCCTCGTCGGCATTATAAACCGACATGAACAACCGGTCAGCCGGATCGAAGGTGTCGGTGTCATCGCCGGGCAGCGAGGCAACATGGGCAACCAGTTCGGCTTTGTTTACCACCAGATTGGATAATCCGGACAGGTTGGGGAAGTTGACCCGGGCAAACAAACCCTGTGTTCCCTGGACAAAAAGGACGGAATCCTCCAGGGCGTCCAGGCGCACGAACGGTTCGATAAAGGCGCCTTTGTAGGTATTCTGATAACGTGCAAAAGAGGGGGACGTATAGATGAAAGGGAATTGATAATGTTTTTTTATGGTATCGGACTCCCGGTAATAAACGTAGATGCCGCCGCGCAGGTCTTCGTCGGGAGAAAGCGTAAAAGCAAGCAATCCCTTGGTTTCAGCGCTTGCACCGATCTGGATCCCTTTAAAAAAGTCTTTGAACAGACTGTCTGAGGTAAAGGTGAGGCTGTCGGCCTGAAGGAACCTTTCCCCCAGGGATGGGTCCAACCGGACGCTCAAGTGCTCAAAATCAAGGGTATCGGCAACCCCGTCGGGATATACAATGAGTTCGACACTGTCGGTAGCGGGTGTAAAAACGGTTCCGCCGAGGGTATTGATGAAGGTTTGAACCGAATCCCCGGAATAATAGATCCTGGAAGCGTTGATGCCTTCGGCAAGCTCCCGGACTTCCAGTGAAAAAGGAACCGATTTAATATCGCCGTAATGTTTTTCTTCGACATAAGGCAGCACCAGAACAACCGAGTCGACCACCGCATCCTCCGAAAAATCGGGATGGATGGTTCGCAGCGTTGTAAAATCCAGGTTGAGCGAGGGGCTGGCGAAGATAGTAGCGCGGGTTCGCCCAAAAATGGGGTCGACCATATCGCCGAAGAATAAGGCCTCCGCCCAGACGTTGGGTTCAAAGGTCCTGACGGTATCGCCCTGGACGGTCCGACCGAAAAGGGTGAGGGTATCCGTAAAACCGGTCCCAACCTGGTCTTCCTCCAAAAGATCGGATCCAATAGCCGTGGGGTCTGTACAAGCGGTGGTACAAGTCAAAACATAGAGCGCAAGCGCCAGGAGGCAGAATACTGTATTCTTCATGTGAAACACTTGGATGATGTGATTGATCTGTTTTCTGATGATTCTCCCGTACCGGCGGGCGTTTCAGGCCCGAACCCCGGCAGGGCAACTAAAAGAGGAAACAGGTCCACCCAAAAGTTGTATTAACGGATGAAATTAATAAGGGTTTCGAAATCCGGGCACAAAGGTAACCCAATCTGAAAAAGGGAATAAACTTTTGGCGCCTTTTCTCAAAACAACCGCGATTAAGACTCGATTGGCGCTCCAATCAGGAATTCACCTCTTCGCTTTCACCTAACAATTCCTGGTAAAAGTCGAGGTAAATACCGGCATCCTCCACCCCTTTGCCATCCAGGATGGGTTTGTCGGTCATTTCCAGCAGGGCGGCAACTTCAGGGCCGAGGGATTCGCTGCCCAGGACAAGGGCGTCGGCAAACTCAATGGCGCCTTTGCTGAGGGAGACGGTATCTCCCACTTTAAAGGCATCCAGATCGGCTTCGATCAGATTGTTGATCGAAGCTTTACCCACAAATTCCTGTGCATTGATCGGCGCTTCTTCAAAGTCATAAAGAGAATAAATGACCTTGGAGTTCTGGAATAGCGGTTCCGTTTTGTACGCGGTTTTCAAATAGAGGGGAATGAGGCTGGTCATCCAGCCATGGCAGTGAACGATGTCCGGGGCCCATCCGAATTTTTTGACGGTTTCAATAACGCCTTTGCAAAAGAAGACCATCCGGTCTGCGTTGTCATTGAAAGGCTCTCCGTTTTCGGAAGCAAAAACAGCTTTTCTTCGAAAAAAATCGTCATTATCCAGAAAATATACCTGCATCCGGGCCTCCTGAAGGGAGGCTACCTTGATGATCAAAGGATAGTCGTCGTCGTCTACAATGATGTTCATTCCGGATAGCCGGACCACTTCATGCAGGCGATGGCGCCTTTCATTGATGGTACCGAACCGGGGCATGAGCACCCTGATCTCCATACCATTTTGTTGGGCAGCTTGCGGTAAAAGGCGAGCAATTTCTGCGATTTCTGAATCTGTGATGTAAGGCCGCATCTCTTGAGTAACAAACAGCACTTTTTTCTTCCTCATAAAGCCTCCGATAAGATTTAAAAACAACTGGATCTCTCCTGATCTTTCAATCAGTCTGCAAAATTAATAAAAAATTATTGACTTTTTTGCATGTTTTTGCAAAATTATGCGCCGATCAATCAAAAGACCTATATTTCCGACCGGTTCACAATTTGGCATATCTGAATCATGTATATATTTAAAAGGAACATTGATTTTGAAGGTTTCAGGCGCGAGACCCGGGCTTCAGGCCTCAGCGCAGGCTTCGTACCGACCATGGGCGCACTGCACGAAGGCCATTTGTCGCTGATCCGCCAATCTGCCGCTGACAACGAGCAGACCTTTTGCAGCATTTTTGTCAACCCCACCCAGTTCAATCAGACCAGCGACCTGGATAAATATCCGCGTACGCCCGAAAAAGACATCGTGCTGCTGGCCAAAACAGGGTGCACAGCCTTGTATATGCCGCCGGTGGAAGAAGTCTATCCGCAGGGGTTGGACACTGCTCCTGACATCGATCTGGGTGGGCTCGATGAAAAGATGGAAGGTCAATTCAGGCCCGGTCATTTCAAAGGGGTCGTCCAGGTTGTGAAACGGCTGCTGGATATTGTGCAGCCCGACCGCCTGTACATGGGTCAAAAGGATTACCAGCAGTTTTGTGTGGTCGGCCGAATGATCGAAATCCTGAAATTGCCGGTAGAATTGGTCATGGGGCCTACCCTCCGCGAACCCGACGGCCTTGCCATGAGCAGCCGCAACCAGCGATTGACCCGCGAATGGCGGTCCAAAGCGCCTTTTTTGTATAAAACCCTGTTGGAAACCGCGCAAAACATGGAGACAGAGCCCTTTCCGACATTAGAAAAAAAAGCGTTTGCGTCTTTGGAAAAGCAGGGGTTCCGACCTGAATATGTCGAAATTGCGGACCCCGAAACCCTCCAGCCCCTCCAGCACCCGAAACCGGACCGTACAGCCGTTATTTGCGCCGCCGCCTGGGCAGGGGAAGTCCGGTTGATTGATAATGTGATCGTACCGGCGGGCGGTAGCCGGTAAAGCGCGACCACCCGCTACACTGGATTTCGGCTGCGTTCAGTTCCCCCAACTGACCACTGACCACTGACCACTGACAACTGACAACTGACAACTGACAACTGACAACTGACAACTAATAAATATCTATCTTTGCGGCCAAATTTCAAAAATCTTGAAGCGGAAGCTTATCAATTTTCTCAAATTCCTTCTCTTTCTGAGCATTGGCGTGGTCATTCTTTACCTGGTTTACACCCGACAAGCGGCTGCCTATCTGAAAGATTGTGAACTCAAAGGCATCCCGCTGAGCGAATGCGGGACCCTTCTTCAAAAGGTCGTTACCGATTTTGGCAAAACCAACTACGCCTGGATTGCCCTGATGCTCCTGGCTTTTACCGTGAGCAATATCAGCAGGGCCATTCGCTGGAACATGCTGCTGAAACCCCTGGGTTGCCGCCCCCGGCTCATCAACAGTTTCCTTACCATTGTATTGGGGTATCTGGCTAACCTGTTCCTGCCCCGCATCGGCGAAGTCGTGCGGGCAGGCGCCTTGTCGCGTTACGAAAACATTCCGGTAGAAAAGGTGATCGGCACAGTGGTGGTCGACCGGGCCATCGATGTCATCAGCATCTTTGTGGTCACAGGCCTGGCCTTTTTACTGCAATTCGACCGCATATGGCAGCTATTTACTCAAAATGCCGACCTTGGAAGCCGTTTCGGCGGCGCCGGCAATTTGCTGATGATATTGGGTATCGCCGGCATCCTTTTTGTTTCCATATTGTGGCTGTTCCGCCGGCGTCTGGTGAAAACCGGCATTTACAAAAAACTGAGGAACCTCGCCCTGGGTTTCTGGCAAGGTATCAAAACCGTCAAAAGCCTCGACCGGCCCTGGGTTTTCCTGCTGCACAGCGTAAACATCTGGTTCATGTATTACGCAATGACCTACCTTTGTTTCTTCGCTTTCGAACCCACCCGCGACCTTTCAGCCATGGCCGCGCTGGTGGTTTTTGTGTTCGGCGGCTGGGGCGTCGTCATTCCTTCACCGGGCGGCATGGGCACCTACCACTGGCTGGCGCAAACGGCGCTGGGCATGTACGGAGTGAGCGGCGACAACGGCTTTTCGTGGGCGAATATCTCCTTCTTTTCCATTCAGTTGGGGTGTAATATCTCCATCGGGCTGATTGCCTACTTCGGGTTGCCCTGGCTGAACAGGCATTACAGGCCGGGTGAGGGGAGCGCGCGGACGCCTTAATGAAAATTCAAGCCATTCCCGATCAGCGCTGCGCCGCCAAAACAAGCCGATATGCCGATCAGCAGGATCACGGCAAAACTGATGATAAAGCCTGCGCCCTGATCGGTTTTTTTATTGGCAAAATTGACAATTGCAAGGATCAGGCAAACCAGAGCATGAATCGCACTGAAAGCAAGCGCCAATAAGCCGAATGTGATGCCGGCATCGCTGCTCCGCCCCATGAGGGCAGTCGCGGTGAACAAAAGGACCATATAGGCCAGCAAAACACCCAGGTTGATCATTACAATTTTGCCAAGTGGTTTCATGGTAATTTGAAATCGTTTAAAAAGGTTAATTTCCTGTGCTGATCCGGACCGCGGATTCATTGCGTGAAAGATAGACCTTATTTTCAATACCGGCAACCCGGGGGAGTTAAGAGATTCCCGGAGGATTGCCAGGCCGGCGATAATGTTGGTTCCACGCCACAGGAATAATGAATCGAAATCTTCACCCATGCTGAGAAAGATCTATTATCTGCTGCCACCCGCCCTCCGGCTTTTTGTTCGCAGGTTGTATTACCTGCCGCAGGACCTTTTCCGGCGGCCCGCTGAAAAACCTCCGGAGGGACTGATCTACACCGGCAGCGGGGATTTTATCCGGCAGGGAAACGAATGGGTCCGGTTTTTCAGGGACCATACCCCGCTAAACGAACAAAGCCAGGTGCTGGACATCGGCAGCGGAATTGGTCGCATTGCGCTGCCCTTGAGTAAATTTCTGAGAGGCCGGTATGAGGGTTTTGAAGCGATGAAAACGGGGGTTGAATGGTGCAGGCAAAACATACAAAGCCGACACCCGAATTTCCATTTCAGGTATGTCCCGTTGTTCAACGACCTCTACAATTCCGAAGGCATCGACGCCGCAACCTATGTTTTCGAATATCCGGACGCCACCTTCGATTTTGCCTGCGCCATTTCAGTATTTACCCATATGATCCCCGGAGAACTGGAAAACTACTTCCGGCAGTCATCCCGGGTGTTGAAAAAAAACGGATACCTCGTCGCCACTTTTTTTATACTGGATCCCGAAAGCGAAGCCCTGAGCCTGAAAAAGGATGCCGGTTTTAATTTTAAATATGCATTTGGCCACTATGCCCTGATGGATAAAAAGGTTAAGTCGGCCAACGTGGCCTACCAACGGGATTATTTGCAAAAACTGGCGGCGGCTTCAGGATTTACCCTGGTTCATGAAGTCAAAGGCGCCTGGTGCGGGCGGGAAAAATCGACCTACATTGGGTTTCAGGATATCTGGGTTTTGGAGGTTCACCACTTAGATCACTGAGGGCCACTAAGCTTAAATTTCTCACGCCGCGTCGTGATAGAAAGTTCGCCTCCCCCCGAGTCTGTGGCTCGGCGGATAAAAGTCAACAGTCCTTTACAAGGTTTTTAGTTCTCAGTTTCCAGTTGCATTCAACTGACAACTGACAACTGACAACTGACAACTGACAACTGACAACTGACAACTGACAACTATTCAACCGCCAGTTCCCGCCAACGCGCCTCCTTCTTCGCGTCCCGGTAAAACAGGTTCATCGTTTCAAAAGGAATGATCCGGCCGTCGGGGTGCACGATATGCACGCAGCTTTTTTTCACCGATCGCACGTCGAAGTCGTAGGCGTCCAGAAAATTCATGATGATGATCCGGAACAGGTTGTCATAGGTCAGCCCGGGCGCTTTGATGGCCGGCAGGCAGCAGAGCAGGGATTTGAAGTCGCTGTCCAGGGCATCCACAGAATGAGCCGTGCTGAAGATCTTCAAAACTTGTTCGTGCAGGTTCTGGTCCTGTTCATACACGATGGTATTCCGGGAATTGTCCAGCAGTTCTGAGGGGTCGATATACCGAGTGAGCGGATGAACCTCGCCCCCGACCTTGAGGGCGTAAGCCATGGTGAGCGCGTCCGGATTGCAGGGCACGGGGATGAGGTCCTGCGGGTTGAAAACCGGGCTTTGGTCCAGGATGGCTTGCCGGATCTCGGTCGGCGTCAGCCGGTCGGCAGCCGGGTTAAAGTTGTCGAATCTGCCGGCGGCCTGTGTAGGCTGAAAGGTGACGCCCCGCACACAGGGTTGTTGCAATCCGTACCCGATGATCTGGCCGATCTCGTCGTCGTTAAGCCCCTTTTGCAGGGTCACGACCAGGGTTGTGGAGAGGTTCAGCCGGTTGAGTTTTTCGATGGCCTTCCGGCGGACATCGGTGAGGTCTTTGCCCCGGAGGCTGACGAGCGCTTCCGGCTTGAAAGAATCAAATTGCAGGTAAATTTCAAAATCGGGCTGGTACTCCGCCAGGCGTTCGGCAAAACCGGGGTCGTTGGCGATCCGGATGCCGTTGGTATTCAGCATCAGGTGGCGGATGGGGCGGGCCCTGGCCAGGTCCATGATCTCAAAAAAATGCGGGTGGACGGTAGGTTCCCCACCGCTGATCTGCACAACATCGGGCTGCCCTTCGTTGGCAACGATGATATCCAGCATTTTTTCGATCTCCGCGAGGCTTCGGTGACGGCCGTACGTCGGCGAACTCTCAGCATAACAAGTCGGGCAGGTCAGGTTGCAGCGGTCGGTCACCTCCAGGATGGTCAGGCAGGAATGCTGTTCGTGGTCGGTGCATAACCCGCAATCGAACGGACAGCCGTAATGCGTTTTGGTGTTGAACCGGAGGGGGTACTCGGAGGCTTTGTTGTAATTGCGGATGTTTTTGTAGTAGGCGATATCCGTGGCGATCAACACCTTTTGCCGGCCGTGCTCCGGGCAGCGTTTGAGCATATACACCTTGCCGCTTTCAAAAACGATCTTGGCTTCGACGCGGCGCAGGCATTCCGGGCAAAGGCTGAGGGTGAAATCGTAATAAATGTATTTCGATACGGGCATGTCGGATAGTTTGGGGCAAGGTAAAGTTTTTGCAGGAAAACAGCTATTCAATCCATTTTATCTATTCCATTACCAAAAATGAAAGATGCCCGCTTCGGGTTTTCCAAAACCTCGAAAAACTCCTTAAGGTAATCCCCAACCTCCTTACCTGTTTGATCGTCCGACCAGGGGAAACGTTGGCAATACGACAGGACCTCCATTTTTTTGGCCAGAAATCCGGCTGCAATGAAATCGATTTCTGCCTGGGAACAGGAAAAACCGCGGTATTTCCGCTGTCGCACGCTGGATATCCCCAGGTTTTCAAAAGGCACTGCGTAATGGGCATTCACCAGGCCTGAGTAATCAAAATCATACGGAACGGGAACCAGTTTGGTGTATTGCTTCAATTTGAATACTTTGAGGTTGTGCAGGTTGGGCACCGACCAGTCTGTATTGCCGATCATGTATTCGAAAACGGCCATCCAGTTAAAAAGGTCGCGTTCCAGGGAATAGATGTTACAGGTTTCCCGTTTGAGGAGGGCAGCGTCCAGCCGGGCGGCGAATTCCTGTTCAGGTTCGATCAAAAAACCTGCAAAAACGTTTTCTCCCCTGTTTTTTCCTTCATTCAAAATGATGAGTTGCATGGGGCAGGCCCGGAAACTGTAGGGGGATAAAAGTTGGTAAATCCCGTATGCCGCCAATTCTTTTTCTTCCAGGTTCACCCCCGATTTTCCGCTGTTGCATTGCATCACCAGCCTCACGACATGGTGGCCTTCAAACCCCAAATCTGCCAGGTCTTTTTTATCAAACTTGATCCGGAGAGGCGGAAAAAAACACACTTGTTTGCGCATCACGCCACGGGTGGCCACCTGGGCTTCCAGGTCGAGCACGGTGCTGTCTCCGGCTTTGATGGTCACCTGGGTGGGCTGATACTCCTCTTTCATTTTGTTGCGGATGATCCGGCTCCAGTCGGTGTCGAGCGTGATCGTGATGTTTTCCCGCATTCGGAGGGTTTCGAACAGGCTTTTGACGGGAAGGCGGGCCGTCAGGGTGTCCTGTGCCGGCAGGTACAGCCAAAGGATCAGCAGGATAAAGGTGTGAAGGATTTTTTTCATCGTATGCGGGAGTTTATTAGGCCACTGAAAGTTAACAGGTTTTGTGATTTCCCGCAAAGTTATTTTAACATGCGTTGTGGATAAGTTTAAATGTCCTATCGGACTCTAAAATTCAACTTGGCGAATTGGAATGTTAACCACGACCTGTCCCGCCTTGCGTGAAAGACACAAAGATTCCACAAAGGGCACGAAGGAAATTGTGCTCCTTGTGGTTCCTTTGTGTCCTTGTGGTTAAAATCCCCCCCAATTGAAACGAATATCTATCCAAAACTCACGTTATTTTAGCAAACAGCAGGGGAAAATGAGCGGATTGGGTTGTGCGGGCTAAGGCGGCAAAACAGCCTGCAGATGCCGGGGTTGCGCCAAAACCTTCCAATAATAAACGAGGCCAAAAAAGCAGGCAAGCTGAATGGGGTTGAGCCACAGGAAAATCGCCTCGCCCGGCCGGATGAATTCCACCAGGAAGCGGTACCCCAGGTACCCCGTCATGAACAGTTTAAAAACCGAACCTTCCTTCAGGGATATTCTGGCTTGCAAAACCCGGAGGAGAACCCATAAAACCGCCAAAAAAAAGATCTCATACAAAGCCGTGGGATGTCGCCGGATGCCGTCGCCAAGGTCCATAGCCCAGGGCAGATCAGAGGGCAGGCCGTAGGTGGGTTCGGCCACGCCGCTGAGAAAACACCCTACCCTGCCGGTCATCATGCCCAGTATAATAGGGAAAGTAAAAAGGTCGCCGGAAGACTGGGTTTCTCCCGCCAGTTTTTTTGCCAGTTCCACCCCGATCAGGCCGCCGAGCAGGCCCCCGACGATGGTTTTGCTTTGTGTGAGGTACATCCATCCGGCCTCTCCGCTGAACAGCAGTCCCGGCGTCTCCAGTATCCCCAGCAGCCTCGAACCGACGAGGGCGCCCAAAGTGGCTCCGGCCAGGGCGATCATCCGGCTGCCCGGCTCAAGCTGGTCGCCTTTCCGCCTGCGCAACCATAAAAAATACCGGAAACCCAGGGCAAAAGCCAGCACTTCAAACAATAAATGCGCACTGACGGCCAATGCGCCCAACCGGATCTCTACGGGGAATTCCATATTTAACGTAAGTTTTGGATGGGTTTTAATGTCCCCTCTGACTTAAATAATTCAACCTGACGAATTAACCACAAAGACACTAAGATTCCACAAAGTACACGAAGGAAATTGTGTTCTTTGTGATTCCTTTGCGTCTTTGTGGTTAAAATTACTCCCCATCAATTGAAACGAATTTCTATCCAAAACTCACATTATTTACTAAGTCCTCTTTTCCACCAAAACCGCCTTCATCCCGTCCGATTTGACCACTGCCTTGAAAAAATCGCGGTACGCGCCGTATTGGTCAGCCGGTATTTGTACGGGGTAGATGATCAACTCCCGGACGCATTCCAGCGATTTTTCTTTTTGTTCCAACGTCAGGCGATATTCGCCAAATTCCGTTTTCAGGTTGACATTCGACTCCGGCAGGCTTTCCACCTCGTATCCTTCCGGTAACTGTATCCCGATTTCATCCCGTTCGGTATATCCCCGCGAAAATACAATGGAATGCCGTCTTTTTTCCGTTTCTCCCGGGGTTTCGGTATTGGGTGTAACCGCATTGATGGGTACAAAAAGTCGTTTGCCCGCTTTAGCCGCGTACCGCTTCACGGTTACCTCGTAATCCATCGTTCCCTCAGGAGCGTCCGACAGGCTGGTAACCTCGAGCTTGTCGAGCGTAAAGGAGGGCAAACTGCTGTTGCGCATCAAAAATTCTTCCCTTTCTTTTCCGGAGGCGTAATGATGCAGGCTTCTAACCAATTCGTGATCCGCCCCCTTGTACAGGCCCTTCACCGAAACGCGGGCGCTGCCGTCGGCTGCCAGTACAACCTGGATTTGATGCGCCTCAAGGTTGTCTGCCGGGGCAAGATCGGGTGTTTTTGTCAGTTTTCCGCCCTCCGGCGTGATCAGGAGCACATTGCGATTGGCATTGCCTTCTCCCAGGTAATTAGGCGGGCTGAACGTACTGGTGCATTCCAGCCAATAATCTTCGGATGGGATATAAAGCACGACGTGATTGAATCGGGGCCGGGTGAAGTTTTCGTGGACCTCATAATCCAGTCGTCCGTTGTAGATCAGCGCAGGGTAAGCCTCAATGCCAACCTCCTTCAAAATAGCCTTCATGTAATTACTGAGCGCCTTGCAGTCGCCGTATTTTTTATTGTAAACATATTCGGCGTCAAAAGGCTGCCAGCCACCGATGCCCAATTGCACACTGACGTAGCGCATATTCTCCTGCAGGTACCGATACAGCAGATCGATTTTCTCCCGGTTGGCGCTGGCTTTTGCAGCGAGATTCCTTATTTCTTCAGCTGCAGGTTTGGGCAATTGGTCGCGCCCTTCAAACAACCGGTACATATAGGCGCCGTATTCTTTCCAGTTGGCCATGCTGCCGGTATAATCTCCGGTCTGGAATTCGCCGGGCGCCGTGTTGATCATGGGCAGCACCTTGCTGGCGGGCGGATTCCTGGGTTCTGATTTGATGGCAGGCAGGTTCCGGACTTTCCAGGCATAAACGTTCCGTTCTTTCTCCCTTTTCACTTCCGGTTGCAGGTCGATATTCAGGGTTTCGTAAAAAAATTCCTGCCCGGCCGGCAGATCGACAACAAATTCGCCCTGTTGTACGGATTGGGCGTAACCCTGAATATTCCAGGTTGGGAATACACAAAAATTGATCCCTTTTAAATCCTGCTCGTATTCGATTTCGATGGTATAAGGGTAGGCGTTATAGGCAATTTCGAGCACTTTCACGCGGTCATCCTCGTAGATGGAAAAGTTGCTGACTGCGCTGAGGTCCTGGATCTCCGATTTTTCCACTTCCCGGACTTGTTTGCCCTGCGCGTCAAAGATCCGGGCCTTGATGCCCTTAACTTTTGACTCCTGGTCGTAATGGATTACCAGGGTATTGGCCGTGCTTTTGTCATTGAGCAGGGTGACGGCTTTGCGATAAACCAGCCGGCCGTTTTTGATGGATTCCACTGTAAAATAAAAGGATTCCTCACGCACCACCTCCACCGCGTCTTTCAGGAGGGTGTCTGGAATATTGACGAAAGCGTATTGGGCGCCGGCAGGAAGTACGCCAACCAGTAATATGCAAAAACTCCAAAAAACAGATTTCATATGAATATCTTTAAGCTGGTGGTGTTTTTATTGTTTCTTCAAAACGATCTGTTGATTTTGTTTTTCAAGCGCCAGGTCAAAAAAGGTTTTCAGCCCGACGTATTCCTCCGGCTGGAACTGAACCTGCGTCAGCCGGAATTCGTACACTACCTGCAGTTTATTGTTGATCACCGAAGCCATCATGGTGAATAAACCCCCCTGGTCGGGCAACACCATTCGAACGGGTTCCAGGTTTTCTTCCATCGTGTACCCGGCCGGAAGCTCCACTTGTAAAATATGTTTCTGGCTGATCATATACGGCAATTCTACCGGGTAATCCCTTTTGTCAAGTTTCAGAGGATTCTCTTCAAAAGGGGGTACCAGCACCGGACTGATATAAATAAAATCGCCATTGGCTACCGCCGCATCCGGGAGGGTGCATTTCAGGTTGACCGCCAGAGGTTGGAGCGGATCATCCAGGTTTTTTATTTCAATCCCTTCCAAGGCAGCGTCCGGAAATTTGTCTTTGAATGCGTCCCGAATGGGTTGATCGCCCTTGGCTTCTTCCAGCCCAACCCGCATTTCCACGGCGTCGTAACCTTGATATTTCTCCTGAACCGTACCCGACAACTGCCCGTTTTCGTCCAGTTTGAGCGTAGCCAGAATGGTGGTATTGCCTGCCAGGACCGGCAGATCAACCCATTGGGGGCTGGTTTTGTCCACAAGCCACCCTTTTTTATTCAGGGTCGATATCCGGGGAAAACCCGGCGGCCGGTGTTTCGACCCTGCGTCGAGCAGGATCATCTGGCCTTCGTATTCCACCAGGGCCACCATATGGTTGAATTGGCCCATGATCGGGTAAACTTCGATGGCTTTGCCGTGGTCGCGGGTACTCACCAGCAGGGGAAAAGCGGAAATCTCCTGATCAGCAAGCAAGGCCAGGAGCATGAGATTGAGTTCGACGGCGCTGGCCTGTTGTTTCTCAAAACATTCGTCCAGATTCGTTCGGGCGAAGATGCCGAAGTTTTCGTCCCATTTAATGTTTTGAGCCACGAACCGGTAGATAGCCTGTACTTTTTCATCTTTCGTCGTCAACCCATTCAGGCTGGGGGTCAAGGCATCTTTCAGTTTTTTAAAATTCTTGCTTTTGGTGATCTGGCCTCCGAAATTGTCGCTCTCCCAAAGCCCGGTTGCAAGCCTTTCCCAGGTGCCCAATACAGGTTCGGTCGGTTCATTGGGCCATTGAATACTGGCCAACTGATAACGCACCTTGGCGTAATAATCTTCCATCGTGGTAATGTATTCCTGGTGGCGCAGCGCAGGCATATCTTTGGCCCAGTACCGGTATTTCCTCACAACGGCATCGGTATTGGCAGTACCCGATTGCCGGGTGCCCGAAACAGAGGTCTGGTAAGTCGGGACTCTTAACGGTTTGCGGGATTCGATGACCTCCGACTTCACCAGGCTTTCCCCCTGGCTGATCGTGACGTACCTGAACCATTCGGGTATATCCAGTTCGTATTCGCTCCAGAGCGTGGGGACGTTCTCCTGAAAGTACCAGGTTTCCAACTGAACCACATGTTCGGAATTCAGCTTGTACCGAAACTCCAGGACGGCGCCTTCCGTCAGGTTGGGCAAGGAAAATTTCATTAATCTGAAGGATTTAGTCACCTTCTCTTCAAAAATATCCGATTTTTTCAGGTTGAACTCCTGGCCGTCCGGCGTGAAGACTTTGCCCTGGATTTCAATTACCTTTTCATTTTCAAAAACCGGGATCGTGATATCCCCTTCGTCAAATGCGCTCCTGTTGAAAATTTTCACCCTTTTGTGCCGTTCAAAAAAATATTCCAGTTTCCCTTGTGCGAAGTCAAAATACAACTCTCCGGTATGCCCCAAAACCAGCGCGGCGGCGCCGGTATCGGGTTCGTAAGTCTTCATCTGAAGGAATTCTTCAGGGACGTTGCCCCATTTCATGTCCTCCTGTGACTGGATCTTAGTGATAAAAACTGCTGTAACCGCAAAACACAATGCAAAAGGTTTCATAAATCAGCTTTTTTACTTATATCAAAGATTAAACTAATTGCTACCCTATTGTTTCTTCAAAACGATCTGCTGGTTCTGGATTTCATAAGGTCCGTTTAATGGATGGAAATCATTTACTCCGAGTCTGCTAACTTTTTCGCCTCAAAACGATTTGCTCGCCTTGTTTCTCGATAAGTGCATCAAACATTTTTTTCACATCCTGGTACAGGTTTGGGGGAATCGTGGTCTTCAAGAGGCTGAAAGAATACTGGATATGCAGTTTATTGGCGGCCAATGGTTTGATCTCCCATTTAAACGATCCGGTATCGTCGGGCAGTTGGATGGCTGTGTTTGCCGGCAATTCTTCCACCTCGAAGCCGTCGGGTAGTTCCAGGGTCATATTATATTGTTCGATGAAGGGGTAAGGCAGGTCGATCGGGAAGGTCCGTTCCTTGAGCCGCAAGGGATTTTCCCTGAAACCGGAGTACACCACGGGTGGGCAGTACAAATAATTGTCGACCGCAGCGGCCCCTTCAGGGCTGTAAAAATAGACTATGTTGATAAAGTCTTTTTTCCATTCTTTCGTCCGTTGAAAATTGATGGAATCCAGCCGAAGATCAGGGAGCCATCCGTCAAGTCGTTTTTTCCAATAAACACCGCTCGTATCCTGGAAATAATTTTCCCGTTCGTCCAGAGCATTATACGCCGAGAAGGAGGCCCGCATGACGCCTCGCAGGTCGCCTTCGGCCGAAAGCGTCAGTTTGCCGGCATAGGCATCGGTAGACGGGTACATTTCTATATTGATCCAGACAGGGTTGTCCGGGTTGGCCACCCATCCGTGGTGGTTGAGGGCTCTCGCAGAAGGTAAGCCGGACGGTTTATAGGGGTTGGTGGCATCGAGCAGGCGGATCTCGCCGTCCAGATTCACGCAGGCCATGACGTAGTTAAACTGATCCATAATAGGGTAACTCTGGATCATGCGTCCGTGGTCGCGTGTTGAGGTGAGAATGGGCTGCGCATCAATCCCGAAATTCCTGAGCATGGCCAGCATCATGCAGTTCAGTTCGGATG
This sequence comes from uncultured Lewinella sp., assembly GCA_964558465.1. GTDB lineage: Bacteria > Bacteroidota > Bacteroidia > Chitinophagales > Saprospiraceae > JACJYC01. Next base: position 3,003 of record CAZLEF010000055.1, on the reverse strand, counting down.
AACTGGCTTCTTTCTGCAGATAGGCTTCATCCGGGTTTCTGCGGGGAAAAACCCCATCCCTGCCGTTGTATTTTACATTGTTTGTAATGTAGGTGTAAATAGCCTCCATTTTTTCTTTGGGTGAGGCCAAAGGCAGGACAACGGGTTCCAGGTCGGCAGCCAATTGTTTGAAATAACGTTTTTTTGTGTAGTAGTCGCCAAAACCTTCATTGACAGCGAGGTCTTTTGCCGCTTTTTCCCAGGTGGAAAGCACTTGCTGCTTGAAGCCGTCGGCATGAAGGATCTCACTCAACTGGAGTCTTATCCTCGTTCGATAATCCTCCAAAGTCGTCATAAAAGCCTCCTCGCGAAGCGCGGGGCTATTGACCATCCGGAACAAATGGTTGCCAAACAGGAATTTGGTCTCGCCGGCTGCCAACCAGACCCCTTCCTTGTTTTCTTCCACCTTTTTCAGGTATTCGGCCCCTTCGAAAAACGTGACGTAGGAAGCCGGCAGGTTATTGTGAAGTTTTAATTCGCTGAGCCGGACGGGAACGGATTCCTGGAAGTACCAGGTTCTGGGTTGTACAATATCCCGGGAGTGCAGAACGGAGACATATTCCACAATGGCGCCCTCTTCCAATTTTGGAAAGGTAAAGGTGATCCTTGACCAGCGGTCATTCATACGTTCGGTAAAAATATCTTTCTTTTCAACGGGATAGGTTCGTCCGTCCGGTGTAATGGTCTGAGCCCGGACGATCTGGGCGTATTCGAGTTCCTCGAAATGGTAAAACGGGATGGAAACCGCGCCGTGATCGCCGAAGGCCTGGTTCTTGAGCAATTTAACCCTGCGGTGAATGTGCAGGCTGTACTCATACCCGCGATCGCCCTTAACAAAATACATATCCCCCGATTCGCCCAACACCACCGCCGCAACCGCAGTATCCGGCTCATAAACCTTCATGAACCGATCTGCGGGGGGAATATTCCCAAAAACCAGGTCGGTTTCCTGGCCGAGACCGGCAAATGGCATGAACAAGACAACAAAAACGGTGGAAAAAAAACGGGAAGGGACACGCAAGCGCGTCAGGGAACGGGGTGTGAACATAAGTTTTAGTCTATTGGTCAAATGAATAAACCGGTAACTGGTCGGTCTGATAAAATTACCTGTACTTATGACGAAAAAACTCGGTGAATTATTTTGAGTGGAGCGCTGCGGACGAGACAAAAAAAAGTCGCACCATAATGATGCGACTCATTTTAATTATAATCCCATGAACATATCCATTTTAAAAAAACCAAAAACATCCGTCAAAATTTGGCCAGTACGGATCCTTGGTTTAATTTCGCACCGTCAAGTAAGCTTTTAGCAAATTGTAATCTCAAAGGTCAACAAGCATAATCCCATGACGCGACCTGACAGGAAGGTGGATTGCCCGATCCGCCTTCTTTTTTTTGGTGCGAATTATCTTTGATCAGGGACTAAAAAGTGGTAGGTCGTCCCGAGTCATCCTCAGGACGACTTACTACCATCAAGTTATAATCCCATGAACATATTTCAACTTTTGGTCCGGTTCATTTACCGGTTTCTCATCAACCGCCGCCGTTACTTAACTATCACGATACAAATGTGCAGCGATATCTACCGCCAAACAAAGACAAAATATTTGTGTTGTGAAATTGAATTTTAATTAAAAAAATATATAATTTATATTTAAATTAATTGACAATCAATGTTTTATTCCGAATATCTTTTTCAATTAGCGGTCATTTTGTGAAAAAAATATGCCGTTTTTTTGTTTGATTTTTTTAAAAAAAACCTTCCTGAGGCCGGCGGAAAGCCCAAAAATGTCAGTCAAACCGCTTAAAAGCCTGAATGAGGCGGTCCGGCAGTTCATCCTGACAAGCCAGTTTATAGTCGTTATAGGAGCAAGGGATCAGCCGGTGGCGCTGGAATTTTTTATGCGACCTGACAGGGGCCTGTATCCACCATCTGCCGCTTCGGTTGCTTTTCCAGAAAGTGACCTGGTGGTCTCCGCCGTGGGTATCCACGATATATTCCACCAACCCATCGGTACTGACCGGGTAATCGCCTTTGCGGTTGAAGAATCCGTCCATGAAATACCAGAGCATCTGGGCGATGGCTTCGGCGCCTTGTTTGTGGAAATCTTTGCCCGGCTGGTACCCGTATATCCCGAAAGCGCGCAGTTTGTCGCTCATCCCGGCGTACCGGCAGATCTGGCAGGCCTCTTCCAGCGAAAACCCACTGGGGCTGGGACGGAATTGAGCCGGCATTTCGGCTTGTTTCAATGCCGAAAGCTGGAAACAAAACAGATCGGCGTCGCGGATGACCGGCTCCAGCTCGGAAAGATCGGATTTGGCCCGGCCCAGGCGGACGGATTCAAAATACCTCGACTCCATCCAGGCGGTCACTTCCGGCGGCATATAATGCGCCTGGCAACCCAGGCATGCCAGATGATAAAGGCGGGTCTTTTTATCCAGTGCAAGTGGGTTGAGATAGGCGCTGTGGTCGGCCGGATCGGCCGGATTGATCGCTACCTGCTCGTCGGCCACGGCAAGGCTGATCCAATCCTTCAATTCAAAAAAGGCCTTGAACTGCGCCTGGCAAAACGAAGGATCCGCCCCGATCACCACCGGGCAAATATTGCTTTCGATCAACTCCCGGACCAGCGGAATAATAAACTGGACATCACTTTTGCGGATATTGCCCAGGTCGGCAATCCTTAACCCCTCAAAAGCAAACGCCATCCTGTAAAAGGCCGACCGGATGGCTTCGGTTCCTTTGTTTTCCAAACCTATTATCGCCACCCGGGTAGCCTCCAGATTGGGTATTTCGCCGGCGTATAGTTCCAGGTGTTTTCCCATCTGGAAAGGATACAGATCCATTCCAGCCAGGTTTTTTGAAATCGGCGAAAGCCAGTTGTTCAGCATTTTATCGTTTATGATCGTTTATGATCGTTTAAAAATGTGTCACCCTCTCACCCCTCTCACCCCGGGCGCCCC
>CAZLEF010000054.1:1953-48334 GCA_964558465.1 uncultured Lewinella sp. | reverse complement strand
TGATTTGTTGATTTGTTGATTTGTTGATTTGTTGATTTGTTGATTTGTTGATTCGTTGATGCGAATCGAATCAATCGACCACGCCGCGGCGTGGCGAATCAATCGAATCAATACACTATCTTTGGCCCGAAAAACGCAAATGAAAATGAGCAATATCCTGATTATAGGCGCCGGCCTCTCTTCGACGGCCCTGATCAAATATGTATTGGAGAAAAGCAAAACGGAAGGATGGTTCGTCACGGTGGCTGATGCAGACCCTGCCCTGGCTGAACGAAAAATAGACGGCCACCCCCACGGGCGGGCAGCCTGGCTGGATGTGCTGAAGGTCAACGACCGCCGCGAATTGATCGGCCGTGCGGATATCGTGGTTTCCCTTTTGCCCGCGCATTTGCATTTTGAGGTAGCCCAGGATTGCATAAAACTGCGCAAACACCTGATCACCGCTTCCTATGTTTCGAATGAAATGTACCGCCTGGCAGATGAGGTGCGCGACCGGGAACTGATTTTTATGGGGGAAATGGGCCTCGATCCCGGGATCGATCATATGTCGGCCAAAGAAAAAATTGACGAGATCCAGGCCAAAGGCGGCAAAATAACGGCATTCCGGTCGTATGCCGGCGGCCTGGTGGCCCCGGAAAGCGATGACAACCCCTGGCATTATAAATTGACCTGGAACCCCAGAAATGTGGTTTTGAGCGGCCAGGGAACGGCACAATACTTGGAAGACGGCAAGTTGAAATACATCCCTTACCACCGGCTTTACCGGGAACATTGGAATATCGATGTCCCCGGAATGGGGGAATGGGAGGTATACGCCAACCGGGATTCTTTGCTGTATCGCGAACACTACGGATTGGGCGATATTCCAAACCTGCTGCGCGGCACGATCCGGCACAAAGGCTTTTGTGAAGCCTGGAATGCGCTGATCCAGATCGGCCTGACCGACGGTTCCTTCCCAATCCTGGATTCCGGAAAAATCACCTACCGGGAATTGATGGAGGCCTATGTGCCCCACACGGAAGGCGGCTCGGTAAAGGACCGGATCGCCGCTTTGATCGGGCAGGACCCGGAATCCGAAGTGATGCAAAAACTGGAATGGCTTGGTCTTTTCCGCCGCAAGAAGATCCAGCTCTCCAACGCAACTCCGGCGCTGATCGTAGAATATCTCCTCCGGGAAAGGTGGAAATTGAACCCCGGAGACAAGGATATGGTCATCATGCAACATGAGTTTGAATACGATCTTCAGGGAAAAAAACACCAGTTGACAAGCACCATGGTCATGAAAGGGGAAAATGAAACCGATACAGCCATGGCCAAACTGGTGGGTTTGCCGCTGGGCATTTTTGTCCGCCTGGTGATGCAGGGCAAGATCAACTCAACTGGCATTAACATACCGGTGCTGCGGGAGGTGTACGAACCGGTGCTGGCTGAATTGCGCGAATACGGCGTGCATTTCGAAGAAAAAGACATCATCCTTGATTGAAAGGGTGAAGACTTGGATGACCCCCGTCAAAGCATTGCAGGCCTTTCACCTGATGCGGCAGGGCGCTGTATTGGCCGTTGCCGTTTTGCTGGCCAAATCCGGATTGTCCACCGCTGAGATCGGGGTTTACGAAAAACTCTTGTACATTGGCTTTCTACTGAGTACTTTCTGGGTTTCCGGCCTTGCGCAGGGTTTACTCAGCTTGTATCCCAGGCTGGATTCCGCCGCCCGCCCCGGTTTGTTATGGGATGTCTACCTTTTTTTTCTGGGCCTGGCGGGTCTGACTGCCTTCCTTTGCCTGGGCGCTAAACGAATTGTACTAACAGGCCTGATCAGCGCCCCCGATCTTCCTTACTTCGACTTGTTTATAGCATACCTGGTTTTACAATTACCGGCGTACCTCCTGGAAAACTATTATTTGCTGCATGAAAGGCCTTGGGCAAATTTCTGGTTTGGCGTGGTATCTTCAACCGGGTATATCCTTGCCATAGTTGCGCCTCCCTGGTTGGGAATGCCTTTTCAATGGAGTTTTTACGGGTTGATCGTCCTGGCATTGATCAAACATGCCTGGCTGTTGTTGTTTTTATTTCAGTCGGGGAGGCCGGTTTTTAACAGGGGCCTGATGACCCGGTGGCTGGTTTTATCCTGGCCGCTGGTGGGATACGCCCTGATTGCGGGCATCAACCAGTCGCTTGACAGTTGGCTGATCAGTTTCAGGTTCCCGGGGCAGGAACATTTATTTGCGGTTTACCGGTACGGAGCGCGGGAATTGCCGTTCGCCCTGGCCATGACCCAGGCTTTTACAACAGCCCTGATCCCCGTGATTGCCGGCGACCTGGAAAGGGGAATGGACCAATTAAAAAACAAATCCAGGAAGCTTTTCCATCTCCTTTTTCCACCTTCCATACTGTTGATGTTGACAAGTTGGTGGCTCTTCCCGGTGATTTTTAACCAGGTTTTCTCTGAAAGTGTGCTGATCTTCAATATTTTTATCCTGATCCTGGTCAGTCGCCTGGTTTTTTCCCGTTCGATTATGATCGCCCTTGGCGATAACAAGGCTTCTTTATGGATTCTGCTGGCCGAGGTAGCGGCCCACCTTTTACTGAGCTCGTTTTTGCTGACATGGTTCGGACTGGCGGGCGCGGCATGGGGAACTCTGCTGGCCTATACCCTGGAGAAGGTACTGGCATCCATCTATTTGTACAGGAAACACGGCATACCTGTCGGTAAATACCTGGATATATCGCTATTTATCGGGTATTCAACGGTTTTGATCATAGCTTTTGCCGGGTATTGTGTTTTCCTTGGTTAAATGGAGCTTGGCAGTCTTCAGTCTTACAGTCTTTTGCTTCGTTACCCAGTATAAATTCATTCCTCGATAAACGAACTCCCTGACTGCCGGACTGAAAGACTGCCGGACTGAAAGACTGCCTTACATATTCTCAATCAGTTCGGTACCAAATTCAGAGCATTTCAGCAAAGTAGCGCCTTCCATCAACCGGTGGAAGTCGTAGGTAACCCTTTTTTTGCCGATGGCGGCATTGATCGCCTTGATGATCAGGTCGGCGGCTTCTTTCCAGCCCATATAGCGGAACATCATTTCGCCGGAAAGGATCACGGAGCTCGGGTTGACTTTGTCGAGGCCGGCGTATTTAGGCGCCGTGCCATGCGTGGCTTCAAAAATGGCGCAACCGTTGATATAGTTAATGTTGGCGCCCGGAGCGATACCGATTCCGCCTACTTGCGCCGCCAGTGCGTCGGAGATGTAGTCGCCGTTCAGGTTCAGGGTAGCGATGACGGAATATTCGGAAGGCCTGGTCAGGATCTGTTGCAGGAATGCGTCGGCAATCACATCCTTGATGAGGATGGCGCCTTTTCCGATAGCCTCTTTTTGGGCCTTATTGGCAGCTTCGGTGCTTTCCTTGGCCGCGATCCGGTCGTATTGGGCCCAGGTAAAGACCTTGTCGCCATATTCGCGTTCTGCCAGTTGATACCCCCATTCTTTGAATTTACCCTCCGTATACTTCATGATATTGCCTTTGTGCACCAGGGTAACGGAAGGTTTATTGTTGTCGAGTGCGTAATCGATGGCTGCGCGTACGAGCCGTTCGGTGCCTTCGACCGACACCGGTTTGATGCCCAGCGAGGTGGTATTCGGGAACCGGATCTGGGTCACGCCCATTTCTTCGATCAGGAATTTTTTCAGCTTTTCGAGGTCGGGCGTACCGTTCAGAAATTCGATGCCCGCGTAGATATCCTCCGTATTTTCTCTGAAAATGATCATGTCAACCTGTTCCGGCTCTTTGACCGGAGAAGGAACGCCTGCAAAATACTGAACCGGGCGGACACAGGCATAAAGGTCGAGCCGTTGGCGCAGGGCCACATTCAGCGAGCGAATTCCTCCGCCAACCGGTGTGGTCAGGGGGCCTTTGATGGCAATCAGGTTCGATTCGATCTCGTCGAGGGTTTCCTGCGGGAGCCATTCCCCGGTTTGATTAAAAGCCTTTTCACCAGCCAGCACCTCTTTCCAGACGATTTTGCGGGCGCCTCCGTAGGCTTTGGCCACAGCAGCGTCAAGCACCCTGACCGAGGCTGCCCAAATATCGGCGCCGGTGCCGTCCCCTTCAATAAAAGGGATGATCGGATCGTTGGGTACGTTTAATTTTCCGTTTGAAATGGTTACTTTTGTTCCGCTCATTGGTTTTGATATTTTGGTTTCGCCCTTCAGGGAAACGCCGGCGTACGACTTGACCCCTTCGGGGCGGGTAATGGTTCAAAAAAAGCAGCGCAAAAGTAAGAATTAGTTGCGGTTTTTAAACATAAATTGCAAAAGCGGTAAATTTAATATAAGGAATATGAACACCAGGATTTTGTTTCTCCTGTTTCTCCCGGCCGGTATCTGGCTCCTGGCAGGATGCAAAAAAAACAACAGCAACCCTGCCTGTGATACGATTGGACAGGTAGAGGATTTTACAGGCTTGGATGGCTGCGGGTTAATGATCGTTACAGAAAAAGGGGAAAAATTATTGCCGGCAAAAATCACCGTGCCGGGACTGGAATTGCGGGCTGGGCAGAAAGCCCGGTTCGGATACCGGAAACTGGAAGACAGGATGGGCATCTGTATGGCGCAAGACGCATTTGTTGAAATAACCTGCTGGTCGCCCCTCGAAGAGGATAAACCCGTGTACAAGGAATGCCTTGACTTTGAACGTTTGCCCGAAAGCGGCTGGATCGTCGATTTAGTCGCGCGCCTCCGACCGGTCCGGATTACCAAGTATGCATTCAGAACAAATGGCTGGGCTTATCTCTTTTCCGGAGAAAAGCCGGTATTATACGATTGCCAGGGAACGCTGATCTGTGAAAGCAAAGAACCCGACGCAAAAGACTGCCTTCAACTCGTTGAACCGGGCGCAAAGGGCCGGGTCATTTTTGAAAAACCATAATCATGTCAAATCCGAATCTTGATCCGCGCGGCGAAGGAATGAACCCGGAAGACCGTCAGGTAGAAAAAGCCCTCCGGCCCAAAGCCCTGGAAGAGTTCAGGGGGCAACCCAGGATCGTCGACAATCTGGAGGTCTTTATTGCAGCTGCCCGGCAAAGGGGAGAAGCGCTGGACCACGTCTTGCTGCACGGCCCGCCCGGCCTGGGCAAAACCACCCTTTCCCATATCATCGCTTTTGAACTCGGCGCCAACCTGAAATTATCTTCCGGGCCGGTGCTGGAAAAACCGGGCGATCTGGCGGGCCTCCTCACCAATCTGGATGAAGGAGATGTGCTCTTTATCGACGAAATTCACCGGCTCAACACGGTCGTGGAAGAATACCTTTACTCGGCTATGGAGGATTACCGCATCGACATCATGATCGACAGCGGCCCCAACGCCAGGAGCATCCAGATCTCCCTGAATCCGTTTACGCTGATCGGCGCCACTACCCGCATGGGGCTTCTGACCGCGCCGATGCGGGCCCGCTTCGGCATCAATTGCCACCTGGACTATTACGATGTTCCGACCCTGATCAGGATCGTGAACCGTTCTGCCAATTTGCTGAACGTTTCGGTGACGGCAGAGGGCGCCCATGAGATCGCCCGCCGGAGCAGGGGAACACCCCGGATCGCCAATTCATTATTGCGGCGACTGCGGGATTTTGCCCAGGTCAAAGGGGAGGGTACCATCGACCTCGAAATTGCGCAATTCGGCCTGCAAGCCCTCAATGTCGATGAAGGCGGACTGGATGAAATGGACAACCGCATCCTTTCCGCGATCATTGAGAAATTCAAAGGCGGTCCCGTTGGCCTGACCACCATCGCGACTGCAGTCGGGGAAGAACCCGGCACCATCGAGGAAGTCCACGAACCCTTTCTGATCATGGAGGGATACCTTCAACGCACTCCTCGCGGACGGGAAGCTACCGAAAAAGCATTCCGGCATATCGGCGCAGTACCGCCCGGCCGCGCCGGAACCTTGTTTAGTTAAACCACGCGCTGCGGAGCAGCCAATTAATGGTTGATTTGTTGATTTGTTGATGCGTTGATGTGAGGATGCACCCGCCATTCGAATCAATCGAATCAATCGAATCAATCGAATCAATCGAATCAATCGAATCAATAATTGATCAACCTCCTTTTCTCCGGCATCCGGTGGACCAGCTTCGCGGCCTTGTTTCAGTTTGCATTTGGATTGCTTCAAACCTATATCCTTGTGCGGCTGCTGGAGAAGACCGATTTCGCTGCCGTTGCACTGATTCAGGTTTTTGCAGGTCTGGGGTTGCAATGGCAATACGCTTTTTTTCATTCCGGTGTAGTGCAACAAAACAGCCTGGATCAGCGCCAATTGGCCGGACTGGTCAGGTTGGGGCATTGGGGCGGGTTGATTTCCGGGGCCATCCTGGTTTTATTGGCCGGCATGCTGGCCTGGCAATTTGGCAGAATCGATTTATTGTATCTGGGACTCGTTTCCGGAGTTGGTTTGTTCGCGCACGCAACAGGAGGTATTTACCGGTCGAAACTTTACAGGGGATTTTTTTATAAAAAATTGATTATAATTGAGTTGTGTGCATTTATATTATCTTTTGTTGTAACCATGGCAACTGCCTGGACAGACTGGGGGGCATTTTCATTGGCAGCCGGATTTTCCACAAAATACTTTTCAGAAGCCCTTTTAAACCGGCATTATTCCGGAGGAGGGGCGACCGGAGAACGTGCATCCTTCAAAGAACTGTTGCCGTTTCTTCGTTTTGGAAGGGCACATCTGGCGGAGCGCCTGGTCACTCAATTGGTCTTTAACCTGGATTATTTGCTGATCGGAAGATTGAGCGGATTGGAAGCCCTGGGGGTATATGATGTTTTTAAAAGAACGCTGGTCCGGCCGGCTGCACTGGCGACAGAAGCCCTGGAGCGGGCTGTTTACCCGGTCTATTCCCGGATGCAGGCAAGCGGATGGCGTTTGCGATCCCTTTACCTTGCACTTGTGAATGCAATTGGAACCCTGCATATTCCGGTTTACCTCGCGGTTATCGTATTTGCGCCGGAAATCATCCGGTTGTTTTTTGGGGAATCCTGGCTGGTATACCTGGTTGTTTTCCGGTTGCTGGCCGGTTTTGTGGTTTTGCATGCTTTGATCAACCCGGTCGACCATTTGTTGCTGGCTTTGGGAAGGATCGGTTTATGGACAAAGGCGAGCCTTGGATACGGCGTTTTAATTTCGGGAATGATGGTATTGATCTATCCGGCAGGCCTGACCTGCATGGTGACAGGAATGGTCGGCGCCCACCTGGTTTTGTGGGTTGTTTCCTGGGTTATCGTTCATAAAGCATTGCCTGGCGCATCCCTTCGCCAATGGCCGCTTGCAGCCGGATACCCCTTTCTGACGGCCATTACGGCCGCTTTTTTTCCAGGAATCGGGTGGTACGCAGGTCTGATCGGCCCGGGTGTTTTTACAGCGGTTTTTCTGGGGTTATACCTGTATCTTGCCATCCGGTTTAACCGAATTTTTGTCAGATTTTTTAAAAGGGTTTTTGATACACGGCAATAAGGAAAGTGAAATGGCAGACGAAGTTTTGGCTCAGGCAACCGGGGTTTTTATCCGGATCGTGATGGTCTACGGGGCGGGTTGGTTGCTGTGGGCGCCACTGGGAATCCGGAAGGTGGACTGGGCCATCGCCTGTTTTGGCAAACTCGCGTTGGGGGCGATTGGCATAACGGTGGGGTTGGCTGTTTTTTACACCAAGGGGGTCACGGTTTGCTGGGCCTTGGCCGGATTATACCTGGCCGCAGTCTGGCTCCGGCAAAAGGACGGGTACCGGGGGGGGAGTGAGATCCAAGTGGAAGGGAGGGGATTGTTTCTTGTCATTTTGGCAAGTCTGAGTTATCTGGGCGCCCAATGGCTGGCCAATGATTATTTTAACGGTTCCGTTGCACACTTCGGAGATGAGGATTATGGGATCTACGCCATCGCGGCAGAATATTTGAAACAGACGGGCGTCGAGCGGCCTTCACCCTGGTATGAACTTTCTGCATTAGCCGCTACAGGCAAGCCGGAGCCCTATCATTATCCGGATCTCTGGCTGGCCGGTTTTTGTATGCCCGCCGGAATGCCTTCCCTGACAGGATACCTTTACGTTTTTATTCCCTTTGCCTGCGGGGTTTGTTTTGTGGGGAATATTGCCGTATTCCGAACCTTTTATCCGGGGGGCGGCGATGGGATCCTGATCGCCTTTTTCTCTCTTTTTTTTCCGGCAATGTTTTATGGCTATAATTTTTCCGCTGGTTACCAATACCCAGTCTTCATTTGGTCTAAAATTGTTTTAACTTACTGGGTAATGGCTGCTGGCTGGTTGTTGTGGCGAACAGAATGCGCATCACTCGGTTTTTTGACTTTGGCGGTGCTACCGGTGTTGAATATAATTTATGGGCCAGCAATTTTTTTAATGTTCCTGGGGCTTGCATGGGTTGAAAATTGCAAAGGCTTGCCCTTTTGGAGGGATTTTGCGCGTAGCTGGGTTATTCCCTTTTTTGCTGCAGCCTTTCTTTTAATTTATTATTGGCGGGCTGGCAATTGGACGGTAGGTTCAGAAAATATTCGTTTATCCTGGAACGAATATATTTGGCGGATGATACGTGGATGGTTCGCTGCCGTCGTAAAACACCTAGTCTTTGTTTGGCCGCTCTATTTGACAGCTTTTTTAATCTGGCTACGCAACAAGACATTTTTTGTCCAGGAACGGCGGGCTGTTCAGTGGTGGATCATCCTATTTATTAGTGGAATTTTGGTGAAAGGATTCTTTAACTCAAATGTTGAAGTAGATCAGTTTTTTACTGTGATTGCGAATCCTTTAGCTGCGCTTGGATTCATTGTTTCGGCGGGATTTTTTATAACTGGAGCGAATTTTTTCTATTTCAAACAAATTAATGATCCGGCCAGGTTTTTGAGAGAAAAATTTCTGTTCGCTGGTTTAATCGGATCTATATTCCTCTGGTCTTTCCTTCAGATAACTGTCATCAGGCCACAACATCCCGGGAGTGTAAGCAAAGACTTTTTGGAAGAGGCAATGCATGCCCTGTCGGGAAAAAAAAGTTTTGGGGGCGCCATTGCTAATCCGGCCACTCTGAACCCGTATTCCTCAAATCCCAGGATGTGTCTCTACTGCAATTTCCTGGGCATGGCAGGCAAAGGTTATTGGGTCAACTCCCTGAGTGTGGCCGCGGATGAGTCCGGGATCCGTTTTCTTGAAAGAAAAGGGGCGATCATGCGGTCGCCGTTTTACCGTTTTATACAGACCCAAAAACGGTCGGGCATCTACAAAAGTTATGAACAGGCCCAACTTGATTTCATCAATGAGCAGGAAATGGATTTTATCGTCGTTGAAAAAGGGGCCCGGGTACCGGAAAAAATACAGGCGTGCGCTGGTAAAACGATCGAAGACCCCCTTTCCGGAACCCGGCTTATCATCCTGAATCGCCCATGCGGATCTTGATCGTCACGGTTTATTATCACCCGGTGATGACCCCCAATGTTTTCCGTTGGTCGGCCATTGCGGAGCATTGGGCATCCCAGGGACATGAGGTGCATATCCTCTGTTCGGAACGGAAACCTTACCCGCGGGAGGAAAAAATAAACGGGGTTTTTGTGCATCGCGCCGGCTCCGGATCTCTGCTGGACTGGGTGTATAACCGATTGGGCATTTCAAAAAGAAGAACGGAAGCCGGGATGAATCCACCTCGACCTCCCGGTGGATTTCGCAAATCCCTGGAAAAGATCGTGGATCTGACGTGGCGGCAGATCTACTGGCCGGACGGCGCCTACACCTGGTATTTTTCCGGCAAAAGGGCCGCGTTGCGATTGCAGAATCAATTCCGGTTCGACAAGGTGATCAGTGTTTCCCTGCCTTTTACAGCCAACCTGATCGCGGACGCCCTCAAACGGAAAAACCCGGATCTGTTCTGGCTGATGGATATCGAAGACCCTTTCGCATTTTCCACCCAATTTCGGGTGAATAACCGGTTTTTGTACAAAAAACGGAACGACCGGTCGGAGGCGAGGTTGTTGCAACGGGCAGATGCGGTGACCCTGACGTTGAAAAATGCTGTGGACCGTTATCAAAGTTATTATCCGGAGCTGGAGTTCGGGGAAAAGATGGGTGTTGTTCCGCCATTGGTCAACCGGGATATGGTCGCCCCCCGCCCCTTTGGTCCTCAACCAGCGGGGGATAGGGTCAGACTGGCTTACTTCGGGACTTTTTATAAAAATGTCCGCACACCCGCGCCGTTTTTTGCCTTCCTCAACCAATTTTTAAGCGCCTTTCCGGCGTACCGGCCAAAACTCCAGGTTGATTTTTTTGGAGAAATGCCGGCCTGGGTCATAACAGAATTCAGCCGTTACCCTGCATTAAACGGCATCCTGCGTTTTCACGGAATGATCCCGAGAGACCGGGTTGCGAAGGAAATAAGCAATACCGGGTTTTTGGTCAATATCGGCAATACCACCGATTATCATCTTCCCAGCAAGGCGGCAGAATACCTTTGTTCGGGCAAACCCATCGTCAATATTATGCTCAATCCCGGGGATGCTTTCCGTGATTTTGCCGGGAATTATCCGATGGTCTGGAACCTGTTGCCCGGGCAGGAGGCAAAAGAGGCGATCCCTTCATTTGAAAGGTTCCTGACCACTTGCAACGGCAGTCAATTGCCCTTTTCGACCCGGCAGGTCTGGATCAATAAATATGCCGTGGAAGCGATCAGCCGGCTATATGGGCGCCGGTTGCAGATTTAAACACAAAGTCACAACGGTCCCACAAAGATCACAAAGAATAGTATTAGGGACGTGCAAAAAACAACTTCCCGATTTAATTGAACCCGTATGCCTGCAAGCACGCTATTCGTTCCGTTTGCCCGTACCCTCATGGATACTCGCCCCGCGCTCAACCCTGAACCGGACCGGGAGGGTCATGACCGCGTCTGCCGGTTGGCCGCCGGTTTGGCCGGGTACAAATTTTCCAAGGGATTGGATGGCTTCCATCGTGGCTTCGTCGCATCCGTAACCCAAACTTTGAGTGATGGAAACGTCCGCAACGGTTCCGTCTGCTTTGACGGTGAATTGGGCGATTACCTCGCCGGATATACTGTTTTCCCTGGCCTGCGCAGGATAGGTAAGCGAGGTGTAAAGTTTTTTGACCATTTGCATTTCAGCGCAGGCCCGGCATTCTTCCGGTGCGGCAATCATTTCGCATTTGGCGTCATAAAACCGGGGTTGAACCTCCGAGACCGGTTTTTCAACCTGCCCGATAAGCGTGACTGTGAACAAGGAAAAGAGTCCGGCAATCTGTAGTTTCTTAAGCATAACCATGTTTTTTTAAGAGATGACCAAAAATCCGGGTTTTATACAGACGGATTCCTGTTTATTTGAGAAAAGATGAAGGCATTCAATTGGGTTCCGGGTTCTTCCGCAACATGCTTTAATAAATTTAAATGGATCCGGTGGTAAATATCGGTATTTTCTGTTAAAGCCCGGATACCTTTGGCCAAAGAATCGGGGTCGGGTTCTACCCATACCGCTTCTTCCGGGCCTAACTGTTCGGGGAGCCCGCCCACCCTGGTGACCACCATCGGGATGGCCGCGGCAATGCCAAGGGGGATGATCCCGGATTGGGAAGCCTCCCGGTAGGGTAATACAAGGATGTCGGATTGGTTCAGCAACCGGCTGATTTCTTCCTCCGGCAGCCATTCATTCCGCCACTTGACCTTGGGGTGTTGGAATGGTTCAAAATCCGGATCAATGACCAACCCTGCGATCGTAAGGCAGGCCCAACTGTGTTCATCGAGTTGTTGCAAAGCCGCCCATAAAAGATCAAGGCCTTTGTACCGGGCAATACGACCCAGGAAAAGCAGGCGGGCCGGTTGATGAAGGGCTTTTCTTTCCCTGTTCAAACCCGGCAAGGTCAATATTCCATGCGGAATACGTACATGGGGTTTATCGCTCAGCAGGAGTTTATTTTCCACATATTCACTTAACGCAATTACCCCGGCAGCCAGCCGGATCGAAATCCTCTGGAAAAAATCCTGAAAAAAACCGGGTTCACCCGGATGGGTTGTTGCGTCGTGTACCGTTAGGATGCCGGGGATTTTCAACATCCGGGCCAGGATCAGGAAAAACGGCGTCCAGTGATGCAAGACCGGAAAATAAAACGCTTCGCAGCGCGTTTTCCGTGCATTCCTGCCGATTTTTACCAGCCAATAAGGCAAAATAAAAAGGGTTGCAAAAAAGAATTCCAATCCGTTGCGAAAGGTGGGAATGCGGTCGCATTGATCCGGCAGGTCGCCTTCCGTCCGCCGGGAAACATAAACTTTATATCTTAGCCCGGTCAAATGGCGGATCATTTCCAGCGAATAGGCCACGCAACCCCGTTTGGGAAGGATAAATGCAAATATGGTCCTGGATCGGTCTGCCAAACGATACGGTTTTGAATCCCAAAGATAACAGCTTGAACAAGATCCTGCTCATTATCGGTTCCCGGCCTGACGTCATCAAAATGGCGCCCCTGGTTTTTGCCCTGAAAAAACAGGAAAGCCGCCTGGAACTCCGGATCTGCGACACCGGCCAGCACAAGGAACTGAAACAACCCATGATGGATTTTTTTGAGTTGAAACCGGACTATGAACTAAATTCCGGCGCCGTTTATCATGAACTTTCCTCATTTATCTCCCAGACATTGGAGGGACTGGCCAAAGTGATCGCTGATTTTGGTCCGAACTGGGTTTTGGTGCACGGCGATACCAGCACGGCTTTTGCAGGGGCGCTGGCCGCTTTTTACGCGGGGGCAGGGGTAGGCCATGTGGAGGCTGGTCTGCGCACCCCCTTAAAACGCTCGCCCTTCCCGGAGGAGATGAACCGCCGGCTCCTGGGACAACTGGCCGACCTGCATTTTTGCCCGACTGCCAAAGCACGGGAAAATCTCATCCAAAACGGCGTTCCGGCCGATTCCGCTTTTTTGTGTGGCAATACCATTGTGGATGCGCTTTTTTGGGCCTTGCATAAAATGGAAACCCAACATCTGCCTGCGGTGGAGGGGGTCAAAATGCTGCTTACAAATGAGCAGCAACCGGGAACTAAAAACATTCTCCTCACCCTCCATCGGCGGGAAAACCTCAACCGTTACCTCGATGGAATAGGAGAGGGGATTCGCCGGATTTGTCAAAAAATCCCCTGCCGGGTATATTTCCCCACCCATAACAACCCGAGGGTCTTGGAGTGGGCGCGCACCTTGCAACAGGATTTAAAAGAATTGGTCCTGTTGCCGCCTCAGCCTTACGAAGCCTTTATCTGGCTGATGCAATCGGCCGACCTGATCCTGACCGACAGCGGCGGCATACAGGAAGAAGCGCCAACCCTGGGCAAACATGCGATCCTGCTCCGGGAAACCACCGAGCGGCCGGAAGCCTGTGCTTCCGGGGCAGTCATTGGCGTAACGGTAGACCCTTTGGAAATGGAGCGCCTTGCAGTGAGCCATTTTCAGAAAACGGTCACCGGGGAAGCGATCAAAAATCCATTCGGGGATGGGCATGCGGCAGATAGGATTGTTGAAATTCTGCTGGAAGCCTGAACGGCGGCGTGACCAATTTCCTGCTTGCCTCAATTCCTCAATTCCTCAATTCCTCCACGCCGTAGCCTGGCACGCATGTCCTCATTTTCCTCAACACCCATCAAGGCCGAAGTTTCCCCGATCTGATGGGTTTCGGTAAGCAACTCCAGGTACCGCCGGATCACAAATTTCTCCTCAAACTCCCGCTGCATTTTGATCCGGGCGTTTTTCCCCATGATGAGGCGGTCTAACTTGTCCAGGTTGATGAACTGCTCCATTTTTTCCGCCAGGTCCTGCGGGTTTTGAGGCAGGCAAAGCAAGCCCGTGCGGCCATCGTCGACCATTTCCTGGCATCCGGGTTGACGGGTTGTGATGATGGGCGTTTCCATACTCGCCGCTTCCATCAGGATGCGCGACATGCCTTCCCGGTAATAGGTGGGCAGCACCAGGCAATCGGCTTTGGCGACATGCGGCCGTACGTCGACGGTTTCCCCGATGTATTCGATCCAACCCTGGCGAACCCACTCCTGGAGGGTAGAAACCGGCAGGGAATGAATGCCCGCCGCATCGAGCATGCCCAGGATGCGAAACCGGGTATCGGGGTATTTGGCCTTGATGATGCGGGCCGCTTCCATGAATTCGTAGATCCCTTTGTCGCGGATCAGCCGGCCTGAAAACAGGAAAGCAGGATAATCGCGCATTTTTTTATCGGATAGCGGGCGGTAATACTGGGTGTCGACTCCCTCGCCGGGCAATAATTCCAATTGACCAGGGCGAACCATTTTCCGTTCCAGCATTTCCCGGGCATCTTTTTCATTCAGCACGATCACTTTTTCGTGCAGGCGCAGGGTGAGGCGGTAAAGGAGTTGCCCGATTCTGGAACTGGGGGGATTTTTTTCGTCCATCACATGGCCCAGGCCGGTAACAACGGCATAGGAAGGGATGCCTGCAAGCCAGGCTGCCAGACCGCCAAAAATATTGGGTTTGATGGTGAAATGAAGGATATGGTCGAAACGGCGCCTGCGGTAGATCCGGAAAAGCTGGAAAAAAAGCTGGAGGTCGCGGAACGGATTGTTTCCGTAAAAATTGATGTGGATCGGTTCAAAATCAATCCCTTCCTTTTGCAATTTTTTTTCAAACGGATCAGGGTTGGCCAGGACGGCTACATTGAGGCCCAGTTCCTTCAGTTTTTTGAGCAACCCCAAACGAAACTGGTAAACCCAACGGGCGTGATTTCCAACCAGGGCAATTTTTTGGATTTTGTTCTTCACACTGCTTGTTTTCTCATATAGGATGAATCGGCTGCAAGTTCCGAAAAAGTTGGGAGATTTTGACCGCCGTTTCGCCAATTGATTGCAAACTGGTAAATTGTGGGGTGGTTTTAGTGATTCATGGTTTTCCCGAAGGTCCATAGGACTCCTTTGGAGGATGGCTATGCCACAGTGTTTCAGTGTTTGTTAACCATGAAACCATATAACCATGCCCTCCTTCGCCAATAGGCTGCGGCGGGTAAAAAACCATGAAACCATGAAAAAACGCTATCCAGGCACCTTGTCCGCCGGCGCTCACAATGTCGTCATCGCGCTTTCCGAACAGGAAGTAGCCAAACTTTTTATTGGCGACACCCGGTCGGATATCGGTTCGGAGGCAGAAAAGATGAAATTTGCAAATCAGATTAATAATCTGGTAGTGCGTTTTATTCGTTTGGATATCAACGAAGAACTGGATGCCGATATGTTGGTGATGGAACGCCTTTATCCGCTGGATTACCGGGCCTTTGAACATGAAAAGAGGCTATTGTGGCTCGATGTTTTTGAGGATGAATTAAAAGCCTTGCATAAAGCAGGGTTTGTACACAGGGATTTGAGACGTCCTTCTGAAATGAAAGGAATGAAATATGATAACGTTTTTTTAACCGAAAAAGGCATCCGCCTGATCGATGTCGGCGTTTCGGCCTTGCGCGATCAGGTAGGCGAACGGCTTTTTGAGCGGTTTGTAGAACAGGAACTGGCCGAACTGGCGGAGTTCAAGCTGTTTTTTTTGAATCGGTAGGGATCATTGCGAAAACATGAGTCATTCCATTCTATGGGTCGGACAATCCTAACGACTGAAGACCGGCGACTTACGACTGACCACTACCGACTTACGACTATCAACTTACGACTAACACACCTCACAACCACCCCGCCCCAAACCGGTCCTTCACCACCTTCGTCACCCCCTTAATCTCCTGTTCCCGGTTTTTGGGCCAGATCAGAAGTACGTCGCCTTCGTCGATGATGATCACGTCGTCCAGGCCGCCGACAACGACCAGTTTATCGGGGGTCACACGCACCAGGCAATTGTGGGTATCCTCCAGGATGACTTTTTGACCCTGAACGGCATTTCCGCTGGCATCGCGGGCAGATTCCGTATGCAGGGCGCCCCACGCGCCAAGGTCGCTCCATCCAAAAGAGGAAGGAATGGTATAAACGTTATCGGCCTGCTCCATGATGGCGTAATCCACCGAAATATTTGGGGTGGCGCCGTAGTTATGGTTGATAAATGTCTGCTCCTCGGCTGTATTGTAAAACGCCATGCCGGAATGAAAGATCCGGTAGATCTCGGGCGTATAACGTTTGAAAGCATCCAGAATGGCGCCTGCTTTCCAGATGAAGATGCCTGCATTCCACAGGTAATCCCCACTGTTGACAAATGCCCTGGCAGTTTCCAGGGGTGGTTTTTCTGTAAATTTGACCACCTTGTGCACGTTGGCCGAAGTCTCCTGGCGATCAAATTGGATATACCCGTAACCGGTATGCGCATGGGTGGGCTGGATGCCCAATGTGACCAGCGCCTGGTGGGTATCGGCAAAAGCCAGGGCCTTTCTGACAATTGAGAGGAAGGCGGGCTGGTTCAGGATCAGGTGGTCGGAGGGTGCAATGACCAGATTTGCGTCCGGCGCCAGGGCAAATAATTTAGCGGCTGTGTAGGCTACGCAAGGCGCCGTATTATTGCGGACGGGTTCGCAAAGGATCTGGTTGTTGGAAATCCCAGGCAGTTGTTCCTGCACCAACGACTTATAAGCCAGGTTGGTGACGATAAAGATGTTGTCTTCAGGGCATAACGCCGAAAACCGGTCAAAAGTAAGTTGAAGCAGGGATTTGCCAACGCCAAGGATATCCAGAAACTGTTTGGGTTTGGATTCGCGGCTTGCGGGCCAGAACCGGGATCCGACGCCCCCGGCCATAATAGCTACAAAGGTTTTTGAAGTATTCATGGGTCACATTTGGTAAAGCAAAAATAGGCGGACTTTATGAGAATTGACCTATCCCCTGTACTAAATTGAAAATTTGGAAAAATTCAACCAGTGTTGCTGTTTTTTTTAATTTTTTTGGGCAAACCCTTGCAAGTTTGGCAAAAATGCTTTTATCTTGCGCTCAAATTCACAAGCAATATGTTTTTAGCTTCTGTAAAAAACTGGTGGTGGCACAATCGCACGGATTTCCGGGTGAAGTGACACGCCTTTGTTTTTTTTGAAGCATCAAAAGCGGTTTGTCGGTTCACCCGGCAAACCGCTTTTGTTTTTAACCACATCCAAAATGGACCTGGCAACTGCAACCAAAAACCCGGTACAGGTACGGGTGAAAAAATTCCTGGCCGACACCGTTACCCCGGTTACCCTCTACCTGGGGCTGCGCGATCAGTTTACCTTTCCGGTGCTCCTGGAAAGCAATGATTTCCGGAGCAAGGAAGATTGTCATTCTTTTATCGGACTGGACTCCATTGCCAGTTTCAAGGTGCAGAACGGTTGGATCCGGCAGCAATATGCGAATGGCCATACAACCAGAGAGCAGGTGGCCGGTCCGGATTCGGTCCCGGATGCATTTCACCGTTTTTTACAGGCCATTCAACCCGCGGAAGAAACCGCTCCGGGCGGGTTCAACGGCCTGTTCGGCCATACGGCTTTTGACGCTGTCCAGTATTTTGACACCCTGAAATTTGACGCCTCCAAAAGGCGGATCGACCTGCCGGATATTCATTACCACTTTTACCGGTTCATCCTTGCTTTCAACCATTTCAAAGACGAATTGACGGTATTGGAAAATATCCCTGCAGGTGAAAATTCCCGAATGGAACAACTGGAAATCTTATTGAAAAGCAGGAATTTGTCTACCCATCCCTTCCGGTTGTGCGGCGATGAAAAAAGCAACCTCACCGACGAAGGGTTCAAAGAACTGGTAACCCTGGGTAAAAAACATTGCCAACTGGGCGATGTTTTCCAGATCGTTTTTTCCCGGCAGTTCAACCAACCTTTCGCAGGCGACGATTTCCAGGTTTACCGTGTTTTGCGGTCCATCAATCCGTCGCCCTACCTGTTTTACTTCGATTGCGGTCAGTACCGGATTTTTGGATCCTCTCCGGAGACTCAAATGGCGGTCAAAAATGGCGTGGCCAGCGTGAACCCCATCGCGGGCACGTACCGGCGTACCGGCGATAAAGTGCAGGATGCCGAAAGTGCGCTTGCCCTGATCAGGGACCCCAAAGAAAATGCCGAACATATCATGTTGGTGGACCTGGCGCGCAACGACCTCGGCCGGCATACCACCAACGTCCGGGTCCGTTCCCTGAAGGACATCCATTTTTTCAGCCACGTAATCCACCTGGTGTCAAAAGTAGAGGGGGATCTGACCCCGGAAGCCAACCCGATCCGCGTATTTGGCGATACTTTTCCGGCAGGTACCCTGTCCGGAGCGCCCAAATACAAAGCCATTGAACTGATCAACCGGTATGAAAACCAGAACCGGAGCTTTTACGGAGGCGCCCTGGGTTATATCGGTTTCAACGGGGATATGAACCAGGCCATCGTGATCCGGTCTTTCCTGAGCCTCGACAACACGCTTTATTACCAGGCCGGCGCCGGCATCGTAGCGGCCAGCCAGGCGGATAGCGAGTTGCAGGAAGTGAACAATAAGCTGGGCGCCCTGAAACGTGCGCTCGGAGAAGCGGAAAAAATTTAATCAAAGAAGATTTGAAGATACGTTTCAACGAATAAACGAATAAACAAATCAACCACGCCGGTGGCGTGGCACGCGCATCAACGAATAAACGAATAAACAAATCAACAAATCAACGCATCAACAAATCATGAACCTCCTAGTCCTCGACAATTACGATTCCTTTACTTACAACCTGGTTCAATACCTCCAGGAGATCCTGGGCCGGGAACTGGATGTGTACCGCAATGACGCCATCTCACTGGATGAGGTGGACCGGTACGACGTCATCATCCTGTCTCCCGGGCCCGGCGTGCCTTCCGAAGCCGGCATCATGCCGGAATTGATCAAAAAATATGCCGGATCAAAAGCCATTCTGGGCGTTTGCCTGGGGCACCAGGCCATTGGAGAAGCCTTTGGCGCTGAGCTGATCAACCTTTCGGAGGTTTTTCACGGTGTGGAAACGGCTATCCGGGTGTTGGATCATAACGAAATGCTGTTTGAAGGTCTGCCGGCACAATTTCAGGCAGGGCGATACCATTCATGGGCCATTCGTCCGGAAGGACTGCCAGAGGACCTGGTGGTCACCGCGGTGGACGTGGAAGGGGCCATCATGGCCATCCGCCACCGTCGTTACAACGTGCGGGGGGTGCAATTCCATCCGGAATCCATCATGACGGAAGCCGGCAAAAAAATACTGGCCAATTTTCTGGCGGGCTGCCAAAATACCCTTGAAAACGGCCGTATCCGTACCCCCGTAGTCAATCAATGAGGATTGTTTATTTGTTTATTTGTTGATTTGTTTATTCGTTGATTTGAAACGAAATCAACGAATAAACAAATCAACGCATCAACAACAAAAATGAAATCCATCCTATCCCGCCTGTTCGATCACCAGGTACTCACCCGGGAAGAAGCCCGGCAAGCCTTGCTCAAGATTTCGAGGGCTGAGGTAAATCCGGTGCAGATTGCCAGTTTTGTCAGCGTGTACAACCTCCGGCCGGTCAGCATGCAGGAATTGCAGGGGTTTCGGGATGCGTTGCTGGAGTTGTGCCTGAAAGTGGAAATTGACCGGCAACCCAGCATCGATATCGTGGGCACCGGCGGGGATGGTAAAAATACATTCAATATTTCCACCTTGTCGGCTATCACCGTGGCGGGAGCCGGGTATAAGGTGACCAAACACGGGAGTTACGGCGTTTCTTCATCGGTGGGTTCTTCCGACGTCTTGTTGGCGCTGGGGTACCAGTTCTCCAATGACCCGTCCGTTTTGCGCCGCCAGTTGGACACGGCCAATATCTGTTTCCTGCACGCGCCGATGTTTCACCCGGCTCTCAAGGAGGTGGCGCCGGTGCGCAAGGAACTAGGCATGAAGACGTTTTTTAACATGCTCGGGCCATTGGTCAACCCCTTGCAGCCGACTCATCAATTGTTTGGCACATTCAACCTGGAATTGCAGCGCTTGTACCAGTACCTTTTGCAGGAGAGCGACCGCAGGTTCATCATCGTTTATTCCCTGGACGGATACGATGAAGTTTCCCTGACCGGCCTGTTCAAAATCGCAGGCAATGGAATGGAAAAAGTGCTGCATCCGGCTGATATCGGTATGCCGGTCTATACCCGGGCCGACCTAGACGGCGGCCATAACGCGGAAGAAGGCGCCCGGATTTTCAGGAATGTCCTTGAAAACAGGGGGACCCGGGCTCAAGCCGATGCGGTTTGCGCCAACGCCGGATTGGCCATTCATTGTTTCCGCCCCGAACGGGATCTTCCGGATTGTATCCTGGAAGCCAGGGAAAGCCTGGAAAGCGGAAGCGCCCTGGCTGTGCTGAAACGATTGCTGGACTAGTGCCGGTGGCACTAGTATCCGCCAAACTTGTTTGGACGGATCCCTCGAACGTTGTGAGAGGGAGAGAGGCGAGCGGGTGATGCTTCGACTACGCTCAGCATGAAGAGGGTGAGCGGCAAGGCCCTTCAGGGCCGGAAACCCCCGTAGCCCGCAATCATAAATTGCAAATTAATCAATGAAGAAAACAAACGATGAATATTCTTGAACAGATCATTGCCCATAAAAAGGAGGAAGTAGCCGGCAGAAAAGAACTTTTCCCGGTCAAATTGCTGGAACGGAGCATTTATTTCAATACTCCCCCGGTTTCCTTTTCCAAATACCTGTTGAGAAAGGATAAATCAGGGATTATTGCCGAGTTCAAACGGCGGTCGCCTTCGAAAGGAGAGATCAACGGTTATGCCCCGGTTGAAAGTGTTTCCATAGGGTATATGCAGGCAGGCGCTTCGGCGTTATCCATTCTCACGGATGAACATTTTTTTGGCGGAAAAAACGCTGACCTGACCGAGGCCAGGCGCTTTAACTTTTGTCCGATCCTGAGGAAGGATTTTGTTGTGGACGAATACCAGATTCTGGAGGCCCG
The DNA here is from genome assembly GCA_964558465.1 of uncultured Lewinella sp. Lineage (GTDB taxonomy): Bacteria > Bacteroidota > Bacteroidia > Chitinophagales > Saprospiraceae > JACJYC01. The sequence continues at coordinate 27,372 of CAZLEF010000054.1, read as the reverse complement.
TTCCATTGGCGCTGATGCGATTTTGCTGATCGCTGAATGCCTCGGCAAAGATCAGGTTGAACAATTGGCAAAAACCGCAAGAAACCTGGGTTTGGAAGTTTTGCTTGAAATCCACAGCGTGGAGCAACTGGAAAAACTGAACCCCTGTATCGATGCCGTCGGGGTCAATAACCGGAATCTGGAAGATTTCAGGGTCGATGTCGGCGCTTCGTTTGAACTGGCATCCAAAATTCCGGATAACTTTGTAAAAGTTTCTGAAAGCGGGCTGGATGATCCGGCGGTCGTAGTGGAATTGAAAAGGGCGGGGTTCAATGGGTTTCTGATTGGCGAATATTTCATGAAAGCCAGTTTCCCCGAGCAACGCTGCGGTGAATTCATCCGCAGGATCAAAGCCTTGGAGGAGTTGTACGCCGGCGCCTGACGACCGGATAATTTTTTAAAAATTCACCAAAATCAAAATGAAAGTAAAAGTTTGCGGAACCAGAGACCAGGCCAATATTCTTGAATTGCTCCAATTGCCCATTGATTTTATCGGTTTTATTTTTTACCCCAAATCTCCAAGGTTTGTCGGCAACCGGATACCTGAGAATTGGATCAACCAGCACGCCAGGGACTTTAAAAACGTCCGGAAAGCGGGCGTTTTCGTAAATGCTGAAATGGAACAGATTTTGAACGCTGTACATGATTACGAGCTCGACGTAGTGCAGTTGCACGGCGAAGAAAGCGTTGAATACTGCCGCGAACTGCACCAATACTGGGAGATTACTTCCATGCGGAGCGCAAAGCTGGCCAAAGCGTTCCAGGTGGATGAATCGTTTGATTTTGCACAAACTGCCCCGTATGAAAAGTTCTGCCAATTTTTTGTTTTTGATGCGAAAGGGCCGGCGCAGGGCGGGAACGGAATGCATTTCAACTGGGAAGTGCTGAGCAATTATCTCGGGTTTACACCCTACTTGCTGAGCGGCGGCATCGGGCCCGAAGACGCCGGAAGGATCCGGCAACTCAATTTTAAACAAATGATGGGCGTCGACATCAACAGCCGGTTTGAACTCAAACCCGGCATAAAAGATGTAGCTCGCGTCAAAAAATTTCTGGAAGAGGTCAATGGATGAAATCCAATTATCTGAACAGCTTATGAAAACGAACATCGAAGTAGATGAACTGGGGTATTATGGCGAATTTGGCGGGGCTTTCATTCCGGAGATGTTGTATCCGAATGTTGAAGAATTGCGCCGGTCATACCAGACGATCCTGAAAGATCCGGACTTTCAGGGGCAGTTCCGGCAATTGTTGCGCGACTATGTCGGGCGTCCCTCGCCCCTTTACCCGGCCGAACGGCTGTCAAGGCATTACGGCGCCTCGATTTATCTCAAACGCGAAGACCTCAACCATACCGGCGCCCATAAAATCAACAACACCATAGGTCAGATCCTGCTGGCCAAACGGCTGGGTAAAACCAGGATCATCGCTGAAACGGGGGCCGGTCAGCACGGCGTAGCTACTGCCACCGTTTGTGCATTGACGGGTTTGCAATGTATTGTTTACATGGGGGCGGTGGACATCAAAAGGCAGGCGCCCAACGTGGCCAGAATGCGTATGCTGGGGGCGGAAGTGAGACCCGCGATCAGCGGCAGCCAAACCCTGAAAGATGCCACCAACGAGGCGATCCGCGATTGGATCAACAACCCGGTGGAGACCCATTACATCATTGGTTCCGTTGTTGGGCCGCACCCCTATCCGGATATGGTTGCCCGCTTCCAGTCGGTGATCAGCGAAGAAATGAAATGGCAGCTTCAGGAACATACCGGCCGGCCCGACCCCGACCTGGTGGTCGCCTGCGTCGGCGGCGGAAGCAATGCAGCGGGTGCATTTTACCATTATCTCAATCAATCCGCTGTCCGGCTGATCGCGGTGGAGGCAGCCGGAAAAGGAATCCACAGCGGCCATTCAGCAGCAACCAGCGTACTTGGGACCAAAGGCGTTATTCACGGCAGCCGCACCCTGCTCATGCAGACACCGGATGGCCAGATCGTGGAGCCTTATTCTATTTCAGCCGGTTTGGATTACCCGGGTATCGGCCCCTTGCATGCACACCTGATCAAGTCAGGAAGAGCCGAAGCCATCAGCATTACCGACGACGAGGCCATGGCCGCCGCTTTTTTTCTGACCCGCAACGAAGGCATTATTCCTGCGCTGGAAACCGCCCACGCCCTCGCCGCACTGAACCATTTAGCTTATCAAAAAACGGACGTCATCGTGGTTTGCCTTTCCGGCAGAGGCGACAAGGACCTGGCGGCCTATATCGAATACCTGGATGACAATGGACTATAAAAACAACAGAATCGAACAACTCTTTGCCCGTAAAAGAGAAAATGTCCTGAACATCTACTTCACGGCCGGCTTTCCCGGATTGAACGACACCGGAAGGATCATTACTGCACTCGAAAAAGCAGGCGCAGACCTGATCGAGATCGGTATGCCTTATTCCGACCCCCTCGCCGACGGACCCACCATCCAGCAAAGCGGCCAGGTTGCCCTGAACAACGGCATGACGATGCCCTTGCTCTTTGAACAAATTGCACAGATCCGGGAAAATACCAGCCTTCCGCTGGTATTGATGGGTTACTTCAACCAGGTGATGCAATATGGAGAGGCTGCATTTTTTAGAAAATGCGCTGAGACCGGGATAGACGGCCTGATCCTGCCCGACCTTCCGTTGCATGAATACCAGGTTCATTACCAACCGCAGGTTGAAGCCCTTGGGCTTGGGATCAGTTTCCTCATCACCCCTCAAACCGGAGAAGACAGGATCCGGCTGGTGGACGACCTGACGCATGGTTTCATCTATATGGTCTCCAATGCAGCCATTACCGGTGCAAAAAATAATATTTCGCCGGCGCAGATTGCCTATTTCGAAAGAATTCAGGCGATGAACCTGAAGCACCCCAGGTTGATCGGTTTCGGGATTTCCAGCTACAATACCTTTTCAACAGCCTGCCGGTATGCTAACGGGGCAATAATCGGCAGTGCGTTCATTAAAATGCTGGAAAAAACCCGGGATCTGGAAAATGATATCCTGAAATTTGTGGCCTTTATCAGGGAACCGGCGCCACAATTCAATCAAATCAATGACCTATGATCATTCAACTTGAACCTTCCATTACCCCGGCTCAAAAAGCGGTCTTATTCGACCAGCTGAAAGCGATCGAATACAAAACGACCGCGGTGAAAACCCAATTCGGCCAATACCTGGTCGGTGTCGGAAAAAAAGAATTTGACATCCGCCGGATTGGCAATTTGCCCGGAATCCGGGACATTCACCGGGTGAGCGACGACTACAAACTGGTTTCCAGGAAATGGAAGGTGGAAGAGACTGTTGTGGACCTCGGAGACGGCATTTCAATTGGCGCGGGTCATTTTGCATTAATGGCGGGCCCTTGTTCCATTGAATCGGAAGAGCAGATCAGCAAAACCATTGACCATTTGCAAAAAAACGGTATCCGCATTATGCGAGGAGGTGTTTACAAGCCGAGGAGTTCCCCTTATTCTTTCCGGGGCCTGGGCATCGACGGTTTGAAGTTGTGGCACAGGCTTGCCGGCCAGGCAGGCATCAAGATCATAACGGAGGTCATGATGGTGGAACAAATTGAAGATATGCTCGATTATGTGGACATATTTCAGGTCGGCGCCCGCAATTCCCAAAATTTTAACCTCCTGGATGCCCTGGGAAAAACGGACAAACCGGTGCTTTTGAAAAGAGGGATTTCCGGCACTATGGAAGAACTTTTACAGGCTGCCGAATATATTTTTTCCAACGGCAATGAACGGATCATGTTGTGCGAACGAGGGATCAGGACCTACGAATCCGGGTATCGCAACACGATGGATGTAAATGCGATTGCTATGTTAAAGGCTAAAACGCATCTGCCGGTTATCGCCGACCCTTCGCACGGGATCGGGATCCGCAGGTTTGTGGATAAAATTGCACTCGCCTCCCTGATGGCCGGAGCTGACGGGGTGATCATGGAAGTCCACCACATACCTGAAAAAGCCTTGTCCGACGGACAGCAAACCCTGAGTTTTCCGGAAGCCGAACGATTGTACAGCCAGTTGAAAATGACTTTTCAGCTGAGATCGACCTTTGAATCATGAAAGATGCAGCGGGTTCCGGTTTTGGGTTTCCGGTTCGGGAAATTGAACTCCGGATCGGCGATTTTGACATCCGGATCGGCAAGGTCGCCAATCCGGACGATTTAATGGATGCCCTGATCGCCAAAGGCGTCGACCACGAAGACGTTCGGGACGAACGCATCCCTTATTGGGCCGAACTTTGGCCGTCTGCGTTTGGTTTGAGCCAGTTTCTGGTTACGAGGGCCGTGGTGAAACCTGGAATGCAGGTACTCGAACTGGGTTGCGGGTTAGGCTTGCCGGGCATCGTTGCGGCCAAACTGGGTGCGAGGGTCACTTTGTCGGATTACCTGCCGGAAGCCTTGGATTTTGCCCGGATGAACTGGGTCAAAAATCTGGCTGAACCCCCGCAAACCGTCTGTTTGGACTGGAGAAAGCCGGATCCGGCGTATCAATCCGACCTGGTCGTTGCCTCGGATATCACGTATGAGGCCCGGTTCTTTGAGGCATTGCCAAATGCTTTCCGTACGTTGTGCCGGCCGGCCGGCGTTGTTTTGCTGAGCGACCCGCAGCGTTCGATCGCCAGGCCTTTTTTTGATAACCTGCCTTCCCAGGGTTTTGAGGTAGCGTATTTTCCGGTAGAAATTGAATGGGAAAATGCCGGGCGGGTGATCGACCTCTACCAAATCACCTTTTGATGTACTAAAATATCAAAAACCGTGGATTTAACCCGATTGAACAAGGCTTACGATCCGGAAAACTTCCGGAAAACCGGCCACGAACTGATCGATTTGCTGGCCGATTACCTGGCGGAAATCAGAGACGGGAATAACATTCCGGCCAATCCTTGGATACCGCCCACGGAATCCCTGGATTATTGGAAGGCGGACCTGGAGAACGCCCGGGCGGATTCCGTCTCCGGTCTGTTCCGCCAAATTTTGGACCGCGGTGTTCACCTCCATCATCCCAGGTACATGGGGCACCAGATCAGTCCCGCAGCCCCGGTTGCGGCCCTGGCGGGAATGGTCAACGATTTAATGAACAACGGCATGGGGGTCTACGAAATGGGAGTATCCGGTACGGCTATCGAACACCTGGTCATCGGGATTTTTGCCCGCGCGTTGGGTTTTGACGAGCGGGCCGGGGGTTTTTTAACTTCGGGCGGAACCCTGGCCAATCTCACCGCGTTATTGACCGCGCGAAGTGTCAAGGCAGCGGCGCCGGTCTGGCAGAACGGCGGCGGCCCGTCTTACGCGCTGATGGTATCGGAAGAAGCCCATTATTGTGTCGACCGGGCGGTCCGGATCATGGGGTGGGGCGAAGCAGGTATCATTAAAATACCGGTTAACGACCAATTCCAGATGCGCACGGATCAGTTGCCGGCGCATTACGAAGCCGCCAGGGCAAAAGGATTGGAAGTCATTGCCGTTGTGGGTAGCGCCTGTTCCACCTCGACCGGGGCATTTGACGACCTGGAAGCCATCGCCGGTTTCTGCCAATCCAACCACCTTTGGTTTCATGTTGACGGGGCGCATGGCTCGGCCCTTGCATTGTCGGAAAAATACAGGAACAGGGTGGCCGGCCTCCATCTGGCGGATTCCGTTGTTATGGATTTCCACAAAATGCTGATGACACCCAGCGTTACCACGGCCCTGATCTATAAAGACGGGATGAACAGTTTCAGAACTTTCAGCCAGCAAGCCCAATACCTCTTTGACCGGACAGAAGAAGGAGAATGGTATAATCTGGCCAAACGAACCTTTGAATGCACCAAACTGATGATGGGCCTGAAAGTTTATTCCATTCTCAGGACGCACGGAATGGCTTTTTTTGAAGATTGTGTAACCCGGCTTTGCGACCTTGGACAAGCGTTTGCCGGTTTGATCCTGGATTCGGATGATTTTGACCTGGCGGTAAAGCCAGAATGCAATATCGTTTGTTTCCGGTATAAACCCGGAGGAGCGCATGCAGGTTTGGATGCGTTGAATGAAAGGATCAGGAAACAACTTCTACAGGATGGGACCTTCTATATCGTTCAAACCCGGTTGAAAGGAGAGAGCTGGATGCGGTGCACGTTGTCAAACCCGTTCACCACGCCGAAAGAGATCGGAGACCTGATGGAAAAAATCCGGCTTTGCGCACGGGAAATTTCACAAATAATTAGCTAAATATGTCTATTTTGCACAAGGATTCCGGCACAGATGGTTGAAAATCATGAAAATTATGGCTGGAAATGCCTTTAGCTCCAAAGGAAATGAAGAAGGGAATTAACAACTGGCGCAACGCCCTGAAATACCTTTTAGTAGCGGCAGTAATTGTCTTTATCAGCCTGTTGTATCCGAATAATGCAAATTTCAAGTTTCAATTTGAACTGGGACAGACCTGGCGTTATGACGACCTGAACGCGCCCTTCGATTTTCCGATCCTCAAGACGGAGGATCAAATCCAGGAAGAACGGGAGGAACGCCTGTTGAATTTTTCGCCTTATTATCAAATGGACCTGAAGATTGCTGAAAATGCGGAAAAAGAATTTGAATCCGCTTTTAAAAAACAGCTTGAAGCAGTCCGGCAGGCCCGTCAGTTTGAAGACGTGTCGCGCAAACCCGAGCATTATCTGAAATACGGCAAATCCTTTCTTTCCCGGCTCTATGAAAGAGGGGTGGTGGAGATTGAAGCTGATCATATAAACAAGGGGCGGGACTTTGTCGTGAACATTATTAAGGGGAATACCACCCAACCTCAAACCATCGACAATCTTGCAACCCTGGAGGAAGCCAAAACGGCCGTTTCCGATTCCCTTCCCTACGCCAAACTCGCAGAACCGGAATTCATTTACCCGTTGATGGAAGCGGTCATCCAGGCAAATGTATTTTTTAATGATACCCTGACTGAAAAATTTAAACAGGACCAACTGGCCGGGATCAGCGGATCGAGGGGTATGGTGAAAAAGGGCGAATTGGTTATTCCAAGAGACGGCATCGTTACAGAAGATCTTTACCAGAAACTGATCTCCTTAAAATCGGAATACCAGGAAGAAGTATCCGGATTCAAATCGGGTTTCGGCGTATTAATGGGATATGTTTTGCTGACTACGCTGATCATCGGCGTATTTTTCTACTACATCTACAGCCTGGTCCCCGATGCCTACGAAAAGCTGCCCAGCCTGGCTTTTATCTTTTTGTGGCCTGCGCTTTACGCCTACCTGGTCTACCTTGTTGAATCTTCGGACAGCCTGAGCCCTTATCTGATTCCCTTTTGCGTGGTGCCGATCGTTATCAAGACCTTTTTTCATCCAAGGGTTGCGTTTTTTACCTACGTGGTGGTTGTGCTGATTGCCGGATTATTATCTTCACTCGGTTTCGAATTTGCTTTGTTGCAGATCATTGCGGGTATGGTAGCCTTGCTGAGCCCCATTGACACCAAAAACTGGTCCTGGTTTTTTTATGCCCTGGTGTTTGTTTTTCTGGGCTACGCGATGGGGTATTTGGGCTGGTCGCTGATCCAGCACGGTTCCTGGAAACTGATTCCGTGGAATGTTTTTCCCTGGTTCTTCCTCAATGTATTCCTGACCTTGCTTGCTTTTCCCTTAATTCCGCTGGTGGAAAGGCTTTTTGGTTTTGTTTCGCCCATAACACTGACCGAGTTGTCGGATCTGAACCGGCCCTTGCTTCGGGAGCTCGCCATTCGTGCGCCGGGCACCCTGCAACATTCCCTGCAGGTAGGCAATCTTTCCGAAGCTGCCGCCGCCAAAATCGGCGCGGATACTTTACTCGTGAAAACGGCTGCATTATACCACGATATCGGAAAAATGAACCACCCTTCCTTTTTTGTTGAAAACCAGACGGGTAAAAACCCGCACGAGGGCATTTCCCCCCTCGAAAGTGCAAAGATCATTATCAATCATGTGAAGGACGGTGTGCAAATGGCGAAGAAACACGGGTTGCCGGCGGCGATCATCCGGTTCATACAAACCCACCATGGCACCACCAAGGCAGAGTATTTTTACCGGATCTACATGAATCAAAATCCTGACGAGCCGGGCGATGAAGCCGAATTCCGGTACCCCGGTCCAAGGCCCCAAAGCAAAGAAGAAACCATTTTGATGTTGGCGGATTCCATTGAGGCCAGCTGCAAAAGTTTGAAAAACCCGACTGAAGAAGAACTTTATCAACTGATCGACAAGATCATCGGCGGAAAATTGAGCAACAGGCAACTGGACCGCTCCGCACTTTCGTTTGCGGAACTGGTCGAATGTAAAAAGATCTTTAAACAGGTGATGAAATCCGTTCATCATGTCCGGATCGAATACCCTGAAGAAAAACCCGGCCTGCAACCCTTAAACTGATTACCGCATCATGGTAATATCGCCTTTCAATTTTTCAGTCCGGCCGTCGATGTATTCGATTTCGACAAAGTAGACAAAGACCGCCGCGTTGAGAAACTGGCCGGAATACCTGCCGTCCCATCCGAAAGCAGGGTCGTTGGGGAGGAAATTGCCGGCCTGGAATACAATTCCACCCCATCTGTCAAAAATCTTGAAATCACGGATCCGGGCTACATTCTGACCGGCCTGAATGAACAAAATGTCATTATCGCCATCCCCGTTTGGGGAAAAAGCATTGGGTATAAAAATTTGCCTTTTTTTGTTCACATAGATCGTGACTTCATCTTCGGTCGCACAACCATTTACATCTGAAAGGGCCAGCCCGAAGGTAACCGTTTGCCGGGGAAAAAATCGCCAGTCCAGGCAGCTTGCGCAGGGCAGGCTGTCCAAATTACTTGTCCAGGTCAACCACAGGACCGAACTTTCCGGAATGTTGATCTGGGCATGAAGCAGGGCTTCTTCCCCAAGTTGTATGGTTTGATCCGGCCCGAGATCCAGCCTCAGGTCATTGCCTTCCGGCAATTGAACAAGCGTGTCCAGGTCGCAACCTGAAGCATCCTGCACGCTGACCCTGTATTGTCCCCCCGTCAGGTCCCGGAAAACTGCCGTTGCGGCATATGGCGAGCCGTTTATGCTGAAAAGATAGGGGCCGAGTCCGCCGGTCACGCCGGTAATGACCAGTTCGGCATCCTGGTCTCCAAAACAAGTGGGCGGATGACTTTCAATGGCCAACGCTGTAATTGCGCCGGCCTCTAGCCGCACCAAAACCTCGTCTGAGGCCTGGCATCCGTTAACCGGGTTGATGGCAGTGAGGGTGTACCTTCCTGGTTGATTCGTTTCAATGATCAGGGCATTGGCCGCGAACATTGGATGGCCTTCCAGCGTCCAGACGATTTCCAGATGGTCAGGCATGTTCGTACTTCCATTCAGGATAGCCGTGCTTGAATTGCAGTCGAGTACCTGATCAGAACCGGCATTCACTTCGGGGACCGCAGCGTCCCGGCCGACAAATACCTGGTCAGAAGACCGGCATCCGTTGCGCAGGTCGATTACCGTTAATTCATAATTCCCTGGTTGGCTGACGACAGGCATTACCGGATCAGCGGGGTTTAATTGGACGCCCGAATTCAGGTGTACCCAGGTTAACAGGTATCCGGGGCCCTGTTGAACGCCTCCTGCATCCAGGGTTACAGTCGGGTTATTACAATCGATCAACCGGTCGGGGCCCGCATGGGCTGCAGGAATTGCCTGGTTACTTTCTACCTGGGTGCTTTTTTGATTTTTGCAGCCGGTTTGCTGATTAGAAACCTGAAGTGCATAAATTTGTGGCTGTGAAACCTCCAGATAGGGCGAATCCGCCCCTGGAATGGGTTGGTTTGATCCATTCATCCATTGATATTGGATAAACGGGCCACTGCTTGAACCTCCTCCGTCCAGCTTTACCTTGGTAACAGCGCAGGTCAGAGTATCTGGCAGGGCAATGACAACCTCCGGCAACGTATTGTTTAAAGAAACCCGGACCTCGGATGGCAGTGAGACGCAGCCATGCAGGGTGTCGGCCACAACCAGTGTGTAAATCCCTTCTGCTTGTACTGCCGGCGCATACAACCCCGCGGTAGCCGGGCCAATATCCGGCCCGGACCAAAAATAGGTATACTGGGCGCCTGTTGAACTCTCCACCCCTCCCAGGGTAACGACCGGTGAAGAACAGGTAATGAATTTATCTGTACCTGCATCCGAAACGGGTAAAGGAATCTGGCTGACTGAAAAGCTTGCGCTTCCTTCACAGCCGAAGGTATTGGTTGCCGTAACCTGGTAATTACCGGGGGTCGCAACCTCAATACCGGTAAGGGTTGAACCGGACGACCATTTATAAGCAATCAAACCCGGGGTAGCCGTTAAAACGGTTGAACCGCCTGCGCAGAAAAAAGGCACGCCGGAAATACTTACCTCCGGCAAGGGATGTTCGGCAATCGAAACGGAGGCGGTTCCCCGGCAACCTGCCGCATCCGTCACGGTTAAATGGTAATCCCCAGGCTGATGGATGGAAACGGACTGCGCCGAACTCCCGTTCGACCATTGGTATTGCGCATAATTGCGATCTGCAGCCAAAAGGGTGGAATTGCCTGAACAGAATGCATTTTCACCAACAATTGCAGGCGCTGGTAAAGGCAGCATATCGACCACAACTGTGGCAGAACCCATACACCCGCCTGCATCAGATACGGTTATTCCGTATGCTCCGGCATTGACCACCGTTATGGAGGACGCGGTCTCGTTCGTCGACCAGGAATAAGTGCTGAAACCGTCTCCTGCGCTGAGCACCGTTTGCCCGCCTGTACAAAAAAACAGATTGCCAGAGATCTCAGGATTTAACTCGGTATCCTCTGTTATTTCTACACTGTCGTCATTCCGGCATCCGAATGGATCGGTTACGGTAAGGCCATAATTGCCGGGCTGGTTGACGGTTATACTGGGGGTGGACAAACCTGTTGACCAGGAATAACTGGCATAGACCCCTCCAGCGTTCAGAACGGTTGAGCCACCGGTACAGAAACTGGTGGAACCACCAATGTTCACGTTTGGCAAAGGATATTCTGAAACCGTGACCGATTGACTGGTCAGGCAACCGTTGGAATCTGCGGCCGTTAATTCAATCAGGCCGCCGTCAGTAATGGTGATGGAGTTTCCGGCGAGGCCATTTGACCAATTGTAATCCTGGAAACCGTTTTCTGCCAGGATGACCGCCGAATCACCGGTACAAAACCCGGCCGGGGCCTGGATTGATGGCGGTGTTACCACAAATTCTGATACCGTAAAGGTGTTGCTGGACGGGCATCCGTTGGGATCGACAACCGTCAATTCATAGGCGCCGGGTTCATCCACTGCAATAACCTGGGTGGCCTCGCCCTCAAACCAGGTATAACTCATTTGTCCGGGAGGGCCGCTAAGTGTTGTGGAGGCGCCCGGACAAATAGCGGAAGTGCCTGAAATCTCCGGAGGCGTGACCACAAATTCACCGACAAAAAAGGAGGCTGAATTGGAGCATCCGTTCTGATCGGTGACGGTCGCCTGATAATTCCCCCCCTGATCGATGGTCAAAGCGGATTGTTGCGAACCGCCGGTCCATTGATAGGTCGCGAAAGGAGCGTCGATCAGCAAAACGGCGTTGGCCCCCGGGCAGATTTGAGCAGGTCCGGAAATATTGGGATTGGGCAACGGGTGCACAAATACTTCTATCGAGTCGACGCCCTGGCAACCGTATATATCCGTAGCGGTCACGGCATAAATTCCTGAATTGGCGACGGCAAGCGTGCTGTCCGTTGAATTGTCCGACCAGGTCCATGCGCTTAAAGCTGCGCCGGAGAGGCCCAGCAGGCTGTTCTGTCCCTGGCAAATAGCTGGGTCGCCCAGGATCTGAACTTCCGGCGCTGCGTGTTGCACTACCGAAACGGTCGTTTGACCGGAGCACCCGTAAATATCAGTAACCGAAACGCTGAAAGCCCCGGCTGAATCTACCCCGATAGAACTGGCGGTACTGCCGTTTGACCAGGAATAGGAAGCGTATCCTGCACCGGCATCCAAAATCGTTTGTTCATCCGGACATAGGCTCAGGTCGCCGCTGATTACGGGGTTTAACTGCGTCAAAACCTGTATTTGAACCGTTTTTGAAACTTCACATCCGTTGCCGTCCGTCGCAACAAGGGTGTAAACCCCCGGATTGGATACCTGGATGCTCTGTGTATTCAGTCCGTTGGACCACTGATAGGTCTGAAAACCACCTGAGCCGCTAAGGGTGGTGGCGCCACCTGCACAAAAACTCAGGCTTCCGGTAATATTCAAGCTGGGTTGCGGATGGACAGAAAGGCTGTGTTCGGCAATTCCGGTGCATCCCAACGCATTGGTCACCACGACCGTATAACTTCCCGGTTCATCCGCGTTGATCGAGGAACCCGTACTGCCTGTAGACCATAAATAGTGGTCGAAACCGGAACCGGCGTCGAGTAAGGCCAATTCGCCGGAACAAATGGATTCCGGCCCGGCAATGAATGGATCAGGGGCCGGCAATGAAAAAACCCCGACGCTGTTTTCTGCGGTGCAGCCGTTGGCGCCGGTGACGGTTACAGCGTATTCGCCCGGCTGATCCACTGAAATGCTATTTTGGGTAAGACCGTTGGACCATTGGTAGGCCGTAAAATTACCTCCTGAAACGAGCAGTTGGGTGGTTTCACCCGGGCAGATGGAAAGATCGCCCGTTATTACCGGGTTTGGAATGAATAAAGGCGCAACAAGAACGGAGGCTTCACCTGCACAACCGTTTTGGTCTGTGACGGTAACCGAATAGCTTCCGGGTTCAAAAATATTAACCGGATTACCGCTACTGGAATTGGACCATTCGTACGAATCAAACCCATCGGTGGCGACCAAAAGCCCGCTGCCATTGGCGCTGCAAATGCTTAAATCACCTGTAATCCCGGGATTTGGACTGGAAAATTCCGTGATGTTGACCGTGGTTTCACCCTGACAACCATTGGCATCCGTGACCACCAGTGTGTAGGCCCCCCCTTGGGAAATGGTCTGGTTGGGCGTATTGCTGCCGTTGGACCAGAGGTAAGTCTGGTATCCTGGCTCCGCCATCAGGGTAATAGATTGCCCTTCGCAAAATGATGCGGGCCCGTTGATATACGGAGCAGGGGAAGGGAATTCGTCAACGCTGGCAGAAGCAACACCCTGGCATCCCTGTTGTGAAGTCACGGTTACGGAATAAACCCCCGGCTCGGATACCTGCAAAAAGCGGCCGTTGCTGAAGGTAGACCACAAATAAGAAACATATCCTGCTCCGGCATCCAAAACAACGGGAGGGCTGCCTTCACATATGCTTGATTGCCCTTGTATGACAGGTTGAGGGGTTTCAAATTGGGCAATGGTTTTAGAAGCCTGGGTTGAACAACCGTTCATATCCGTTACGGTCACCGTGTAGTTTCCGGGCTGGGAAATGGTAATTTGCTGGCCGGAAAGATTATTTGACCATTGATAGGATACAAAGCCGCTCCCGGCATTCAATTGTGCGCTTTGGCCGTCGCAAATACCCTGAGGCCCTGCAATATCGGGAGGTTCCACCAGGTAATTACTGACCGTTGCAGATGCAGTACCCGAACAGCCTGCAGAATTGGTGACCGTTACGGAATAGACGCCGGGATTGTTGACGGTAATAGAAGGGCTTGAGAATCCATTGGACCATTCATAGTTGGAAAACCCTGCTCCTGCATTCAGTGTGGTAGTTCCACCCGGGCAAATTTCCAATTCACCCTGAATAGCCGGTTGCGGTGAACTAGCCGGGGGAATGTTAACACTGACACTGCCGGTACAGCCTTTCGAGTCCGTAACGGTTACGCCTACCTGCCCTGGTGAATTGACCTGGGTTGAGGCCTGATTGCTGCCGGTCGACCACTGGTAAAAGGCATAATTTCCGGCAACGCTCAAAAAAATAATTTCGCCGTGGCAGATGCTTTGTACGCCGGAGATCACCGGCTGCGGAGGGACTGCGGTTCCGATGGTAATGTTGGCCTGACCCTGGCAGCCGTTGTTGTCGGTTACGGTTGCAGAATAATTCCCCGGCTGGTGGATGATGGCGCTGGGTCCGGTCGCTCCGGTTGACCAGGAAATTTGATTAAATCCTCCGGTTACAGACAAGGTGGCTGTATTGCCCGGACAAATCTCCGGTAGAGTCGTGGTGATATTGGGCGCCGGCAATGGATTTGAACTGACCAGAACGGAAGCTGTACCCGTACACCCGGATGCATCCTGAACCGTAACGGTGTATAAGCCTGGCGATGTGACGAGCGTACTTTGGCCGCTTGTTAAGTTGGACCAACTATAGGAAACATACCCGCCTCCGGCGTCCAGCAGCGTCGATCCACCCTGACAGAAGTCCAGATCTCCGGATATTTCAGGGCTTAAAGATGAGGATAAAACAACGGTATGCATTGCAACCCCCTGGCAGCCGTTTTCGGTTACGGTAACCTGATAAATCCCGGCCTGGCTGATAACAGTTGTATTGGAGGTGCTGCCGGTTGACCATTGATAGGAATCATAACCAGCCGTTGCAGTCAATATGCCTGAACCGAGGGCGCAGATTTCGGTTGGCCCCGTAATAACAGGTGTTGGCGCCTGCAATTGTAAAACACTGATGCTGGCTGTGCCCTGACAATTCTGGGCATCTTTCACCGTAACCGAATAAACCCCTGGACCGCCGACGGTAATCGAAGGGCTTGTTGCGCCCGTTGACCAGGTATAACTTGAATATCCCGAACCTGCCGAAAGCACTGCAGATTCACCGGGGCAAAGATTGTTGTCTCCCGTTATATTTGGCACAGGAGCAGGATTGACCACGACGGTCACGCTGGCGTTGTCCGTACAAGTTCCATCCACGGCCGTCAACGTGTAGGTAATATTCCCTGTGAAATTTGCAGGCAGATTGACGAAGGGGTTCAGGATATTTGGGTTGTTCAGGTAAGCCAGCCCGCCATTGGTAGCCGTCCAGGTAAAAACGGGCGACCCTGAGCCGGTAAAACCGGCGCCGAGGCTTAATGCTCCGGATGCTCCCTGGCAAACGGTTAAGGAAGGCTGGGCGATTGACACCTCCAGACTGCAACCAGGCGTTGCGGTGCAATCCAGAAAGGGCGCGGCAGACCCTGACCAGGTTAGCGTGAACCCCAGGCCGTTGGATGAAAAGTTGTCAACCACCAGAAAATATTTCTGTCCCGCCTGCACGGTTAAGGGCGCCACAAAACCATTACCGCTTGCACCTTCAGAGAAATCGGATTCTCCATTTCCCAATCCGGTGGCAGGGCAAAAACCACAGGACAAATCGGCCCATGAACAGCGGATTGGCGACCCCAGATTGTTGCAAGTGGCGCCCGGCCCAAAAACTGCGAAATCATAATCCTGACCAAAGCCGCCGGTTGGCGTGATCGTAAATTCAAGAATGCTGTTAGGTGGCGTTAACCCATTCAATTCAAAAAAAAACCAGGCGCTTTGATGTTCGCCGATTAAACACCCGTCGTCGTTGAGCGCGCTTGCAAAATCGTCGGTTCCGGCGCCAGAAGAAGTGAATGATATTGGCGAGCTGTTACAAACAGTGAGTGCGCCGGAACAGTCAGGTTCTTGCGCAAAAAGGGCTAAGGGAAATAAACAAATCACCCCCAAAATCCTGAAGGCATCGGCGATCGTACCCATGATTAAATGACATTTATCCCAATCCTCTTCGTTTCATTTCCAGAATGACCAACTTGTGTTCCCGGCTCATATCCCCGGTGACGGTCGAATTTTCCTGAGCCCGGCGGATAAGGTAAGGAATGACTTCTCTGACGGGGCCGTATGGAACATATTTTGCAACGTTGAAACCTGCTTTGGCAAGGTTGAACGTCAGGTTGTCGCTCATGCCGTAAAGTTGACAAAAATTAAGGTGCGGATGGTTGCGCGGGATGTCCTTCCGGACGATCAGTTCGGCTTGCAGGCGGTTGCTGTCGGCATTGTGCGAGGCGTTGCAGGAGGCGATGTACTGATAATTGTCCACACAGAATCGGATAGCCGTATTGTAGGCCTCATCCGTGCTTGCCTTATCGGGATGAATAGGGGAGGGGTAACCGTGGTTTTGGGCCCGTTCCCTTTCCCTGTCCATATACGCGCCGCGAACCAGTTTGGCGCCGAGGAAATAATTTTCACGACGGGCCAGATTAAAGGAATCTATGAGAAACTGGAGCCGGTCCGTCCGGTACATCTGGAAGGTATTGTAAACCACGACCCGTTCGCGGTTATACCTTTTCATCATCAGGGTCACCAGATGGTCGATCGAAATTTGGATCCAGCTTTCCTCAGCATCAAAAAAAACGCCCACTTTGTGTTTCTCTGCGGAATAACAGATCGCGTCGATCCGCTTGAGCACATTCCTGTACTCACTCCGGGTCTCTGAATTAAAAGGCTCGCCGCTTTGTATGGATTCCAGCAGATCGAACCTGGCCAGTCCGGTGATTTTTGCACTGACAACAGGAACGGAAGGGTTTTTGGATGCAAATTCAATGGCCCTTAATGTCTCCCGCATGGTCTTGTTGAAATCCTCTTCGGTTTCCTTGGCTTCAGCGCCGTAATCGAGGATCGTATACGAGCCGTTTGCAAAAAGGGTATGAATGGTTTTTTGGCAATCAAGCAGGGTTGTGCCGCCGCAGAACTGGTCAAAAATGGTGTTCTTGACGACGGACTCTACAAACGGAAGGTGAAGCCGGATAGCGGTAACGCCGATCTTTGCCCCCAAACCAACCAGCCAATGGTGGTTCATCAAGCCAAAAAGCCAGGCGGATTTTTTTAGCTCTTTATCGGTTTTGTGCGCAAAAGCGATGGCGGTATTTTGAAAATCCAACTCAAGCGCACTGGGGTGATCGAGGATGCTTCGTGCCATGCTTTCCAGTTTTTCCAAGTTTTTGAGAACCGGTTTTCCTGCTGATTTCATCTCTTCAAATTTGACGGTTGAAAAATGAACCCTCCGGATAAATTGCAGCATTTACGGAGTTTTCAACCCCTCAAAGGTAAAAATTTTAGCCGCGAACCTGATAAATATCTTTACAAAAAACGAAATCAGAATGGAACCGGATTGATTGATTTTTCTGAACCTGTACCCCGCGGCCTTTTTTATTTGTACGTGAAAAATGGAGAAAGGTTCTCCGGTCCGTCCAATAAAAACGCCGGCGTGTTTTTTCCATCGCGCCAATGTTATTCGTTCGACGCATTCCAGATCAACCAGGCTTTTTCAGCCTGGAGAACCAGCATCTCCATACCGTTTTTGACAGCCGCGCCATATTCGACGCCTTTTTCCAGGAAAAGAGTCATTTCCGGGTTGTAGATCAGGTCAAAAAGCATATGGTTTGCCGTAAGGTATTCGTATGGGATTTCAGGAAAAGCCGACTGGTGGGGGGCCATGCCAAGTGGGGTTGTATTGATGATCAGACCTGCTTCCCGGATATCGTGGCGCCCCAGGTTTGAATAGGTTTTAACACCCGGGTGGGCAGACCTGGAAATGCGTTGATAATTGATTTTTAAACGGTCCAAAACCCAACAGACCGCCTTGGAGGCGCCTCCCGTACCCAACACCAATGCATGATCAGGCGTTCGCCCTGTTTTGGAGAAAAAATTTTGGAGGGAAGTCTCGAAACCGAATACATCTGTATTGTAACCGAATAGTTTTCCGGACCGAAAGGAAATGGTATTGACCGCACCGATGTTGGCTGCGCTTTCTTCCAATACATCCAGGTATGGAATTACTTTTTCTTTGTAGGGGATGGTGACGTTGAGGCCCTTCAGGTTGGGATGCCGGAAAAGCAGGGGCGGAAGATCGGCTATTTTTTCCAGGGGGAATAATTCGTAGACAGCATCCCGGATGCCGAGGGTCTTAAATTTTTCAGAAAAGTAACGTTTGGAAAAAGAATGGGATAAAGGGTATCCGATCAAACCATAAAGCCGCTGTATATCAGTTGAAGGGTCCATTACCGGGTTATTCTTTTAAAAGCCCGTCTTCCATTACCAGAATCCGGTCGCTTAGCTGGGCGAGGTCCTGGTTATGGGTAACAATGATGAAAGTCTGCTTCAGGTCTTTTCTAAGTTGGAGGAATAGTTGATGGAGCTCTTTTGAGGATCCCGAATCCAGGTTGCCCGTAGGTTCATCTGCAAAAATAACCGCCGGGTCGTTGATCAAAGACCTGGCTACAGCAACCCGTTGCTGTTCACCGCCGGAAAGCTGGCCGGGTTTGTGGGTCAAGCGGTCCTTGAGCCCCAGGTATTCCAGGAGGCCTTCTGCTTTTTTACGGGCAGCGGCCTCAGGGCTTTTGTTGATCAAAGCGGGTATCAGGACATTTTCAAGGGAGGTAAACTCAGGCAGCAAGTGGTGAAACTGAAATACAAAACCAATATTCCGGTTTCTGAACCTGGCCAGGCCCGCGGCATCCAGTTGTGAAACTTCAGCGCCGTTGAAGGACAGAGTGCCGGAATCCGCCCGGTCGAGGGTGCCGAGACTAATGAGCAGGGTACTTTTACCTGCGCCGGATTTGCCCATGATGGCGACAATTTCACCCTTTTCCACAGACAGATTCACCCCTTTCAGGACCTGGAGACGGCCGTAAGATTTTTGAATATTGCGCGCTTGGATCACTGAATGTTTATTTTGCTGTGTTTGGTTTAGAACAATTCAATTTGTTTGCCCAGAAGCGCACTCTGTTCAACCGTTTGGGCAGGCGTGGTTTTTATGGTTGGGAGCACCCGGCGAACGATCCGGAGCCGATGCGTGTATTTGCCTTGTTCTTTGTTATAAATGCCGAAATGGTCAAGCACGTCTATTCGTACTTTACCGGCAACGTGCAGGATTTGTCCATCCGGCAATACGATACCGGTATGGTTGATGCGTTCAAACCGGTTCTCAAAAAAAGCCAGGTCGCCGGGTTTTGCCTGATCGACAAAATCGACGGTTTCTCCATGAAGCACTTGTTGAAAAGATTCCCGGGGCAGCTTTATGCCGGCAATCCGGTAAACAACCTGAACGAGCCCGGGGCTGTCGACCCCCATGGTGGTCCGGCCACCCCAGATAAATGGTGCGTTCAAATACCGGCGGGCCAGTTTGATGATCAGTTCACTGCCGGCCTGGATATCTTGCGGGAATACTGCCTGGCCGCTGAAAGTGAAGGATTTGTCGCCTAGCTGGAAACGGATTCCGTCAAACAAAGGCAGCCTGGCGCCCAGACAGAGCGGCAGAAAAAAATCGTTGTGCATGACGGTACACCATGGATCCAGTACAAAAGCAAAACTTTGCCGGTAAGCTTCCCATTCGCTCGGGGTGATCGCCTCCAGTTGGTTGAGGGATATCCAGCCGATAAAGTTATCGTCCGATAACCTTACCTGGGCCCACTGGCGGCCTTTGGTTTCCAGTATTTCAACCGTTTCGCCAAATAAAAGCTGAGAGACCATTTCGCTTTTATGCGACGGACTGCTCCGTAACGGCGCTGAACTTAAAGGGCAGATAGCGTAGCTCATATGGGCTTTATCCTGCAATGATCAGCCAAAAATAATATTATTCCCGGATTTTCCGTTGATTTGACTGGATATTTCAACTTACCTTAGCCTGGTTTTTCAGTACAACCGATGAACATGAACATTAAGAATACCTTTTCTATTGGCGCTTTTTTGCTGTTTGTAAATTTGCTAAACGGTCAGGATCAGCACTTTACCCAGTTTTATGCCTCTCCGCTTTCGCTCAACCCCGCCCTTGCCGGAAGTTTTGAAGGCCGGTACCGTTTCTCCTTTATCTATCGCGACCAGTGGCGAAACGCCCTCGATAATCCCTACACAACTTATTCGGCTGCTGCGGACTTCCGGTTTCAAATCGGCAACATCCGCAAACCCCGGAAGGACGCTTTTGGGGCCGGTATGATCTTTTACGGCGACAAGGTCAGTTCACCCGGCTTCAGCACCAACCAGATCATGCTGTCCGGGGCTTTTCACAAAAGCCTGAGCCGGAATGCCGATCAATACCTGAGCGCCGGGATTCAGATCGGCCTGGCGCAGCGGAACGTCGTCTACGGCAGCCTGACCTTCAACGACCAGTTTAACGGATCCGACGGCTATACCAACCCGACCGCGGAAGAGTTGCCCGAAAATAATTTCGCTTTCAAGGATTTCCATGCAGGAATCCATTATGCCTATTCTCCCAAAAGAGGGATCGGCGTTTTCCTGGGGGGCGCCCTCCACCATATCATGGAACCCCAGACCAGTTTTTTTTACGACGATGAAAAACCTGACCGTTATGACCAGAATTATGTTTTCAGGAAATATACCCTCCACGCCGCCCTTCAGATACCGGTCGGAGAAAGCGTGAAAATTTCCCCCCGGCTTCTGTTTTATAATCAGGGCCCGCATGTTGCGATCAACGCAGGATCCAATATCCGGTTTGCCATCAGCCAGTCGGGCAATACCGCCCTCCACCTCGGCGGATGGGCAAGGACCACCCGCGATGAAACCCAAAATCCTTACCTTGATGCTGCCATCCTCATGACCGGCTTTGAATTCAACGATTTTTTATTGGGCATCAGCTACGATCTCAACCTCACCTCCCTGAACCTTAACCGGAGGAGCCAGGGCGCTCTGGAGATCTCGGTCGCTTACCTGGGTCAATATGAAAACGATAGTGTCCTTTGTCCTAAATTTTAGAATTGCCGGCAAAGGACTGCCCTTGGAACAGACTGCCAACTGAAGACTGGAGGTTGAAGACTTTGAATTTCTTCTCCATGACCCACGTCACTTATCCTCCGCCTTCCTTTTTCTTCTTTTTAAAGGGATTGAATTTGTCCAATTCCTTCTTGATGTCTTCGGCAGATTGATTCGTTTTGGTATTGATCACCTCTTCTATCTTTTTCTTGGACGTTGAGTCGATGGCCGTATTGACGACATTGCCCACCTCGTCTTTTACGACTTCGCCGGCTTTGTCTTTGACTTGTTTGGTCAGCTCCTCTGCCTTTTTGGTTACAACCGTCTTGGCAGAATCCACCGCTTTATCCAGTTTTTCCTGGACGATGGCCTTACCTTCGTCCAGTTTCTTTTCAGCCTCTGCGCGCAGTTTTTCTTCCTGCGCCTTCAGCTCTTCCTTCACGGTTTCGGTGGCAGCCTCCGCCAGGGTCTGTTCGCCGTCCCCGCTCAACAGATCGAGCTTGACCTTGGGGTCGGTGATCGATCCTGTCAACTGGATCAAAACATTCACAAATTCGCTTTTGGCCAGATTGACCCCCAATTTGGCAGCTTCTTTTTGCAACAAATTAAACCCGGAGTTGGCGGCTTGGCCCACCGCGCCTTTTTCCAGTAATTTCCTGGGGATCCTGGCCTTGATCTTGTAGTCCATATTCTGGTTCAGACCATGGGTTCCGCTGATATTGAGGTTGATATCCTTGACTTTCAGATCAAAGGGTTTGACCGCAACAAGACCGTCCTGCACCTCAAACCAGTTTTTGGTATTTTCAAGTTTTAATTCCTCTTTCAGGTAATCCAGGTTGAGCGCGTCGCCAACCGCTTTGAGGGGTTTGAACCCGCTGACAAAACTGTTCACCGTTTCGAGAAATCCCTGGGCATCCAGCGATGACAACTTGGGGAACATATCCTTGCCCAGTTCTCCATCCATGATCAGGGTGCTGGTGAATGACCCTGAAATAAATTTCCCGATAGGGGCCAGCTTCTGGAAGGTATTAAAGGTGTTGAAGGATTGTTTGAAATCCAGCTTGTTGAGGTCGAATTTAAAAGTAAATGCAGGGGATTCGGCATTTTTGGTGTCGTAACTTCCCGCAACTGCCATGGTACCGCCCAGGGTCCTTGCCTCGGCATTTTCCAGAACGGCCGCTTGGTCGGCCACTGAAATGGTTCCTTTCAGGTCCTTGAGTTCCATATTGGTGTAGATCAGCCGGTCGATGTCCGCATCAATGTTCATCCGGATGTTTTCAGGCACCAGGAAAGGTTCGAGATCAGTTACTTCGGCGTCTGAAACGGGCGCTGTTTCCGGCACGGTTTCTCCCGAGGAGGTCATGAACTGGTTCAGGTTCATCAGTTTTGACCTGAGGGTTAAATCTCCTCCGAGTATGCCGTCGTCAAAGAGGTAATCGAACATATTGGTGATCACGCCGGTGGCGGCGAAATCGCTTTCGCCAATGGAAGCGCTGAATGCCTTGGCTTCCAATCGGTTGGGTTTCATGTTGCCCCTGGCGATAAGGTTGTCGATCGAATATTCGCCGTATTTCATATTGGTGATCCCGGCGTCGAGGTCGAAATCAAACCGGTCAAAGATCTCGGTTTCCACAGGCTCAACTTGCGCATCGGAAATGGCGGGCGCAGTTACAGGGGTTTCTGCGGTTTCTTCCGCCGGCATCCACTCGTTGAGGTCGAAATGATTGGACCGCACCGTCATCTGGCCGCGCATGGTTTTTTCCGGGGAGAAATACGCCAGGATATTCTTAACAGAACCCGATCCTTTGACGTCGCTTTTGCCCAACTGGGCGTCGAAATGGTCGATCCGGACAAATTTCGGGGTGAACTCGGCCTTTGCCGAGCGAATGTCCACTTTTGGATAACCCTCGCCCTTGTATTTAAGGTTATTCACAGCCAGGTCGCCGGACATGTTCACCTTTTCATATTGCTCGCTTTCGATCAACGACAAGGTGGTGTTCACCGCAAGATCTGCGTTGATCCTCCCGCTCATTTCTTCGATACCCTCCATCGGGAATGCCTTTCGCAATTCTTCCAGTACGATCACGCCTTTTGCACGTGCAATAACGGCCGGGTCGGAGATCGGGTGTTTCAGGTTGAAGGCGCCTTCAACCGGGTTATCGCCGATCCGCAGACTGAATTTCGGCAGATCGACGGTCAGGTCGTCAAAATTGCTGCCCGGGCTGTCGACCGTGGCGTTTGCGAAAATATTGGAGATCCCGAGTGGCAGGTCGGGGTATTTGACATTGCCGTTTTCTACGCCCAATTTAAAATTAAAGGCTGGGAACTGCTCTTTTTCACCGTTGTAGATCCCTTTTACGGCGCCGTTAAGATCAAACCGGCCGTCCACTTTTACCGATTCATAACCCTGAATATAGGCGTTCGGGATCAGGGAGAATAAACTCTTGAAATCGGATTCAGGGGTGTTGAAGGCGAGGTCCATATCGATATCATCTTCCGGCATCCGGACAAAACCCTCCACGTTCAGGGTCAGGTCGTTGACGGTGAGCTGATTATCTTTGAAGGTATATTTGCTGTTAACCTGGTCAATGTTAAAGACAGCGTCCAGATCGGCTTTGGCCTTTTTCAGGTAAGTGATGCCGCCGTAGGATACGGTAATCTCGCCGATGGAGGATTCCGTGTCCAGATCATATACATCGATGGTGAAATCACCGCTTCCGGAGTGATCCACATCATCCATAGATACAAAGGTTCCGCCCAGGCGGTCATCGTACACAAATTTGCCGTCGGTGATCCGGTATTCTTCCAATTGGACCTTCACCCCGCTGTAATCGGTTTCTTCAACCGTTTCCTCGATGCGTTCATCGGTCGGCACAGCGATATCATAATTGGCCAGCCCGTTCTCCAGGACCAGGATGTTGATATCCGGTTGTTCCAGCGTGATGGATTTGATGGCGATTGGAGCGTCTTTCCGGATGACAGACATCAGATCCAGGGTGAATTCGGCGGATTTCCCCCTGGCCAGCGGATACCCGGCAAACGTATCGACCCCTACGACTGAAAAATCCTCCATCCGGAAGCAGAAATCCGGAAAACTCCGGAGCAGGGAAAGGCTCACGTCGGCAAAATCGACCTGGGCCCGGACATTTTTGTTGATCTCTTCCTTGGCTTTGGCCAGGATCTGATCCTTGAAGATAATTGGAAGGGTAATTGCTGCTGCGACCAGCAGGACAAGCAAAATACCGAGAATTAAAAGAAGGCGCTTGATGATTTTCATTGGATTGACAATTTCTTTTTAACTTGCCGGGCAAACAGACTTGCCCTGCCTATTGTAAAGATGAAACCTTTGAATCAATTACACAGATTACAACCATGTTTAATATTTCCTTAACAATGACACCTCCAAATGCAGGACCCCAACTTTGACCTGATCCAAACAGAAAAAGAACTTGCCGCTTTCTATTCAACCAACCGCGAGGCGCCTTGGTTGGGTTTCGACACCGAATTTGTTGGAGAAAAACGGTTTAACACGCTTTTGTGCCTGGTCCAGGTGATCACGCCCCTCGGTCGCTATCTCATCGATCCCCTGGTCCTGAAGCGCCTGGATCCTTTGCTGGACATTGTTCAGAACCCAAAAATAGTAAAGATCACACATGCAGGTGAAAACGATTACCGCCTGCTCCACAATATTTATGGAATAACGCCGAAAAATGTATTTGATACACAAATTGCAGCTGCATTTATCGGGTATAAATATCCCGTTTCTTTTCGAAGGCTGGTGGAAGGTGAATTGCGGATCAGCCTGGACAAGGGATATGCCGTTGCCAACTGGGACCGGAGGCCTCTGCCGCCCAGGGAACTGAAGTACGCAATGGAGGACGTGATCCCGCTGCCGGACCTCTGGCAAATGCTGGTGAGCAAACTTCAGAAAAAAAGACGCCTGACCTGGGCCGAAGAGGAATTCAAAAAATTGGAAACGGCGGCTTATTATGCCAAAGACCCCAACCAGGAAATTATCGGCCACAACCTTATGAAATCCCTTAACCAGCGCGAAAGGCTGTTTTTGCTCCGGATACTGACCTGGCGCCGCGAAACAGCCGAAGCCAAGGATTACTCCAGGGAGATGGTGCTGCCCAGCAAGATCATTACACATATCATCAAAAGCATAGGCGCAGGTAAGGATGCTCTCAAAAAAAACCGTCATATCCCGGATAAAATCACCGACAAATACGGCGGATTGTTCATGGAATTTATGCAACGGCCGGTCAGCCCTGATGAAAAACAAATCCTGGACCAGGCGCCCAAGCCGGAAAAGGACGATGAACTCGGAGATGATATCGTCCTGGAAATGTTGTACCTCCTGGTCAAGTACCAGTCGATCAATCAGGGCATCACCCCTTCAATGGTGATGGCTAAAAACATGTTGGAGAAATTCCGGACGGACGATGAACTCCGCCAAACCGTCATCGGGTCCGGATGGCGAAGGGAAATGCTGGGCGAAACCCTGGTGGAATGGCTCGAAAATATCAATAGCCTGGAACTGGATATTCAGGGTGGAAAGATTGAGATGAAGATCGCCGGAAGTTGATAAAATTGTTGATGCGTTGATGCGTTGATTTGTTGATTCGAGGGCCGCCGTTTCAAATCAACAAATCAACAAA